>NZ_CP106793.1:3600000-4293750 GCF_025642135.1 Streptomyces cynarae | reverse complement strand
TCCTGTCCCCGCTACTGAAGGCCGAGGGCCGGAGTCCGAAAGGACTTCGGCCCTCGGTGTTTCCCGGCCCTCTTCCACCCACTGGCGGCTACTCCGCCCGGCCCACAGCGGTCGCCCCCCGCCGCCCTTCCGGGAAGCCTGGACGGGTGGTGCAGCGAGCAGGCGAGCGGTGGTCATGGGAGCAGGAAGATCCGGACGAGCGGCGTGGGCCCGATGGGCCCCGTGAGGAGAGGGCCGAGGACCACGAGCGGTCGCGCGGGCGTCTTTCCGACCGTCACGACGGGTCGGGCGGGCGTCTCTCCGACTGTCACGACGGGTCGGGCGGGCGTCTCTCCGACTGTCACGACGGGTCGGACGGCCGTCTCTCCGACCGTCACGACCGGTTGGACGGCCGTCTCCCCGACCGCAGCAACCGGTCCGGCGGGCGTCTCCCCGACCGCGAGGACCGCCGGCCCGGCAGTCGCGGCAGACCCGGCAGACCCGGCCGGCTCGCCGGAGCCGCCGGAGCCCCCATGCCCGATCCCGACACCCCCCTCCCCGCCCCCGGCACGAGGACCGTTCCGGTTCCGGCGTACGGAGGGGCCGAGGCGGAGGCCGTCACGGAGGCCGAGGAGCGGCGGATCTCGTACGCGCGGGCCTTTCTGCGGGCCCTGCCCTGGCTGCTGATCGTCGCCGGGGTCTGCTTCGACCTCTTCGCCCCGTCCGACTACACGGCCGGCCCCCTCTTCACCGCCGCGCCGCTCGTCGCCGCACCCCTGTTCTCGTTGCGCGGCACCGTCCTCACCGGCACGGCGGCCGTCGTCGTGGTCTTCGGGGTCCACCTCGGGCTCGGCGTGCTCGGGAAGGCGGGCGAGGTCACCGAGGTGGCCACGGTCGTCACCGTCGCCGCCCTCGCCGTCCTCATCAACGTGCTGGTCCGCCGCAATGTCGCCCGCCTCGCCTCCGCCCGCCAGATCGCCGAGGCCGCCCAGCGCGCGGTGCTGCCCGAGCCCGCCGCCCGGATCGGTGGGCTGGACATCGCCGCCCGGTACGAGGCCGCCCAGGCCGACGCGTTCATCGGCGGCGACCTGTACACCGTCCAGGACTCCCCGCACGGCGTACGGCTCGTCGTCGGCGACGTACGCGGCAAGGGCATGGGTGCCGTGACCGCCGTGGCCGTCGTGATCGGCGCCTTCCGGGAGGCCGCCGAACAGGAGCCCACGCTCGAGGCCGTCGCCCAGCGCCTGGAGCGGGCGCTGTCACGCGACCGCGCCGGACGCGAGGGGCCCGACGTGTACGAGGGGTTCACCACCGCGGTCCTCGCCGAGATCCCGCACGGCTCCGGCGTCGTCCGCATCGTCAACCGAGGCCACCCAGCCCCGCTGCTCCTGCTCCCGGACGGTTCCCTGCGAGAACTTCAGGCCCGCGAGCCCGCCCTGCCGCTCGGCATGGGCGACCTCGGCGTCTGGCCCGACCGGGTGGAGGAGTGGGACTTCCCGCCCGGCTCGACGCTGCTCTTCCACACCGACGGCGTCTCGGAGGCACGGGACGCGCACGGCCGGTTCTACGACCCCGCCGTCCGCCTCGCCGGACGGGTCTTCTCCGGCCCCGGCGCCCTGCTGAGCACCGTCACGCGCGAGGTCGCCCGGCACACCGGTGGCCGTGGCACGGACGACATGGCCCTGCTGGCCGTGCGCCGACCCGGCCGCCCCCTGAGCGCGGTCACGACGAGTGAGTGAGCCGTGCCCCTGCGCATAACAACTGACATACTGTCAATATCTGTGAGGCCGCTGAGGCGGAGGCGACTCGCCCGATTTCCTCCGTTCGGGCCGTGTAAGTCCTGGCCGGCGGCCTGAACGGATCTGCCTGAACGGCTTGGAATCCAGGCCCCGCGTCTATTAACGTTCGATAACGCAGCGCGGTCGTCCCAGCCGTCACCGAAGGCGGCTCCGTGCGCGCCTGCCGAATCCCGCGAGGGAACCGGGGAACCACCACCTTGGGGTGAATCACGCGGATACCGCCGTGTCGCACGGCCGGTATACGCGCGTAGGAGACCTTCCTGCTCCGAACCCGTCAGCTAACCCGGTAGGCGAGACGGAAGGAAAGGAGTGCGCCCACGTGGCGTTCAACCGGCCTGCCCAGAGCACCTCGTTCGCCCCGAACAGTACGCAGACGCTCGACGTCGCACCCGGTATCGACGAGGGCCCCTGGGAGGAGTGGAACCCCACCGAGGACTCCATCCGCTCCGTCCGCGGCCGGCACCGCGTCGCCAAGCAGCGCGGGGGCGGGCTGGCCCGCAGCTCCACCGTCCTCGGCGTCGGTGTGATCGCCGCCGTCGGCGCGGGCGGCATGGCCACCGCGCAGTCCGGCAAGCCGCCGGTGTCCATATCCCTGCCGGACCTCTCCTCGGTCACGGAATCCGCCAAGGCGCTCATCGGCGAGGACTCCGGCGCCCCCAAGAGCTCGGCCACCGCTCTCAGCAGCGTCGGCCGGACCGACGCCGGTGATGCCACCGCCGCCACCGGTTCGAAGGGCGCGGGTGAGGCGCTGCGCGCCCGGATCATGCAGCAGGCCGAGTCCCAGCAGGACCGGATCGCGCAGAAAGCGGCGCAGGCCGCCGAGGACGCAGCGGTGAAGAAGGCCGCCGCCGCGGCGGTCAAGGCGCAGGACGACGCGCAGGCCAAAGCCGCCGCCGAGAAGAAGAAGGCGGAGGAGGCCGCGCGGCTCGCCGCTCTCGCCCGGCAGTTCACGTTGCCGACCTCCTCCTACACCCTTACCTCCCACTTCGGCGACGCCGGTGCCATGTGGTCCTCCGGCTTCCACACCGGCCTGGACTTCGCCGCGCCCACCGGCACGCTCATCAAGGCCGTCCACAGCGGCACGATCACGGAGGCGGGCTGGGCCGGCTCGTACGGCTACCGCACGATCCTCACCCTCGACGACGGCACCGAGCTGTGGTTCTGCCACCAGTCGTCGATCAGCGTCACGGTCGGGCAGAAGGTCAGCACGGGCGACGTCATCGGCCGCGTGGGCGCGACCGGCAACGTCACAGGGCCGCACCTGCACCTGGAGGTCCACCCTGACGGCGGCGCCGCGATCGACCCGCTGGCCTGGCTGCGCGGCAAGGGCCTCAACCCCTGACCCCCACCCCCGCGAAGAGCGCGTTCGTTTGCAAGATCTTTGCGGGCTTCCCGGAAGACACCGGCCCGGTCCGGGCGCTGACACAGAGCATGACTTCTCTTCGCAAGCTGGGTTCTTCCGATCTCGAGGTCTTCCCGCTGTCCCTCGGCGGCAACGTCTTCGGCTGGACCGCCGACGAGACGCAGTCCTTCGCCGTCCTGGACGCATACGCGCAGGCGGGCGGGAACTTCATCGACACGGCCGACTCGTACTCGGCCTGGGTGCCGGGCAACGAGGGCGGCGAGTCCGAGACCATCATCGGCAAGTGGGTGAAGGCGCGCGGCAACCGCTCCGACGTGGTCATCGCGACCAAGGTCAGCCAGCACCCCGACTACCAGGGCCTGACCGCCGCCAACATCAAGGCCGCGGCCGACGCGTCCTTGCGCCGTCTGGGCACCGACTACATCGATCTCTACTACACCCACTTCGACAAGCCGGAGGTGCCGGTCGAGGAGATCATCGGCGCGCTCGACGAGCTGGTGAAGGCGGGCAAGGTGCGCGCCATCGCCGCCTCCAACATCTCCGCCGAGCGCCTCCAGGAGTCCCTGGACTTCTCGGACCGCGAGAACCTGGCGCGGTACGTGGCGCTGCAGCCGCACTACAACCTGGTCTCGCGCGACACCTACGAGGGTGCCCTGCAGGACCTCGCCTCCCGGGCGGGGCTCGCGGCGGTTCCCTACTTCGCGCTGGCCTCGGGCTTCCTGACCGGCAAGTACCGGCCGGGTACGACGGTGGAGTCGGCGCGCGCGGAGGGCGCGGCCAAGCACCTCGCGACCGAGCGCGGACAGCGGGTCCTGACGGCCCTGGACGAGATCGCCGAGGCCCGGGGCGCCGAGATCCCGACGGTGGCCCTCGCCTGGCTGGCGGCCCAGCCGACCGTCGCGGCACCGATCGCCTCGGCGCGGACGGTGGAGCAGCTGCCGGCGCTGCTGGCCGTGGCGGACCTGACGCTGACGGACGAGGACGTGGCGAAGCTGACGGAGGCGTCGGCGTAGCACGGCAGACGGCGGAATCGGGCGGTGCCGAGCCGGCGCCAACTCCTAGGAGCGATAGGGGTTGTACTCCGGATACGGCGCCGCCGGACCGTACTGCGGCATCGCAGGGCCGTACTGCGGCGCCACGGGACCGTACTGCGGCGCCACCGGACCGTACTGCGGCATCGCAGGGCCGTACTGCGGTGCCGCCGGGCCGTACTGCGGCGGGCCCTGGAAGGACACGTGTCCGTACCCCGGCCACACCGGCGGAGCCACCGGTGCCGTCGCACGTGCCGCATGCGCCAGCGCCGGCCGCGCCACCTCCCGGCGCGCCCACAGCTCGGTCAGCAACTCCCTTTCCCGTACGACGAAATCGGCGCCCGCGCGGCCCATGCGTCCCCGGTGACGCAGGAACGCCAGGGACGTCGCGTACGCCTCGTACCGCGCGACCGACCGCGCCGCGTCCTTTCCGAAGTGCTGCCTCGCGTACTCACGGGCCAGCCGCCGCGCCCGCATCGAACCGAGCACGAACGGCTCCACCGGCCCCATCCACCCGGCGACCACGTAGGCGGGCAGTTCCTCCCGCACCGTCCGCAGCTCCCGCTGCCGCGTCCAGATGACCAGCCAGGTCAGCAGCCCGAACGCGGGCACCATGAACGACGCGTACACCGCGAAGAACCCGTACTGGCCGAACGTGGACGACCCGTTCCACATGGAGTGCATGCCCATCGCGAGCAGCAGCCCGCAGAGCGGCGTCAGCACCCGCCGGACGTGCTGGCGCTCCGCGGACAGCGCGGCGATGCCGAAGCCGATGCCGGTGAGCACGGTGAACAGCGGGTGTGCGAAGGGCGACATCACCACGCGGACGAAGAAGGTCGCGGCCGTGACGGACGCCAGCCCGCTTCCCCCGCTCATCTGGTCGGTGCCGAAGGCCGTGCCCAGGTAGAGGACGTTCTCGGTGAAGGCGAAACCGGTGGCGGTGACGCCGGCTATCACCACTCCGTCGACGATCCCGGTGAAGTCCCGTCTGCGGAAGAGGAAGACCAGCAGCACGGCCGCGGCCTTCGCGGACTCCTCCACGATCGGCGCTATCACCGTCGCGCCGAGCGTGTCGGCGCTGTGCGGATCGGCGGTCGCGGTCGCTATCCACCGGGTGGCGAAACTGTTGGCGACGATCGCGATGAGCGCGGCGGCGCACGCGCCCCAGGCGAAGGCGAAGATCAGGTTCCGCCAGGGTCCCGGCGCCACCCGGTCCAGCCAGCGGAAGGCCGCGATCAGCAGCGGCACGGGCAGGACCGCGAGGCCCAGCCCGACCAGGAAGCCCTCGGTCCCGGTCTGCTGCCGTACGAGAGCCAGGATGACGAGCCCGGAGAGCGCGAGGAGCGTGATCAGCGCCCCGTACCGCACCCACCGCCTCTGCCACCAGTGCGGGTGCCCGAACGAGCCGGCGGCGGCGTCACCGCCCGGGTGCGTCGGGTACGAGGGAAAGGTGGCCACGGCATCGACCCTAACGAGACGGGGGAGCCGCCCGCGACGGTGTCCAACGGACGCGCGGACGCTCAGCCTTCGGCGGTGGGCTGGTCGCGGTGCGGTACGCGCCGGAAGAGCAGGTCGTTCACGACATGACCCTTGTCCAGACCCTGCCCTTCGAAACGGGTCAGCGGCCGGAAGTCGGGGCGTGGCGCGTACCCGCCGCCGGACTGGGTGTTCTCGAACCCCGGGTGTGCGGTGAACACCTCCAGCATCTGTTCGGCATACGGCTCCCAGTCCGTGGCGCAGTGCACCAGCGCGCCCGGCTTGAGACGGCTCGCGGCGAGCGTGAGGAAGTCGGGCTGGATGAGCCGCCGCTTGTGGTGGCGCTTCTTGGGCCAGGGGTCGGGGAAGTAGACGCGCAGCCCGTCGAGGGAGTCGGGGGCGAGCATCTCGCGGAGCAGGATGATCGCGTCGCCGTTGCCGACGCGGATGTTGGTCAGTCCCGCCCGGTCGGCGAGGGCCAGCAGGTTGCCCTGGCCGGGGGTGTGCACGTCGACGGCGAGGATGTTGGTGTCCGGGTCGGCGGCGGCCATCTCCGAGGTGGCCTCACCCATGCCGAACCCGATCTCCAGCACGACGGGGCGGCTGTTCCCGAACAGCTCGGCGAGGTCGATGACCCGCTGCCCGTCGATGTCCAGCCCCCACTTGGGCCACAGCCGCTGCAGCGCGTCCGCCTGCCCGGCCGTCACCCGGCTCCGCCGCGGCTGGAAGCTACGGATCCGCCGCTCGAAGTGCGACCCGGCGGGATCGGCCTTGGGCCCGTCGGGAAACCGGGGCTCCCCCTTCACCCGGGTGTGCCGAATGGACGCGCCGGCACCACGACCTGAGCCGCCACCGGGGGTGAGCTGGGAATCGTCGGGAGCGAAGTTGAGGGAGTCAGACACAGTGGGATCAATTTTAGGGGGTCGGTCAGCCAGAACCAGCCCGTCCGTCTGGGGGTCCCCCTGCTCGAAGAGCTTGGGGGAGTTCGAGGACGAGGCCGTAAGCCGACGGGGGTCTGGCGACGGACGGAGCCCCCAGGGACGGGAAGGGAGGGGCGGCGGGGGCGGAACCAACCGTGGCGGCGCGGCCCGGGCACCGCTCACTCCCGCCCCAGCACCACCAGCGCCCGCCGCGCCACCTCCCGCCCGATCGCCAGCGAAGCGGTGGCCGCGGGGGACGGCGCGTTCAGCACGTGCACCGCCCGCGCCCCCTCCTGGATCAGGAAGTCGTCCACCAGCGTCCCGTCCCGCAGCACCGCCTGCGCCCGCACCCCGGCAGGCGCCCGGACGAGGTCGTCCTCCCGCACCGCGGGCAGCAACCTCCGCACGGCCTCGGTGAACGCCCCCTTCGACACCGACCGCCGCAGCTCCCCCGCCCCGTACCGCCAGTGCCGACGCGCGATCCGCCACGACCCCGGCCACGCCACCGTCGCGCCCAGCTCCCGAGGCCGTACGACCCCCCAGCCGTACCCCTCGCGGGCCAGTGCCGGCACCGCGTTCGGCCCGATGTGCACCTCTCCTTCGATCCCGCGGGTCAGATGCACCCCGAGGAACGGGAACGCCGGATCCGGCACCGGATACACAAGCCCCCGCACCAGCTCGGGTCGGCGCAGCGTGTAGTACTCGCCCCGGAACGGCACGATCCGCACCTCGGGGTCGTCCCCGGTCAGCCGGGCCACCTCGTCGCAGTGCAGCCCGGCGCAGTTCACCAGTACACGCGCGCGGAGCACCGTCCCGTCACCCGTGCGTACGGCGACCCCCAGGGAGGCGCGCCGGTCGATCCGGACCACCTCCGCCCCGTACCGGATCTCCGCGCCCGAGACCTCCGCGAGCTGCCGGGCGACCGCCACGAAGTCGCAGATCCCGGTGGTGCCCACGTGGATGGCCGCGAGCCCCTGCACCTCCGGCTCGTACTCCGGTATCTGGGTGGCGCCCAGCTCCCGTACCGGAATGCCGTTCTCCCGGCCGCGCTGCACCAGTGCGTGCAGGCGCGGCAGCTCCTCCCGCTCGGTCGCGACGATCAGCTTGCCGGTGACGGCGTGCGCGATGCCGTACTCCGCGCAGAACTTGACCATCTCGGCGGCGCCCCCGACCGCGTACCGCGCCTTCAGGGAGCCGGGTCGGTAGTAGATCCCGCTGTGGATGACCCCGCTGTTGCGCCCCGTCTGGTGGCGGGCCGGGCCGGCCTCCTTCTCCAGGACGGTCACCCGCGTGCCCGGCGCGGCACGCGTGATCGCATACGCCGTCGACAGGCCGACTATTCCGCCACCGATCACCAGCACGTCGCAGTCGTAGGCGATCTCCCGCACCTGCTCCACCTCCCGGTTTCGATAGTGCACTGCGCCACTGACAATGCCTTCAAACCCCGGGCGGCGCCCTGCGGCCGCGCTGTCAGACCGGAGCCATCAAAAGCGGCCGCGCCCGCTCCCGCAGCTCCGCCACGCGCGGTTCGTCGCCGTACGGCTCCAGCCGGTGCAGCAGGTCCCGTACGTACTCGGTCGTGCGCGCCGACGATATGCGCCCGGCGATCTCCACCGCTCGCACGCCCTGCTCGCAGGCCGCGTCCAGGTTGCCCGACTCCAGCTCGGCGACCGCGGACACCACCAGGCGCAGGCCGTGCGAGCGCACGTACTCCTCGCCTGGCCGCGACAGCGCCTGTTCGGTGAAGCGGCGGACCTGGCGTGGGGCCTTGAGGTCGCGGTAGCACTCGGCGGCGTCGGCGGCGAAGCGGTCGTAGGAGTAGAAGCCGAGCCAGGTCGGGTCGTTGTCGCCGTCGCGGGCCCGCTCCAGCCAGCCCTCGGCGGCCTTCAGGGCCGTGCCGGCCGCCTGGGCGTCACCCGCGCGCGCGCGCGCGCGTGCGTGCTCGACCAGGCGGAAGAAGCTCATGGTGCGGGCGGTGGCCAGGCCGCGGTTGCGCTCCAGGGCGGCCTGGGCGAGGTCGACGCCCTCGTCGCCGAAGCCGCGGTAGGTCGCCTGCAGCGACATGGAGGCCAGGACGTAGCCCCCGAGGGGCACGTCGGCCGCCGCGCGCGCGAGGCGCAGTGCCTGGATGTAGTAGCGCTGGGCGGCCTCCTGCTGACCGGTGTCGAAGGCCATCCAGCCCGCCAGCCGGGTGAGTTCGGCGGCCGCGCCGAACAGCGCCCTGCCGACCTCGTCGGAGTACGACCCGAGCAGCAGCGGCGCCGCCTCCACCCTCAGGCACTCCGGCACCATCGACGACCGCCAGTCGCCGCCCCCGTACTTGGAGTCCCAGCGCCTCGCGTCCTCCGCGGCCTCGCGGAGCTTCCGGACATCGCTGTGGCCGACCTTGATCGGCGCCCCGGACCCCTCGCCCGGGACGGGGTCGCGGGCCACCGAGCTGTCGGCTGGTGTTATCAGCCAGCGGGAGGCAGGGGTCGCGTAAGCGCTCACTGCGAACGATCCGGCCAGCGACTGCCAGATGCCGCCGCTGCCGGCCCGGCGCCCGGCGAGGTCGAGACGGTAGAGCTCCGTCGCCGATCTCACCGCCTGTCCTACGTCCCGGGGGAAGGCGAGGCCCACTTCCGGTGCGGGATCCGCGTCCGCCAGACCGATCTCGTGGAGCGGTACGGGGCGGCCGAGCTTCTGGCCGATGGCCGCGGCGATCAGGTGCGGCGCGGCGCCCTGCGGCACCATGCCCTTCGACACCCAGCGCGCCACCGAGGTCTTGTCGTAGCGAAGTGTCAACCCGCGCTGGGCGCCAAGATCGTTGACGCGCCGGGCGAGTCCTGCGTTGCTGATTCCCGCGAGGGCGAGAACGGCGCCGAGCTTTTCGTTCGGCCCGCGTTGCTCCCTGGACATGCGCCACCCCTCGACACAGACGGCTGCCGCGGCGGTGGCATAACCGCGCGGCATTCGTAAACCCAGCGTAGTTCGCCGCATCCCATGCGTTAAGGGGCGTAAATCCGGTTGGCGGGATTGTGGTCCGTACTTATGTACGGAGTGTCGCCATGTGCTCCCGCTGTGTGGCCGTGCGCCCGTCCGTGCGCTCTTCTCCGGCCACCTCGGGGGCGGTTCCATGGGCCGTGCGTGGGTCGGCCCGCTGTACTGGATCCAGTGGGCTGGGGGACACCGCCGCCTTCATCCCCGCGGGCGGCGGACCGGTCCGGGGGGCGAACTCCGTCTCCCGGACCGTGCGTTGCCCAGGCCTGTACGGAGCGTGCCCAAGCCTGGCCGCCCGCCGCCGATTTGGCCGAAAACCGATGGTGGATTTCGACCGCTGCCAAGGCCCCGACCACGACTCTTGAGGGCGCGAACGGCGATTTCGGGGAGCATAACGGGGGCGCATTCACGTCGCTGTTTCCTTCCCCGTGTCTCCGACGGCCGTGGGACGCACGGAAGTTCACCGGCTCGAGGATCGCTCCCCACGGGCGCGTTACGGGGCGCACGAGCTGTGGCTTGCACCCTCCGGGGCCCGTTCTTCGTGGCAGCATGGAGCCGTTCGTACGGTGCACTGGTTGTCCACAGCCTGTGGAGGCGTCGATGCGGTGGTTGGTGGGATGGAGCAGCACCGCCGCGGGAGCCGTCGGGCCCGGCTCGGCCGGCGCCACCGGTTTCGACGGCGAGACCGTGCACCCGGTCGGCTCCCAACTCCTGTGGGGCGACCCCGATCCGCTGTGGGCGGTCGGCGACTGGCGTCCCGACGAGGTGCGCGTCGTGAAGGCCGACGCGCGGACCCGGATCGCGGTCCTGGGCACCTGCGGCGCATCCGACGAGCAGCTGCGCGTCGCCCTGTTCGCCGCCCGGGGCGGGGCACTGCGCCATCTGACGGCCTGGTCCGGCAGCTACACGGCCGTCGTCCAGGTCGGCCGCAGGATCACTGTGTGCGGCGACCTCGCGGGCGCCCGGCCGGTTTTCTACACCCCGTGGGCCGGCGGCACGGCCTACGCGACCGCCGCGCTCCCGCTCGCCGACCTCATCGAGGCCAACCTGGACTTCGGGCACCTGGCGGCCCTGCTCGCCGCCCCCGACGTACCGGCAGCGCTGCACCACTCCACCCCGTACGACGGCGTACGACGCATCCCGCCGGGGCACGCGCTGATCCTGCGCGCGGGGGCCCGGGAGATCGCCGGGTACGAACCGGTCGCCTCCTCGCGGTCGCGGCGCCCCCGGCGGACCCCGCCGACGCGGTGGACGCGGTGCGCGACGCCCTGATCGACGCCGTACGAGCGCGTCTGTCGGCACCCCGGCACGTCCCGAGCGCCGACCTCGACCCCGGGCCGGTGCCCGGCATGGGACCCGCGGAACGCCGTGCCGCGCGCGGAATGCCCGTACCCGGCATCGGAGCCGACCTCTCCGGCGGCCCCGCATCCGGCACCCTGGCCCTCCTCGCGGCCGGGCTGCCGGGCATGCCCGGCACGATCCTCGGCCACGGCACCGGCGCCGGCGAACGCCTGCTCGCCGTCACCTTCAACGACCTCGCCGTCAGGGGCCGCGAGGCCGAACTGGAGCGGGCCGGCACGCTCGCGGCCAACCCCCGGCTGCACCACGTGGTGGTCACCGGCGGAGAGGAAGTGCTCCCTTATGCCGACCTGGAGGGCCCACTGACGGACGAACCGGGACCCTCCCTGGTGACCGCGGCCCGGCACCGCGCCCGTCTCGCGTCGGGCAGCGCGGACCACTTCACCGGCTACGGCGCCCGGCAGGTCCTGGACGCGCACCCGGCCCGACTCGCCGACCTGCTGATGGACCGCAAGCGCCGCCACCTGGTGCGACCCATGGCCGCGCTCGCGAAGGCGGACGGCTCGGTGATGGTCCCCGCGCGCGTGTACAGCGCGGCCCGCAAGCTGTCCCGCACGCCGTACCGGACCGGCGTCGACGCACTCGCCGACCGGCTGATGCGGCGGCGGTTCGAGGAGCCCGGGGGCGCCGTGGGCGCGTCGCTCGCCGCGCTCACCTGGGCGAGACCCGGGCCGGCGGCCCGCTGGCTGACCGGTGAGGCGCTGGCTGAAGTATCGGTTCGCCTCCAGGGGGCCGCGGGCCGGCCGGACGTCGGCCCCGGGCAGCGTCCGGGCGACCACCGCGCGCGTGCCGCACTGGCGAGGCACGCCACCGACCTCCGCGTCCTGGAACAGGCCGCGGAGATCCGCTCCCAGCGGCTGCACGCCCCGTTCCTGGACAACCAGGTCGTCCGCGCCTGCCGCGCGCTTCCCGAGACCCTGCGGGTGCAGCCGGGGGCACGGGCGGCGATCCTGCGCACGGTCTTGGAGGGCGCGGGCGTCGGCAGCCTGCCGCCCGGCTGGGGCGCCCCCTCCCACGGCTCCTCGGCAGCCGCGACCCGCGCGGGCCTCAGGCTCGCCGCGAACTCCCTCGTCGACCTCTTCGCCGCCCCCCTGCTGGCGGAGGCGGGCCTGGTGGAGGCCAGAGTGGTCCGCAAGGCGGTACGCGCGGCGGCCGACGGCGCCCCGCTCCCCCTGGACGGCCTGGCAGACCTGGTCTCCCTGGAACTCTGGCTCCGCCGCCTCCTGTCCCGCCGAGGCACCTGCTGGACGGGAACCCCGGCAAGGGCACGCGCGGTGCCGGCGGGGATCTCGGCCCGGGGAAGGGCGTTGGGGGCGGGGGCGTAGGTGCACGGCGCGCCTGCGGGCACGCGACGGCGGGCACCCGATCACGGCATCCGCAGCCCAGGGACACCGCAAACCCCGTGCCCCACCTCCCACCCCCCGCGACAATGACCCGGTGCGGTACAAAATCCTGGGCACGGCCCAAGCAGAGGACGACCAAGGAACCCCCGTCCCCCTCGGCGGCCCCCGCCTCCGCGCCCTCCTCACCGCCCTGGCCCTCCGCCCGGGCCGCACCACCACCCCTCAGACCCTCATCGACGAGATCTGGCCGGACGACCCCCCGCTCGACGCCCCCGCCGCGCTCCAGGCCCTCGTCGCCCGCCTGCGGCGCACCCTCGGCCGGACCGCCGTCGCCTCCGCCCCCGGTGGCTACCGTCTCGACGCCGGCCGCGACTCCGTCGACCTCTTCGTCTTCGAGGATCTCGTCCAGCGCGGCACCTCCGCCCTCGCCGACGGCGACCCGCACACCGCCGCCCGCGATCTGCGCACGGCGCTCGCCCTGTGGCACGGCCCCGCCCTCGCCGACCTGCCCGACCGCACCGCCGCCGCCCGCCCCGAGGCCCTGCGCCTGACGGCGACCCGCGCCCGCATCGAGGCCGACGTGCGCCTGGGCCGCACCTCGGCCGTCGTACCGGAGCTGACGGAGCTGACGACGGCGCACCCGTACGACGAACCCCTCCACGCCCTCCTCATCCGCGCGCTGCGCGCCACGGGCCGCGGCGCCGACGCCCTCGCGGCGTACGAACGCGCCCGCCGGGCCCTGGCGGACGGCCTGGGCACCGACCCCGGCCCCGAACTCCAGTCCCTGCACGCCGAGCTGCTGTCCCCGCAGATCTCCCCGCAGGCATCCGCTCAGACCTCCGCGCCGCCCGCCCCCCGGACCCTCGGGCCGAGCTCCCCGCAGCCCCCCGCCCCGCTCAAGCCACCGACGGCCCCACGCACCGGCAACCTCCGCCCCCGCCTGAACTCCTTCGTCGGCCGGGAACTCGAACTCGAGGCGATCCGTTCGGACTTGCACAGGGCCCGCCTTGTCACCCTCACCGGGCCGGGCGGCTCCGGGAAGACCCGTCTCGCCGAGGAAGCCGCCGCCGGGCTGCCGCAGGCGTGGCTGGCCGAGCTGGCCCCGCTGGACCGGCCGGAAGCGGTCCCCGCCGCGGTGGTGAGCGCCCTCGGGCTGCGCGAGACGGTGCTGATCACCAACGAGCTGGTGATGCCGCAGGACGATCCGGTCGCCCTGCTGATCGAGTACTGCGCCCCGCGAAGCGAACTCCTGATCTTCGACAATTGCGAACATGTGATCGGCGCGGCGGCCGAGCTGGCCGAGACGCTGCTCACGCACTGCCCGGGCCTCACGATCCTCGCCACCAGCCGTGAACCCCTGGGTGTACCCGGGGAGTCGGTCCGTCCGGTGGAGCCCCTGCCGCCCGATCCCGCGCACCGCCTCTTCCTCGAGCGTGCGGCGGCCGTGCGCCCCGACCCGCACGCCGTTCACGACCCGGAGGCCGTCGACGAGATCTGCCGCCGTCTCGACGGCCTGCCCCTGGCCATCGAGCTGGCCGCCGCCCGCCTGCGGCTGCTGACCTCCCGGCAGATCGCCGACCGTCTCGACGACCGCTTCCGCCTCCTCACCTCCGGGAGCCGCACGGTGCTGCCCCGCCAGCAGACCCTGCGCGCGGTCGTCGACTGGTCCTGGGACCTGCTCGACGAGCGGGAGCGCACGGTGCTGTGCGAGGTCTCCGTCTTCGCCGGCGGCTGGGACCTAGCCGCCGCCGAGGCGGTGTGCACCGGCCCGGTCGCCGACCTGATCGGGGCGCTCGTCGACAAGTCCCTGGTCGTCGCGGGCCCGGGCGACGGGGACGGCGGTACGGGCATGCGCTACCGCATGCTGGAGACGATCCACGAGTACGCCACCGAGCGCGCCGCCGAGGCCCCCGAGCTCCGCGCCGCCGCCGAGCGCCGGCACCGGGCGTGGGTGCGGGCACTCGTCGAGGAGGCCGAACCGAAGCTGCGCTCCGCGGGGCAGCTGCCGTGGATCCGCCGCCTGGAGACGGAACTCGACAACATCCGGGCCGCGCTGTACCGGGCGATCGCCGCCGGTGACGAGGAGGAGGCCGGCGCCATCGTGCTGGCCACGGGCTGGTTCTGGTGGCTGCGCAACTTCCGGCGGGAGGGCACCGAATGGACGGAGCGGGTGCTGCGCCTCGGAGCGGCTCTGGATGCCGGCGTCACGGCGGGCTCCCGGTCGTGGTCGGCGTCGGCGGCAGCGGCGACCAGGCGTCCCTCCACCGACGTCCTCGAGGAACTCGCCGCGATCGACCACGTCGACGCCTTCCTCGCCCGGCCGGCCGCCGAGGAGCGGCACCCCCTGCACTCGCTGCGGATGAGTCTGCGGATGCTGCACCTGTTCTTCGTCGCGGAATCACGGCCGTCGGAGTCGATGCGGGACGAACGGACCCGGCGGTACACCGCCCGGGTCCGGGCGGCCTTCGAGCGGGGCGGCCCGGACGCGGCCCGGTTTCCCGGCATGCTCTGGGCGCTGACCGTGTTCCACATGGGCGAGCCGTACGACGTCCGGCACGCCATGGACGCCATCCTCGCCAACTGCCGCCGCTACGGCGGTGACTGGGAGATCGGCGTGGCCCTCATGTTCCGCGCGCACATGCTCGTCGACTCCCCGGGCGGACTGCACCACGTGGACGGCGACCTGACCGAGCTGCGCACGCTCAGCCGTCGCGTCGGCGACCGCTGGATGCGCGCCCAGGTGTCCAGCGCGGTCGGGGAGGCGGCGATGGGGCGCGGCTCCTTCGAGGAGGCGAAGGGCGAGTACGAGGAGGCACTGCGGCTCGCCCACGAGGTGGGGGCGTACGCGGAGTCCCCGTTCCTGCTCGCCCGGCTCGGCGAGATCGCCTACCGGGAGGGCAAGCGGGCGGACGCGCAGGCGGCGCTGGACGAGGCGAGCGACGCCGCCGACCGGTACGGGGTGCACGACGCCCGCGGGTACGTGAGCCTGCTGCGCGCGCAGATGGCGCTGGACGACGGGGAGACCCTCCGGGCGCGCGCCTTGTGCGAGAACGCGCGGGTGGAGACCGTCCGGAACACGCCGCCGCCGCAGTTCATCGCCGCGCTGAACGGCATCGACGCGCTCGTCACCATCGCCGAGTCCGGGCCCTGCCACGGGCTGCCCAAGCTCGCCGATGCGCTGCGCCATGCGGTGGAGAACAGGTGCGCGGAGTCGGTGACGGCGGGGCTCGTGGACATCGCGGCGAACGCCCTGGCTGCCCTGGGCGAGCACGCCCGCGCGGTCCGGCTGCTCGCGGCGGCCGACCGGTGGCGCCTGCCGAACGCCGTACGACCCGAGCCGGATCGCGTCGAGGCGGAGCGGACCGAGGCGGCGGCGCTGAAGGCGCTCGGGCGGGCCCGGTTCGACGTGGAGCGGGCGAGGGGCACGGAGTTCACCCCGGACGACGTGCTGGGAGAGCTGGCGGGGGCGTCCGCGGACCACCCTGCCCGGTGAGCCGGCGGACCACCCCCGGTGAGTCGGGAGGTCGGAGGCCGCGTCGGCGGGTGAACCGCACCTCCGCGCGGTCCGCGAGCGCCGCCGGGTCCCTCGGGCCCGGCGGCGCGCCGCGGCGGTCCTCCCTGGGCGGCGCGGCGGCCGGCCCGGCTCACACCGGACGGGACCGCAGGCCCTCCAGGAGGATGTCCAGCAGCCGCGCCGAGGCCGCCGCCTGGTGGGCGGCGTCCGGCAGTGAGGGTGCCGCCGTGGCGATCACCAGCAGCACGTCCGACACGGTGACGTCCGGCCGCAGTTCACCCGCCGCCCGTGCCCGCTCCACGAGCTGCCCGACGACCTCCAGCAGCGTCGCCGCTCCGGCGTCGTCGGGCTCCGGCGCGGACCGCTGCTCCACGAGCCGCAGCTCGGTGGACGACTCCGACCGCTGCTGCGGCACCCGGGCCCCGTCCACCGACCCCGCGTCGGACCCCTCCGTGCCCTCCTCGGCGACCCCCACCCGCAGCACGTGCGGCGGCAGCAGCCGTCCCGCGCCCGACGCCACCGATGTGCGCAGGAAGCGCGAGAGCGCCGACCACGGTTCGTCCTCCTGACCGAGCGCAGCCCTGGCCTGCTCGGTCAGCCGGGAGGTCTCCTCCTCGGCTATCCGCCGCACCAGGACGTCCTTGCTCGGGAAGCGCCGGTACACGGTGCCGACGCCGACCCGCGCGCGTCGCGCCACGTCCTCCATCGGCGCGCCGTACCCCAGCTCGCCGAAGACCTCGCGTGCCGCGCGCAGTACGTGCTCCAGATTGCGCTGTGCGTCCACACGCAGCGGCGTCGTCCGCGCACCCTCCCCGCGTCCGTTCTCCGCCGCCGCGCTCACCGTGCCCGCCGCCGCTACGGCGGACGCGGACGACCAATGAGAGTCCTGAATGTGCATAAGTGTTCCCCCGGTCCTGACGTCTCCCCCCGGAGACTCTCCCCGCTGCTGAAAACCGGAGCGTACGGAACAGGCGTCGTACGTGACCGGGCCCGCCCGTCGCGGACCCCCGAGCGCATCCCCCTACACCCCGTCAAGGCACGAACATAGTTGAGCGGGAGTCAATTCAGAAGGGGCGCGTTCCGGGCGGGTCGCCCCCCGATCGGAGTACCGGCCGGATTCGCCCCTTTCGTACCCCCCGTAGTAACCGCTCACACCCACGCTGACCTGCAGAGATTCCTCGCACGCCGGTGATTCGGCCAACCCTGCCCCAGGCGTCCGTCCCGTCACACAATTTGCCGGGCCTGTGGACAAATTCGGGCGCCGGGTGCCTCATGGGAAGGTGACGGCTGCATTCCACCGGGCGACACCCCCCGAACCCCCGAAGTGTGTGCGCATCCTCATCGTCGGCGGCGGCTACGTCGGCCTGTACACGGCGCTGCGCCTGCAACGGAAGCTGAAGGCGGAACTCCGCCGCGGCGAGGCGGAGATCGTGGTGGTCTCGCCCGACCCCTACATGACCTATCAGCCGTTCCTGCCGGAGGCGGCTGCCGGCGCCATCTCGCCGCGCCACGTGGTCGTCCCGCTGCGCCTCGTCCTGCCGGACTGCCACGTCCTCATCGGCGAGGCCACGGCCGTCGACCACGCCAAGCGGATCGCCACCGTCTCCACGCTCTCCAGCGAGGAGACCGGACAGACGGAACAGATCGCGTACGACGAACTCGTCCTCGCACCCGGTTCCATCTCGCGCACCCTCCCCATCCCCGGTCTCGCCGACCACGGCATCGGCTTCAAGACCGTCGAGGAGGCCATCGGCCTGCGCAACCACGTCATCGAACAGATGGACATCGCCTCCTCCACCCGCGACCCCGCGATCCGCGACGCGGCCCTCACCTTCGTCTTCGTGGGCGGCGGCTTCGCCGGCGTGGAGGCGCTCGGCGAGCTGGAGGACATGGCCCGCTACGCCGCCCGCTACTACCACAACGTCAAGCCCGAGGACATGCGGTGGATCCTCGTGGAGGCCTCCGACCGCATCCTCCCCGAGGTCGGCGAGGAGATGGGCCGCTACACCGTCACCGAGCTGCGCCGCCGCAACATCGACGTGCGCCTCGAGACCCGCCTGGAGTCCTGCGCCGACCGGGTCGCCGTCCTCTCCGACGGCTCCCGCTTCCCGACCCGTACGGTCGTGTGGACCGCCGGTGTGAAACCGCACCCGATCCTCGCCGCGACCGACCTGCCGCTGAACGAGCGCGGGCGCCTGAAGTGCACGCCGCAGCTGACCGTGGACGGCGTCACGCACGCGTGGGGCGCGGGAGACGCGGCCGCCGTCCCCGACGTCACCGCCGAGGAGCCCGGCAGGGAGACGGCACCCAACGCCCAGCACGCGCTGCGCCAGGCCAGGGTGCTCGGCGACAACATCGTGCACGCGCTGCGCGACGAACCCCTGGAGACGTACGCGCACAAGTACGTCGGTTCGGTGGCGTCCCTGGGGCTGCACAAGGGGGTCGCCCACGTCTACGGGCGCAAGCTCAAGGGCTGGCCCGCGTGGTTCATGCACCGCACGTACCACCTCAGCAGGGTGCCCACCTTCAACCGCAAGGCGCGCGTACTGGCCGAATGGACGCTGGCAGGCCTCTTCAAGAGGGAGATCGTGTCGCTCGGTTCACTCGAACATCCCCGTGCGGAGTTCGAACTGGCCGCCGGTGGAAAGCATTCTTCAGACCCGAAGGGGTCGAACTGAGCGGACCCAGGAACTCCGCCGGAAACACCGACGTCTGACGGATGTCGGTCCGGTCGGCCAGACTGGTCCACGACCTGGGCGGGCCGACCCTCGCCCTGACGCACCCATCAGGCTTTCCCCACAGCGCCGTACCCCCGGGGACTGGCCCCCGGACCCCCGCCCGGATCCGGAGCCGGCCGGAGACGACAACGACGAGGCAAGGAATCGGTGAACTTCACGCGCTGGAGCGCCCGGCTCCCCGGAACGCAGCGCCGCGCCGCAGCGCGGACCGACCATGCGGTCTCACCGGACCGGCGGGACGGCTCCGTGCCCGTGGCCCGTGCCGAGCGGCTCACCGACGACACGCCGAGCGTGCCCGCCCTCGACGAACTGCCGGCGCGGGAGGTCCTCGACCGCATCCCCGCCCTCGTCGCCCTGGTGCACGGCCCCGACCACCGCGTCGCCTACGTGAACGACGCCTACACGGCGGCCTTCGGCGCCCGCCCGGTCGGCGAACCCGCGCGCGCGGCACTGCCCGAGCTGGAGGCACTGGGCCTCCTCCCGCTCCTCGACCAGGTGCTGCGCAGCTCCAAGCCGCGCACGGTCAAGTCCCGCAAGGCGCCCGGCGGCCGTTCGTACACCTTCACCTGCACACCGGTGGACGCGCCCGACGACAAGTCCCGGGGCGTGCTCGTCTTCGCGGCCGACGTCACCGACCACGCCGACGCCGCCGAACGGCTGCGCGCCAGCGAGCGCGAGCAGCGCAGGACCGCGGTGACCCTCCAGCGCTCCCTGCTGCCCCAGGAACTCGAACAACCCGACGATCTGCGCATCGCCGCCACCTACCAGCCCGGCGGCACCGAGGCCGCGGTCGGCGGCGACTGGTACGACGTGATCACCCTCGGCGGCGGCCGCACCGCGCTGGTGATCGGTGACGTCATGGGCAGGGGCGTCCGCGCGGCGGCGGTGATGGGCCAGCTGCGCACCGCGGTGCGGGCGTACGCCCGCCTGGACCTGCCCCCGCACGAGGTCCTCCAGCTCCTGGACGGCCTCGCCACGGAGATCGACGCCAACCAGATCGCGACCTGCGTCTACGCCGTCCACGACCCGAACGAGGGCCGGCTGGTGTACGCCTCGGCCGGCCACCTCCCGATCCTGGTCCGCGACGAGAGCGGCAACGTCCTGCGCGCGGACGAACCCACCGGCCCACCCCTCGGCACCGGCGGCTGGATGCACTCCTCCGGCTCGGTACCGCTGACACCGGGATCCACGGCCGTCCTCTACACCGACGGCCTGGTGGAACGCCGCGACGCCGACCTGGACGAAGGCATCGCGGCTCTCGCGGGTGCGCTCGCCGGCGCCACGGGCACACCCCAGGTGATCTGCGACCGCCTGCTCCGTTCGGCGGGCGTCACGGCGGGCCACGACGACGACGTGGCGGTCCTGGTCCTCCAGCACCCGGCCCGGACGGGACCGGACGGCGAGCTGTTCCGCAACGCCGCACTGGAGTTGCTGGGCGGGGTGGAGGCGGCGCCACGCGCGCGTGCGTTCGCCTCCGGTGTGCTGACGAGCTGGCGGTTCCCGGCGGACCTGCACGATCACGGGGTCCTGGCGGCGAGCGAACTGGTCGCCAACTCGCTGCAGCACGGCACACCGCCCATGCGGCTGCGCCTGCGCCGCACGGACCGCCGTCTGATCATCGAGGTCACGGACGGCGACGACCACCTCCCGAGGCGCCGCCGCGCGGAACCCGCGGACGAAGCGGGCCGGGGCATCGCCATCGTGGCGGCGATCGCGTCGAGCTGGGGGTCACGGAGGACGCCCGGGGGCGGTAAGGCGGTGTGGTGCGAGTTCGCCCTGCCGAAGGC
Organism: Streptomyces cynarae; assembly: GCF_025642135.1. Classification (NCBI taxonomy): domain Bacteria; kingdom Bacillati; phylum Actinomycetota; class Actinomycetes; order Kitasatosporales; family Streptomycetaceae; genus Streptomyces; species Streptomyces cynarae. The sequence continues at coordinate 4,273,462 of NZ_CP106793.1, read as the reverse complement.
CGACGGTTGAGTTCCCGGGGCGGGGTGCTCAGGTGCGCGCCGATGCCGGCTCCGCCGACGTACCCCCCTGGGCCACCACCCGGCTCCTGCCCAGCGACGGCCGGTTCTGCGCCGGCGTCAGCAGCCGCCCGAGCCGCACCGCCAGCACCGTGATGCCCAGCGAGCACAGCAGGAAGGTCACGACGTAGGGCCCCGGCAGGGCCGCCGCGAGGGGACCACCCACCGCGGGCCCCACCGCCAGCGCCAACTGCTTCACCAGGGCGAACACCGAGTTGTACTGCCCCGCCATCCCCGTCGGCGCCAAGTCCGCCACCAGCGGCGCGACCGTCGGCGACAGCATCGCCTCACCCAGTCCGAACAGCGCGTACGTCGACACGAACGCGGCCGTCGCCATCTCCCGGCTGCCGTGACCCAGGCCTGCGTATCCCGCGACAGCCCACGCCACGGCCCAGATCAGCCCCACCGCCGCGATGACCCGCGTCCGCCTGCGCCGCTCCACGAACTTCAGCACCGCGAACTGCGCCACCACGATCGTCGCCGTGTTCGCCGCCAGCGCCGTACCCAGGGCGGACGTCGAGATCCCGGCCGCCTCCACGCCGTACGCGCTCAGCCCCGACTCGAACTGTCCGTAGCACGCGAAGAACAGCACGAAGCCCAGCACACAGAGCTGCACCATGGCACGGTTCCCCAGCAGCTGCCTCCAGCTCGCCCCGCCGCCCCGCGGCGCCGTCTCCTCGATCCTCGGCGCCCGCGGTATCCGCACCGTCGCCATGACCACGACCAGCAGGAGGAACATCGCCGCCTCGATCGCGAACAACAGCGTGAAGGAAGCCGCCCGCGACACGTCGACGAGGTGCCCGCCGATCAGCCCACCGACCCCGAGCCCCAGGTTCTGCAGGAAGAACTGCACCGCGAAGGCGCGCGACCGCGTCTCCGCGACCGAGCAGTCCACGATCATCGTGGCCAGCGCCGGCTGCATCACCGCCTGCCCGGCCCCGAGCAGCGCCGCCGACAGCAGCACGCTCACCGCGCCGGCCGCGACACCCAGGCTCAGCGAGCCCGCCGCGGCCATGACGAGGGCGGCGAGCAGCACCGGAAGCGGGCCGCGCCGGACGATGGCCCGCCCGGCGAACGGCAGCACGACCAGCGCGGCCACAGCGAAGACGGCGAGTACGAGACCCGCCGTCACAGCACCGAGATCCCGCACCTGCGCCACATAGACGTACAGATAGGGGACGGTGAAGCCGAGGCCGAACGCGCTGAGTGCGTTACCCACGTGGATCCGGCGCATCGCTGCGCCCATCGCCCTGGTCACTTTCACCTTCCTTGAGAAGCGGGCCGCCGAGAGCCGAGGTCTTACCTCTGAAGCGGTTAACCCTGAAGACTTCGAAGCTAAATTTCGAGGCTGAACAGTACACCTTGAAGGAGTTCAACGCCAAGCGGCCGCGTGTCATACTGCGGCCATGGGTGACACCCCCGGCGTGAGCGAGCCGACCCTCGACGAACAGATCGCCGCCTACCAGCGCGAGTTCCAGGACCTGGACCCGCAGGTGGAGAAGATCGTCTCGGCGCTGTCCCGGCTCAACCGCCGGATGAACGTCGCCTACGGCCGCCAGACCGCCGGGCTCGGTATCAGCAACACCGACTGGGAAGTCCTCAAGGCCCTCGTCCTCTCCGGCGCCCCCTACCGCATGGGCCCCAGCGACCTGGCCAAGCGGCTCGGTCTGACGCCGGCCGCGATGACCCACCGCATCGACCGCATGGTCGGCGAAGGGCTGGTCACCCGGGAGCGCGACGAGGCCAACCGCGTCCGCGTCATCGTCGAGCTGACCGACGAAGGTCGTGAGAAGTGGCTGGAGGCGATGCGCCTTGCCTCCGGATTCGAGGAGGACCTCCTCCAGGACCTCTCGCCCGAGGAACGCACGGTGCTGGGCGACGTGCTGACGCGCCTGCTGCGCCGCGTGGAGGATGCGCAGCCGGACGCCGGCGGTCGCCTCAGCGACCTGGACTGACGCCGCCCGCAGGTTTGACGCGGTGCCAGGTTGGGGAGGCTTGACAGTCCACCCCCCGATCCGTAAAGTTCTTCGGGTTGCCACGGGGCCGTAACGGTTCTGCGGCAGCACCTCCCGCCGCATCAGCGGCAACAAACCACTCAGCACGATCTCCCAACCGGGTCGATTTCGGCGTGCCCGAAATTGGATTTGATTGGGTACGGCGACCCCGATCCGCTCGATTGGGAATCGCCGGAGAGATCCGCTAGAGTCGGAGACGTCGGAACGGCCCAAAAGCCGCGAGGACAAGCCCGGTTGACTGGGCGTCGGACCCCGAAGGGAACTGAGGGATCTGATAGAGTCGACAAAGCCGGAAGGCCGAAAGGCCGGAAAGCACCGAGGAAATCGGATCGGAAAGATCTGATAGAGTCGGAAACACCGAAGGGAAGCGCCCGGAGGAAAGCCGAGAGAGCAAGTCTCTCCGGTGAGTACAAAGGAAGCGTCCGTTCCTTGAGAACTCAACAGCGTGCCAAAAGTCAACGCCAGATATGTTGATACCCCGTCTACCGGATCCTTCCGGTGACGAGGTTCCTTTGAAATAACACAGCGAGGACGCTGTGAACCGAGGGGATTATTCCTCCTCTTAGTTCCGCTCTCGTGGTGTTCATCCCGATCACGGGAAAACATTCACGGAGAGTTTGATCCTGGCTCAGGACGAACGCTGGCGGCGTGCTTAACACATGCAAGTCGAACGATGAAGCCCTTCGGGGTGGATTAGTGGCGAACGGGTGAGTAACACGTGGGCAATCTGCCCTGCACTCTGGGACAAGCCCTGGAAACGGGGTCTAATACCGGATACGACACGCTCAGGCATCTGATGCGTGTGGAAAGCTCCGGCGGTGCAGGATGAGCCCGCGGCCTATCAGCTTGTTGGTGAGGTAACGGCTCACCAAGGCGACGACGGGTAGCCGGCCTGAGAGGGCGACCGGCCACACTGGGACTGAGACACGGCCCAGACTCCTACGGGAGGCAGCAGTGGGGAATATTGCACAATGGGCGAAAGCCTGATGCAGCGACGCCGCGTGAGGGATGACGGCCTTCGGGTTGTAAACCTCTTTCAGCAGGGAAGAAGCGCAAGTGACGGTACCTGCAGAAGAAGCGCCGGCTAACTACGTGCCAGCAGCCGCGGTAATACGTAGGGCGCAAGCGTTGTCCGGAATTATTGGGCGTAAAGAGCTCGTAGGCGGCTTGTCACGTCGGGTGTGAAAGCCCGGGGCTTAACCCCGGGTCTGCATTCGATACGGGCTAGCTAGAGTTCGGTAGGGGAGATCGGAATTCCTGGTGTAGCGGTGAAATGCGCAGATATCAGGAGGAACACCGGTGGCGAAGGCGGATCTCTGGGCCGATACTGACGCTGAGGAGCGAAAGCGTGGGGAGCGAACAGGATTAGATACCCTGGTAGTCCACGCCGTAAACGGTGGGCACTAGGTGTGGGCGACATTCCACGTCGTCCGTGCCGCAGCTAACGCATTAAGTGCCCCGCCTGGGGAGTACGGCCGCAAGGCTAAAACTCAAAGGAATTGACGGGGGCCCGCACAAGCGGCGGAGCATGTGGCTTAATTCGACGCAACGCGAAGAACCTTACCAAGGCTTGACATACACCGGAAAGCATTAGAGATAGTGCCCCCCTTGTGGTCGGTGTACAGGTGGTGCATGGCTGTCGTCAGCTCGTGTCGTGAGATGTTGGGTTAAGTCCCGCAACGAGCGCAACCCTTGTCCCGTGTTGCCAGCAGGCCCTTGTGGTGCTGGGGACTCACGGGAGACCGCCGGGGTCAACTCGGAGGAAGGTGGGGACGACGTCAAGTCATCATGCCCCTTATGTCTTGGGCTGCACACGTGCTACAATGGCCGGTACAAAGAGCTGCGATACCGTGAGGTGGAGCGAATCTCAAAAAGCCGGTCTCAGTTCGGATTGGGGTCTGCAACTCGACCCCATGAAGTCGGAGTCGCTAGTAATCGCAGATCAGCAGTGCTGCGGTGAATACGTTCCCGGGCCTTGTACACACCGCCCGTCACGTCACGAAAGTCGGTAACACCCGAAGCCGGTGGCCCAACCCCTTGTGGGAGGGAGCTGTCGAAGGTGGGACTGGCGATTGGGACGAAGTCGTAACAAGGTAGCCGTACCGGAAGGTGCGGCTGGATCACCTCCTTTCTAAGGAGCACTTCTCACCAGCTTCGGCTGGTCAGAGGCCAGTACATCGGCGAACGTCTGATGCTGGTTGCTCATGGGTGGAACGTTGACTACTCGGCCTGTTCGGGGTCACTGGACTGTTAGTACTGCTTCGGCGTGGAACACAGCATCGGTGGACTGGACTGGTCGGGCACGCTGTTGGGTGTCTGAGGGTGCGGCCGTTTGGTCGTCCTTCGATGCCGGCCCCAGTGAACTTGCTGTTTTTCGGCAGGGTGATGGGTGGTTGGTCGTTGTTTGAGAACTGCACAGTGGACGCGAGCATCTGTGGCCAAGTTTTTAAGGGCGCACGGTGGATGCCTTGGCACCAGGAACCGATGAAGGACGTGGGAGGCCGCGATAGTCCCCGGGGAGTCGTCAACCAGGCTTTGATCCGGGGGTTTCCGAATGGGGAAACCCGGCAGTCGTCATGGGCTGTCACCCACTGCTGAACACATAGGCAGTGTGGAGGGAACGCGGGGAAGTGAAACATCTCAGTACCCGCAGGAAGAGAAAACAACCGTGATTCCGGGAGTAGTGGCGAGCGAAACTGGATGAGGCTAAACCTCAAGCGTGTGAGACCCGGCAGGGGTTGCGTTTGGGGGGTTGTGGGATCTCTCTTCTACGGTCTGCCGGCCGTAGGGCGAGTCAGAAACCGTTGATGTAGACGAAGGACATGCGAAAGGTCCGGCGTAGAGGGTAAGACCCCCGTAGTCGAAATGTCAGCGGCTTGCTTGAGAGACACCCAAGTAGCACGGGGCCCGAGAAATCCCGTGTGAATCTGGCGGGACCACCCGCTAAGCCTAAATATTCCCTGGTGACCGATAGCGGATAGTACCGTGAGGGAATGGTGAAAAGTACCCCGGGAGGGGAGTGAAATAGTACCTGAAACCGTGTGCCTACAAGCCGTGGGAGCGTCGGACATCAGCTTGCTGGTGTCTCGTGACTGCGTGCCTTTTGAAGAATGAGCCTGCGAGTTTGCGGTGTGTTGCGAGGTTAACCCGTGTGGGGTAGCCGTAGCGAAAGCGAGTCCGAATAGGGCGTTGGAGTAGCACGCTCAAGACCCGAAGCGGAGTGATCTAGCCATGGGCAGGTTGAAGCGGAGGTAAGACTTCGTGGAGGACCGAACCCACCAGGGTTGAAAACCTGGGGGATGACCTGTGGTTAGGGGTGAAAGGCCAATCAAACTCCGTGATAGCTGGTTCTCCCCGAAATGCATTTAGGTGCAGCGTCGTGTGTTTCTTGCCGGAGGTAGAGCACTGGATAGGCGATGGGCCCTACCGGGTTACTGACCTTAGCCAAACTCCGAATGCCGGTAAGTGAGAGCGCGGCAGTGAGACTGTGGGGGATAAGCTCCATGGTCGAGAGGGAAACAGCCCAGAGCATCGACTAAGGCCCCTAAGCGTACGCTAAGTGGGAAAGGATGTGGAGTCGCACAGACAACCAGGAGGTTGGCTTAGAAGCAGCCACCCTTGAAAGAGTGCGTAATAGCTCACTGGTCTAGTGATTCCGCGCCGACAATGTAGCGGGGCTCAAGCGTACCGCCGAAGTCGTGTCATTGCAGCATGTACTCCCAACGGAGGCTGTGATGGGTAGGGGAGCGTCGTCTGCCGGGTGAAGCAGCGCCGGAAGGTAGTTGTGGACGGTTGACGAGTGAGAATGCAGGCATGAGTAGCGATTCACACGTGAGAAACGTGTGCGCCGATTGACTAAGGGTTCCTGGGTCAAGCTGATCTGCCCAGGGTAAGTCGGGACCTAAGGCGAGGCCGACAGGCGTAGTCGATGGATAACCGGTTGATATTCCGGTACCCGCTGTGAAGCGTCAAACATCGAATCCAGTGATGCTAAGCCCGTGAAGCCGCCTGCCACCGTCTTTGACGTTGGTGGGAGTGGTGGAGCCGGTGACCCGAGCTGGTAGTAGGTGAGTGATGGGGTGACGCAGGAAGGTAGTCCATCCCGGGCGGTGGTTGTCCCGGGGTAAGGGTGTAGGCCGGTGTGTAGGCAAATCCGCACACCTTGTGGCTGAGACCTGATGCCGAGCCGATTGTGGTGAAGTGGATGATCCTATGCTGTCGAGAAAAGCCTCTAGCGAGTTTCATGGCGGCCCGTACCCTAAACCGACTCAGGTGGTCAGGTAGAGAATACCGAGGCGTTCGGGTGAACTATGGTTAAGGAATTCGGCAAAATGCCCCCGTAACTTCGGGAGAAGGGGGGCCACGTCTGGTGAGGGAACTTGCTTCCTGAGCTGGGGGTGGCCGCAGAGACCAGCGAGAAGCGACTGTTTACTAAAAACACAGGTCCGTGCGAAGCCGTAAGGCGATGTATACGGACTGACGCCTGCCCGGTGCTGGAACGTTAAGGGGACCGGTTAGCTCACTTTCGGGTGGGCGAAGCTGAGAACTTAAGCGCCAGTAAACGGCGGTGGTAACTATAACCATCCTAAGGTAGCGAAATTCCTTGTCGGGTAAGTTCCGACCTGCACGAATGGCGTAACGACTTCTCGACTGTCTCAACCATAGGCCCGGTGAAATTGCACTACGAGTAAAGATGCTCGTTTCGCGCAGCAGGACGGAAAGACCCCGGGACCTTTACTACAGTTTGATATTGGTGTTCGGTTCGGCTTGTGTAGGATAGCTGGGAGACTGTGAAGCCTGGACGCCAGTTCGGGTGGAGTCGTCGTTGAAATACCAGTCTGGTCGTGCTGGATGTCTAACCCGGGTCCGTGATCCGGATCGGGGACAGTGTCTGATGGGTAGTTTAACTGGGGCGGTTGCCTCCTAAAGGGTAACGGAGGCGCCCAAAGGTTCCCTCAGCCTGGTTGGCAATCAGGTGTTGAGTGTAAGTGCACAAGGGAGCTTGACTGTGAGACCGACGGGTCGAGCAGGGACGAAAGTCGGGACTAGTGATCCGGCGGTGGCTTGTGGAAGCGCCGTCGCTCAACGGATAAAAGGTACCCCGGGGATAACAGGCTGATCTTCCCCAAGAGTCCATATCGACGGGATGGTTTGGCACCTCGATGTCGGCTCGTCGCATCCTGGGGCTGGAGTCGGTCCCAAGGGTTGGGCTGTTCGCCCATTAAAGCGGTACGCGAGCTGGGTTTAGAACGTCGTGAGACAGTTCGGTCCCTATCCGCTGTGCGCGTAGGAGTCTTGAGAAGGGCTGTCCCTAGTACGAGAGGACCGGGACGGACGAACCTCTGGTGTGCCAGTTGTTCTGCCAAGGGCATGGCTGGTTGGCTACGTTCGGGAGGGATAACCGCTGAAAGCATCTAAGCGGGAAGCCTGCTTCGAGATGAGGACTCCCACCCACTTGATGGGGTAAGGCTCCCAGTAGACGACTGGGTTGATAGGCCAGGTCTGGAAGCCCGGTAACGGGTGGAGGTGACTGGTACTAATAGGCCGAGGGCTTGTCCTCAGTTGCTCGCGTCCACTGTGTTGGTTCTGAAACCACGAACAACCCCGCCGTGATTGTCACGGCGGCCGGGTTGTCAGTTTCATAGTGTTTCGGTGGTCATAGCGTGAGGGAAACGCCCGGTTACATTCCGAACCCGGAAGCTAAGCCTTACAGCGCCGATGGTACTGCAGGGGGGACCCTGTGGGAGAGTAGGACACCGCCGAACAATTCTTGAGAAAGAGCCCCAACTCCCGGGTGAGCCCGGTGAGTTGGGGCTTTTTCGCGTCCCGTGACGGGGCCGGCGACGGGTGACGTACGGTTGCCTCCATGAGCAGTCCCGAGATCGCTGAGACATATGTCGTTCGTGGAATACGTGCCGAGGAGTGGCCTGCTGTGAAGGCACTGCGGCTCCTCGCGCTCCAGGACCCCGTGGCACACCTCGCCTTCCTGGAAACGTACGACGAGGCCCTGGCCAAGCCAGACTCCTTCTGGCAGGAGCGAGCAGCCGGCGCTGCCGAGGGGGCGTCCGGCGTCCACCAGATCGTCGCGCAGGGCCCGGACGGCGAGTGGGTCGGCACCGTCACCGTGCTGCTGGAGGAGGCCGGCACCAAGGACTGGGCCGGGTTTCCGGTCGACCGGCGGCAGGGGCATGTCGTCGGCGTGTACGTGCGGCCCGAGCACCGCGGGTGCGGGCTGACCGAGGTGTTGTTCGACGAGGCCCTGGAGTGGGCCTGGAGCCGTGGCGTTGAGCGTGTGCGGCTGATCGTGCACGAGGACAACGGTCGCGCCCAGGCGTTCTATCGGAAGGCGGGGTTCACGCCGACCGGGGTCACCGTGCCGGTGTCCGCGGTCGGTGGCGAGGAGCAGGAACTGGAAATGGCGATCGAGCGGCCGTAGGCGGGGCCGGCCGGGGACGGCTACACGGGCAGTTCGTACTGGGGCCAGCGGCTGCGGGCCTGTTCCCTGGAGCGGAGGAGGGCGAGGGTCGGCAGGCCCTGGTCCGCTCCCGCCGTCAGGAGATCCGGGAGCCGGGGCAGTGGTGCCACCGCTGCCACGTCGTCCAGGACCAGGGTGAGTGGTGGGTCGAGGCGACCGGAGGATGACCGTTCGGCCATGCGGCGGCCGCGCTCGACCACGCTGGAGGCGAGGGCCGTCAGCAGCGGCATCGCGCCGGGGTGCTGGCGGGGATCCTCGATGGATTCACCGACCACATAAAGTGTGCCCCCTTCGTTGACGAAGGAATCCAAGGCGAGGCTGTCATTTCGGTTGGGTGTGCATGCCTCGCGGATATTGACCGTGAAGAGAGAGGACAGTGCGCGGGCAGTCAGTTCCTGCGCCATGTCCCTGCGTTCGGGGTGCGAGGTGAGCGCGGCCTCCAGTTCGCCGGCCGCGCCGGACGACGCCTTGGGGTTCGTCCGCAGGGCGCGTACGGCCTCCTGCACCTGTGTGCCCTGGGCCCAGCGGTGGATGTGCCGGATGGTGCGGCCCTCTATGGCGGCGGCGTGCAGATAGCTCCGCAGGAGCGTTTCCGCCACATCGGCCACCGCCTGGTCGATGCGGGCCGTGGGGCGGACGGGGGCGAGCAGCGCCACAGCGCGTGCGGCGGCGGTCGCCTTGTCCTCGCAGCCGGCGGACGGCGACCAGTGCAGCCGTGCCGGGGTGTCGCACAGGTGGGAGGGGTCGTAGAGGAGGACGGGCCCCAGTTTGGCGCGGGCGTCCTTGGTCTCGGACCACAGGGCGGGGCTGGAGGTGATGACGAGCGCCGGTCCCTCCGCGTCGCGCACGGCCTGGGCGGCGACGGGATGACGGACGTCGGGGCCGCCGAGGACGACGGAGGGCGCCCTCCGGCTGTCAGGGACGGGAGCAGGGGTGCCGGGGGCCGCGAGCGCGGGGGTCACGGGCAGGGCCTGTTCGACACCTGTCGTGGAGGGAGCCGGGCCGGTGGCCGGCGTCGGCGGTCTAGTACCGAGGTGCTCGGATAGGGGTGCGGCGGCCGGGGCCGCGGCGGGGTAGGGGGCCGACGAGTCCGGGGCAGCGGCGGTGAGCGAACCGGCCGCCAGATCGGGCACCGCCCCCTGCGGTCTCCAGGCCGTCTCTCCGCGCGGTCCCACGGCGACGTCCCCGTGCGGTCGTACGGCGACGTCCACGCGTGGTCCTACTGCCACGTCCCCGTGCCGCCCGCCGGCCGCCGCCTCCGCCTTCCTCCGGACCCGTACGGCTCTCCACCGTGCCACCGTGCCGATCGCGAAGACCGTCAGCACGAACAGCACCATCAGTTCGCCTATGAACAGGCCCCAGAACAGCCCGTATCCGGAGAGCTGGTCCGGTGGTGTGTCCGGCCACGCGCCCGTGATGTCGTGGGGTTCGGTGATCAGGTGGCGCATGGCCACCGGGGTGCTGCTGATCCGTACGCCGTGCGGCCACGCGCCCCGGGCGAACCAGCCCGCGAGGCCCGTGGCCGACCACACCATCAGCGTCACGCCGAGCAGGAAGGCGAGCAGGCCCACCAACAGCCCGTCGGGCACACCGCCCTGGCCGTCCTGCCGCCGCGCCTGCCGCTCCTGCCGCTCCGTGCCTGGTCTCATCGGGACTCCAAGAACCCCATGTCGTCCATGTCCCTACGCCACCGTGGTCTCGGACGAGCCGTCCAGATCGCTCAGTCGTTGTTCGACGAATGCCGCCGCGCGTTCCTCCGCCTCGAGCTCCGCGGCGCGCAGCGCGTCGTCCCGCAGACGGTCGCTCGACGACTCCGTCATCGCGCGGTCGGTGAAGACCAGCGGCCGTTCCATCTCCGTGACGAGGTGTTTGACGACCTGTACGTTGCCGTTGACGTCCCACACCGCGATACCAGGGGTGAGCGTCGGGATGATCTCCACCGCCCAGCGCGGCAGGCCGAGGACCCGGCCCGTCGCTCGTGCCTCGTCGGCCTTCTGGGCGTAGATGGTCCTGGTCGACGCCATTTTCAGGATCGCCGCCGCTTCCTTGGCCGCCGCTCCGTCCACCACGTCGCTCAGGTGGTGGACCACGGCCACGAAGGACAGGCCGAGGCGCCGGCCGAACTTCAGCAGTCGCTGGAACAGCTGGGCGACGAACGGGCTGTTGATGATGTGCCAGGCCTCCTCGACCAGGAAGATGCGCTTCTTCCGGTCGGGGCGGATCCAGGTGTGCTCCAGCCACACACCGACGATCGCCATCAGGATCGGCATGGCGATGGAGTTGCGGTCGATGTGGGACAGGTCGAACACGATGAGCGGGGCGTCGAGGTCGATGCCGACCGTGGTCGGGCCGTCGAACATGCCGCGGAGGTCGCCGTCGACCAGGCGGTCCAGGACGAGGGCCACATCCAGCCCCCAGGCCCGTACGTCGTCCAGGGCGACGTTCATCGCCTCCGCCGACTCGGGCTCGGGGTGCCGTAGCTGCTCGACGATGTCGGTGAGCACGGGCTGGCGTTCGACGATCGTCTCGTTGACGTACGCGTGCGCGACCTTCAGGGCGAAGCCGGACCGTTCGTCCAGGCCGTGGCCCATGGCGACCTCGATGATCGTGCGGAGCAGGGCCAGCTGTCCGGTCGTGGTGATCGCGGGGTCGAGCGGGTTGAGCCGGATGCCGTGGTCGAGGGCGGCCATCGGGTCGAGCCGGATGGGTGTTATCCCCAGCTCCTCGGCGATGAGGTTCCACTCGCCGACGCCGTCCTCGCCCTGCGCGTCCAGGACCACGACCTGCCGGTCGCGGAACCTGAGCTGGCGCAGGACGTACGTCTTCTCCAGCGCCGACTTGCCGTTGCCGGACTCGCCGAGGACGAGCCAGTGCGGAGCCGGGAGCTGCTGGCCGTACAGCTGGAAGGGGTCGTAGATGTATCCCTTCCCGGAGTAGACCTCGCGGCCGATGATGACGCCGGAGTCGCCGAGGCCGGGTGCGGCCGTCGGCAGGTAGACGGCCTGGGCCTGGCCCGTGGAGGTGCGGACGGGCAGCCGGGTCGTCTCGACCTTGCCGAAGAGGAAGGACGTGAAGGCGTCGGTCAGGACGGACAGCGGATCCCGCATCAGGGCCTTACCTCCGAATGCCGGTGGCGAAGGGGAGCGTGTTCACGAAGGCCCGGTGGTGCTCGCGGTCGCACCACTCCAGCTTCAGATACGACTTGCCTGCCGAGGCACGGATGGTCCGCTTGTCGCGGGCCAGGGCTTCCGGGGAACGGGATGAGACGGTGATGTACCCGACCAGGTTGACGCCCGCGGCGCCGCTCGCGAGGTCCTCGCCGCGCTGGTCGAGGCGGGAGTGGGCGGCGATGTCGCGGGGGTCGACGGTGCGGTTCATCTTGGCGGCGCGGCTCGCCTCCGCCTCGTCGTTGGTCTTCTCGGTGAGCATGCGCTCGATGGCGATCTCGGTGGGTTCGAGGTCCATCGTGACGGCGACGGTGCGGATGACGTCCGGGGTGTGGACGAGGAGGGGCGCGAGGAAGTTCACGCCGACCGGGGTCATCGGCCACTCCTTGACCCAGGCGGTGGCATGGCACCAGGGCGCGCGGGTGGAGGACTCGCGGGTCTTGGCCTGGAGGTAGGTGGGCTCCGTGGCGTCGAGCTCGGCGGGCCAGGCGTTGCGCTTGGTCATCGCCTGGATGTGGTCGATGGGGTGGTCCGGGTCGTACATGGAGTGGATGAGGGAGGCGAGCCGTCCCTGTCCCAGCGGCTGCCGGACACGGATGTCGGCCTCCTGGAGCCGGGAGCAGATGTCGGTCAGCTCGCGGGCCATCACCACCGCGAGCCCGGCGTCACGGTCGACCTTCTTGCCGCTCTGCGGCCTGGCGGCGCGCGCCATGGCCTGCGCCTCGGCGGCCAGCTCACGGGTGTAGTGCATGCAGGCGACGAGGTAGGCGCGGTGCTGCTCGCTGCTGGTGGACACCATGGACAGCAGTTGGTCGTAGGACTGCCGCAGCCAGGTCGGCGAGCGCTCGTCGCCGCGCTGGGAGACGTCCTTGGCGTGCGCGTCCGGGTCGGCGGGCAGGGTGCGGGCCAGCATCTGGAGGCGGGTGACGAAGCCGTCGCCGTTCGCGACGTGCTTCAGCAGGGTGCCGAAGCGGTCGACGAGGGCCTCCTGGTCCTCGCTGTCGCGCAGGCCGACGCCGGGGCCCTCGATCTCGATCGCGGCGGTGACCGTCCTGCGGTCGGCGTGCAGGAGGACGGCGATCTCGTCGGGTCCGAAGGGGGCGGCGAGCCAGGAGATGCGGCCGATGCCCGGGGGCGGCCCGATCTCGACCTCGCGCCCGTCGAGCCCGGTGCCGGCCTCCATGGCCGTGGACCGGTACGTCGCGCCCTGGCGCAGGGTGCGCTTGTAACTGCGGTTGATCTCGAACCACTTGTAGAACGTGCGGTGCTTGTACGGCACGTACACGGCGGCCAGCGCGAGCAGCGGGAAGCCCATCAGCAGCACGATGCGCAGGGACAGGACGGGGACGAGGAGCCCGCACATCATGCCGAGGAACGCGCCCGCGATGATCAGCGCGATCTCACCGGTCTCGCGGTTGCGGCCGATGATCGCGTTCGGCCGGGCGCGGCCGATCAGATATGTACGGCGGGGCGTGACCGGATGGGACACGTGGGACTCGGTCGTCAACGCCCTTCACCTCCCGTGCGGTTGGTACTGCTGTTGCGGGTGCTGCCGGCGTGCGGTGACTGGGCGGGGCTGGTCCGTGGCGGGGGCGCGGAGGGGACGGCTCCGCCGCCTGGGGTGCGGGTGCTGTGCGCGGCCACACCGCCGGAGGCCGGGTTGGCGGGGCGGGGCGGCTGGGTCGCGCCCGCGGACGCGCCGCCGTTGCTGTCGGCACGGGTGCTGTGGGTCTTGATGCCCTGGGCGACGAGGGTCGCCGGGGAGCTGATGACGGCGGCGGCCTTGCGCTCGGCGCCCTGCATGATGCGGTTGTTGCGGGAGTTGGCGATCTCGTCGCCGAAACCGGGCACGAACCGGTAGATCATGGCGCTCGAGAAGATGGCGAGCAGGATGATGGCGAGACCGGAGACCACGGCGGCGAGCGAGTCCGGGCCGCCCTCGCCGGCGAGGGCGCCGGCGAGGCCGAGCACGATGACGATGACCGGCTTGACCAGGATGACCGCGATCATGATGCCCGCCCAGCGGCGGACGTGGCCCCAGAGGTTCTTGTCGACGAGTCCGGAGTAGACGACGACGCCGAGCAGGGCGCCGACGTAGAGGAGGACGGCCCGCAGGAACAGCTCGAGGTAGAGGACGCCGGCGGCGAGGATCGACACCAGCGAGACGATGATCAGCATGATCGGGCCGCCGCCGATGTCGGTGCCCTTGCTGAGCGCGCCGGAGAAGGTGCCGAAGAACGTGGTCGTCTGGTCGCCGGTGGCCTTGGCCAGGACGTCACTGACGGCGTCGGTCGCCGAGACGACGGTGTACAGGATCAGCGGGGTGAAGGCGGAGGCCAGCACCGTGAGCCAGAGGAAGCCGACGGCTTCGCTGATGGCGGTGCCCAGGGGCACACCGCGCACGGCCCGCTTGGCCACGGCCAGCAGCCACAGGACGAGGGTGAGGATGGCGGAGGCCGCGAAGACGATGGCGTACTGCTGGAGGAACTTCTGATTCGTGAAGTCGACGCTCGCGGTCTCCTTCACGGCCTCACTGAGCTTGTCGATGGTCCAGGAGGCGGCTTTGGCACAGCCCTTTGCGAGGGAGGAGAGGGGGTCGAGGGGGTTGCTGTCCGGGACGATGGATGGACCGCCCCCGGAGTTCGAGCCGTTGTCTTGCTCGCAGCGGCTCCTGGCGGGTCCGACGATGAGGTCGCACGTGTTCTGCGATGGGGACGGAGAAGGGGAGGGCGCTGCAGCGGCTCGGGAGGCCAACAGGACGGCAGAGGTCTGCAGGGCTGTGAGCGCTGCAGTGATCTTGAGGGTGCGGCGCGGGCTACCGGGCATAGGTGAAGCCTCCGAACTCCTCGACGGCCTTCGAGATCTCCTCGGACGTTGAGACCTTGTTGTCGCCGTTGACCGGCGCAGGCCCTTCCTTCTGGGAGAAGCTGTCGACCTTCCAGTCGCCGCCGGACCAGCGCATCTGGAGCGTCATGGTGAAGTAGTCGTTGCTGACCGGGTTGGTCGAGGTGTCGCCCGTCGTGCCGAAGACGCCCGTGCACCAGACCTCGACGGTCGCGGCGGTGTCCGAGTACTGCGTGGTCTTGGTGCCGATGGGCATGGTGCGCGAGACGTACGTGTGGCCCCCGATGGGGTTGCCGTTCTCATCCAGGCCGAGCTTGTTCAGGAAATCCTTGCTGTACACCTTGGTGAATTTGGCCTCGAGCGTGGAAACCTGGCTGGGGACGAACACCTGTTGCAGGATCTGGCTGCGCCGCGCCGGCTTGAGGATGTCGGCAGAAACCAGCGCCACCGCATAGTTGGCCGCAGCCGACTCCGCCCCCTGCTGATCACGCGCGAAGCCCGAAGGGATCCCCCCGGTCTTCGACTGCACCGGTCGTGCCCCCGAAGCCGCCGTAGGGGCCGCGCCCGCTTTGGTCTCGTTGCCGTCCGCAGATGTCGAACCCCCGTCCCCGCGGTTCGCGAAGGCGATCGCTGCGATCAGGAGGACGACCACGCCGACCACCGTGACCAGGCTCCGGGACGAGGACCGGCCCCGCCGGGCACCCCCGTACACGTCACCGCTCCGGCCGCCCGGCAGCCGGGTGCGGGTCTGCCCGACTCCGCCGTACTCCGTGTCGCCCCCGCCGGAGGCACCGTCACCGAGACTCACGCCGCGCACGCCCCCTTCAGCTGTTGGCCGCTTCGAACCGCGTAGTACGACGGTAGTCGTGCTGGTTGCCGCGCGGGCGCGGTGTGGTGACTCGACATCAGGGAAACGCAACCTCAGCCGGTGGGCGCGACGACGGACGAATGGGTCGGAGGGGCTACCGGGCGCGCCCGGCCGGGGACTGACGGTGCGCCAGCTGGGCCCGGCGGTCCGGGGCCGGGCCTAGACGGCCATGCCGTACACGATCGTGAACAGCGTGCCCAGGGAGCCGATGATGAAGACCCCGGTCAGACCCGCGATGATGAGGCCCTTGCCCTGCTCGGCGCTGAACGTGTCGCGCAGGGCCGTCGCGCCGATGCGCTGTTTGGCCGCGCCCCAGATCGCGATCGCCAGGCAGAGCAGGATGGCGACGGCCATCACCACCTCGACCATCACGCGAGCCTCGTTGCCCAGGCTGCCGAACGGTCCCCAGTCTGGGGCGATACCGCCGATGATCGTGTTGATGTCGCCTTTTGCGGCCGCGAGATGCATGTAAGTCACCGCCCCTGTTGGGTTGTTCCGTACCCCCTGCCACCGTCGCAGGGGTCAGGGCCATTCTCGCCGACAATGCCGCTGTCGTATGTCGACTTGGCGTCATTGATTGGCGGGTTTCGTACGTGTCCCTTGCGTCCGGCCCGCGTGGGACCCTCGCGAGCGGCGTGGACCGGTGGGTGAAGGGGCGTATGGTCACTGTGTGTATCACGGCAGGTCACGCCGGGCAATGAAGTCGCTGCGGAACCTGGTGTGTGGTTCCGTCGTTAACTTCTTCTGCGCCCTGAGGCCTGGTTGGCCCCCTGGCGGCAGCCGACCGGCCGGCCCGTGGCGTACGGGCGTCACCCGTACGAGCGGAAGGCTATCCCTGAACGGGGGGCGCGCACGCGTCGGGTGGTGGCATGTCAGATCGCACGGATGTGCGCCGAAGCACGGGGCGTACGGGGAGCCGGGAGCACGCACGGCGACGGGCCGCGGCCGGTTGCCGCGGCCCGTCTCCCGGAGGGTGCCGTCGGTAAGTCCCCACTTACTCGCTGACGGCGTCCGTCATGTGCGGGGGAAGGGGATCAGCGGGTGAAGGCGTCGATCCCCTCCGGGGTGCCCCAGCCGGTCGGGCCGTCGTAGCCGGACCGGGCCGTGCAGAAGTAGCTGGTGGAGCAGGAGCCGTTGCTGCCGCTGGTGACGTCGTTGAGGGCGGACGTGCCGGCCGCGGCGTACGGGTAGGCGGCCGGGTAGTCGGTGCTGCCCGGGGTGCCGGCCAGGGCGTAGACACCAGCGATGATGGGCGCCGAGGCGCTGGTGCCGCCGTAGGTCACCCAGCCGGTGCCGTCGCCGTAGGTGTCGTAGACCGAGACGCCGGTGGCGGGGTCGGCGACGGCCGAGACGTCGGCGACCATGCGCTTGGAGCAGCCGGAGTCGGTCTGCCAGGACGGCTTGGCGTCGTACGCGGAGCAGCCCGAGCCGGTGCCCTCGGTGCTGCTCGTGTTCCACACGCTCTCGCTCCAGCCGCGGCTGTTGGAGGCGGTGGAGAGCCGGGTGCCGCCGACGGCGGTGACGTACTTGGAGGCGGCCGGGTACTCGGCGCCGTACCCCTCGTCGCCCGCGCTCACGGTGATCGCGACGCCCGGGTGCTTGAAGTACGAGGAGTCGTACGTCGAGTCGGAGGAGGACTCGGAGCCGCCGTAGCTGTTGGAGACGAACTCGGCGCCGAGCTTGACGGCCTCGTTGACGGCGGTGCCCAGGTCGCTCATCGAGGCGGACTTGGCCTCGACGAGCAGGATGCTGCAGTTCGGGCAGACGGCGGAGGCCATGTCGAGGTCGAGGGATATCTCACCGGCCCAGCCGCTGTCGGCGGAGGGGAGGGAGGTGGTGGAGCCGGTCTGGCTGACCTTGGTGAAGCAGCCGTTGTCGGAGGTGCAGTCCGGGAGGCCGTAGTAGGAGCGGTACTGGGCGAGGTCGGACTCGGCGTTCGGGTCGTCGTACGCGTCGACGATCGCGATGGTCTCGCCGGAGCCGTTGCCGGCGGCGGCGTCGGTCAGGCCGTAGGCCGACTGGAGGTCGCCGGGGCCGTAGCCGGTGGGGGAGTCGGAGGCGGCCTTCGGGGAGACGGCCCGGGGCGTGATGCCCTCCTGCTCGGCCTGCTGCCGCTGGAAGGCCGTGATGCCGCCGGTGACGCGCAGGGCGTTGCAGGCCATCTCGCCCTTCTTCTTGGGCAGGGCGCAGGAGCGGGTCCAGGTCACCTTGGATGAGGCGGACGTGGCGGAGGAGGATTTCGCGGACGAGGTCGTCGCCGAGGCGGCAGCGTCCGCTTGGGCCGCGGTGCCGAGGCCGGCGAACACGAGGGCGGCGGTGGCGACGGCGGCCGAGCCCACGCGGCGCCACCTGCCGGGCCTGGCCGACCTGTTGGGGGGTGTCGTACGCAACGTGCGTTCTCCTGAGTCGGATTGACAGGGAAGTGCGTGCGGGTGCGTCGCCGGTTCGGTGTCCCCGGCGACGAGGCGGCGGCCCGGGACGACCCTGACTTGTTGAGTACGCGACAAACAAGAGGCTCCGGAATTCCTGACTCCCGCATTGCCGAACCGAGGTGCCCGCCTTACTGGTCGATGGCCGGGGGATGGCAGGGGCGTGGCGCCGGCTTGACGGGGTTCACAGGGAGGGTGCTGAGGGTGCCGTGCGGGACGGTCTACGCGCATCCGCCTGCAGGGCGGGGCAGGAGGCTTGTTTCGAACTGGAGTTCATCGCACGTGCGTGCAGCGACGGGAAGGGGGAGTTGGTTTGGGCCGAATGCCCCCGTTGAGCTGCGGGAATGCGACCTCATAGAGGAATTTCAGGGTACTCACAGAGTTTTTCTCACCTTTCTGGGCCACAGTAAGAGGTGATGAACCGCATCAGACGCCCCCCTGGCAACCGTCGGCACGCGTTCTTCGTCGCCGTCGTGCTGCTGGCTGCCACGTCCTCCTCCGTGGCGGCGGCCGCCGGCGGTCCCGGACCGCTGGGCGTGACCATGCAGGCGCCGGCCACTCGGGCCAGCTCCCGCATCGGAGCGCTGTTCGGCGAGTCCGGCGGGCTGGAGGGGGGTCACTTCTGCACCGCCTCCGTCGTGCACAGCAAGCAGGGCAACCTGATCGTGACCGCCGCGCACTGCGCGGGCAGCGGCACCCTCTGGTTCGCCCCGGGCTACCGGGACGGCAAGGCGCCCTACGGTGTGTGGAAGGTGACCAGGACCTTCGTCGGTGACCGCTGGAGCGGTGGGCAGGACGAGGACAGCGACGTGGCGTTCGCCACCGTGGAGTCCATCGGCGGCGTCGAGGTCGAGAGCATCGTTGGGGGCAACAAGTTCGTCACCGGGCACGAGACCGGCGCCACCGCCGTCACCGTCACTGGCTACCCCGACTCCCAGGAATCCCCGATCACCTGCACCAACAGGCCGACCGCCCACAGCCGCACCCAGCAGCGCATCGACTGCCCGAGCTTCACCAGCGGCACGAGCGGCAGCCCCTGGGTCAACGGCTACGGCGAGGTCGTGGGCATCCTCGGCGGACACGAACAGGGCGGTTCCACCCCGGACGTGTCCTACAGCGTCGTGCTCGGCCGCGAGGCCGCGGATCTGTACCGGGCCGCGTCGACCGGGTAGCACGGTCCGCGCCGACGGGTAGCGCTACCGCCGCGCCCGGCGCGTCACACCATCGCCGCGTCCGGCGGGTAGCACGACTACCGCGCCCGGCGCGTAACACCACCGCCGTGCCTGGCGGGCAATACCGCCGCCGCGTGTGGCGGGGAGGACCACTGCCGCGTCCGGCGCGTAACACCACCGCCGTGCCTGGCGGGCAATACCGCCGCCGCGTGTGGCGGGGAGGACCACTGCCGCGCCCGGCGCGTAACACCACCGCCGTGCCTGGCGGGCAATACCGCCGCCGCGTCCGGCGGGGAGGACCACTGCCGCGTCCGGCGGGGAGGACCACCGCCGCGCCTGGCGCGTAGGACTACTGCCGCCGCCTGGCGAGCAGGGCCAGCACCGCGCCCGGCGGGTAGCACCGCTACCGCGGCCGGCGCGTAACACCACCGCCGCGCCTGGCGCGTAGGACTGCTGCCGCCACCTTTCGGGCAACACCACCGTTGCGTCCGGTGCGTAGGACTACTGCCGCCACCTGGCAGGCAACACCACCGCCGCGTCCGGTGCGTAGGACTACTGCCGCCACTCGGCCGGCAGGACCACCGCCGCACCCGGCGGTAGGGCCACCGCCGTCATCCGGCGGTCAAAATCCCCGGCCCCTTCCCCGGTGGCCGATCCTCTGCGGTCCACGTCGTGCGGCCAGGGCTTTTCAGGGTCGTCGGACAGCTCTCGCCCCTACACTGACCCTCGGCGTACTCCCGGGCGGCGAGGGGCGGTTGACGGTGCGTAAGGCGTGGATCTGGGCGACCGTAGCCGTCGGTGCCGCGCTGAGCTTCGTGATGCTGCTCGTCGTCGGGGTCTACACGGTCGCCGGGAACCTCGCGAGCGGCATCGGCGGGGGATCCGTCGCCCTCGCCAAGAACGCCGTCCCCGCCGCGTACTCCGCCATCGTGCAGAAGTGGGGCAACCTGTGCAGCGCCATCAACCCCGCGCTGCTGGCCGCCCAGCTCTACCAGGAGAGCGGCTTCAACCCGAACGCCAAGAGCCCCGCGAAGGCCGAGGGCATAGCGCAGTTCATCCCCGGCACCTGGGCCATCCACGGCATCGACGGCAACGGCGACGGCAAGGCCGACGTGTGGGATCCGCGCGACGCGATCCCGTCGGCCGCCTCCTACGACTGCAAGCTCGCCTCCTACGTCAAGGACGAGCCCGGCAACCCGACGGAGAACATGCTCGCCGCGTACAACGCGGGGGCGTACGCGGTCATCCGGTACGGAGGCGTGCCGCCGTACAAGGAGACCCAGAACTACGTCAGGACCATCACCACCCTGGCAAAGAGCTTCGCCGCGCCCGTCCAGCGGCTCGACCCCTCCAAGCAGGCGGCCGGCGCGATCAACTACGCGCAGCAGAAGCTCGGCACCCCCTATCTGTGGGGCGGCGACGGCACTCCGGAGGAGGGCGGACGCTTCGACTGCTCCGGCCTGACCAAGGCCGCGTACGCGAGCGTCGGCATCACGCTGCCGCGCGTCGCCAACGACCAGTACAACGCCGGACCGCACCCCAGCCGCAACGAGCTGCTCCCCGGCGACCTGGTGTTCTTCTCGCACGACCCGACCGATTCCCGCGCCATCCACCACGTCGGGATCTACGTCGGCGGCGGCTACATGATCGATGCGCCGAGAACCGGTGCCGTGATCCGTTTCGACCCGATCGACAACTCCGACTACTTCGGGGCGACGCGTGTCACCGCGGATGGCGCGAAAGCGCTGCCCACGACGGTGTGAATCGGGATGTGAACGGCGCATGGGCGGCTACGGACTGGCTGGAACCTTCCCTCACGCCCACCCCCTTGAGCTGCGAAGACGTGTCTCTCTTCGATAACGTCTGCGTGATCATTCGGTGGAATGCGGAACGTGGGGAACAGGACTGTGCGTTCCTTCTCCCGTAGGGCGTTGACGTACGGCAGCCGGCTCGGCGTGGAGCGGATCTACGACCACGGGGGTGGTGCAGCGGCGCGCGCACGGCGTGTCCGCGGACGGGACGGACGACGAAGGGGCCGCGCACGATGGCTGGACTGGCCGAGTCAGGGTCGAACCCCGACGTCGATCTGCTCTACGACATCAATGGCCTGGCCAAGGAAGCGCCGCACTGGTTCGACCGGGTCATGGGGTTCGTCGGCGAGTGGGGTCTGCTGCTCGCCATGGTGCTGCTCGCCCTGTGGTGCTGGACGAGTGTGCGGCGCAGGGGCGGTGAGGACGCGGCGTCCTCCGTGGCGGCGATCGTCTGGGCGCCCCTGGCCGCCGGTATCGCCGTGCTGGTGAACGTGCCGATCCGGGGCTTCGTGGAGCGCCCCCGGCCGTTCGTCGACCACCAGGGGCTCGACGTCCTCGTCAGCGGCAAGACCGACTACTCCTTCGTCAGCGACCACGCCACGCTCACCATGGCCATGGCCGTCGGACTCTTCGTCGCGAACCGGAAGTTCGGGCTGCTCGGTCTCGGCCTGGCGCTCCTCGAGGGCTTCTGCCGGGTCTACATGGGTGTGCACTACCCGACGGACGTCATCGGCGGCTTCGCCCTCGGCACGGCCGTCGCCCTGCTGCTCTCCCCGCTCGCCACGGCGATGCTCACCCCGGTCATGAAGGCCGTCGAACGCTCACCCCGCGCCGGCCGACTGATCCGGGCCCGCGGTGGGCGTGCCGCGGAGACCGTGATCTCCGGGGCGCGGCGCGAGCCGTCCTGCCCTCAGGACAGGGACCTGGCGGCGTAGGGCTCCCACATGCCCGGGCGCGGTCACAGCGACTGCGGGAATGTGAAGAAGCCGTCCGGGTCGTACCGGTGCTTCAGCTGGGCGAGGCGCGTGGCCGCGTCCCCGTAGTACGCCTTCCGCCAGTTCGACAGGGTCGGGTCCGTGTAGTTCTGGTACGCCGCCCCGGACGCGTAGCCGCGCATCGACGTGTGCGCGGAATTCAGCCAGGACTGCGCGGTCGCGCCGGAGGTGCCGGCCCGCCAGCTCGCGATGTACTGCGCCAGCATCCGCGAACGGCGGTGCACGAACGCCGTCGCCGTCGGCGCCACCCGGTTGACCGCGCCGCCGAGCGCGATGAACGCGACGCTGCCCGCGCCGCCCCGCACCTGTGCGATCTGCCGCAGGAGCGTCTGTATGCCGGCCGCCGGGATCGAGCGGTCGAAGAAGTCGGAGCGGGCCGCGTACGTCTCCCGGCCGAGGGCGCCCTGCGGGCTGCGACCCGGTGTGGAGCCCGGCAGGTGGCACTGGGCGGCTGTGGGGAAGGAGGAGCAGCCCGCGTACGCCTCCATCGCGCCCCGGTAGGAGTGCCGCCGGAGCGAGACGCTGCGTGCCGGGGCGCCGACCTTGGCGGCCAGGCGGTCGACGGCGTTCTGGAGTTCGCCGTAGGTGCCGAGCGAGAAGGCGGCGACGGAGACGGTGGGGGTGCCGCCGTTCTCGAGGTGGCAGGAGGACCAGATCTCGTCGGGCTGGCCGGGGCCCCACTCCTGCCAGGCCCTGAGCACGGCGGCGGCCTTGGACCACGGCCAGGTCAGGTAAGCCGAGACGGCCTGCGGCGCCGGGTGGGTCCTGAAGCGGAGTTCGGTGACGACGCCGAAGTTGCCGTTGCCCGCGCCGCGCAGGGCCCAGAACAGGTCCTTGTTCTCGGTGGCGTTCGCGACGACCTGCTTGCCGTCCGCCGTGACCAGGGTCGCCTGGGTGAGGCTGTCGCAGGTCAGTCCGTACGCCCGGGAGACCACTCCGTGGCCGCCGCCGAGGGTGAGGCCGGAGACGCCGACCGTGGGGCACGATCCGGCGGGTATCGTCACGCCCTTCGCGGTGAGCGCGCGGTAGACGTCGATCAGCTTGGAACCCGCGCCGATGACCGCCTCGCTGCCGCTCGCCCGTATCGTGTTCAGCTTGCCCACGTCGATGATCAGCCGTCCGTCGCCCGAGGACCAGCCGGCGTAGGAGTGCCCGCCGTTGCGTATGGCGACCTTGACGCGGTGCACGCGCGCGTACTCCAGCGCGGTGCGGATGTCGTCGGTGTGCGCCACGTACGCCACGGCCGCCGGCTTCAGTCCGTCGAAGCGGGTGTTGTACAGCTGCCGGGCAGTGGGCCAGGCGCGGTCGCCGGGGCGCACCAGGGTGCCGTCCAGATCCCTGGCCAGGGCCGTCCAGTTGGCGGGGGCCTGTGCGCCGGCGCTGTCCGTCCGCAGGGACGTGCCAGTGCCGGCTGAAGCACCGCCGCTGCACGCGGTGGTGGTGACCGTCGCCGCGAGCGCGGCGGTGGCCCCGCCGATGAACGTACGCCGTTGCATGTGCGCCTCCCTTGGGTTCCGCAGAACGAGACGGGGGCTCGTCGCGGAGGGTTGCGCAGGTGAGTGCCACAGAATCGCTACAGGGCGAGGACGGTGTGGACGCGTCTGTCCGAAGGGGCAACCGGAGTTCGGGGACACCTCTATCCGGCCCCGTGCACCTCCGCGTCCGACCTTGCCAGGCTGCGGGCTCTGCGGGCCGGCCCCCGCCAGCCGCAACTGCACCGGGCCACACAGAAACGGCCCTGTTCGACCGTTGTCGTGCGGTGCTCCTCGGGGCCGGTGGCGATGTCCTGCTGCTCCACTCCCACAAGGTTACCCAGGGCAAGTGAATTGCCGAAGGCACGCGTGACGGGTCCTCCTACCCGTCGTTAACCGGAACGACAGGAGGGCACCGGGACGGACCGGCTGGGGGTAGGCAGGCGATGGTGGTGCGGCAGCGCGGTCGGGTCGGTGCGGCGGTCGTCGCGACGGTGGGGCTCCTGGTCTGCTCGCCCTCGCTCACCGGCTGTGCCGGCGACGGGGCCGCCGCCGAGGACGCGCGCTCGGGTACGGGCGCCGTCCAGGCGCTGCACCAGGCGGCCGCCGCCCTGGTGCGCGCCGGCAGTTCCAAGGCGCGTACGTCGATGGAGATGGCGACCGGCGGCACCCGGGTCACCATCCGCGGCGAGGGGGTCTACGACTACCGGGGCCGGCTCGGGCGGCTGACGGTGACGCTCCCTCAGGACCCGGCGGGCGCCGACGAGCACCGCCCCATCACCGAACTGCTCGCGCCGGGCGCCCTCTTCATGAAGAACCGGGGTGCCGGGGTGCCCGCCGACAAGTGGGTGCGGGTCGACACGGCCACGCTCTCCGACGGCAACCTGGTCACCGGCGGCGCCACCGACCCGTACACGGCCGCGGAGCTGCTGCGCGGGGTGCGGAAGGCGACGTACGTCGGCAGGACCCGGATCGGCGGGACCCCGGTGCGGCACTACCGCGGGGTCGCCGACATCGGGCTCGCGGCGCGCGACGCGTCCGCCGGGAGCAGGAAGGCGCTCCAGGCGGCGGCGAAAGGGTTCGCCACAGCCGAAGTCCCGTTCGACGCCTACCTCGACGACGAGGGGCGCATCCGTGAGGTCCGCCACCGGTTCAGCTTCGTGGGCGGGCGGCAGAAGACGCCGGTGGCGGTGGCCTCGACCACGGTGCTGTACGACTTCGGGGCCCCGGCCGACGTACGGCTGCCGGCGTCCGGGGACATCTTCGCCGGGAAGATCGCCGAGCAGTGAGGTGCGGGCGCGGGGCCGGTCGTGGTGCGGGCGAGCGGCCGGAAGTGGCGCGGTTGAGGGGGCCGGAAATGGTCCGTCCGTGCCATGCGCCGCCCGGGGGCCGCTCCCTACGCTAGGAAGCCGGCCCCGGGAAGTCGGTGACGGCAGAAAGAGGTGATGCACGTGGCTCCGGTCGGCGGTACGGCAGTACAGGACCACGTGGCCCTCGCCGAGATCGAACTGTGCGGTGACCTGATCATCGCGGCCTCGGCCGCGGACGAGGACAGGCTGAGTCTGGAAAGCATCGACGAGGTGCTGAGGGTGGCCGAGGAACGGGACGCCTCCGGCGAGTGAGCCGCCGTCGTCAGGTACGCAGCAGGCGGCCGATCGCCTTCGTCGCCTCCTCCACCTTCGCGTCGATCTCCGCGCCGCCCTTGAGTGCGGCGTCCGCGACACAGTGGCGCAGATGCTCCTCCAGCAGCTGGAGTGCGAAGGACTGCAGGGCCTTGGTGGAGGCCGAGACCTGCGTGAGTATGTCGATGCAGTACACGTCCTCGTCGACCATGCGCTGCAGGCCGCGGATCTGGCCTTCGATGCGGCGCAGGCGCTTGAGGTGCTCGCCCTTCTGCTTGTGGTAGCCGTGGATGCCGCGGTCGTGATCGGTCACCACGGCGTCGGTGCCCCCCGAGGGCGCTGTCGCGCCGGCCTCGGTCGTCGTCATCGCGTCCTCCTCGTGCCCCGCTGCGGAGAGATACCCCCCACGGGTATATGGTAACGAACTTTGCTGGGTATACGGCCCTTGGTCACTGCCCGGCCACCTCCGCAGTGCCCCCGTGAGGACCACACTGTCCGATGGGTGACACTGGAGGACGGCCCCTTAGCCGTGGCCGGAAGATGCCCTTAGCATCAGCCTGACCGAAACCGAAGCACCCCGAGGACCCCACGTGCGCTTTCGTCTGACCCCCAGGGAGACGAGCTTCTACGACATGTTCGCCGCATCCGCGGACAACATCGTCACCGGCTCGAAACTCCTGATGGAACTGCTCGGGGCGGACGCCTCCGCCCGGGCCGAGATCGCAGAGCGTATGCGGGCCGCGGAACACGCCGGTGACGACGCCACGCACGCGATCTTCCACCAGCTGAACTCCTCGTTCATCACGCCGTTCGACCGTGAGGACATCTACTCCCTCGCCTCGTCCCTCGACGACATCATGGACTTCATGGAGGAGGCCGTCGACCTGGTCGTCCTCTACAACGTCGAGGAACTGCCGAAGGGCGTCGAGCAGCAGATCGAGGTGCTGGCGCGGGCTGCGGAGCTGACGGCCGAGGCGATGCCGAACCTCCGCACGATGGAGAACCTCACGGAGTACTGGATCGAGGTCAACCGGCTGGAGAACCAGGCGGACCAGATCCACCGCAAGCTGCTGGCCCACCTGTTCAACGGCAAGTACGACGCGATAGAGGTCCTGAAACTCAAGCAGATCGTGGACGTGCTGGAGGAGGCCGCGGACGCTTTCGAGCACGTGGCCAACACCGTGGAGACCATCGCGGTCAAGGAGTCCTGAGGCGTCCATGGACACCTTCGCTCTCATCCTGACCATCCTGGTCGCACTCCTCTTCGCATACACCAACGGCTTCCACGACTCCGCGAACGCCATCGCGACATCGGTGTCGACGCGGGCGCTGACCCCGCGGGCGGCGCTGGCGATGGCGGCGGTGATGAACCTCGCCGGCGCCTTCCTCGGCAGCGGCGTGGCGAAGACGGTCAGTGAGGGGCTGATCCAGACGCCCCAGGGCGGCAAGGGGATGGGGATCCTCTTCGCGGCACTGCTCGGCGCCATCGTCTGGAACCTGATCACCTGGTACTACGGCCTGCCGTCGTCCTCGTCGCACGCGTTGTTCGGCGGACTGGTGGGCGCGGCCCTCGCAGGCGGTACGGCGGTGCACTGGTCCGGCGTCGTGGACAAGATCATCACCCCCATGTTCCTGTCGCCGGTGGTGGGCCTGGTCGTCGGCTACCTGGTGATGACGGCCATCATGTGGATCTTCCGCCGGTCCAACCCGCACAAGGCGAAGCGCGGCTTCCGGATAGCGCAGACGGTGTCGGCCGCGGGCATGGCGCTCGGCCACGGTCTGCAGGACGCGCAGAAGACGATGGGCGTCGTGGTGATGGCCCTGGTCATCGCGGACGTCGAGAAGTACGGGGACCCGATCCCGGTGTGGGTGAAGCTCGTCTCCGCGGCGATGCTGTCGCTGGGCACGTACGCGGGCGGCTGGCGCATCATGCGCACGCTGGGCCGCAAGATCATCGAACTGGACCCGCCGCAGGGGTTCGCGGCGGAGACCACGGGGGCGTCGATCATGTTCGCGACGGCGTTCCTGTTCAAGGCGCCGATCTCCACGACGCATGTGATCACCTCGGCGATCATGGGCGTGGGCGCGACCAAGCGGGTGAACGCGGTGCGCTGGGGCGTGGCGAAGAACATCGTCCTGGGCTGGTTCATCACGATGCCGGCGGCGGCGCTGGTCGCGGCCACGGCGTTCGGGCTGATCGACCTGGCGTTCCTGTAGGGACGCGGACTCCGGTGGCACCGTGCCGGCCCGTGGCTCGAGATGCGGGTGTCGGCAGGGTGGCAAAACTGGAGTTATGGGTAGCAAGGCACTTCTTGAAGGTGGACCCGAGGAACTGGCCGGGAAGGTCGTGCCGGTTGTTCCTCCCGGCCAGGAGCTCAAGATTCCGCACCGTGGTGGGTACGAGCACTACAAGGTCACCACGCGTCATCAGGATGTCGAGGCGCAGAACGTCACCGTCTACCGGTGGTGGGAGCGTACGGAAGTGGCCGAGTAGCGGCCCGGGACACGAGCGGGCCCGCCCCCGGGAGCCAGGGGCGGGCCCTCTTCGGCCTCGCGGTGGCACCGCCATGCAGCACCGCGAGGAGTCTTCGGACGGACCGCCGGATCAGCCGAAGCGACCCGAGATGTAGTCCTCGGTCGCCTGGACCGACGGGTTGGAGAAGATCCGCTCGGTGTCGTCGATCTCGATCAGCTTGCCCGGCTGGCCCACGGCCGCCAGGTTGAAGAACGCCGTGCGGTCCGAGACACGGGCCGCCTGCTGCATGTTGTGCGTCACGATGACGATCGTGAAGCGCTCCTTCAGCTCGCCGATCAGGTCCTCGATGGCGAGGGTGGAGATCGGGTCGAGGGCGGAGCAGGGCTCGTCCATCAGGAGCACCTTCGGCTCCACCGCGATCGCCCGCGCGATGCACAGACGCTGCTGCTGACCACCGGACAGGCCGGAGCCCGGCTTGTTCAGGCGGTCCTTCACCTCGTTCCAGAGGTTGGCGCCCTTGAGCGACTTCTCGACGATGTCCGCCAGCTCGCTCTTCTTGTAGTTGCCGTTCAGCCGCAGACCGGCCGCCACGTTGTCGAAGATCGACATCGTGGGGAAGGGGTTGGGGCGCTGGAAGACCATGCCCACCTCACGGCGGACGGAGACCGGGTCGATCCCGGAGCCGTACAGGTCCTCGTCGTCGAGCAGCACCTTGCCCTCGACGCGCCCGCCCGGCGTCACCTCGTGCATACGGTTGAGGGTGCGCAGGAACGTCGACTTGCCGCAGCCGGAGGGGCCGATGAACGCCGTCACCGACCGCGGCTCGATCGACATCGAGATGTCCTCGATCGCCTTGTGGGAGCCGTAGTAGGCGGTGAGCCCGCTTACGTCGATTCGCTTGGCCATGACTACTTCACTTCCAGAAAGTCTTGATCGGTCGCTGTATCGCCCCGCCCGGGCGGAGCCGGAAATGGTCGCCTCAGCGACCGGCCACGCGGCGGAGCCGCACATTGTCAGCGCGGGGCCTTCCAGCGGGCGATGCCGCGGGCCAGCAGGTTGAGGATCATCACGAAGGCGATCAGCGTCAGCGACGCCGCCCAGGCCCGGTCGTACGCCGCGTTGGCGCCGGCACTGTTCGCGTACTGCTGGTAGATGTACAGCGGCAGCGACTGCTGGGCACCCTCGAAGGGGTTGGCGTTGATGAAGCGGTTGCCGAACACCAGCAGCAGGACCGGCGCGGTCTCACCGGCGATACGGGCGATCGACAGCATGATGCCGGTGGTGATGCCGCCGATGGAGGTGGGCAGGACCACCTTCAGGATGGTGCGCCACTTCGGGACGCCGAGCGCGAGGGACGCCTCGCGCAGCTCGTTCGGGACGAGCTTGAGCATCTCCTCCGTGGAGCGGACCACGACCGGCATCATCAGGATGGCCAGGGCGAGCGAACCGGCGAATCCGAAGGGCTCCATCTTGAAGATCAGCATCAGGCTGAGGATGAACAGACCCGCGACGATCGACGGGATACCGGTCATCACGTCGACGAAGAAGGTGACGGCCTGGGCGAGCCTGCCGCGCCCGTACTCCACCAGGTAGATGGCGGTGAGCACGCCGATCGGCGCACCGATGACGGTGGCGAGGCCGACCTGCTCGAGGCTGCCGAGGATGGCGTGGTAGATGCCACCGCCGGGCTGGGAGTCGGGGACGACGCCCATCGAGTGGGTCAGGAAGTAGACGTCGAGGACCTTCACACCGCGCGAGACGGTCGTCCACACCAGGGAGACCAGCGGAATCACGGCGAGCAGGAAGGCCACCCACACCAGGGAGGTCGCGATCCGGTCCTTGGCCTGACGGCGGCCCTCGACGCGCGCGGCGATGGCGTAGGTGCCGAGCAGGAAGAGGATCGCGGCGATCAGGCCCCACTGGACGTGGCTCGTCAGACCGGCGGCGGCGCCGATGCCGCACGCCACGGCGATCGAACCGGCGGCGATGGCCCACGGGGACCACTTGGGCAGGCGGGCGCCGCGCAGGGTGCTGGGGCGCTTGTCGGCGACAAGTGCGTTGCTCATGCGTTGGCCCCCGAGTACTCCTTGCGGCGGGCGATGATCACGCGGGCCGCGCCGTTGACCAGCAGGGTGATGACGAACAGGACCAGACCGGAGGCGATCAGCGCGTCACGGCCGTACTCCGTCGCCTCGTTGAACTTGCTGGCGATGTTCTGGGCGAAGGTGCCGCCGCCCGGGTTGAGCAGGCTGCCGTGGATGAGGAAGTCCGGGGAGAGCACGGTGGCGACGGCCATCGTCTCGCCGAGCGCGCGGCCGAGGCCGAGCATCGAGGCGGAGATGACGCCGGAGCGGCCGAAGGGCAGCACCGCCATGCGGATGACCTCCCAGCGCGTGGCGCCGAGGGCGAGAGCCGCCTCCTCGTGCATGCGCGGGACCTGGCGGAAGACCTCACGGCTCACGTTGGTGACGATCGGCAGGATCATGATCGCGAGCAGGATGCCCACGGTGAGCAGCGAGCGCGGCGGGCCGCCGTCCCAGGACAGGATGCCGGTCCAGCCGAGGTAGTCGTTCAGCCAGCTGAAGAGGCCGGTCAGGTGCGGTACGAGGATCAGGGCGCCCCACAGGCCGTAGACGATGGACGGCACGGCGGCGAGCAGGTCGATCACGTACGCGATGGGACCGGAGAGCCGGCGCGGGGCGTAGTGCGTGAGGAAGAGCGCGATGGCGACCGCGATCGGGACCGCGATGACCATGGCGATGATCGAGGAGACCACCGTGCCGAACGCCAGGACGGCGATGCCGAAGACCGGCGGAATCGCTCCGGTGTTCCACTCGAAGGTGGTCAGGAAGTTGCCGTGGTCCTTGCTGATGGCCAGGTAGGCCCGGTAGGCGAGGAAGACCGCGATCGCGGCCATGATCACCAGCAGCAGGATGCCCGACCCACGGGACAGACCGAGGAAGATCCGGTCTCCGGGCCGGGTGGCGCCGCGGGCCGCACGCTTCTGTTCGGCCACGGACGGCTGTGGGGCGGGGGGAGGGGCTTGTGTGTTTTTTGTTGATATGTCCATCGGGATCTCCGGTCTGCGGAGCCGCGCTCGTGGCTCGGCTCCAGGCGGCGGTGCACCGGACGGTGCGGCCCGGCCCCGCGGGACCGGGCCGCACACTCAGGTCAGCTCAGGCCCTCGATGGTGGTGCGGACCTTGGAGATGATCGCGTCGGGGATCGGCGCGTAGCTGTTCTGGGTCAGGATCGACTGGCCGTCCGTGCTGGCGATGTAGCCCAGGAAGGCCTTGGTGGCGGGCAGGGTGTCCGCCTTGTTGCCCTTGTCGCAGACGATCTCGTAGGTGACCAGGACCATCGGGTAGGCGCCGTCGGCCTTGGTGGTGTAGTTGAGCTTCAGCGCCAGGTCCTTGCCGGTGCCGACGACCTTGGCGTCCGCGATGGCCTTGCTGGCGGCGTCGGTGGAGGGCTTGACCGGGGAGGAGGCGCCCGTGTCGATGGCGGCCGTGGTCATGTCCTTGGCGTAGGACAGCTCGAAGTAGCCGATGGCGCCGGCGGTCTGCTTCACCTGCTGGGCCACACCCGCGGACTGCGGAGCGGACTGGCCGCCCGGGGCCTGCCAGGCCTTGCCGCCGGAGTACTTGCCCCAGACGGAGGGGGCCGCGGCCTTCAGGTACTTGGTGAAGTTGTCCGTGGTGCCGGACTCGTCCGAACGGTGGAAGGCCGAGATCTTGGTGGACGGCAGCTTGGCGTTCGGATTCAGCTTCTTGATCGCCGGGTCGTCCCAGGTCTTGATGTCGCTGTTGAAGATCTTGGCCAGCGTGGTGGCGTCCAGGACCAGGTTGTCCACGCCCGGCAGGTTGTAGCCGACGGCGATCGGGCCGCCGACCATCGGCAGGTCGATGCCCTGGCCGCCACCGGTGCAGACCTTCTTGGAGGCCTCGACGTCTTCGGGCTTCAGCGCGGAGTCGGAACCGGCGAAGGCGAGCTGGCCCTGGGTGAACGCGGTGACACCGGCACCGGAGCCGCTGCCCTTGTAGTTGATCTGCACACCCTGGCAGGCCTGGCTGAACGCGGCCGTCCAGGCGTCGATCGCGTTCTTCTGCGCGGAGGAGCCGTCGGCGAGCAGCTGACCCTTGGCGTTGTCGCACTTGATCGAGCTGGTGTTGGCCACACCCGCGGAGGCGCTGCTGCCGCCGCCGCTGCTCTTGGAGCCGGTGTCGTCGGAGCCGCACGCCGTGAGGGCCAGGGCGCCGGAGACGGCGAGAGCACCGAGGGTGAGGGCCCGCCGGTTCATGCGCTGAAGCTTCACTTTCGGGAGTTCCTTCCAGGAGCCGCCGTCCTGATTCGGCGGCGTGCGAGGGGTGGGTGATGTGGGCGCGCAAGCGAGGCGCGCCCGCCACCTGGTAAGGCCGAAATTAGGCAGATCAGGTGAAGGCGCCTATGGCCGAAAGTGAACTGGGGGTGAACCCCTGCGGACGGTGTGGTTAGGTCACGGAACGCTTACGTCGAGGACACGGGGCGATCCCGGATTCTCCTCGCGACCTTCTTCACTCCACCCAACCGCCCGGATCGGCTCATGTCGGGCGCCCGCCTGCCCGCATGTGTCATTCCGTGACGGGTGTCCGAGCGGTCGGCTGTTCCAGTACCCGCAGCAGCGTGTCGACGAGTTCCTTGTCGCGGGGGTGGGTCAGGCGGTGGCGGGCCGCGGCCGGGGGGAGCCACAGGACGCGGTCGACCTCGCGGCTGGGGGCGAAGGAGCCGCCCGTCGCCTCGGCCGCCCAGTAGTGGACCTGCTTGGGGCGTCCGCCCGCCAGATAGTGCGCGGTGGGCAGGGCCGCGCCGGGCGCGGCGGTGTAGCCCGTCTCCTCCGCCACCTCCCGCAGCGCTCCCGTGAGCGGGTCCTCGCCGCGCTTCAGCTTGCCCTTGGGGTGGGACCAGTCGTCGTACTTCGGCCGGTGCACCAGACAGATCTCCAGGGCGCCGTCGACGGGCGAGCGGCGCCACAGGACACAGCCCGCCGCACGGATGGTCTGCTCGGTCATCGGGTGCTCCGGCTCCTCTCTGACGCACACGGTGCACGCCCCTGTGAGCCCTGCCGTCCCTGCGCCGTCTACGGAGTACCGACCGCCTGTTTCTGCCACGACTGCTGGAAGGCGAAGCGGGCCGCCTCCACCTCGTGGCGCTGGTCGGCGTGCAGCACGCCCAGGGCGTACGCCGTCGCCGGTGCGATGCGCGGGGTGCGGGCGGCCGCGGCTGCCGCGGCCGCCGCCTCCGAGGCGTCCCGGTGCCGGTCGAGGGCCTGCCCGGCCGCCGGCAGCCGCACGTCGACCGCCGCGTTCTCGCCGTACCGCCCGTACAGCACTTCACGCGCGTAGCGGTGCAGCCGCAGCAGCAGCCGGACCTGGTGCCAGGGGCCGTCCTGCGGGTGAGGGGCCGGTTCCGGGGACAGGCCGTGGACGAGGGCCTCCGCGTTGTACGGGTGGCCCGCGGTGACCAGCGGCAGCGCGGCCACCGCGTCGGCCAGCCGCTCCTCGGCCGCCGCGGCCGGCGCGCGCAGGTCGGCGGTCGCCGCGGCCGGGGTGAGCGGGACCTCGCTGGCGAGGACGGCGACGCTGTCCGCCACCGCGTGGAAGCGGCTGGAACCGAGCGCCTGCAGGGCCGCCGAGTGGGCGCGGGTGCGGGCCAGGGTGAGCTGGCGCTCCAGCAGGGCGCCCGCCTTCGCGGCGCCCACGGTCAGGTTGCCGCGCTCCGGAACGCCGGCCCGGCCGCGCGGACCGGCGCCCTCCGCCGCGCCGGTCGTCTGCGCGGGGAAGGCCGAGGAGCCCGACAGCCGGTGCAGGGCGATCAGCAGGCGGTCGAGCCGGGCCGCGTACGCGTGCTCGCGGGCCAGCGTCCCCGACACCCAGGCCAGCTCCGGCCGCATCGCCTCGGACCACTCGGCGTCGAGGAGGGCGCGGAACGTGTGCAACGTGCCGCTGATCCGACGGGCCGAGCGGCGCAGCGCGAGCACGGCATCGCCGGAGTCCTCCGTACCGCCCTCCTCCCCCGTTCTCGACTTCGCCCGAGCGGGGGGACCCCCGTCACCGGCCTCCCGGTGCCGGCGCAGCGAGCGGAGGAACTCCGTGGCCTGGTCCCGCAGGTACTCCGCGAGGGCGTCCCCGGACACAAAGCCGGCCGTGGGGTCGGTGGGGGGATCAAGGTGTTGCTGTGCCACGCCGGCGCCTCCGGGCGTCTATGAGCATCTCCTGGATGTTCGGCAGGGGCTGGCCGTCGGCGTCGAAGGCGTGCCTGATCCACTCGCCGTCCGGGCCCAGGTGCCAGGACGAGGTGGTGTCGGACATACCGGTCTCCAGGAGCCGGTTGAGAGCGGCCCGGTGCGCCGGGTCGGTGACCCTGACGAGTGCTTCGATACGGCGGTCGAGGTTGCGGTGCATCATGTCGGCGCTGCCGATCCACACCTCCGGCTCGCCGCCGTTGCCGAAGGCGAAGACGCGGGAGTGCTCCAGGAAGCGGCCGAGGATGGACCGTACGCGGATGTTCTCCGAGAGTCCGGTCACGCCCGGGCGCAGCGCGCAGATGCCGCGCACCCACACGTCGACGGGGACGCCCGCCTGGGAGGCCCGGTAGAGGGAGTCGATGACCGCCTCGTCCACCATCGAGTTGACCTTGATGCGGACGGACGCGGGCCGGCCCGCCCGGTGGTGCTGGATCTCCTTGTTGACCCGCGAGACCAGACCGTCGCGCAGGGACTTGGGCGCGACCAGCAGGCGGCGGTAGATCTCCCGGCGGGAGTAACCAGACAGCCGGTTGAACAGGTCGGACAGGTCCGCGCCGACCTGCGGGTCGGCGGTCAGCAGCCCCAGGTCCTCGTACAGACGTGCGGTCTTCGGGTGGTAGTTGCCCGTACCGACGTGGCTGTAGCGGCGGAGCGTTTCGCCTTCCTGCCGCACCACGAGCGACAACTTGCAGTGGGTCTTCAGCCCGACGAGACCGTAGACGACGTGGCAGCCCGCCTCCTCCAGCTTGCGGGCCCACTTGATGTTGGCCTGCTCGTCGAAGCGGGCCTTGATCTCGACCAGCACGAGGACCTGTTTGCCGGACTCGGCGGCGTCGATCAGCGCGTCGACGATCGGAGAGGTCTCCGAGGTGCGGTACAGCGTCTGCTTGATCGCGAGGACGTCCGGGTCGGCGGCGGCCTGCTCCAGGAACGCCTGCACGGACGTGGAGAAGCTGTCGTACGGGTGGTGCAGCAGGACGTCCCGCTCGCGCAGCGCGGCGAAGATGTCCGGCGCGGACGCCGACTCGACCTCGGCGAGGTCACGGTGGGTGCCGGCGACGAACTTCGGGTACTTCAGCTCGGGCCGGTCGAGGTTGGCGAGGCCGAAGAGGCCGGTGAGGTCCAGCGGGCCGGCCAGCGGGTAGACCTCGGCCTCGGAGATCTTCAGCTCGCGCACCAGCAGGTCGAGGACGTAGCGGTCGATGGACTCCTCGACCTCCAGGCGCACCGGCGGGCCGAACCGGCGCCGCATGAGCTCCTTCTCCAGGGCCTGGAGCAGGTTCTCGGCGTCGTCCTCCTCGACCTCGAGGTCCTCGTTCCGGGTTATCCGGAAGGTGTGGTGCTCCAGCACCTCCATGCCCGGGAACAGCTCCTCCAGATGCGCGGCGATGACGTCCTCGATGGGGACGTAGCGCTGCGGGGACGCCTCCAGGAAGCGCGAGAGCAGCGGCGGCACCTTGACACGGGCGAAGTGGCGGTGGCCGGAGACCGGGTTGCGCACGACGACCGCGAGGTTCAGGGACAGGCCCGAGATGTACGGGAAGGGGTGCGCGGGGTCCACGGCGAGCGGGGTCAGCACCGGGAAGATCTGGTGCCGGAACAGGGTGAACAGCCGCGCCTGCTCCTTGTCCGTCAGCTCGCTCCAGCGGACGATGTGGATGCCCTCCTCCGCGAGGGCCGGGGCGACGTCCTCCTGGAAGGTGGCGGCGTGCCGGGCCATCAGCTCGCGGGAGCGGGCCCAGATCATCTCCAGCACCTCGCGGGGCTGGAGGCCCGACGCGGACCGGGTGGCGACTCCCGTGGCGATACGACGTTTCAGGCCCGCGACCCGGACCATGAAGAACTCGTCCAGGTTGCTGGCGAAGATCGCGAGGAACTTCGCGCGCTCGAGGAGCGGCGTGTTCGGGTCCTCGGCGAGCTCGAGGACACGCTCGTTGAACTGGAGCCAGCTGCGCTCGCGGTCCAGGAAGCGGCCCTGGGGCAGCTGGGCGCCCTCGGCCTCCTCGTAGGCGTCGAGGTCGGCGTCGAGGTCGGGATCGAGTCCGGAGACCGCCGCGGCCACGGTGTGCGGGCGGTGCGCGGCGATGGAACCCACGGAGGGCTGCTGGTTCTGCATGTTCGCGCGACCCGAGGGCTCTCCCTCGCGGGGGGTGGCGGGGGACGGGTGGACCGGCGCCTGGGCGTTCTGCTGGCTCATAAACCCATTCTTCCGCGCCGAACGGGTGACGGGCGCGTCGGAAAGACCGGGCGGCAGCGAGCGCGCACGGTCCGCACCGGCCCGGTTCTCCGGGGGCGGCGAGGGCTCTGGCACGGCGGCGTTCATTGACCGAGCGTCGCAAGCCCGTCTGAATCAATGGTTACGGCGACATGACGTGCGGGATAGCGGGGGGCGGCCCGGGAACATCGCCCCCGCCGCCCCTACCCGTCCCACCCCCGGGGGCTCCGCCCCTTCAACCCCGCCAGGGCCTCCGCCCCGGATCCCGACGGGGACTGCGTCCCGTGCACCCTTAGCGGGGCTCCGCCCCTGCACCCTGCTGGGGCTCCGCCCCTGGACCGCGCTCGGGGCTCGGCCCCGGATCCCGACGGGGACTGCGTCTCGTGCACCCTTAGCGGGGCTCCGCCCCTGCACCCTGCTGGGGCTCCGCCCCAGACCCCATCCGGGGGCCAGCCCCCCGGACCCCTGCTCCTCGAACGGCGGAGGGGCTGAATTTCCGCCGGGTCGGCATCACTCAGCCCGTCTGGGGGTCCCCCCTGCTCGAAGAGCTCGGGGGAGTTCGAGGACGAGGCCGTCAAGGCCGACAGGGGGGGCTGGGGGCGCAGCCCCCAGGGTCGGGAAGGGTAGGGGCGGCGGGGGCGAAAACCCCCTGCCCCCGGGCCGGAGGCCGGTGGCTCAGGTTTCCGTGCGGTACATCAGGTCCGTCTCGTACGTCGTGAAGCCCAGCCGCTCGTACACCGACAGCGCCGCCTTGTTGTCCGCGTCGACGTACAGCATCGCCGCCGGCAGGCCCCGGGCCGCCAGGTGGCGCAGGCCGATCGTGGTGAGGGCGCGGCCCAGGCCGGTGCCCTGGGTGCCGGGGCGGACGCCCAGGACGTACACCTCGCCGAGCCGCTCCTGCGCATGGATCTTGGTCCAGTGGAAGCCGATCAGTTCGCCCTCCCGTTCCGCCAGGAAGAAGCCCTCCGGGTCGAACCACGGCTCCGCCTTGCGGTCGTCGAGGTCCCGCTGGGTGAGGGAGCCCTGTTCGGGGTGGTGGGCGAACGCCTCCGCGTTGACGGCGAGCCAGGCCGCGTCGTCCTGCCCGGGCACGAACGTGCGCACCGTGACGCCCTCCGGCAACGTCGGCTCCGGCGGGTCGAAGTCCGTCAACGAGCGGCGCAGCTGGCGCAGTTCGCGGAACAGGGTCAGTCCCAGCACCTGTGCCAGGTGCCGCGCCGCGGAGTGGCCGCCGTGTGCCCACACCCGCAGCCGCTTGCCGGAGGCCGCGAGGAGGGCGGAGCCCAGCGCCCGGCCGTGCCCGTGGCCGCGGTGCGCCGGGTGCACGACCAGCTCGGCGGCCGGCGCCTCCACCGGGTCGGTGTCCTCCAGCTGGGCGTACCCGACGAGCGTGCCGTCGACCGTCAGCAGAAGATGGGAGACGCCGTCCCGCTCGCCGCCGCGCAACTGCAGCCGCCCCTGTTCGGACACGGCCTGCTGCCCGTCGACCCGGGCGGCGTAGGCGAGGAGTGCCAGCACGGCGTCGGCCTGTTCGGGCGAGAGCGCGGTGACGGTCTCCAGGGAGCGGGTCGGGGCCGGGCGGGCGGTGTCGTCGCTGGTCATGGGTACGAGGGTACGGGGCGGAGGGAGGAAAGGGGAGGTAAAAGGCAACCCGCTCGTAACCCCGAACCCCCTTTTGCGCTACGCGCGTTGACCCTAAGCTGCGCGAATCACCGTCTTGGCGCGTTCTTTACACACCACAGGGGGGCACATGCCGCCGAACGTCCGGCACAGACGTCTTCACCGCATCCTCGCCGCCGCCGCGGGCCTGGCCACGGCCGGCACCCTTCTCGCCGCGCTCCCGGCCGGCGCCCACGGCAGCAGGCCCGGTCCGCAACACCCCGGTCGCTTCCAGGACGTACAGCTGCTGTCCTTCAACGACCTGCACGGCAACCTGGAGCCGCCGGCCGGCTCCTCCGGACGGGTCACCGAGCGCCAGGAGGACGGCACCACCAAGACCGTCGACGCGGGCGGCGTCGAGTACCTCGCCACGCACCTGCGCCAGGCCCGCACCGGCCACCCGTACTCCATCACCGCCGCCGCCGGCGACATGGTCGGCGCCTCGCCGCTGATCTCCGGCCTCTTCCACGACGAGCCCACCATCCACGCGCTCAACAAGCTCGACCTGGACGTCACCAGCGTCGGAAACCACGAGTTCGACGAGGGCGCGCGGGAACTGGCGCGGCTGCAGAACGGCGGCTGCCACCCGACGGACGGCTGCTACGACGACGGCGAGACGTTCCAGGGCGCGAACTTCCCTTACCTCGCGGCGAACGTGACGGACGAGAAGACCGGCAAGCCGATCCTCAAGCCCTACTGGGTTTGGAAGAAGAACGGCGTCAAGGTCGGCTTCATCGGCGTCACCCTCGAGGGCACCCCGAACATCGTCTCCGCGGAGGGTGTGAAGGGCCTGAAGTTCGGCGACGAGGTCGAGACGATCAACAAGTACGCCAAGGTGCTCCAGCGGCAGGGCGTGCAGTCGATCGTCGCCCTGATCCACGAGGGCGGGGTGCCCGCGTCGAGCGCGTACAACTACGACTGCGACAGCCCGGGCGCGGGCGACGGCATCTCCGGCCCGATCGTCGACATCGCCAAGCACGTCACCCCGGCCGTGGACGCGCTGGTCACCGGGCACACCCACCAGGCGTACGTGTGCACGATCGACGACCCGGCGGGCCGGCCCCGCATGGTGACGTCGGCGGCCTCGTTCGGCCGGCTGTACACGGACACGACGCTGACGTACGACCGCGCGACCGGCGACATCGTCCGTACGGCCGTCACCTCCGCGAACCACGTGGTCACCCGGACCGTCGCCAAGGCGCCCGACATGACCGACCTGATCACCAAGTGGAAGACCCGCTCCGCGCCCGTCGCCTCCCGGCCCATCGGCTACATCGCGGGCGAGATCGGCAACACCGGCACCGAGTCCCCGCTCGGCGACCTGATCGCGGACGCGCAGCTCGCCCACGCCCGGTCCCTCGACCCGGAGGCGGACCTCGCGCTGATGAACCCCGGCG
The DNA here is from genome assembly GCF_025642135.1 of Streptomyces cynarae. NCBI lineage: Bacteria > Bacillati > Actinomycetota > Actinomycetes > Kitasatosporales > Streptomycetaceae > Streptomyces > Streptomyces cynarae. Next base: position 4,234,506 of record NZ_CP106793.1, on the reverse strand, counting down.
GCATTCGCGCCCCGCTCACCTACGCGGCGAGCGGAGGCGAGGGCGACGGCGTGGTGACGTACGGGGAGGCGTACACGGTGCAGCCGTTCGCCAACACCGTCAACCTGGTGAACCTGACCGGGGCGCAGTTGATCACCGCGCTGCAGCAGCAGGTCAGCGGCGCGAACGAGGCGTCACCGAAGATCCTGCAGGTGTCGAAGGGGCTCACCTACACGCTGGACCTGACCAAGGCCGGCGCCGCGCGCGTGGTCGTGGACTCCGTCCGGCTGAACGGCGCGGCGATCGACCCCGCCGCCACCTACCGCGTCGCGACGAACTCCTTCCTCGCGGGCGGCGGCGACGGCTTCGCCGAGCTGGGCAAGGGCACGAACGTGCTCGTGGGCGGGGACGACCTGGCGGCCTTCGAGACGTACCTGACGGCGAACTCGTCGGCCGCGTCGCCGTATCCGGTGCCCGCGGCGGACCGCATCGCGGTGCTCGAGTAACGCTCGACCGAACGAGGCGGGGCTCCGGACCACTGTCCGGAGCCCCGCCTCGGCCCTTTCCCGGGCGACGGGTCAGGCCCACGGGGTCCAGCCGCCGAGCCAGTCCGCGACCTCATGGTTCGCCGCCTGGGCGTCGGTCAGTTGGGGGCGGTCGGAGCTTGCGGTACCCGCGCCCGGCCCCTTGTTCCTGTACTCGGCGAAGCGGTCGTCCTTCCAGGAGAAGCCGCTCATGTCGGTCCACGGGGCGGTCTTGATCGCCGCGCTGAGTGTGGTGTTGCGGATCGTCGCCTGCGGGTCGAGGGTCGCGTCGCCGCCGGCGTGCCAGGGGCGGCCGAGGTAGAAGCTGCGGTCGGACACGTCACCGCCCACCGTGGAGCCGGCGATCAAAATGCCCTTGCGGTTGGCGACCGTGCTGGGCGCGGTGACGAAGCCGGCCGAGGTGCCGTTCCGGCACTTCTTCAGGGTGATGACGGACTTGTCGATCACCGCGGTGGCGCGGCCGAAGATGTCGGCGTTGCCGACGACGTAGGAATCGGTCATGTAGACCCGGCCCAGCTTGTCCTTCGCGGCGGTGTCGAGCAGCAGGGTGTCCTGGTCGCCGCTGACGATGACGCCGTCCAGGAGGACCTTGTCGGCGGAGGTGCGCAGGGCGACCGCCTGCTGGGCGATGTTCTGGTGGGCGGCCTCGTCGAAGTCGTTGGAGACGGTCAGATTGCGGGCCTGGAAGTCGTCTGCGTCGACGGCGACGGTCGCGCTGCCGCCGGTGCCGTAGGTGCCGGAGCCGTCGGGCTTCTGTGTGCCGACCGCGTTGTTGTAGACGATCACGGTGTCCCTGCGGCTGGCACCGGTGCCCTGGATGGTGACGTGCGGTTTGTCGGCGGGCACCTTGACCGTCTCGCGGTACGTGCCCGGCTCGATCTGGATGACGACCCGGGAGGTGTTGCCCGCGGGCACGGCGTCGACGGCCTTCTGCACGCTGGTGTACTGACCGCTGCCGTCCTTGGCGACGGTGAGGGTGGTGGCCGCGGCGGCGGTTGTGGTCGTCGTCCCGATCGAACTGCGCGGTCCCGCCCCGGACTTGACGAGCGAGGGCACGTCGGCGGCCTTGTCGAGTGTGTAGCCGTAGTAGTTCTTCGGATCCCAGGCCGCGCCGCGTGTCCATACGAGGCATCCGTTCCGTATGAGGGGGCAGCACCGGCGCCGTGCGGGACACGGGCCAACCGGTAGTGGCCGCCGGTGCCGGAAGCGTTGCCGCGGTCTCGTTGCGGACGAATGGCGGGGCGCTGCTACGCGACGGCCGGTTGTTCCTCCGGCGGCGGGGTGGGCGCACCCGGCAGCCGTACCGTCGCCACCGTGCCGCCGCCCTCCGCAGGGGTCAGGGCCACCTCGCCGCCCGCCTGTTCCACCGTGCGGGCCACGATCGACAGGCCGAGGCCAGAGCCGGGCAGGGCGCGGGCGCTCGGGGAGCGCCAGAAGCGGTCGAAGACGTGCGGGAGCTCGTCGGCCGCGATCCCCGGGCCGTGGTCGCGCACGGTCAGGACGCCATCGGCGAGCTGGACCTCGATCGAGCCGCTCTCCGGGCTGAACTTCACCGCGTTGTCCAGGATGTTGACCACCGCCCGCTCCAGCGCGGACGGCTCCGCGCGGACGTACCACGGCTGGAGGTCCGCCGTGATCGTCAGCTCCGGGCCGCGCAGCCGGGCGCGGCGCAGCGCCGACTCCACGACGTCCTGCCACGCCACCACCTGCACCTTGCCGGCGTGCTGGCCGCTCGTGGGGCGCGACAGTTCCTGGAGGTCACCGATGAGCGAGGCCAACTCCGTCATCTGCGCCTTCACCGAGGCCAGCAGCGCCTTGCGGTCCTCCGGGGGCAGCGGGCGGCCCGTCTCCTCGCTGCGGGTGAGGAGTTCGATGTTGGTGCGCAGCGACGTGAGAGGGGTGCGCAGTTCGTGACCCGCGTCCGCGATCAGCTGCTGCTGCAGCTCCCGGGAGCTGGCCAGGGCCGACGTCATCGAGTTGAAGGAACGGGACAGGCGGGCGATCTCGTCCTCGCTCTCCTCGTCCACCGGGATGCGGGTGGTGAGGTCCTCGGTGCGGGCGATGTGCTCGACGGCCTCGGTGAGCTTGTCGACGGGACGCAGGCCCGCCCGGGCCACGGTGAGACCGGCGGCCCCGGCCCCCACGACACCGATGCCGGACACCAACAGGAGGACCAGGGCCAGGTCGCTGAGGGTCTTCTGGGTGTCCCTGAGGGGGACCGCCACGAGCAGGGCGCTGTCGGAGAACAGCTGCACGCCGCCCGGGCCCTCGCTCACCAGCGGTGCCGCGATCACCCGTACCGCGTTGCCCCTGCTGTCGGTGCCGTTGTGGATGATCCTCTTGTCCAGGGTCGGGTTCCTGGCGATCTGGAGGTCGGTGCGGGTGACGTGGAGGAGGCCCGCGGACTGCGGGTAGACGCAGGACGTGCCGTCCGTCTTGATCACCTGCATGTAGTAGGTGTCGGGCTGCGGACCGCGGTCGTCCTGGGGGGTGGGCGAGGTGGTGCAGTTGCTCAGGATGTTCGTCAGGCCCACCATCTTGACCGGGCCGCTGGCGGACGTCAGCTGGTTGTCGACCTGTTGGTACAGCTTGCCCTGCACGATGAACCAGCAGGTGACCGACACCGCCGCCACTCCGAACGCCACCGCGGCCGCCACCAGCAGGGCCAGCCGTGAGCGCAGCGGGAGGGATCGGAACCGTTTGATCACTCGGCGCCGCCCTGCCGCAGGACGTAGCCCACGCCACGCACGGTGTGCACCAGGCGCGGCTCGCCGCCCGCCTCCGTCTTGCGGCGCAGGTACATGACGTACACGTCGAGCGAGTTCGACGACGGCTCGAAGTCGAAGCCCCAGACCGCCTTCAGGATCTGCTCGCGGGTCAGCACCTGGCGCGGGTGCGCCATGAACATCTCCAGGAGCGTGAACTCGGTGCGGGTCAGCTCCACCGGGCGCCCGCCGCGCGTGACCTCGCGGGTGGCGAGGTCCATGCGCAGGTCGGCGAAGGTGAGGACGTCGTTCTCCTCGGCCGCGCCCGCCACGGCCGAGGCATAGTGGCTGCGGCGCAGCAGGGCGCGGATACGGGCGAACAGCTCGTCCAGCTCGAACGGCTTGACCAGGTAGTCGTCGGCCCCGGCGTCCAGGCCGGTGACACGGTCGCCGACCGTGTCGCGGGCCGTCAGCATCAGGATGGGAGTGGTGTCGCCCGCGCCCCGGATCCGGCGGGCGGCGGTGAGGCCGTCCATGCGCGGCATCTGGATGTCGAGGACCAGCAGGTCCGGCTTGTACGCGGTCGCCTTCTCCAGCGCGTCCGCACCGTCCACGGCCACCTCGGTGGCATAGCCCTCGAAGGCGAGGCTGCGCTGGAGTGCTTCACGCACGGCCGGCTCGTCGTCGACGATCAGGATGCGCTGGGGGTCACGGTCGCCTTCGGCGGGGCTCATGGATGTGGAGTTCCTCAAGGTGCGACGGACGGGCGATACGGATTCAGCCTCGCACGATTCGGGTCGGGGACGGAAAGGGCGGGGCGGGCCGGAGTCGCCCTGTGCCCGGGGGTGCGGTGCCGGGGGGAGGTTGCGCAGCCCGGCGCCGACCCGCAGCGGGGTCAGCCCATCACCGCGGTCAGCCGGCTCAGCGGAACCTTGCGGCGGTGCGGCCGCGCGGCCGTCATCCGCAGCCCCATCAGCTGCGGCACCGCCACCTGCGGGACCGCCACCTCGGGGGCGCGCTCGACCCGCGGCCGGGTCCGGGGCCGGGGCTGAGGCCGGGTGCGCACCCGGCGCCGCATCGGGGCGTGGAGCTCGTTCGCCACGGCCAGGGCCAGCAGGACTCCGCCGGGCCGGGTGGCACCGGTGACCTCGTGCACAGCCATCGTGATCATGTCGTACTCCTTACCACTCGCCCGGCGGGGCGCCCGCTCAGCTCTGGGAGCCGGAGCGCAGCGTCGCCAGGTCGGACTTCACGGTGTTGATCGGGATGGCGAAGCCCAGGCCGACGCTTCCGGCACTCGACGAGGTCGAGTCGGAACTGGCCGAGTACATCGCCGAGTTGATGCCGATGACGTTGCCGTTCATGTCGATGAGGGCGCCACCGGAGTTGCCCGGGTTGAGGGAGGCGTCCGTCTGGATCGCCTTGTACGTCGTCGTGGACGAGCCCGTGTCGCCGTTGAACTGCCGGCCGCCGAACGCGAACGGCCACCGGCCGCTGCCGCCCTGCTGCTGGTTCTCGTCGGTCGGCACGGTGACGTCACGGTTGAGTGCGGAGATGATGCCGCTGGTGACCGTGTCGCTCAGGCCCTCGGGAGAGCCGATGGCGACGACCTGGTCGCCGACCTGGAGGCCGTCGGAGTTGCCGAGCGTGGCGGCCTTCAGCCCGGAGGCGCCCTGCAGCTTGAGCAGCGCCAGGTCCTTCTTGCTGTCGGTGCCCACGACCTGCGCGGTGTACGACTTGCCGTCGCTCGTCGTCACCTTGATCGAGGAGGCACCGGAGATGACGTGGTTGTTGGTGACGATCTGGCCGTCGCTGGTGATGATCACGCCGGAACCGGTCGACTCACCCGCGTTCGAGGTGGCGTTGATCTCCACGATGCTCGGGTTGACCGCGGCGACCACTCCGGCGACCGTGCCCCTCGCGCTGGACGGCACCACGTTGGTGCTGGTCGAGCTGGAGGAGACCGCGGTGTCCTTGCCGGTCAGCTCCTGGATCCCGTACGCGGTGCCGCCGCCTATCGCCGCGGCGACGATCGCCACGGCGGCCAGGAGCGCGAGCGGGCCCTTGGTGCGCCGATTCGGCCCGGGCTGGGCCGGGACGACCGGGACGGCCGTGCCGTCGCCGCCGCCGTATCCGTCATGACCGCCGCCGGCTGCGACCGCCGGCTGCGCCGGCTCGTACGCCGGAGGGGGCGGCCACTCCGGGTTCACGGGGGAGGAGGTGTGCTGCTGCTGCTCGGGGTACGCGGACTGGGGTCCGTGACCCTGGGGGTACTCGTACTCGCCGCTGCGGCGGAAGCTCTCGGTCATGAAAAAGAGAGTGTCCCCTGATCATGAGAGCTACCTGAGTCCCCGCTGAGAAGCCCGACAGAACCGTGTATGCCCGATATAAGGCCGCCTCGGGTGCCGTGATGAAGACCCGTTCCCCACGGTTCAGAGGAGTTTCACCGTGACCGCGAGGGCACCTACTCGCACCCGCAGGAGCGGCGCACGACCAACCGGGAGGGGAACAGCTTCAACCGCTCCCGCCGCGACCCCGCCACCCGAAGCCCGTCGTCGAGCACCAGATCGACGGCCGCGCGGGCCATGCCCGAACGGTCCGAGGCGACCGTGGTGAGCGGCGGGTCCGTCAACGCCGCCTCCTTCACGTCGTCGAACCCGGCCACCGCCAGTTCCCCGGGCACGTCGATCCGCAGCTCGCGGGCCGCCCGGAGCACGCCGATCGCCTGGTCGTCGGTGGAGCAGAAGATCGCCGGAGGGCGGTGCGGCCCGGACAGCAGCTCCAGGGCGACGTTGTACGCGTCGTACCGGTTGTACGGCGCCTCGAACAGGCGGCCCTCCGTCGGGATGCCGGCCTCCTGCATCGCGCGCCGCCAGCCCTCGACGTGGTCGGAGACGGGGTCGCCGACCGCAGGCGTCTCGGCCGTACCGCCCATACAGGCGACGTACTCGTACCCGTGTTCGAGGAGGTGTCGCACGGCGAGCTGGGCGCCGCCCAGGTCGTCCGTGACGACGGCGACGTCGTCGATCGCCTCGGGCCGCTCGTGCAGCAGGACGACCCGGGCGTCCCAGGCGTCGATCTCCGCGGCGGCGTGGTCGTTGAGCGCGTGGCTGACCAGGATCAGCCCGGAGACGCGCATGCCGAGGAAGGCCCGCAGATAGTGGACCTCGCGCTCGGCCACGTAGTCGGTGTTGCCGACGAGCACCATCTTTCCGCGCTCGGCGGCGGCCTGCTCGACCGCGTGCGTCATCTCCCCGAAGAAGGGCTGGCGCGCGTCCGGCACGATCATGCCTATGAGGTCCGTGCGCCGCGACGCCATGGCCTGGGCGACCCGGTCGGGCCGGTATCCCAGTTCCTTGATCGCGGCGAGGACGCGCTCGCGCGTGGCCGGGGCGACCGGCCGGGGTCCGTTGTTGATGACATAGCTGACGACGGCGGTGGATGTCCCCGCCAGCCGCGCCACATCGTCCCGAGTCACCTTGGCCACGCGCGGAGTCTACGCGGATGGACCGCCTCTGGGCAGGGCTTTCGGCGTTCTATGCCCCACCTGTGACCTATGCCGTGACCTGCGTCTCCTCCGCGGTGACGTCCGCCTATGCCTCGGCCGTGATCTCGGCCCCGGACACCGGCGCCGACTCGTCCGCGTCGTCCGCCTTCGGCCGGGCCGCCTTGGCCTTCGCCTCGTCGGCGGCGCGCTCCACCTTCTCGGGGGTGACGAAGCGGTAGCCCACGTTGCGGACGGTGCCGATCAGCGACTCGTGCTCGGGCCCCAGTTTGGCGCGCAGCCGTCGTACGTGGACGTCGACCGTGCGCGTGCCGCCGAAGTAGTCGTAGCCCCAGACCTCCTGCAGCAGCTGGGCGCGGGTGAAGACCCGGCCGGGGTGCTGCGCGAGGTACTTCAGGAGCTCGAACTCCTTGAAGGTGAGGTCCAGGATGCGGCCCTTGAGCTTGGCGGAGTAGGTCGCCTCGTCCACGGACAGGTCCCCGTTGCGGATCTCCATCGGGGAGTCGTCGTTGACGATCTGCTGACGGCCCATGGCCAGGCGGAGGCGGGCCTCCACCTCGGCGGGGCCGGCGGTGTCGAGGAGCACGTCGTCGATGCCCCAGTCGGCGGTGACGGCCGCGAGACCGCCCTCGGTGACGACCAGGAGAAGCGGACAGCCGGGCCCGGTGGAGCGCAGGAGCTGGCACAGGCTGCGCACCTGCGGCAGGTCCCGTCGCCCGTCGACGAGGATGACGTCGGCACCCGGGGTGTCGACGAGGGCGGGGCCTTCCGCCGGAGCCACTCGCACGTTGTGCAGGAGCAGGCCGAGAGCGGGAAGCACCTCCGTCGACGGCTGAAGGGCGTTGGTCAGGAGCAGCAGAGAACTCATATGTCTTGTTCCTCCTCGGTCCCTGCGAGGACGTTTGGCGGGGCGGCACTGCTCTGCGCATCCCGGGGCCCGTACACCTGCGGTTTCCCGCGTCGTATACAACGCTTCCGAAAGCACAAAAGGACCCGGGGGCTACGCTGCCCGAGTCCTCTGCCCAGCAGAATAGCCCACATGAGCTCTGGTACGTCAGGTGGAACGGCACGATCCACGGTTCGTCCGCACTCCGAGACGGCTCGTCGCGGGCCCGTGCGGACGTTTCTCCGCACGCTCGACGGGGTGACGATCGACGCCGCATACGATCCGGGATCCGTTGTATACGACACCGGCCGTCCATCTCCCGGCCACCTGAGTGATCTCGCGATCGTCGTGGCCCACGGCTTCACGGGTGATCTGGAGCGGCCCCATGTGCGCCGGGTGGCGGGCGTCCTCAGGCAGTACGGCGCGGTGGTGACGTTCTCCTTCCGGGGCCACGGGGCGTCCGGCGGCCGCTCCACGGTCGGCGACCGCGAGGTGCACGATCTGGCGGCCGCCGTGCGGTGGGCGCGGGAGCTGGGGCACACGCGCGTGGCCACCGTCGGCTTCTCGATGGGCGGCTCGGTGGTGCTGCGGCACGCGGCGGCGCACGAGGAGGGCGCGGACACGGACGCGGTGGTGTCCGTGAGTGCGCCCGCCCGCTGGTACTACCGGGGCACGGCCCCCATGCGGCGGCTGCACTGGCTGGTGACCCGCCCCGAGGGACGCCTGCTGGGCCGCTACGGCCTGCGCACCCGCATCCACCACCGCGACTGGGACCCGGTACCGGCCTCCCCGGTCGAATCAGTCCCCCTGATCGCGCCGACCCCGCTGCTGATCGTGCACGGCGACCAGGACGGCTACTTCCCCGTCGACCACCCCCGCATGCTGGCCGAGGCCGCCCCTGACCACGCCGAACTGTGGCTGGAGCCCGGCATGGGCCACGCCGAGCACGCCAGCGGCGACGCCCTCCTGGCCCGCATCGGGGAGTGGGTGGCCGTCCGGGCGGGCTAGCCTGAGCGGTGTTCACCACGACCGAGTCGAGGAAGCAGATGGCAAAGGGCACGGTGCGCTACTGGGCCGCCGCGAAGGCGGCCGCGGGGGTCGCCGAGGAGCCGTACGACGCGACGACGCTCGCGGAGGCGCTCGACGCGGCGCGCGAGAGGCACCCCGGCGAACTCGTCCGCGTCCTGAAGCGCTGCTCCTTCCTGGTCGACGGTGACCCCGTCGGGACCCGTGAGCACGAGACGGTACGGCTGGCCGAGGGCGGCACGGTCGAGGTGCTCCCGCCGTTCGCAGGAGGATGAGCGATGAGCAACCAGCCGTACGAGGGCTACGAGGGACACGCGGCCCCCGGCTACGGGGGCTATGACGCCCACCAGGCCCCGCAGTCCCGACAGCCCCACGAGGGGTACCCGCAACAGGGTTGGTACGACCCGAACGGCGCGGCCCACCCGCAGCAGCATCAGCAATGGCAGCAGCAGCCCTACGGGGCCGCGCAGCCGTTGCCGCCGGAGGCGCACGCGCAGGCGTACGAGCCGCACGGTTACGCGGCGCCCGGCGTCGCCGTCACCGCGACGACGACCGCCACCACCGAGCCCGGGCCCCCGCCGTCGACCCGGCCACCCTGCCCGCCAACCAGCGGGCCCGGCTCGAGGGCCGTTCGCCGGTCATCGAGCCCGGGTTGCAGCCCGCGGCGCTCACCGCGGTGCTGGGGGCGCTGCTCGCCGGGGCCGCGGCCGTGGGGACGTACGCACTGGTCGTACCGCTCGTGATCCTTCAGGCAGTGACGGCGGCCGGATGGTTCCGGCTGAACGGCATGTGGCCGGCCCGGCAGGGCATCGCGCTGGCGTTCCTGGGCGCGGTCACCGCGGACGTGGCGCTGCTGGTGGCGGGCCGGGAACAGGCGCCGGCGGCGATCCTGGGCACGCTCGGCGTCTGGGTCCTGCTGTCCCTGGTCCTCCAGCTCAGGTCGCACGCCGACCCGGACACACGGATGTACGGCCTGATGGCGACGGTCGCCTCGGCCGCGCTGTCGATCGTCGCGGCCGGGCACCTGGCTGCCGTACCCGACGCGGTCACGGTGGGCGCGATCGCGGTCGCCGTGGCGGTCCTGGCCCGCGCGCTGCCGCTGCCGACGGCGGCGTCGGTGGTGGTGGCCCTGCTGGCGGCGTCGGGCGCGGGCATCGCGATGGGCGGCGCGACGGGTTTCGGCACCTCGGGTGCGTCGGGCGCGTTCCTCGGACTGGGCGCGGGTGTCTGTGCGCTGATCGGCCACCGGGTGGCGAGCTACGACTACCCCTCCCGCTTCGTCCACTTCACGGCGGGCGTCGCGCTGCCGCTGACGGCGGCGGCGCCGGTGATCTACGTACTGGGCCGGGCGCTGGGCTGAGCAAGGCGGCTCCGCCCCTCCGTGTCACAGGTGATCGACAATTCCCCGTTTCCCCTTCCCCCGGCGGGTACTGTCACGCAGGACGGCCTCCGGGCCGTCGGGACCGCTGTGACGACCGCCGACGTGGGGACGACCGAGCATGCGCGCACTGCGAATACTGCTGATCCTCGTGGTGATCCTGGGCGGCCTCTTCGTGATCGCGGACCGCGTTGCGGTTCACTTCGCGCAGAACGAGGCGGCCGACAAGCTCAAGACCACCGAGAACCTGGCCACCACCCCGGACGTGTCCATCAAGGGCTTCCCCTTCCTCACCCAGGTCCTCTCCGGCGAGCTGGACGACGTCGAGGTCGGCATCAAGGACTACGACGCGACCACCGGCAACGGCTCCGAGAAGATCCGTATCGACGACCTGAACGCGTCGATGAAGGGTGTGACGTTCTCCGGCAGCTTCAGCTCGGCCACCGCGGCCGACGCCACCGGGACCGCGCTCATCACGTACGACGAGCTGCTGAAGACCGCCAAGGCACAGCCCACCGATGTCGCTCCCGGTGTCACCGCCAGGGTGATCGGCCTGTCCGACGGCGGGAACGGGAAGATCAAGGTCGCCGTCAAGGTCGAGGCGCCCGCTCTCGGCATCAAGCTGCCGAACCCGGTCTACGTGCTCAGCTCGGTCACCGCCCAGGGCAACACCGTCAGGGTCCACGCCGACAACCTGCCCGAGCTCGCCGGCATGGAGGTCGCCGGCTCCCGGATCCGTACCATCACCGACTTCCAGCAGCGCATCGACCAGCTCCCCGGTGGCATCAAGCTCGACAAGGTCCAGGCCGCGAAGGACGGTGTGGAGATCACGGTGAAGGGTTCGGACGTCCGGCTCGCCGGGTAGGACGACCGGCGACCGCGACGACCGGCAACCGGCGACCGGCGACCGGCGACCGGCAGCGACGGCAGGCCCCGAAGGCGGGCGCAGGCCGGGCTCGGACCGGGCGCGGGCCGGGCGCTCAGACCGATTGTCCGATGGGCGAGACGCCCCCGTCCGTAGCGTAGATGGGGTGCGGGACGCGCGCGCCCGGGAGCCGTACGGCGACCGCCCGTCGGCGCATCCCATCCCACATCGCGGACGATCGCATCTCACCATTCGACACCCCGGTGACACGCGCCGCGCCCGGTCCCTACGATCGACCCCATGCAGCGACAGGCGGATCTCACGAAGCGGCGGGCAGTAGACCTGTGCCGCGTCGCCGCCATGCTCTGTCGCACTTCCTGAGCGGGAGGGTTCCACTCCCGTATCCCGGCCCCGGTTCCTGACACAGGGCCACTCGTGCGCCGCGTACGCCACCGCGACACCGCGTACCCGCACCCCTTCTGACTCGCAACGCCCCGCCGCAACTGCCCCGGAGGAGAAGAAGCATGAGCCGCAGCGACGTCCTGGTAGACGCCGACTGGGTCGAGCAGCACCTGGACGACCCCAAGGTCGTCGTCGTCGAGGTCGACGAGGACACCACGGCGTACGAGAAGAACCACATCAAGAACGCTGTCCGCATCGACTGGAAGCAGGACCTCCAGGACCCGGTCCGCCGCGACTTCGTCAACCAGGAGCAGTTCGAGACGCTCCTGTCGGAGAAGGGCATCGCCAACGACGACACGGTCGTCCTCTACGGCGGCAACAACAACTGGTTCGCGGCCTACGCCTACTGGTACTTCAAGCTCTACGGCCACGAGGACGTCCGTCTCCTCGACGGCGGCCGCAAGAAGTGGGAGCTGGACGCCCGCGAGCTGGTCGACGGCACCGAGGTGCCCGAGCGCGCGAAGACCGAGTACACGGCCAAGCCGCAGGACGCCTCGATCCGTGCCTTCCGCGACGAGGTCGTCGACGCGATCGGCACCAAGAACCTGGTCGACGTCCGCTCGCCCGACGAGTTCTCCGGCAAGCTGCTCGCCCCGGCTCACCTGCCGCAGGAGCAGTCGCAGCGCCCCGGCCACGTCCCGAGCGCCAAGAACATCCCTTGGTCGAAGTCGGCCAACGACGACGGCACCTTCAAGTCCGACGAGGAGCTGAAGGAGCTGTACCAGTCCGAGGGCGTGGACCTGGCCAAGGACACCATCGCCTACTGCCGCATCGGTGAGCGCTCCGCGCACACCTGGTTCGTGCTGCACGAGCTGCTCGGCCAGGAGAACGTCAAGAACTACGACGGTTCCTGGACGGAGTACGGCTCCCTGGTGGGCGTGCCGATCGAGCTCGGCGCCGGTAAGTAAGACCGACCTCTCAGAAAAGACGGAGAAGCACATGTGTGGAGCGAAGGCCGGCGGCCCCGACGCCTCGACGATCAAGCCCGGTGAGACCACCATCCAGGGCCAGGTGACCCGCAACGGCGAGCCCGTGACCGGGTACGTGCGCCTCCTGGACTCGACCGGCGAGTTCACCGCCGAGGTCCCCACCTCGGCGACCGGACAGTTCCGCTTCTACGCGGCCGAGGGCACCTGGACCGTACGCGCCCTGGTGCCGGGCGGCACCGCGGACCGTACCGTCGTCGCCCAGAAGGGCGGCCTCGCGGAGGTCGCGATCGCGGTCTGAGCAGCACCGCGCATGGCTGAAGGGCCGCACCCACGGGTTGGACACCTCGGGTGCGGTCCTTCCGCATGTCCGCGGGGCATAGTGAAGGTATGTACGCACGACGACGCCACGTGTACTTCGCCATGATGGGCACCTGTCTGGCGCTGTTCGTCCTGGCCTGGGGAGTCGTGCGCATCTGGTCGGTTCCGGCGGCGGTGGGCATGTGCGTGGTCGCGATGGTGATCCCGCCCCTGGCCGCGATGGTCGCGAACCGCCGGGGCCCCGAGGACCGCTGGTGGGACGACCCGTCCGGGGACCCGCAGTCCGACGAGTGGTGGGACGAGCTGGACGGCAAGAAGCGGCGGTGACCGCGGGCCTGGTTCCGGCCGGACGGGTCAGGCGGGGATGCGTACGGCCAGGACGGCCACGTCGTCGTCGTTGTGCGGCGCGCGGGCCCGCTCCAGCAGGAGGTCGGTGAAGGGGTCCAGGGCGCGGTGGGCCAGGGACGCGGCGGTGCGGCGCAGCCGCTCCAGGCCCTCGTCGATGGAGTGACCAGGGGATTCGATCAGCCCGTCGGTGTACAGAACGAGGGTGGACCCGGGCGGTAGCAGAGCCGTCGCGTCCTCGCGCTCCTGCTCGGGCTCGAGGCCCAGGAGGACGCCGTGCCCGTCGGTGAGATAGGTGGCCACACCTTCGTGGCTGACCAGCAGGGGCGGCGGATGCCCGGCGTTGGTCCAGGACAGTTCGCAGTGTCCGTCGTAGGCCACGGTCATCCGGGCGAACACCATGGTGGCCATGGAGACCTCGGCGATGGACAGGGACGCCCGGTCCAGCCACTCGACGATCCTGCTCGGTGGCTTCTCCTGCGACCAGGCGTAGGCGCGGAGCATGTTGCGCAACTGTGCCATGCCCGCCGCGGCGTCCAGGTCGTGCCCGACGACGTCGCCGACGACCACGGCCATGGCGCCGTCCGTCAGGGTGAAGGCGTCGTACCAGTCGCCGCCGACCTGTGAGGCGTCCGGCGCGGGCAGGTAGCGGGCGGTCATCGCGTATCCCTGCACGCGGGGCAGCTGGGGCAGCAGATGGCGCTGCATGGTCTCGGCGACCTTGCGCTGCCGCTGGTAGAGACGCGCGTTGTCCAGGGCCAGCCCGGCACGCCGGGTGATGTCCTCGAGCAGCGCGATGTCCGCCGCGGTGAACCGCTCGGGTCGTTCGGAGCGGCCCAGGGTCAGGGCTCCCAGCACCTCCCGCACGGTGCGGATGGGAGCGATGGCGGCCGAGTGCATGCCGGTCGCCTCGAACAGGCGGCGCTGCTCGACCGCGATGCCCGAGTCCGGCGGGCCCTGGTAGGTCTCCGGCCCGGCCAGCGTGGACGCCACGCCGCGCAGGGCCCGGGAAAGAGGCATCGGGGAATCCTCGGGCACCGGCGGCATCGCTCCCTCGAGGTCCTCCCGGTGCACCAGGACCCCGTTCTCCGTGTGCACGACGGCGAAGCGCCGCACCTCGTCGCGCACGGTGATCAGGTCGACGACGGCCCAGTCCGCGAGGCGGGGCACGACCAGGTTCACCAGCCGGTCCATCGCCTCGTCGACGTCCAGGGTGGAGCTCAGCGTCGTGGTGGTCTCGGCCAGCAGCGCCAGCCGCTCCAGCTCCGAGAGCGACGCGCCGACCCGCTCCTGCGGTTCACCGGGCGTCTGCTCCTGGGCGAACGGGTGGAAGAGGACGAGGGTGGCGTTGAGCCGCCGGTCACCCGTGCGGAAGGGCGTGGCCAGCCACGCGATCTGCAGCAGGGAGCCGTCGCCGCGTTCCATCCACTCCTCGCCCCCCTGCGCCGGGCGTCCGGTCAACGCGGCCTCCCGCATCCGGCACTGGGCCCTCGGCACGGTCTCCCCGTGGCGGGTGCGGTGCAGCACGTCGTGTGCGTCCTGCCCGAGCAGCTCGGCGACAGGCCGGACAAGGAGCTGCTCGGCCCGGGTGTTGACATGGAGGATGCAGCCGCGCTCGTCGTTCAGGTACGCCCCGATGCCCAGGGCCTCCAGGGCCCTGGCGACCTCGTCGGGTATGCCCGTCGCCTGGGGGTCCGTCATGGTCGACCTCCACTCCCACTTCGTCGGAGTTCCCCGTAGGGCGGAGGTGACGCTCGGCGCGGCCGGGTCAGTACACGAGCGCCTGGGTGTCCTCCGCCAGTGCCTCCTGGACGAAGACCTGCGCCCCCGCGATCCGTACGCCCTCGATGACGTCCTTCTCCGTGATCTCGCGGCGGGCCGCGCACTGCGTGCACAGGGTGATCCGGCCGGCTGCCATGATCGACTCGATCAGGTCGGGCAGCGGCGCGGCGTGCGGCAGCTCGAACTCGGCGGCGCGGCCCGGCAGCGCGAACCACGACGACTCACCGGTCAGCCAGAGCGAGACGTCCACGCCGCTGGCGACGGCGACCGCCGCCACCGTGAACGCCTGAGAGCAGCGCTCGGGCGCATCGGCCCCCGCCGTCACCTTGATCACGAGCTTCTTGGCCATGTCCGCAGCCTAGTCCTGCCGGGGCGAAGGCGGTGGGCCCGGTCAGGCGCGGTGCTCCTGGTTGTGGTGGCGGCGCAGCAGGACGTTCGCGTCCGTCTCGGTGCTGCCGTCGTACTCCGCCCGCGCGGTCTCCCGCCGTGCGGCCAGCTCCTCGCACGTCGCACAGCCCCGGACGGGCAGGGGAGGGCGGCTGGTGTCGTCGGCGGCCCGGGCGCGCTCGTTCGCCGCCCTGACCCCGGCGCTGAGCCGCTCCCGCTGGGTGGCGGGACGGAGGGCGGCTGGATCGGCCTGCCACTCCCGGCCGCCGCCGACCGGGCGCAGCATGGCGTACGGCCCTGATCTGTCCTGGTACTCGCCGACCTTGCGGGTGGCCGGGTCGTAGACGAGCGCTCCGCGTTCCAGGGCCGTCATCGGTTCCGTTCCTTTCCACAACGCCTGCGCGCAGCGCGACGCTTGGACTACGCTGCGTGTTCGGGACGTTACGAGCATGGCCCCTGAGCAGGGCCGCAACGCCGTGGACGAGGTCTGCTTCTCCGCCTCCAGGCGCTCTTTCCACACCTTCCACGGCCGTATTGCACGGAGGAGCGCAATGCCGCCGAGACGGGTGATCACGGGACGGAGCCAGGAGCCGCGCAGGCGGTTCGCGGAGGAGTTGCGCCTGCTGCGGACCGAGCGGGGCGTGAGCCTGCGGGAGCTGGCGAAGGTGGTCGGCTGGGACCCCTCCCAGTTCGGAAAGATGGAGAGCGGCCAGACGCTGGGCGGCCCGGAGGTCGTCCAGGCGCTGGACCAGTACTACGGGACGCCGGGACTGCTGCTGGCCCTGTGGGAGTTGGCGGTGGGGGATCCGTCGCAGTTCAAGGAGCAGTACCGGCGGTACATGATGTTGGAGGCGGAGGCGGTCAGCCTGTGGCACTTCGGAGTGAGCATCCTGCCGGGCTTGCTCCAGACCGACGGGTACGCGCGTGAGGTCCTGGCACTGGGCGGTGCCAAGGGCGAGGAGCTGAATCAGCAGGTCGAAGCCCGCACTGGGCGACGAAAGCTACTAGAGGGGGAGGAGGCGCCGCCGTTCCGCGCCCTTCTCGCGGAGGCAGTGCTGCGTACGCCGCTGCGTGACGACGAGGCGTGGCGACACCAGCTCGAGTATCTGCTGGAGGCGTCGGAGCGCCCGAACATCACGATCCAGGTGCTGCCGCAAAGCTCCGGGCTGTACGGGCTGGTGAGCAGCGCGGTGATGTTCTTGCGGTTGCTGGACGGGAAGACGGTGGCGTACACGGAGAACGCGTACCGCGGTGAACTGATCGAAGAAAACAGCTCAGTTGAGCTCCTGCAACGTGCGTACGATTCGATGCGTGACATGGCTCTGAACCCGGCCGAGTCGCGCAAGTTCGTCCTGCGGATGTTGGAGGAAGTGCCGTGCGAGCGATCGATCTGACTAACGCGAGCTGGCGCAAGAGCAGCTACAGCAATCCGGACGGCGGCGAGTGCGTCGAGATCGCCCCCGACCTCCCCTCCGTCGTCCCCGTCCGCGACAGCAAGGACCCCGCCCGCGGAACCCTCCTCTTCGAGACCGCGGCCTGGGCCCGCTTCATCGACGAGGTCAAGCGCACCGAATCGTGATCAACTCCATGAGCAACCCTGCCCGTTGCCCATGAGTCTCCTGTGCGCACGGATGCCGATCCGTGTGTCGCTTTCCATGAGGGGACGTCTTGGAGTTGTCGGAAGTCGCGGGTGCGCCCGAATCGGTCCCTGATCCGGGTCCGCCCGCCGTACGCCGCAGCGGGCGTACGACCCTGCTGATCGCCGCGGCCGCCGTGCTCGGCGTCGTCGCGGGCACCTGCACCGGTTACGTGATCCAGGCCGGCCGCCGACCCACCCCGCTGCCGCCCCTGTCTCAGCCCGTACTCGCCCAGGCCAAGGGCAAGGGCCCCGAGCCGCTGTCCGCCGCGCAGGACCGCCGGGTCCGGACCGACGGCGACCTGCGGGCGTTTCTGCTCAAGCGGCCGAGCGGCGCACAGGACCCCCTGTTCGAGCCGGGTCACGACGGTTGGATGAGCCTCGCGGAGTACGCGGAGACCTTTAAAAAGCCGGCCAACGAGTTCAAGTACGAGATCGGCGCCGAGTTCCGCCGGGCCGCAGTCACCGCCTGGCGACTGGACGACACGTACAGCGTCGAGATCCGTCTTGTGCAGTACCGCCAGGAGGAACGGCTCGCCGCGGCCGACTCTGCCGAGAACGGTCGCTACTGGGCGGAGCGCGAGGCCGGATCGCGCAGTTGGGCCATCCCTGGTACGGGGGACGGCAGGGCGTACGTCCACACCAGGCCCGATACCGAGTCCGGCGTATCGGTGTACTCCGCAGAGGCGCACGCCCGGCGCGGAGACATCGCCATGGAGATCTGGATCTACGACACGAAGCCCATCTCCAAGGAGAAGGTCATGGACCTGGCGAAGCGGCAGGTGGGGCGGCTGTGAATGACAACAGCGAGAGCAGCCAGTCCGGCGCGGCAGCGATCGCCGCACCGCCCGACGGGCTTCCGGCGCGGGGCCCCGTACGCCGTGGCCGCGTCGCCGCTGTCACCGGAGCCGTCCTGCTGGCTGCGGCCCTGGTCGTCGGCGTCGGGTACACCGCTGTGACCGTCAGCGACGCCGACCGGGACGCGGGCGCGCCCACCTGGAAGTTCCCGGCGCAGCAGAAGGACTCGGAGGCGAAACCGGCGTCCGCGTCCGGGCTCGCCGGCATGCTCGTGCCGTACGGCACCGACGACTTGGTCCGCGGTCCCGACATCGACCAGTACGGTGCCGACGCACATCTGAGCGGAGCCGAGGCCGCCGCCTTGCGCAAGCAGTCTCTGAGCGCTCTGCCGCGCTCGCAGCGGCTGCGACTGGAGAAGCAGATCGACAGTCAGCACACCACGGGCATGGCCCTGCGCAGCTATCTCAGCACGGACAAGGCGTTCACCATGGACGTCGTCCTGACGCAGCTGGAGAGCCGCGCGGCGGTACGCGACATCTCGACGTTCCAGAACGAGTTCCTGAGCGCCCTGAGCGTCTTCCGGAAGGGCCCGGCGATCCGGGGCCACAAGAACGCGCACTGCTTCCTGTCGCCGACCGAGGCGGGCGAGAAGCTCGACATGATGTTCTGCTCCGCGTACCAGGGCGACGTGCTCGTCACGGCGACGGCGTACGGGGCCGGACCGATGGACACCGAAGGGGCTGCGGTGCTGCTGCGCACTCAGCTCGACCGCATCGCGGACCCGGGGAAGGCGGTATGACCGAACAGACGGAGCGGACCGAGGTGCAGCACGTGGTGGTGCCGTCGGAGCCTGGAACGCCGCCCCTCGCACCGCCCCCGGTGAAGAAGGATCGCCGCGCCCTGCGCGCCCTCCTGCGCTGGACGGCCGCCGTAGCCGTCTTCGCGGTGGCCGGGGGTGCGACGGCGTACGGCATCACGCGGCCGGAGCGCACCGACCTCCCCTGGCTGGCCACAGCCTCCGACGGGCGCTGGGAGTACCCGCGGCTGGTGAAGCCGCCGCTGCCGTCCGGCAGTCCGGGGCCGTTCGCCGAGCGGAACAGCACCGGGAGTCACTACGCCGACCTGCGGGCCCTCCTTCTACCCGCCCCCGAGGGCGCTAGGGCCGACGCGACGTTGCGCGGCACGGACGGCTGGCTGCCGGCGCGGACCTTCCTCGCGGAGTTCACCGACCAGGATGACCGCAAGGAGCTCGGGCAGCTGCTGACGGACAACGGCCTGCGACATGTCGCCGCCCGCGGCTGGAACACCCCCGACGGCACGCACACGCGGATCTACCTGCTGCAGTTCGACACCGCGGCCGTCGCGGACGAGTTCCTGTCCAGCAAACTGATCGACTACAGCGCCCCGCGGTACGCCGTGCGCGGTGCCGCGGAGGTGGCCAGGGACGACTACCCGGGCGCCGCCCAGGTCGAGGACGTGAAGCACCAGGTGTTCGCGGAGACCAAGCCCTACGGCGCCGAACAGGTCCGCGAGGCGTATCTGTCCGCCGGCGACACTTTGGCGCTGATCGTGCAGTCCAGGAAGGGCGGCGCGAAGGCCGTGCCCTTCCAGCAGACGATCGTCCTGCAGAGCGAGCTGCTCGGCTAGCCGACCTCGGGGAGAGGAGCCGGGTCCCGGCCGACTACAGTGGGACCCGGCTCTTGTGTACCCACCCTCGCTCAGCAAGGAGCACTCCCGTGGAGATCTTCTTCGAAACCCTGCTGGTCCTGGTCTGCGTCGGCGTGCTCGCCTTCGCCGGGCTGACCGTGAAGAAGCTCTTCGAGGGCCAGCGCTGACCCCTACGCCATCCACGACGAAAAGCTGCTCATGATCGAGATCCCGTCCGACCTCCACAAGGACCTCGTCCCGCTCGCCTTCCTGCTCGGCAACTGGGCCGGCGCCGGTGTGCACGACTTCCCCGGCTCCGAGAAGTGCAACTTCGGGCAGGAGGTCTCCTTCACCCACGACGGCCGGAACTTCCTGGAGTACCACTCGCACACCTGGGTGCTGGACGGCGACGGGAACAAGGTCAGGCCGCTGGAGTCGGAGTCCGGCTACTGGCGGATCGACGCGGACCGCAAGGTCGAGGTGACCATGGTCCGCAACGACGGCGTCGTCGAGGTCTGGTACGGCGAGCTGGCGCACCAGAAGCCGCAGATCGACCTGGCGACGGACGCGGTGGCCCGTACCGAGGCGTCGGGTCCGTACACGGGCGGCAAGCGCCTGTACGGCTACGTCAACAGCGACCTGATGTGGGTCGGCGAGAAGCAGACGCCGGACGTCGAGCTGCGCCCGTACATGTCGGCCCACCTGAAGAAGGTCGTCACCCCGGAGGACGTCGAGCGCTGGGCGAAGGCCCTCCCGGACGACCTCCCGGACGACGGCATCGCCTTCTTCAAGTAGCTCGGCTCACCCGTTCCAGACGACGTTGCAGACGTAGACGCACTCGTGCCGGGGTACGGCGAGGAACTGGATGAAGCCGCGTCCGCCGAAGATGGGGAAGTTCCGCAGCCCGCCGGGCTTCCCCTCCGGGCGGCTGCCCGCCGTCTCGGCGTCACGTCCGAGGGCGGCGAGTTCGGTGGCGATGCGCTCCACCTCCGCCACCACGCCCACGGGGAGGCCGGCGGTCAGGTACTCCTCGCTCGGGTTGTAGTCCCACTTCCAGTCGCTCACAGACCGGCCTCCGCCTCCGCCTCGACGTGGATCCTCCGGATCTCGGCGATGGCGTCCGCCGGGTCCTCCGTGCCCGCGCTGACTACTTCTTCCAGGTGGCGCAGGCGCGTGGCGCGGGAGGGACGACGCTGAATCGCGACGAACACGCCCCAGGTGTGGACGAAGGTGCGCAGAGGCGCGAGAGACTGCGTCTGCTGAGCGTTGGTCGTCGCCTCGACGAGATCCTGCACGAAGGCCGGCACACGGCTCGGCGTCAGCCTCTCGACCGCAGTACGCAGTCCCTCAGGGGTGAGGGCAGGCATGGGGATGAGCGGCTCGGGGCTCTGCTCTGGGCGCTGTGCGGTCACGGGAGCTTCCTCCGGGTTCGAAGGCCGGTGCTGGTGCCGACGGTACCGCCTGCACGCCCCATGATGCGGATGGTGCGGACCTCTGGCTCGGCTGCTGACGTGTGGCGGCAGCGCTGATGGTGCGCCGGACCCCGGCTTACACCGTCCACCGGGGCATGGGGCTCGGCACAGTGCGCCGCCGACTCCTCCGCGATGCCATGCCGACGGCCGACCGTGATGCGTGCCCCAGCCCTAGACTGGGCATGTGGTGAGCACCGACTGGAAGAGCGATCTGCGGCAGCGCGGCTACCGGCTGACCCCGCAGCGGCAACTCGTGCTCGAAGCCGTGGACACACTGGAGCACGCGACCCCCGACGACATCCTCAGCGAGGTGAGGAAGACGGCGTCGGGGGTCAACATTTCCACCGTGTACCGGACCCTGGAGCTCCTGGAGGAACTCGGGCTGGTCAGCCACGCCCACCTCGGGCACGGCGCGCCGACGTACCACCTGGCGGACCGGCACCACCACATCCACCTGGTCTGCCGGGACTGTCAGAACGTGATCGAGGCGGACGTCGCGGTGGCGGCCGAGTTCACCGCCAAGCTGCGCGAGACGTTCGGCTTCGACACCGACATGAAGCACTTCGCGATCTTCGGCCGGTGCAGGGACTGTTCGCTCAAGAGTTCAACTACCCCGTCGTAGGCTTGAGACCATGAAGAGTCCCCTGCTGTCCCTGCCCGGCGCCGTCCCTGCCGAGGGCGTGGACGAAGGCGTCGCCGCCCACTACGGCGACCTGTTCCGCGAGCAGCGCGCCCTTGCCGACGGCTCCGGATTCGTGGACCTCTCGCATCGCGGTGTCGTCACCGTCAGCGGCGAGGACCGGCTGAGCTGGCTGCACCTGCTGCTCACCCAGCACGTCAGCGAACTGCCCCCGCACCGGGCCACCGAGGCGCTGATCCTGTCGGCGCACGGCCACATCGAGCACGCCCTGTACCTGGTCGACGACGGCGAGACGGTCTGGGCGCATGTCGAGCCCGGCACCCAGGGCGCGCTGATCGCGTACCTGGAGTCGATGAAGTTCTTCTACCGCGTCGAAGTCGCCGACCGCACGGACGACTTCGCGGTGGTGCACCTGCCGGCCGGTTCGATCGCCGAGGCGCCCGAGGGAGTGCTGGTCCGCGAGACGCCGTACGGCCGTGACCTGTTCCTCCCGCGCACGGACCTGGAGTCGTACGCGGAGAAGAACGGCCCCGCGGCCGGCATCCTCGCCTACGAGGCGCTCCGCGTGGAGCAGCACCGCCCGCGCCTGGGCTTCGAGACCGACCACCGCACCATCCCGCACGAGCTGGGCTGGATCGGCACCGCCGTCCACCTCCAGAAGGGCTGCTACCGCGGCCAGGAGACGGTCGCCCGCGTCCAGAACCTGGGCAAGCCGCCCCGCCGCCTGGTCTTCCTCCACCTCGACGGCAGCGAGGTCCATCTGCCCCCGCACGGCACGGAGCTCCGCCTCGCGGACGACGGCCCGGACGGCCGCAAGATCGGCTTCGTGACGACGTCGGTACGCCACCACGAACTGGGCCCGGTCGCGCTGGCCCTGGTCAAACGGAACGTCCCGCTGGACGCCCGCCTGATGGCGGACGAGACGGCAGCGGCCCAGGAGGTCGTGGTCGAGCCGTAGAACGGCGCAGCGGGACCGGCTCAGATCTCGAGCAGCACCGTGAACGGGCCGTCATTCGTCAAAGACACCCGCATCGCCGCTCCGAACCGCCCCGTCGCCACCGTCGCCCCCAGCGCCCGCAGCTGCGCGACCACCTCGTCGACAAGGGGCTCGGCGACATCGCCGGGGGCGGCCGCGTTCCAGGTCGGGCGGCGCCCCTTGCGGGCGTCGCCGTACAGCGTGAACTGGCTGATCACCAACAGCGGCGCGTCGATGTCGGAGCAGGACTTCTCGTCGTGCAGCATGCGGATCGACCACAGCTTGCGGGCGAGCTGGGCCGCCTTCTCCTTGGTGTCGTCGTGCGTCACCCCGACGAGCACGCACAGCCCCTCGCCGCTGATCTCGCCGACCGTTTCACCGTCCACGACGACGCTCGCGCCGTCGACCCTCTGCACCACCGCACGCATGAAGACCATGATGCCGTGCGGCTCGGCGGCCCCGGGATACGGCCAACTGGTCGTTCCGCCTTGACCCTCAACACCCCCATCTGGGCTGTCCATGGTCACTTGGCCACATTACGGCTACTTGCAGTGGCACGATGCGTGTGTTAGCGGCGCATCCGTGGGGGGTGCCGCGCCGGTCGAGGGGACGGTAGGTACATGAGCACACCGAGTACCGGGCAGCAGCCCGCCCGTACGGCAACCATGGCGGAGTGCCGGGCGCCCGTGCAGCGCACGGACAGCCCCCCGCTGCCCGCGGATCCTCCCCCGAGCTCTCCGAGCAGGGTGCACCCGCAGGAGCACAGTCTGTCCGGCCTGGGACTGCCGGAGCTGCGCGCGCTGCGCCGGGACGCCCAGCGGGACGAGGCGGACCTCAGTTACGTACGGCGGCTGTTGCAGGGCCGCATCGACATCCTGCGTGCGGAGCTGGCCCGCCGCGGGGGCGGCGCGGCGCCCGACGGGGTCATGGAACGGCTCCCGGAGATCCTCAGGGACCCCCCAGCCCGCCAACGGTCCTCGGCCCGGCATGTGACTCTCGGCACACCGCACGGCGAGGAGTACCGGCGGCTGGCGGCCGAGATGCTCGCCGAGGTGGAGCTGTCGGACCTCCAGGCGCGTACGGACGAGGAGTTGGGCGCGGGGATGGGGCGGCTCGTGCGCTACGAGCAGCAGGTCTCCCGGCGGCGGCAGGATCTGCAGCGCACGGCGGACGACTGCAGTGCCGAGATCGCCCGCAGGTACCGTGAAGGGGAAGCGCAAGTAGACGACCTGCTCACGTGACGCCAGGGCCCCGGTGACCCGGGGCCCATGAGCGTGCCCGCCGCCCGGGAGGGAACCCGGTCCCGGGCCGTGCCGGCCAGGTCCCCGTCCCGAAGGGCAACCTCACCCATGTCGACTTCCGCCCAGCCCGCCATATCCGCACAGTCCTCCGCGCCCCCGGTGCTCGCCGAGGTGGTGCGGTCCGGGTTCGTCGAGGGGCGGCACCGGGGGAGTCTGGTCGTGCTCGCCGAGGACGGTTCCGTGGAGTTCGCGCTCGGCGACGTGACGGCGCCCGTCTTCCCGCGCTCGTCGAACAAGCCGATGCAGGCGGCCGGTGTGCTGCGCGCCGGCCTGGACCTGACGGGGGAGCGGCTCGCGCTCGCCGCGGCGAGCCACTCGGGCGAGACGTTCCACCTGGACCTGGTGCGGGAGATGCTGGCGGAGCACGGGCTGGCCCCCGAGCGCCTGCAGTGCCCGCCGGACCTGCCGCTGGACCCGCAGGAGGCGGAGGCGTACCTGGCCTCGGGCGCCGTACGCGAGCGGATCACCATGAACTGCTCCGGCAAGCACACGGCGATGCTGGCGGCGTGCGCGCTGCGGGACTGGCCGTTGGAGACGTACCTCGACCCCGAGCACCCTCTTCAGCGGCTGATCCACTCCGTGGTGGAGGAGGCCGCCGGGGAGCCGGTGGCGGCGGTGGGCACGGACGGCTGCGGGGCGCCGCTGACGGCGATCAGCCTGACCGGCCTGGCCCGCGCCTACCGCTCCTTCGTCCTGGCGGCCCCGGGCACGGCGGAACGCCGCGTGGCGGACGCGATGCGGACACACCCGGAGTACGTGGCGGGCACGCGCCGCCCCGACACCTGGCTGATGCGCGAGATACCGGGCGCCCTGTCGAAGATGGGCGCGGAGGCGGTCCAGGCGGTCGCCCTCCCGGACGGCCGTGCCCTGGCCTTCAAGATCGACGACGGCGCGACCCGGACCCTGGGCCCGATCCTGGCCAGGGCACTGACCCTGATGGGGGTGGAGACCCCGGTGCTCCAGCGGATCGGCAGGGCACCGCTGCTGGGCGGAGGCCGTGAGGTGGGGGAGATACGGGCGGTGTTCTAGCAGAGTGCTTCGTGCTCTGCGGGGAGGGCGACGAGCGTGGTCGGGAGCGATGAGCGGGATCGAGGGGCGACGAGCGTGGTCCGGATGTGACCAGCGTGGTCGGGAGCGATAAGTGGGGTTCGGGGGGAGGAGCGTGGTCCGGATGTGACGAGCGTGGTCGGGAGCGATGAGTGGGGTTCGGGGGGAGGAGCGTGGTCCGGATGTGACCAGCGTGGTCGGGAGCGATGAGTGGGGTTCGGGGGAGGAGCGTGGTCCGGATGTGACCAGCGTGGTCGGGAGCGATGAGTGGGGTCCGGTGGGGACGAGCGTGGTCCGTCTGTGACCAGTGGGGTCGGAGCGATCAGCGGGATCCGGTTGGGACCTAGCGTGGGCCGCCTGTGACCAGCTGGATCGGAGCGATCAGCGAGATCCGGGATGTGATGAGTGGTCCTGGTGTGACCAGTGGGATCCGGAGCGATGAGCAGGATCCGGGGCTGACGAGCGTGGTCCGGGGGTGACGAGCGGGATTCGGAGCGACATGAGCCGGGTCCGGGGGCGACGAGCGTGGTCCGGCGGCGGGCAGTCGTAAATCCACGCGACACCCCCACCCCCGCCCTCCTACCGTGACCCCATGAGCCGCCATCCTCAGGACCTCGACGTACGCCCCATCACCGACTCCGAGATCCCCGACTGGATCCGTGCCCTGCACACCGGGTTCCTCCGTTCCCCCCACGTCTCCGACCAGGAGCTCGCCGTCCGTGGCGGCAACATCACCCCCGCCCGCACCCTCGCGGCCTTCGACGACGCCCGCTGTGTCGCCACCTTCCGCTCCTTCCCGCAGGAGCTGACCGCCGTCGGCGGCGCACTGGTGGCCGCCGACGCCATCACCAACGTCTCCGTCACCGCCACCCACCGCCGCCGCGGCCTCCTGACGCGCATGATGGCCCTCGACCTCGCCGCGGCGAAGGAACGCGGCGACGTCGTCGCCACCCTCACCGCCGCCGAATACCCCATCTACGGCCGTTACGGCTTCGGCCCGGCCGCCCACACCGCCGAGTGGACCATCGACGTCCCCCGCACCGGCCTCGAGCGCCACCGCCCGGTCCTCGACGACGGTCGTATAGATCTCGTGGACGCGGACGAGGTCCGCAAACTCGGCCCCGAGCTGCACGAGCGCTTCCGTCGCGCCGTGCCCGGCGCGATCTCCCGCGGCGACCGCTGGTGGCAGCTCAACACGGGCGCCCTGCGCTTCGACGACGACGAGTGGACGGAACCCTTCTACGCCGTCCACCGCTCCGCCTCCGGGGAGATCGACGGTCTCGCCGCCTATGTGAGCGACGACCACTGGGGCGACGGCAAGCGGCCGCTGCAGACCGCGACCGTGAAGAGCCTGATCACGACCAGCCCCAGCGCCGAACGCGTCCTGTGGCACTACCTGTGCTCGCTCGACTGGGTCACCACCGTGAAGTCCGGCAACCGCGCCCCGGACGACCTGCTGCCCCACCTCCTCCCCGACCCGCGCGCGGCCCGCCTCACCACGTACGCGGACACGCTGTGGGTACGGATCCTGGACGTCGTACGCGCCCTGGAGGTACGCACCTACGCGACGTCCGGCACGCTCGTCCTGGAGGTGGTCGACGAGGCCGGACTCGCCGGCGGCCGCTACCGGCTTCAGGCCGGGCCGGACGGCGCCGAGTGCGTGCGCACCGACCAGGAGCCCGAGCTGACCCTGCCGGTGGGCGAGTTGGCGACCCTGTGGCTGGGGGACGAGTCCGCGGTGCGGCTCGCGGCGCTCGGGCGGGTACGGGAACAGCAAAAGGGCGCCGCCTCCGTCGCCGACGCCCTGCTGCGTACGTCCAGGCGACCGTGGTGCCCGGACATCTTCTGAGCCTCACGGGGCTCTCGGGTGGTGCTCCTTCCGTGCGGGTGGTGACTGCTGTGCTTGTTCATCCGTAGCGATTCAGTTGTGGTTGTGGTGCACGCCGGGCTCCCGGCTCCCCTCCGGAAGGGAGCCCGGTCACTCGTACGACCATGTCGGTCAGGAGCACTCAAGCTCGTTCAACTTTGCCGGAGTTGGTGACCAACTCCACCTGACTTATCTCCGCTTGGAGTCGTCTCATAACCACCTTCTTCTGAACTGACGGAAGATGGCGTGAAGTTGTACGGTTCGATCGTGGAGCCGGAACACGCTGCCGCGAGCGGGCGGAAGAAGTCACAACGGCCACAGAGATCGCACCACGAGGTGGCCGACGAGCTGCGCAGCCGGATCAGGTCGGGGGTGCTGCGACCGGGCCAGCGCATGCCCACGCAGGCCAAGCTGGCGGACGAGTTCGGCGTGGAGCGGGGAGCCGTGCGCCAGGCGCTGCGCATCCTGCAGTCCGAGCAACTGCTCACCAACGTCTCCAAGGGCAGCCCGGCGACCGTGGCGCACCCCGCGGGGAGGGCGTCGGCCGGGCCCCAGGCCCCGCCGCAGCCCACGATGGTGGCGCTGGCCCCGCGGATATCCGCCGCCTTCGCGGCGCCGCACGTGGAGATCGACGCCCTGTGCCTGACGGCGGTGTCGCTGACGCCCGCGATGAGCGCGCCGTTGCGCGAGATTCACGCGGGGCGCATGGAACCGGCCAAGGTCGACGTACGCGTACTGCTGCCCAGCGGCCGTATCGACCTGGCGTTCCCCACACCGGTGGAGGGCACGGACGGCGTCCGCCTGCACCGCCGCTGGCTGGCCCAGCGCAATGCCCAGGGCCGGGTCCTCAGACACAACCTGCTGGCGCTGCGCAGCACCCACGGCATCGACGCGCACGTCTCCTTCCGCGCCCTGCCCTTCACGCCGCCGGTCAAGCTGTACCTGATCAACGGCGCCGAGGCGCTCTTCGCGTACTACACGCTGACCCGGCGCGAGGCGGAGATCGACCAGGAGCACCTTCAGCTGTACGACGCCGAGGGGACCCGGTCGATGCTGTTCCCGTTCGCGCAGGGGGCCGGGCTGCGGGACACGACGTTCGTGGAGCAGTCGCACCTGTGGTTCAACGCCCTGTGGGAGACCATCAGCTCTGAGCTGGATCTGGGCGTCTGACCTGGTCAGAGTGCTGGCTGGGCGACCAGCAGGGCGAGGACGACGGCCCCTATGGAGCTGCAGGCGGGGCTGTTGGCCTTGATCCCGATCGTGAGCAGCGTCAGCCCGATGATGCCGATCGTCCCGTACTTCCACTGGACGAACTGGTCGAATCCGACGACGAAGAGGGCGGAGAGAAGGGCGAGTGCGGGCATGGCGGGACCTCTTTCCAGGGGCGGACCTCGGGGGACCGGGTGGCGGGACAGAGGGGATTGAGCGGTCTGCATCTGGGGACTACCTGCGGATAATGTGCGAGAGGAGGGACACCCTCCGCCAACTCTTCCGAGTTGGCAACCAACTACACTGAAGTTATCCCCAGTTGGTTGGTACCTATAAACAACATTCAAACAACTCCCGGTAGATGGACGGGGGTTGTAGCGTTTGGTCGTGACCCAGGAGAACGTCGCAGTGAACGGCAGCAGAAGGTCCTCGCCCCAGGAGATCGCCGACACGTTGCGGACCCGGATCCGCGCCGGCGAGCTGAAGCCGGGCGAGCGTCTGCCGACCCAGGCCGAACTGGCCGAGGAGTTCGGTGTGGAGCGGGGCACGGTCCGCCAGGCGCTGCGCGTCCTCCAGGACGACGGCCTGCTCAGCAGCGTCAGCCGGGGCAGCCCGCCCCGTATCGCCGAGCCCCCGCCGGTCAGCGACGAACCGCAGCCGACGATGGTGGCGCTGGCGCCGAGGCTCGCGGAGGCGTTCGCCGCGCCCAACGTGCGGATCGACGCTGCCTGCCTGACCGCCGAGACCCTGATGCTGGCGCTGGGCGAACCGCTCCGGCTGATCCACGAGGGCCGCATCCGTCCGCAGTCGATCGACGTGCGGATCCTGCTGCCCTCCCGGAAGATCAACCTGGCGTTCCCGATCTCCGTCGACAGCCCCGGTGACAACGAGGACCCGGTCCACCAGCGCTGGCTCGAACAGCGCAACGCCCAGGGCCATGTGCTGCGCCACAACCTCCAGGCCCTGCGCTCGTCACACGGCATCGACGTCCGTGTGACCTTCCGGGCCCTGCCCTTCACCCCGCCGGTGAAGCTCTACCTCCTCAACGGTGCCGAGGCCCTGATGGCGTACTACATGCTCACCAGGCGCGAGGAGGAGGTGAACAGCCAGACCCTCGAGATGTACGACACGCTCGGCGCCGCCTCCCTCCTCTTCTCCTTCGAACGCCGGGCGGGGCGACGGGACGACGCCTTTGTGGAAGAGTCCCAGAAGTGGTTCGACGCCCTCTGGGAAACCATCACCACGGACCTGACACTCTCCTAGTGACTTCTGATGCGAAGCAGACTGATGCGGTGACGGCAGAGACAGGAAAACTGCGCGAACTGATCACCGGCGCGCGCTTTGTGCTCTTCGACTTCGACGGCCCGATCTGCCGGCTCTTCGCTGGGCACGCCGCCGAGCATGTGGCAGGCCAACTCGTGGAGTGGCTCGAGAGCCGGGGGCTGCGGGGCCTGCTGACCGAGGAGGAACGGGTCCACCCGGATCCGCACTACGTCCTGGAGGCCATCCACCGGCGGCACCCGCAGAGCGACCTGGTGACCGAACTGGAGGAGAGGCTCACCCAGCAGGAGCTGAAGGCGGTCGCGTCGGCCATGCCGACCCCGTACGCCGACCCCCTGATCCGCACATGGACCACCGTGGGCGGCCAGCTCGCCATAGCGACCAACAACTCCGCGCGCGTGGCGGCCGGCTACCTGGCGACCCGAGGGCTGGTCTCCTGCTTCGCCCCTTACGTCTTCGGCCGCACGGCCGACCTCGATCTGCTCAAACCCCATCCGCACTGCCTGAACCAGGCCCTGAACGCGATGGGGGCGGACCGCTCCCTGTCTGTGATGATCGGCGACGCCCCTTCGGACTTCCTCGCCGCTCAGGACGCCGGGGTCGCGTTCCTCGGCTACGCGCGCAACGAGGACAAGGAGAAGCGCCTGAGGAGCGTGGGCGCCGACATCGTCGTCAACTCGCTCGAACCGCTGCTGTCGATCCTGCGCGGTCAGGCCTGAGCCATCAGGACGGCGAACACCACCGCGGCTCCCAGCGCGAGGTGCGGCCGGCCCGCTCGGACACCCATGAAGACGAGCGACACGAGGACGGCTCCCAGTAGTCCGTACTCCGACTGGGCCAGCATCGACAGGACGAACTCGGCTGCGGTGGCGAGCGCCTCCGACTGGATCATTTCCCCCACCCGGCCCTTCCGTTTCCGGTGAAGCCCCCATGGAGCTTCCGTGAACCGATCAACTTCCAGTCCAATTGGACTGGTTGCTCTGAATTGGAAGTGCCCTGCCTGCTTGATCCCTTAACCAGTAGGGCAGTTGGACTGCTGGCTGCCCGAAAAGTGTTTGGCTGTCGGGCAGAGAAGGTACGGTCGGTGTGTGGACGCAGAACGGGTCGGCGACGGTGGCGGCACGGAGTTCGACCGTGTCGCGGCAGCCCTGCGCGTCCGCATAGCCGACGGGACGTACCCGGTGAACGGCACGCTGCCTCCTCAACGGGCCCTGGCCGAGGAGTTCGGCGTGTCCCGCGACACCGTGCAGCGGGTGATCAGGGAGCTCACCAGCGAAGGCTGGATCGAGTCCCGGCGCGGCAGCGGGTCGCGGGTGATCCGGAGTCAGCGCATCGAATCCTCGACGCCCCGGGGCGTGCATCGGCGCGGCGCCGTGACCGTGGGGTCGTTCATCGAGCAGGCATTCGATCTTCAGGAGGTCGCGCTCGACGTCTACACCCTGACCGCGGAATCGCTCGGGATGCATCTGCAGATGCTCCAGGCCGAATGGGTCCGAGTGCGCAGGGCCGAGTCCCGCCCCTCGCCGCCCCGCGTGAGCGTACGGCTTCTACTGCCGTCGGAGGATCTGGAGCTTCCGTATCCCCGGGCCATGAACCCGGGCGAGGCCGGGACGGTCAGGGAGCGCCACCTCGGGATCGCCCGGGACGCCATGGCCTCGCTGCCGCGGGTGCTCGCGAGCCTCCAGGCGTCCAAGCTCGTCGAGTCCTTCGACCTGCAGGTCCGCCACGTGGCACTGCCGCCGGCCTTCAAGGTCTACCTCTTCAACGAGTCCGAGGCGTTGTTCGGCCCCTACGTGGTGGACGAGCGTCCCATCGTCCTGGACAGCGGCCGGGAGATCGAGGCGCTCGACGTGATCGGGCTCGGTGCCACCCTCACGCACCACATCAGGGACGGCGACCCGAACTCGCCCGGCTCCACCTTCGTCGACAGCATGCAGTCGTGGTTCAACTCCGTGTGGGACCTGCTCGCCGAGGCCGCCTGACACGGAGCCGGCATCCGTGGTATTTCCGACGGCGTGCTGCTTCTGAGTGCCGCATGCGCTCAAATGCGTACCGAATGCTGGAGTCAAACGTTCCGCTGCGTCGAGATGCCCTACCGTGTGCCCACCTTGTTCGCGGCGCATGACCATCGCACGCGCCGCACAGCCATTCAGGAGTCATCGTTGGGCGGTCCGCCATTGCCTAGCAACCGCGCTCTGGAGCCTGCGGCGGACGACGACTTCGAGAGGTTCCTGCGTTACGCCAGGGCGCTGGGCTCCTTCGAACGGGGGCATCACAACGTCAACTACATGGTGCGGCCGCTCACCGAGCAGGACTCCCGGCTTGTGGCCGGCAAGGACGGCGAACGTGTCACGGTGCGGCAGCGGATCCCCTCGGCGCTGTCCGTGGTCATCAGGACATGGCACGACGAGGCGGAGATCCTCAACACGATCAGCGGTGTTCTCCCGTACGTCCCCCGCTGTCTGGCCAAGTGCGGCGACATCACCGTCCTGAGCTATGTGGAGGGGGTGCCGCTGTCCAGCATCTGCCCCAAGGGACAGCCGGTGGACTCGGTACTGATCGCCGACCTCGCGGGTCTCCTGGCGGACATGACGCAGGTGGCCAGGCAGCACCTCCCCCCGCTCCCGGTGTCCTGGCCCCGTTCGAGCCGGGACAGCGGTGCCTTTCTGCGGGCGCTGGCGTTCGCGGCGGAGGAGCAGATCAGGCGTCCGAACTGGGCCGAGTTCGGAGGGCTGTTCGCGATGCTGGGCATCCCCGAGGACGCGATGGTGCGCTTCGCGGAGCGGGTCCCGGCCCTTGTCCGCCGCCCCTTCAGCCTGCTCCACACGGATATGCACCGGGACAACGTGATCGTGTCCTACCGCGGCAAACCGCCCCTGATCTGTGTCGACTGGGAACTGGCCGGATTCGGTGACCCGCTGCACGACCTCGCCACCCACCTGGTGCGGATGCAGTACCCCGACTACCAGTGGCCCGAGGTCGTGGAGGCGTGGCACCAGGCCATGCGCAGACGGCGCCCCAAGGCCGTCAACGGCCTCGACCGGGATCTGAAGCACTACGTCGCCTTCGAACGGGCCCAGTCCGTCTATCCCGACGTGATGCGCGCGGCCACATCGCTCGGCGACTCCTTCGACCAGCGTGACCTCGATGCCGCGACGCAGGAGGTGCACCGGGCGCTGCTGGCGGCCGAAGAACCGTTGCGGCTGGGCCATGTGTTGGATGAGAGCGAGATCGAGCGCATCCTCTTCCGCTGGCGAGAGTCCCACGGGGGCAAGGCCCGTGAGCGCTCCGCCATGGAGATCGTCTGGCAGCGGGACGAGCGGGTGCCTCTGCTCCCGGGGTTCCCGGCGGCGGCGGTGAGCAAGGCGCTGTTCGAGGAGGGTGCCGCTTCGGCGGACCGGGTGTTCAAGGGGGCGGCACACCTCAACACGGCGGTTCGGGTGCCGGGAGTGCCGTGTCCCGTCATGGTCCGCCGGAAGGTCGGCGCGGGGAACCCCCGGGAGCGCAGGTTCCTCAACGAGCACGCCGTTCTGAGGGCGATCGAGCGGTCGAAGGCCGGTGTACGGGCTCCCAAGGTGCTGGCCCTGGGCACCAGCGGGCTGAACGAGCCGTTCACCATTCACTCTTACGAGGGACCGGATGACGTCCGCCCGCCCGACCACCCCGTGGACGGGCTCCGGCCGTACGAGGCGGACGACCTGGTGGACCAGCTGAACGCGCTGACCTGCGTCGACTGCACCGACTTCGGTCGCGCCGTGTTCCGGCAGGACTTCTACAAGGGCCTGTGCGACGAACTGGTCCGCCTGGTGGGCGAACTGCCCAAGGAGACGGCGGATCTGGCACGCGAACTGGGACTGCCCAGCAGTCACCGGCTGGGCGAGATCCTCGACCGCCACACCCTGGTCCCGCGCCGGCCCGTCCTCCTGCACGGCGATCTCAACCCGTGGAACCTGGTGCGCCGGCCGACCGGCGGGCTGACGCTCATCGACTGGGAGATGGCGATGGTCGGGGACGCCCTGTACGACCTGGTACGCCACATGCACCTCACGCCCACGCGTCCCGAGATCCGGGAGCGGCTGTTCGCACGCTGGTCCGAACGGCTGCCGGAGGACTGCACCAAGGGCTGGCAGGACGACTGGCGGGTCTACCGGTGGATGGAGGTCGTCCGCTCGGCGTACGTCGATCTCGACCGTCTCGTGACCGGCGACGGCCTGGACGCCCCCAACGTCCGCCGGGCGGTGGACACGTACGCGATGACCCTGTTCCAAGCCACGGCCGCGCTGGGGCTTCCCGCCAAACTGACGGCGAACCCTCATCTTGCCCGTGCACTCCCGCATGGTGACCACGGACGCGGGCGGACGGCCGGGCTCTGGGTGGACGTCTGACCTGACGCCGGGCGCTTCTGCACGGGGGAGGGGGCGAGGGATGCCGCCTGGAGCAGGACCACGTGGTTGCCGCCGCCCCCCCCCGCGATCGCAGAGGTGCAGCTCCGTGGCGTGTACCGCCTGTATGTGGTCGCTACTCGGGCGGTGTCCCGCCTGTGTGGTCGCCACCCGGGCGGTGCCCCGCCTGTATGTGGTCCCTACCTGGGCGGTGTCCCGTCTGCATGGGGTGCGCACACGCCCGTTCCCTGGTGAGCCTGGCTGCTCATATGACCGCTGTGACCCACCAGGGTGTCTCCGGATGTACGGAGGGGCGGCTCAGCCGCAGCTGATCAGCGCAGTACGGCTGCCAACTGTGCCTCCTCGTACGTCAGATGCGCCTCCAGCTCGTCGGTGAGGCGTTCCACCTCGGGCAGGGCACCGGCCCGGTCCACGTCGGGTGCCGACACGACCCGGCGCAGGTCGTCCAGGAGGGCGGCGATCCGCTCGTGTTCGCGGCGCAGCCGGTCGAAGGCCGGTGCCAGCTCGGGGTGGCGGCCTTCGAGGGACGGGAACAGGGTGACGTCCTCGCCGGCGTGGTGGTTGCCCAGCCCCTTGCAGAGGGTCAGGCAGTTGATCCGGAGCTGGGCGCCCAGGGCGGGGCCGCCTCCCGAGGCCGCGAACTCCTTCCTGATCAGGGCCAGCTCGCGGCGGAAGACGTCATGGACCGCCCTGATGGCCTCACCCGGAGAGGATGCCTCGATGCGCGGCGGGCCCGGCCTCGGATTCTCCCGGAGGGCGACGACCGGGATGACACGGTCCGTCTTCGCCTGGTACTCGGCCCAGCCGGGGTTCGACTCGACGGCGCGGGCGAACGCCTCGTCGCGCGCGGCGCGGTCCAGGACGACCGCGGTCGCCTCGTAGGTGAACACGCCCGTCTCCACGGTGACCTGGGGTTGCGCCACGAGGTTGTGGAACCAGTCGGGGTGCCGCGGCGCGCCCCCGGCCGAGGCGATCACGAGGACGCGCTCGCCGCCGTCGGGGTAGTAGCCGAGGGGGGTGGTGTGCGGGGTGCCGGTGCGGGCGCCGGTGGTGGTGAGGAGCAGTAACCGGGCGCTCTCGAAGGGGCCGCCCACGCGGCCCCGGTGGGCGCGGAACTCGTCGATGATCTGCTGGTTGAAGGGGTTGGGCATGCTCTGCTGTCGCTGCCTTCTTCTGTTCGGCGTGGTGGGATGGGATACGCGTCGGAACAGAAGGAGAACGGCGGGCCTCTCGCCCGCCCCCGCCTCACTCGGAGGCCGGGTGCCCCACTCGTGAACGGCCCAAGGCCGACCCGGCAGTCATGGGCCGCACGTTATCGGGGTACGCGACCCGGCGCCAACGGTTTATGACGTCACTCCGTCTCATGACGTCACCCGTCCGCGCACCGGCGCCTCCCACGGTCCCGGGCGCGGCGGGTGTGGGATGGACGGCGGTGGTGTGACACGCCGCACGGCGATGGCGATCCCCTTCCCGTGACGTGGCGCACTTTTGCAAGCGGGTGCTTGCAATTGTTAGCGCTCATGGGGCAAGGTAGAGGCATGGCATCGCTGAACGTCGGCAACCTCGGTGAGTACCTGCGTGAGCAGCGCCGCAACGCGCAGCTGTCGCTCAGGCAGCTCGCCGACGCCGCCGGCGTGTCCAATCCGTACCTGAGCCAGATCGAGCGCGGGCTGCGCAAGCCGAGCGCGGAGGTGCTCCAGCAGGTCGCCAAGGCGCTGCGGATCTCCGCCGAGACGCTGTACGTGCGCGCCGGCATCCTCGACGCCGAGCGGGACCGGGACGAGGTGGAGACGCGTGCCGTCATCCTCGCCGATCCCACGCTGACCGAGCGGCAGAAGCAGGTGCTGCTGCAGATCTACGAGTCGTTCCGCAAGGAGAACGGCTTCGAGGTCACCCGGGCGGGCGCGGCCGACGAGGATGGTCAGGCGGTTCATGAGGCTCGGACTCGGGAGGCTCAGCAGTCTCAGGAGGCGCACGGCATGAACGACGCCCAGGACACCGCCGACGCCGGCCCCCGCACGGCCGACGGCAGCGATGCCGGTCCGCGGCAGGCAGCCGGCTGACCCGGACACCGGGACCACCGGGACCACGCCACGGACAGCGACCGGACCACCGGGACGGCTCGATGTCCCGCGGACCGCCCAAAACCCTCAACGAAGCCGAAACGGGAGGACCATCCCATGGCCATCACCGACGACCTGCGCAAGACCCTCAGCGACCCCACCCCGCTCTACTTCGCCGCCGGCACCGCCGACCTGGCCCTGAAGCAGGCCAAGAAGGTGCCCGCGCTGGTCGAGCAGCTGCGGGCCGAGGCCCCGGCCCGCATCGAGGCCGTCCGCAACACCGACCCGAAGGCGGTCCAGGAGAAGGCCGCGGCCCGCGCCAAGGAGGCCGGCGCCCGCGTCAAGGAGACGCAGTCGACCATCCAGGCCAAGGTGGGCGAGTTCATCGGCAGCCTCGACTCGGACCTCAAGAAGTTCGGCAGCAGCCTGGACGCCGACCTGAAGAAGCTCGGCGAGACCGCCCAGGACCTCGCGCTGCGGGGTGTGGGCGTCGCCGCCGAGTACGCGGTCAAGGCTCGGGAGACCTACGAGAAGGTCGCCGAGCACGGCGAGCAGGCCGTGAAGACCTGGCGCGGCGAGGCCGCCGAGGGCATCGAGGACCTGGCCGTCGCCGTCGAGGGCAAGCCCGAGCCGGTCGAGGTCAAGGCCGAGCCGAAGCCGGCCGAGGCCCCCACGGCCGAGTTCGCCGAGGACAAGAAGCCGGTGGCGAAGAAGACGGCCCCGGCGGCCCGCAAGCCGGTGGCGAAGAAGACCACGCCTCCGGCCAAATGAGGAACGCGTGGCCCCGGCGGGGCCACGCGACGGATGACGGACGATGACGGACGACGGGCCGGGCACTTCGGAGGTGCCCGGCCCGTTGTACGGGTACGCGGTGGCCGCAGGCGGGTACGGTTGGCCGTAGAGACGACTCGACTCGGGTGGTGGGCATTGTGCTGATGACGGCATTCGGCGGCCTGATGTGGCTGCTCTTCACCGCCATGCTGGTGCTCGCCGTGGTGGCGCTGGCCATGGCCGTGCTGTACCGGGAGGACGCGTACCGCGCCGCCGACAAGCAGAACAAGGGCTTCTGGCTGATCATCCTCGGCATCGCGGTCGCGGTGAACCTGTTCGTGCCGATGCTCTTCCTGCAGCTCGCCGGCCTCGTCGCCACGATCGTGTTCTTCGTGGACGTCCGCCCCGCCCTCAAGCAGGTCTCGGGCGGCGGCTGGGGCCGTCGCCGCCGGGGGAGCAGCAGCGACGGTCCGTACGGACCGTACAACGGCGGGCGTTAGAGGGCGGGCGGCCCCTGGGCGGCTGGGGCTGCGGTAGACGGCGGGCGGCCCGTGTATGGGCTGTGTTGCGCCGGGCGTTTCGTGCGCGGCGGGCAGCGGTAGGCGGCGGTCCGCCATGGTCCGACCTGCCGTCGTGGCTTACGGCGCCCGGTCGAGCAGGACCACCGCCACGTCGTCCGCCAGCTCTCCACCGTTGAGGTCGCGGACCTCGTTGACCGTCGCGCGCAGCAGTTCCTCGCCCGTCAGGCCCTCGCTCAGCCGACGGCGGACCAGTTCCACCATGCCGTCCTGCCCCAGGCGCTCCCCGCCCTGCCCGACCCGGCCCTCGATCAGCCCGTCGGTGTAGAGCATCAGGCTCCAGACCGGTCCCAGCTCCACCTGCATCCGCGGCCAGCGGGCGCCCGGCAGCAGGCCGAGCGCGGGGCCGTTGTTGTCGTACGGCAGCAGCTCGGCGATGGGGGTCCCCCCTTCTCGAGCGGAGCCGGGAGCTCGGGGGTCGGGGCGCGCGATCAACGGGGCCGGGTGGCCGGCCAGGCACAGCCCGGCGCGGCGGCCGTCCGGCGCGATGTCGACCGTGCACAGCGTGGCGAAGATCTCGTCGTTGTCCCGCTCGTGCTCCAGGACCTGCTGCAGCGTGGACAGCAGCTCGTCCCCGCACAGCCCCGCCAGCGTCAGCGCACGCCAGGCGATGCGCAGCTCCACGCCGAGCGCCGCCTCGTCCGGGCCGTGCCCGCAGACGTCTCCGATCATCGCGTGCACCGTGCCGTCCGGCGTGCGCACCGTGTCGTAGAAGTCACCGCCGAGCAGGGCACGCGAACGGCCGGGCCGGTAGCGGGCGGCGAAGCGCAGCGAGGACCCGTCGAGCAGCGGCGTGGGCAGCAGGCCGCGCTCCAGGCGGGCGTTCTCCTGCGCGCGCAGCTTGGACTCGGTCAGCCGCCGCTCGGCCGTGTCGGACCGCTTGCGTTCGACCGCGTACCGGATCGCACGGCTCAGCAGCCGCCCGTCCAGTTCCTCGCGGAACAGGTAGTCCTGGGCGCCCACGCGCACGGCCTCGGCACCCCGCTCCGCGTCACCGGACGCGGTGAGCGCGAGCACGGCATGGCGGGGCGCGAGCTGAAGCACGTGCCGCAGCACGGCCAGCTCGTCCTCCTCCTCGGCGGCCCGACCGGGCGCGGGCAGCGCGAGGTCCAGCAGGATGCAGTGGACGTCGTCGGTGAGCAGCCGCTCGGCCTCGGTGAGGTTGCGGGCGGTGCGCAGCCGTATGGGGCGGCCTGCCGAGTCGAGCATCTCGGGCACGATCGGCGAACCGGCCGGATCGTCCTCGATCACGAGCAGGGTGAGCGTGTCGTTCTGGGCCTTGGCACGGGCGGACGGCCCCTGAGCGGTCTGAGCGGTCTGATCGCCGGGCAGGGACGCGGCTCGAGCCTGACCACCCTCCACGGCCGGGATCGCTCGGGGCCGCGGCACGGGTACGGGCATCGTCTTGGGTTCCTTCCCTCCCCCCGAGGGCACGACGGGACGAGGGACTCGACCCACCGACGGGGACCATAGCGGTAGCCGAGGCCGCAATGGAATGCTCGGCAGGGCGGGGTGGTGCAACCGGCCATCGGCATATGCCGCATCCCCTACCGCAGTTGGACACGGAACCATCCCGGCGAGGATGACGAAAGTCACGTCCCGCGCAGGTTTCACCCAGAGGGAGGGTGGGCCGCGTCACGTGGGGAGGGTCACCTCACGACACGGCCCTGTCTCCGGTCGACGTCCGGTTCAGCCGGCGTCCGGGCGCACCACCCCCAGGATCGGCATGGATCCGGCCCCCGCGATCGTCACCGTCCGCCCCGGGCGCGGGGCGTGGACGATCGCGCCGTCGCCGATGTACATCGCCACATGGCTGGCGTCGGAGAAGTAGATGATCAGGTCTCCGGGGCGCATGTCCTTGATGTCCACGTGCTTGAGCTGCTTCCACTGCTCCTGCGAGGTGCGGGGGATGGGCGCGCCGGCCGCGGCCCAGGCCTGGGACGTCAGCCCCGAGCAGTCGTACGATTTCGGCCCTTCTGCCCCCCATACATAGGGTTTGCCGATCTGATCGGTCGCGAACCGTACGGCCTTTTGCCCCTCTTCGGATGCTCTGCCGCGAATCTCCTTCAGTATCCCGGAGTCCAGCCAGGCGGTCTGTGCCTGGTGGGCGGCCTGCTCCTCCAGCTTCTGCAGTCGCTCCCGCTCCTGCTCCTTCAGCCGGGACTGCAGCTCCTCGGCCGCGGCGATCTGCTTTTCGATCTCCTTCTTGGCCTCGGCCTTGGCCTTGCGGTTGGCGTCGAGCCTCTTCCACTCGTCGGCGGCGTCGCTCGCGTACTGCTTCAAGTCCTTCTGCGTACGCGTCAACTCGGCGATCAGTCCCGTGGTCGCGTGTTCGCCCTGGCGGACCGTGCCCGCGTCGTCCAGGAACTCCTGGGGATCACGGCTCAGCCAGAGCCGCATCTCGGGCGGAAGGCCGCCGCCGCGGTACTGGGCGCGGGCCGCTGCGCCGGCACGGTCCTTCAACTCGGCGAGTCTCTCCTGGCCCTTGACGATCTCCCGGGCCAGCCGGACGATCTGCGCCGACTGCTTCTCGGCCTTCTCCTCGGCCGCGTTGTAGGCGTCGGTGGCGACCGCCGCGTCGTGGTACAGCGCGTCCAGTTTTCTACGGACCGATTCGAGAACCTCGTCCGACGCCGACGCCGACGCCGACGCCGACGCCGTGGCCGCGGCCGCGGCCGAGCGGTCGGACGGAGTGGGTCTCGGGTCCGGCCGCTCCGGGCTCGCGTATGCCGCGCCCGGTGTGCCCAGCACGGTGACCGTGCAGACCAGAGCGATGGCCGCCGTGACGAGGGTCCGCTTCCCGGATCCCATACCTTTCCCCCAAAGCTGATTTACCGTCAGTAACCTACGAGACGTCTGGGGATCGTGCCACGCTCGGGCGCAAAGTCACAGAGACGGGACCTGGCCGCGCAAAAAACTCCCCCACCTGCCGCACCTCGTACGACGATCTCCCTCCCCTGTCACGGGCCCGCGTACGGCGATCTTCCCGCGAGTGTGACGAAGGACTCAGGAAGATCGTTCCTCGCAGGTCGGGCAGGGGTCATGTGCGGGGCGCCAAGGCCCCCCAGGCCACGGTGACTTCCCCCTGGCGCCAGCGCGCCGGGCCGTCGGTGACCGGCCAGTCCGCCGTCAGCCGGCGGACGCTGCGTATCCAGCGCTGGCGCGCGCCGTACGCGGCGTAGGGTGCGGCGGCGGCCCAGGCGCGGTCGAAGTCGCGCAGGAAGGCATGCACGGGCTCGCCGGGGACGTTGCGGTGGATGAGCGCCTTCGGCAGCCGCTCGGCCAGGTCGGACGGGCGGTCGAGGGAACCGAGCCGGGTGGCGAACGTCACGGTGCGTGGACCCTCGGGGCCCAGGGCGACCCACACGTGACGGCGGCCGATCTCGTCGCACGTGCCCTCGACGAGCAGCCCGCCGCGGGAGCCGGACGCCGGGTCGGCGGGGGCGAGCCGGGCGCACAGCCGCTCCCAGACGGCGACGACCTCGCCCTCCTCGTACTGCCGCAGGACATTCGCCGCCCGGATGAGCGAGGGCCGCCCCGGCACGGGCACCTCGAACCCGCCGTGCCGGAAGACCAGCCCCTCACGGGCGTACGGCTGCGCGGCCTCGACCCGGGCGGGCTCGATCTCCACCCCCACGACCCGGGTGCGGGGCGCGGCGGCACGCAGCCGTCGCAGCAACTCGACCGCGGTCCAGGGCGCGGCCCCGTACCCGAGGTCGACGGCCACGGGCTCCGCCGTACGACGAAGCTCGGCCCCATGGACCGCTGCGATCCAGCGATCCATCCGGCGCAGCCGATTCGGATTGGTCGTCCCGCGCGTCACCGTACCCACGGGGCGGGACGCGACGCGGGTTGACATGCCTACGAGAGTAAGGGGGCGGGACGGACCGCCGGACCGGCCTGTGGACAACTCCGACGCCGGGACTGCCCCCGAGCCGGTAAAGGATTCGGCATCTACAGTTCAACGATCTTGTCCTGTGCATGACTCAGTGGGTGGGATGTGCGGAGACCACTTCGTGCGACTCCGGACCACTCAGGGGGATTCATGCACATAGCCCGTACCGGGCGGGGTGTCGCGGCTTCCACGGCCGCCACCGCCGCCCTCGCCGTCGCCGCGCTGGCGACCGCTCCGCTGGCCGGCGTCACCACCGCCGCGCCCGCCGCCGTACCGCACACCAAGGCGGTTCCGGCCGTCGTCGGGCACACGCTCATCCATGGTGTGGCCAGCCCGCTCACCAGCGAGCAGTGCCAGGCCAAGTGGCACATCGCCTGCTACAACCCGCTCCAGTACCGCACCGCGTACAACCTCAACCCGCTGTACAAGAAGGGCGTCACGGGCAAGGGGCGCACCATCGTCATCGTCGACTCGTTCGGCTCCCCGACGGTCCAGCACGACCTCGACGTCTACAGCAAGCAGTTCGGCCTGCCCAGCACCAAGGTCAAGGTGGTCAAGTGGGGCAAGGTGCCCCCCTTCGACCCGAAGAACTCCGA
This sequence comes from Streptomyces cynarae, assembly GCF_025642135.1. NCBI lineage: Bacteria > Bacillati > Actinomycetota > Actinomycetes > Kitasatosporales > Streptomycetaceae > Streptomyces > Streptomyces cynarae. The sequence continues at coordinate 4,193,214 of NZ_CP106793.1, read as the reverse complement.
CATGACCGGCTGGGCCGGCGAGACCTCCCTGGACGTCGAGATGGCCCACGCCGTGGCGCCCGACGCCAAGATCGTCCTGGTGGAGACGGCGGTCTCCGAGACCGAAGGCACCACCGGTCTCCCGGAGATGATGAACGCCGAGAAGTACCTGATCGACCACGGGGTCGGCGACGTCATCAGCCAGAGCTTCGGCGCCACCGAGAACACGTTCCCCGGCTTCGACAAGGGCGACTTCTCCAGCATCAAGAACCTGCGCTACGCCTTCCAGGACGCGAACCGCAAGCACGTGACGGTCCTCGCCTCCTCCGGCGACGGCGGCGCCACGGACCTCATGGCGGACGGCAAGACCTACTACAAGAAGCCCGTCAACTCCTGGCCGTCCTCGGACCCGCTGGTCACCTCCATCGGCGGCACCCAGCTCCACCTGAACGACAAGGGGCAGCGCGTCAAGCCGGACAGCGTCTACAACGACTACGGCGCGGGCGGCGGCGGCCAGTCGCACGTCTTCCCCCGCCCGGCCTTCCAGAGCGGCGTGAAGAACGTCGTCGGCACCCGCCGCGGCACCCCGGACGTGTCGATGGCGGCCGCGGTCAACGGCGGCGCCTGGGTCTACTCCAGCTTCGACCCGACCGCCACCGGCTGGGACGTCTCCGGCGGCACCAGCGAGGCCAGCCCGCTCTTCTCGGGCATCATCGCCCTCGCCGACCAGGCGGCCGGCCACCGGGTGGGCAACATCAACGGGGCGCTGTACAGCCTCCTCAAGCAGAAGAACTCCGGCATCGTCGACGTCAACGACGGCACGGACAACAGCTATGAGGGCGTCACCGGCTACAAGGCCGTCAACGGCTACGACATGGCCACCGGCGTGGGCACGGTGGACGCCCTCCGCTTCGTGCAGGCCCTCGCCCGGACGAGCCGCCGCGGCTGACGCCTCGGTGCTGCTAGGGGGGTTCGCCGCCGAGTCCCCGGGACGGCCCGAGTCATGCACTCGGGCCGTCCGCTGCCGCGGGACGTGCCTCAGGGGGGCGTCCCGTCAGCTCCGCATCAACTCGCGGTCGGCGGGCGGCCCGGGGGCGGGCCTGATGGTCCCGCCTGCGATAGTGGGCCCGTGCTTCTGGAGCCTGAGAAAACTCTGTTCGTCCGTGGTGCCACGCCCGTGCTCCTGTTGGCCGACGCGCCTGTTCACCATGTCCTTCCGGCACTGACCGTGCCGGACGGGGCAGTGCCCCTCTGTGAAGGCTGGAACATCCTCCCCAGGCTCACGCTGTGTGTCGTGGATGGACCGGGCGAGCACGGACTCGTCGTCCCTGCTCTTGCCGCCCCGGTGCTCGGCGGAGCGGAGGGGGACACTGCCCCCGGTGACATGGCCGACTGGTGCGCCGACGTCGAAGGGGCCGGCGGAGCAGTCGTCCTGTCCATGGACCGACTGCCCGAGGTGCTCGATTGGCCTTTCCTGCTGGGCTCGGGCACCTCACGCGGCGGCTTCGTACCGGCCCTGACCTGACCTGGTCCACCTCTCTACAGGGCTGTCCGCTGCCGAGCGACCTCGGACGGCCCAGAGACGGTCCGACTCGATCGCGAGCCCAGTCGAAAGCCATCGGCTCACCCTGCGGGATCACCCAAGGGTTCCCACACGCACGGGTCAGGCGTCGGCCAAGCGGAAGTGGACGATGGCGATGTCATCGGCGGAACCGATGTCGGGGTAGTGGTACCGCAGCCTGTCGTGGAGTTCCGCGAGATCGCGGAACCCGTCGGCGATGGCGTCCTGCTCGGTCAGTTCGCCGACCTTCTTCGACGTGATCTGCGTGACGACACCCTTCAGTACCACCTCCTCGTCCAGCTCGAAGACCATGTCGACCGGCCCCGTGGCAACCGGGTCCCGGCGTACGGTCGTCGTCTTCCGGCCCGTGCGGACGGCGTCGAGATAGTCCCGATGGAAGTGCAGGGACGGCCTGGCCGGCTCAGGACAGTCCGGTTCGGAGGGCACGGCCTGCTCCGCCCACACATAGCTGTGCGGCAGGAGGTCGGCGATGGAGATGCTGCGGACTCCATCGGGCGTCGGAACCAGGACGCGGATGCCTGGATGGTGGTCGAGGAGGACTTGTCGGTCACGACCGCACGGCGCGAGCACACCGCGGCCCCGGTCGCCGACCGCAACGATCGTCGTGAGGTCACGCGCCCCCGCCGCACGGGCATGCCCGAGCGCCACGAGCTCCGCACAGGGCCCGCCGGTGAAGTGGTAGAGGTTGATGCCACCGAACGTGCGTCCCCGGGCATCCCGGACAGCGGCGCCAACCGTGTGCACCTCCCCGTCGCCGTTGGCCTCCACAATGCGCCGGGCCAACTCGATCAGTTCCATGTCTTCTTGCGTCGGCAAGTGCGGGGTCCCGTTCACGCACAGCACACTACGACGGACGCGGAAGCGACCAGCACGGCCGAGCATGTCGCGCTCGACGACCCGGGTCAGCCCGTCGTCCAGGGGCGGAGCTTTGCGGGGTTGAGCACCGCCCAGATGTGGGTGATCCGATCGCCGGCGATGTCGAACGCGTATACCGCCACGGTGCGGCCGTCCTGCTGGGCGACCAGGCCGGGCCGGCCGTTGACCGTGCGTTCCACGATGGTCACCGTGCCGGGTGCCCTCGCGAAGAGGTCGGTCAGGTAGCGCGCGATCCGCTCGCCGCCTTCGATGGGGCGGAGTGAGGCTCTGGTGACGCCGCCGCCGTCGGCGACCACTGTGGCGTCGGGGTCGAGGAGGCCGATGAGGGCACTGATGTCCTTGGCCTGCCAAGCCTCTTTGAAGTCCCTGACGATGCCGGCCTGGTGGGCCGCCGAGGTCGCGGACGTCTGGGAGGCGCGGATGCGGCGGCGGGCGGAGGAGGCCAGCTGACGGCAGGCGGCGGGTGTGCGGCCGACGATCTCGGCGACTTCGGCGAAGGAGTAGCGGAAGACGTCGTGCAGGATGAACGCGACGCGTTCGGCCGGGGTCATCGATTCGAGCACGACGAGAAAGGCCATGTTGACCGACTCGTCGAGCGTCACCCTGTCGGCCGGGTCGGCCGTGGCGCCGCCTGCCGACGCGGTGGTCCATTGGGTGGGTTCGGGCAGCGGCTCGGGGATCCATTCACCCACGTAGCGCTCGCGCCGGGCCCGTGCCGAGCGAAGCAGGTCCAGGCAGATGCGGCTCGCGACCTTCGTCAGCCAGGCGCCGGGGGACTCGATGGCGTCCTGCTGTCGGCGGGACATGGCGTACCAGCGGGCGTAGGTCTCCTGGACGGCGTCCTCGGCCTCGGCCAGGGAGCCCAGCAGCCGGTAGGCGAGATTGATCAGCTGACGCCGCTCGCTCATGATCGCGCCCAGGCTCTGATCGTCTCCGGTGGTCACGGTCCTCCCCTTGCCTTGCGCCGATCGGATGCGCACTCACCGGATCGACGGGACAGCGCACCGGAATGTGAGGTCGGCGTCCCGCCTGACATCTGGGGGAGCTGCGCCGTCGTACTGCTGACACCGGCACAGCAGCCCCGTGGCTGTGACAGGGAGGAAACGATGAGCGACTTTCAGGTGATCGCGGACCGGGTCGAGATCGAGGCGTTGCGCGGCGAGTTCACCGATGCGGTGATGATGCGCGACTACGACCGTGTCGCGTCGCTGTTCACACCGGACGGCGTGTGGCGGGTGCCCGACATCCCCGCCGAGATGACCGGCCAGGAGCAGATCCGCGCCTGGGGCCGACGGGTACCGGAGTTCGTGGACTTCCTGGTGCAGAACACCCATCCGGGCCTGATCCAGCTCGACGGCGACACCGCGTCCGGCCGTGCGTACATGTCGGAAGTCGGGCGCGGCCGCGACGGCCGGTCCGGGGTGAACTACGCCATCTACCACGACCGCTACCAACGCACCCCGGACGGATGGAAGTTCACCGAACGCGTCTACGAGATCCGGTACCTCGACGAAAGCCCCCTGACGGGCTCCGTGCCCCCGCGCGACGCGGACGCCCGCTGACAGATGCGCCGCGCCACAAAAAGTCGCACCAGCTGCACCAGAAACAGAACAGGAGAATCGGACGTGATCAGGATCGGCATCATCCTCGGCAGCACCCGCCCGGGCCGCAACGGCGAACAGGTCGCCACGTGGGTCCATGACACCGCATCGCGCCGCACCGACGCCGAGTTCGAGCTGATCGACCTGCGTGACCACCCGCTCCCCCACCTGGACGAGCCGCTCGGGGCCATGCACGGCCACTATCAGCACGCGCACACGCAGGCGTGGGCGGCCAGGATCGCCTCGTTCGACGGGTTCGTCCTGGTCACCCCCGAGTACAACAGCTCCACCTCCGGGGTGCTCAAGAACGCCCTCGACTACCTCTTTGCGGAATGGAACAACAAGGCGGTCGGGTTCGTCTCCTACGGCGTCGTCGGCGGCGCCCGGGCGGCCGAACAACTACGGCTGGTCTGCGGCGCCCTGGACATGGCCTGCGTGGGCCGGCAGGTCATGCTGTCACTGATGACCGAGTTCGAGAACTACACCACCCTCAAGCCGGCCGACCACAGCGCCGCCGCACTGGACGCTCTGCTGGACCAGGTCGTCGCCTGGAGCACCGCGCTCACGCCGCTGCGCGCCGCCTCCCGGGCCGCCGCCTGACCAACGCCCAGGATCTGCGGTGTACCCCGGGGGGCCCGCGCCCGTTTCAGGACCCGGGGGCATGAGGGTCCAGAGAGGGCCCAGGCCGTGAAAATGCCCCTGAGCCGCGACATCTGCGCAGCTCAGGGGCATGATCGCAATCCCTACTTCTTCTTGCCCTGGTTCTTGACCGCCTCGATCGCCGCCGCGGCCGCTTCCGGGTCGAGGTACGTGCCGCCGGGAGTGATCGGCTTGAAGTCGGCGTCCAGTTCGTAGGAGAGCGGGATGCCCGTCGGGATGTTCAGGCCGGCGATGTCGGCGTCCGAGATGCCGTCCAGGTGCTTGACCAGGGCGCGCAGGCTGTTGCCGTGGGCCGCGATCAGGACCGTGCGGCCGGCCAGGAGGTCGGGGACGATGCCGTCGTACCAGTACGGGAGCATGCGGAAGACGACGTCCTTGAGGCATTCCGTCCTCGGGCGCAGCTCCGGCGGGATCGTCGCGTAGCGCGCGTCGTCGGCCTGGGAGAACTCCGAGTCGTCCTCGATCGGGGGCGGCGGCACGTCGTAGGAGCGGCGCCAGAGCATGAACTGCTCCTCGCCGAACTCCTGAAGCGTCTGGGCCTTGTCCTTGCCCTGGAGGGCGCCGTAGTGGCGCTCGTTCAGGCGCCAGGAGCGGTGGACCGGGATCCAGTGGCGGTCGGCGGCCTCCAGTGCCAGCTGCGCGGTGCGGATCGCGCGCTTCTGGAGGGACGTGTGGACCACGTCGGGCAGCAGGCCGGCGTCCTTGAGCAGCTCACCGCCGCGGACCGCCTCCTTCTCGCCCTTCTCGTTCAGGTTGACGTCCACCCAGCCGGTGAACAGGTTCTTCGCGTTCCACTCGCTCTCGCCGTGGCGGAGGAGGATCAGCTTGTACGGTGCGTCGGCCATGCCTCAGAGCGTAATCCACGCATTCACCCCCTCGTACGGCCCGCTCGGCAGGCGGACAGTCGGTCGGCGGACGGTTCCCGCGCCGTACGACAGTTGACGGCATCTGTTAATTGAGTGGCCCCTCCCTGCCGCGCGTTTGTAAGTTGTGATCACCGTTCGAGCCGCTTACATGCGCCTACGCCCGTGGGGGACCCTCATGTCGATCGCCGCCGTCAGACGTGCCGCCCGCGAGACCGTCTCGGGGCTTCCCCGCGAGTTCTGGTGGCTGTGGACGAGCACGCTCGTCAACCGGCTGGGCGCCTTCGTCGCCACCTTCATGGCGCTGTACCTGACCCTGGACCGCGGGTACTCCGCCTCGTACGCCGGTCTCGTCGCCTCGCTGCACGGGCTCGGCGGTGTCGTCTCCTCGCTCGGCGGGGGCGTGATGGCCGACCGGCTGGGGCGGCGGCCCACCCTGCTGATCGCGCAGACGTCGACCGCCGGGTTCGTGGCGCTGCTCGGGTTCGTGCGGGACCCCGTCTCCATCGCCGCCGTCGCCTTCTTCGTCGGCATGGCGAGCAACGCCTCCCGGCCCGCCGTGCAGGCGATGATGGCCGACATCGTGCGCCCCGAGGACCGGGTGCGCGCCTTCTCCCTCAACTACTGGGCGATCAACCTGGGCTTCGCGGTGTCCTCCATGGCGGCGGGTTTCATCGCCGAGTTCAGCTATCTCGCCGGGTTCCTGATCGAGGCGGGGATGACGTTGGTCTGCGCGGTCGTCGTCTTCGCGAAGCTGCCCGAGTCGCGGCCCGCTCCCACCGCCAAGGACGCCGCGGGCGACGTCGGCCTCGGGACCGTCGTCCGGGACGGCCGCTTCATGAGCGTCGTCGGGCTGTCCTTCCTCGTCGCGCTCGTCTTCCAGCAGGGGTCCGTCGGTCTGCCGGTCGCCATGGGCGAGGCCGGGTTCTCGCCCGCGGACTACGGCATGGCGATCGCCGTCAACGGCGTGCTGATCGTCGCGCTGCAGATCCCGGTCACCCGCTTCATCGAGCACCGCGACCCGCGCCGGCTGCTGGTGGTCTCCTCCGTGCTCGCGGGGTACGGCTTCGGGCTGACCGCCTTCGCGGGCTCGGTCGGTGTCTTCGCGCTGACGGTGTGCGTGTGGACGCTGGCGGAGATCGTCAACGCGCCCACCCAGACCGGCCTCGTGGTACGCCTCTCCCCGGTGCACGGGCGCGGCCGCTACCAGGGCATGTACACCCTGTCCTGGTCGGTGGCCTCGCTCGTCGCGCCGCTGCTGTCCGGCTTCGTCATCGACCGGCTGGGCGCGGAGTGGCTGTGGGGCCTGTGCGCGGTGGTCGGTACGACGGCCGGGGTCGGCTACGCCGCGCTGATGCGCCGCCTCCCGGGGGAGGAGCCGGCGCGGGGGACGGAGAAGGAGACGGCGGGAGCGGCGGAGGTCGGCGCGGCCTGAGGCGGGCCGACCCGGTCACCACCCCCGCCGGCATCGTCCAGGGCCCAGCCCCCGCTGGGCCCCGCCCTGGTCACGGCCCGCCGGCTCCGCCTTGGTCACGGCACCCGCCGGCCCCACACCGGTCACAGCCCCCGCTGCGCCTCGTACAGGTTCCGCGGCCGTACGGCGTCCGTCGTGCCGTACAGCTCCAGGCGGGAGTGCAGGTCGCCCGTGAAGTCGGGCACGTCGATCTGGTCGAACTCCGTGACCTCGTCGATGCCGACTGTGGCGGAGTACGGCGCCAGGCCGTCGATCTTCATCAGGCCCGCACGGCCGTTCGTCACGCGGATGTTCCAGTGGGTGAAGCGGGCGCCGAAGAGGGGCCCGGCGATGGCGTCACCGCCGTGACGGCCGTTGTTGTTCACGGTGATGTCCGTACGGACGTTCGCGAACGGCAGTCCCCGGTGCGAGTCGAACGTGCCCATCTGCATCTCACCGCGCGACCAGACGTTGTACGAGGACAGGCCCTCCACGTTGATGCCGTGGAGCTGGGTGTCCGGCGGGGCCGGCACGGTCCGCTGCTCGATCGTGAAGTCCTCGATCAGGTTGTCGTGCGAGCCCTCGCGGCAGAAGTAGGGGTGGTGCGAGCCACGGCCCGCCACGCGCGTGCGGCGCAGTGTGCAGGAGGAGGCGGCGACCAGGCCGAAGCCGTTGTCCACGTGCCGCACGACGACGTCGTCCGCCCAGCAGTCGTACGCGCACTGGAACACGACCCCGTTGTAACCCTTGTCCAGCAGGTGCTGGGACTGCGGGGTCTCGATCGCCTGGAGGGTGAGGCCCTCGACGCCCGCGCCGCTCAGCTCCCGTACGTGCGTGGTCAGGCGCGGATCCCACTCCGGGCGCACGTCCAGCGGAAGAGGTCGCTCGAACGTGACCTTCCGGCCCGCCACGCGCGCGACGCGCACGGGCCACTCATAGGGGACGTAGGACGTCAGTTTCGTCTTGTCGTCCCAGGAGTACGCCTGTGGGCCGGGGCCGCCGCCCGACATGTGCTCCAGAAGGGTGTGGCCGGCGTCGTCCGCGAGGCGGAGCAGGACCAGTCGGCCCGGCCTCAGCCGGCGGGCGTCCGCGACCGTGACCGTCCAGGAGCCCTGCCTGGCCGGGGACACCGTGGTCAGCGTCTCCCACTCGTCGCGCTTGTTGCCGGTCCAGCCCTCGAACGGCCATGCCTGCGCCCGGATGGCCGCGACCAGGGAGTCCCAACGGGCCTTGGGCGCCAGCCAGATGAGGCCGCCCGCCCAGGACCAGGACGACTTGGTGCCGCCGTAGCGGGAGCCGTAGACGCCGATCAGCTCGGTCAGGTTCTTCGTCGCGTACAGCGTCGTACGGTCACTGCCCGCGCCCCGCAGCACGACGCCGTCGTACCCGATGTGGATCAGGCCGTCGAGGCGGAAGGTGCCGGGCGGGATGGTGACCGTGCCGCCGCCGGCCCTTCCGGCGTCGGCGATGGCACGGTTGATCGCGGGGGCGCAGTCGGTCGTGCCGTCCGCCACGGCTCCGTAGGCGGTCACGTCGGCCACCACGGGGCGGCGGGGGAAGCGCGCCGTTCCGCGCCGGTGACCGGCCCGGCCCACGTACGGGATCTGCGGATGGGTGAACGGCGCGCGGACGAACTCGTGCCACAGGACGGGCACCTGCCCCCTGGACGGTGTGGCGGCCGCCGTCGTCGTTCCGGTGGCGGCGGCGGCCGCCACGGCGATGGCGCCTGCGAGCAGGCTCCGTCTGCTGAGGTCCGCGTTCCCCTTGCCCATGCCCGAACCGCCTTCCAAGGATTCCCGGGACGAGCCCGAGAGATAAAGTCCATGGATGTGAACGATGTTCAGAACTGTGCTGGCGGTGAGCATGCCACGGGGTTCCACGGTGTGGAAGGGGTCGTGCGGCGATGAAGGGAGGTCAGTTCTCGGGTCGCTGGGTCAGATGACTGAACGCCTCCAGGTTGCGGGTGGACTCCCCGCGGGACACCCGCCAGGCGTACTCCTTGCGGATCGCGGACGCGAAACCCAGCTCCAGGAGGGTGTTGAAACTGCCGTCGGCCGCCTCCAGGACCGAGCCGAGCAGTCGGTCCACCTCGTCCGGGGTGACCGCGGCCAGCGGCAGCCGGCCGGTGAGGTAGATGTCGCCGAGCGGGTCGACGGCGTAACTCACCCCGTAGAGCTTGAGGTTGCGCTCCAGCAGCCAGCGGTGCACCGCGGGCTCGTTCTCGTCGGGGTGGCGGATCACGAAGGCGTTGAGGGACAGCGAGTGCCGGCCGACGATCAGTGAGACGGTCGTCGACAGCTTTCGCGTCCCGGGGAGCTTCACGACGAACGAGCCCGACTGCGGGCTCTCCCACTCCAGTTCGGCGTCCTTCAGGACCCCTTCGATGACCTGTGCGGCGCGCTGCTCATCGGACATGTCAGGCAGCGTACGCGAGGTGTCAGCCGTGGTGGGCGCGCGCCCGGCGGCGGTGGGCCTGCATGGCCTCCGTGTACACCCCGGCGGTCGCGGAGGCCGCCGCGTCCCAGCCGAACGACCCGGCGTGCCGGGCCGCGGCCTCGCCCATGCGGGCGCACAGCTGCGGGTCGTCGGCGAAATCGCGCAGCACGCGCGCGTACGCGGCGGGATCGTGGCCCTCGACCAGGAACCCGGTGTGCCCGTCCCGCACGGCGACGGGCAGCCCCCCGACCGCGGCCGCCAGGACCGGCGTGCCGACGGCCTGTGCCTCGATCGCGACGAGCCCGAAGGACTCGCTGTACGACGGCATCACCAGGACGGACGCCGCGCGGAACCAGTCGGCGAGCTCGTCCTGCCGCACCGGCGGCCGGAAGCGGACGACGTCGGATATGCCCAGCCGGGCGGCGAGCTTCTGCAACCCCTCCGGCTTGGCGAGCCCGCTGCCGCTGGGGCCTCCCACGACGGGCACGACGATGCGGGAGCGCAGCTCGGGGCGCTCGTCGAGGAGGACGGCGACGGCGCGCAGCAGCACGTCGGGCGCCTTGAGGGGCTGTATGCGTCCGGCGAAGAGCGGGATCAGCGCGTCCTGCGGCAGCCCGAGCCGGGCCCGGGCGGCGGCCCGGCCGTCGGCGGGCCGGAAGCGCTCCAGGTTCACCCCGGGATGGACGACGGCCACCTTGCCGGGGTCGGCGGCGTAGTGGCGTACGAGTTCGTCGGCCTCTTCGGAGGTGTTGGCGATGAGCCGGTCGGCGGCGGCCACGATCTGCATCTCACCGATGACCCGGGCGGCGGGCTCGGGGGTGTCGCCCTCGGCGAGGTTGGCGTTCTTGACCTTGGCCATGGTGTGCATGGCGTGCACCAGGGGGACGCCCCAGCGCTGGGCGGCCAGCCAGCCGACGTGGCCGGAGAGCCAGTAGTGGGAGTGCACGAGGTCGTAGTAGCCGGGGCGGTGACCGGCCCACGCCTGCATCACACCGTGCGTGAAAGCGCACAGCTGGGCCGGGAGGTCCTCCTTGGCCAGCCCCTCGTACGGTCCGGCGTCGACGTGCCGGACGAGCACGCCCGGGGTCAGCTGGACGGCCGGCGGCAGAGCGGCCGTGGTGGCCCGGGTGAACACCTCGACCTCGATGCCCAGGTCGGCGAGCCGCTGGGCCAGCTCCACGATGTAGACGTTCATGCCGCCGGCGTCACCCGTGCCGGGTTGGTGCAGCGGTGAGGTGTGCACGGAGAGCATGGCCACACGGCGGGGCCTGCGGTGCGGCAGCCGCAGCCGCGAGGTGGTCGCCGGGGAGCGACGCCCGAGCCTGGTGACGTACTGGCTCACGTGGCGTTCCTCCTTGCTGCGGGCATGCCTGTGCGGACGGCGCGGAACACCCTCCAAGGAGACGAACGCCGCGCGAGTGCGCACCATTTCCCGCGGAGGCGGTTTTACTCAATCATTGCCATGTGTCGGTCAACCGTTCGAGGCGCGGGGGCTCTGAGCCGGTGCCCGTCCGGTGGCCGCGTGAGGTCGACAGGGGGTCGGCGGCTTCAGGTCGACAGGGGGACAGGGTGGATCTCGTCCGCCTTGTGGCCTGCGCGTTCGTGGATGCGCTGGACCGCCTCGGCCGAAGGGGCCTCGGACAGGCAGTAGACCGTTCCGGACTCCGGGTCCGCCCATGCGTGCTGGAAGTGCACGCCCTCTTCCTCCTCGATGGCGAGGTCGGCCTGGTGTGCCGCACTCAGCTGATCGGCCGTGATGCCCCTCATACCGCGGTGGATGTCCATGAACTGGGCCATGGCTTGGTACCTCGTTCCTGGTCCGCCCCCGTCTTCCCTTCCCTTCCCTTCCTTTCTTTTCCTTCCTTCTCTTTCATGCTGCGCTCGTGGGCTTTCCCACGCATACGAGGGGCCCCGGCAGTGCGCCGGGACCCCTCGTCGTCGTAGGTCCGTGTTCCGTTGTCGTGCTGTCGTGCTGCCGTGCTGTCGTGCTGTCGTGCGCGATGTGCCGTCAGCCGCACTGGCAGGGCGCGCCCGACTGGCATCCGCATCCGCAGCCGGAGCCGCAGCCGCAGGCGCCGACCAGCGGCAGGCTTGCGATCTCGGCGGGCTGCTGGGTCTCGCGCTCCTGCGTGGGGTCGGACGTGCTCGGGGTCTCGGCCATGAGTCGCTCCTCGAAGGATGTCGAGACTGGTGCCTCCGCCCATTGCATGCCCGCTCGGCCGGGCGCATCAACGGCGCACGGGGGCTCGTACCCGCCCGGCCGGCCTTCTTCAGGCCCCTTGCGGGCTCCCCGTCACGCGCCCTCGACGCCCGTCACCGGCTGGACATCGGGCTGGAGGGCGTCCGCGTGCTCGCCGGTCACCAGGTACACCACCCGCTTGGCCACCGCGACAGCGTGGTCGGCGTAGCGCTCGTAGTAGCGGCCCAGCAGGGTCACGTCCACGGCGGTCTCGATGCCGTGCTTCCAGCGCTCGTCGATCAGGTGCTGGAAGAGGGTGCGGTGCAGCAGGTCCATCTCGTCGTCGTCCTGCTCGAGCTGCAGCGCCAGGTCGACGTCCTTGGTGACGATCACCTCGGCCGCCTTGGCCATCAGGCGCTGGGCGAGCTGGCCCATCTCCAGGATGGTGGCGTGCAGGTCGTGCGGCACGGCGCGCTCGGGGAAGCGCAGCCGGGCCAGCTTCGCGACGTGCTGGGCGAGGTCGCCCGAGCGCTCGAGGTCCGCGCTCATCCTGAGCGACGTCACCACGATGCGCAGATCCGTCGCCACCGGCTGCTGGCGGGCCAGGAGGGCTATCGCGCGCGCCTCCAGGTCGTGCTGGAGGTCGTCGACCTTCTGGTCGGCCTCGATCACGGCCTCCGCCAGCTTCAGGTCGGCGTCGAGGATGGCCGTCGTGGCACGCCCGATCGCCGACCCGACCAGCCGGGCCATCTCGACCAGGCTGTCACCGATCGAGTCAAGTTCCTCGTGGTACGCGTCCCGCATCTGGGTGTCCCTCTCTTACGTCTGCTCCGGGGGCCGGGGGGTCGGGCGCCGGGGCCCGTCGCCGTCATGACGAGAACACCGCCGCCATGACGAGAACACGGCGGACACGGCGCCCTACGCACCCCACGCTCCCACGTTCCGGCCCGTACGCGACTGTTTCCGCCATCCCGAATGAACCAATACTGGCTCCCAGGTGAACTCTGGGCGACGAGTGTTCGAGGTCGCACTCCGATGGCTGTGGGCAGGTGCGAGGAGCTGCCTAATCTGGACGCATGGACGTGAACGCGGCGGTCGCCGCAGCGGCAGCGATCGCCGGAGTGCTCACCGGTGTCATCGCCATGCTGGCGTTCCGCTGGAGCGAGCGCGACCAGAAGCGCCCCACCCGCACTTCCCTGCACACCGACCCCGTGCTGCCGCCGGGCGTGGACACGGTGCTGTCCGTCCTGCGCTCCTCGGCCGTCGTCCTCGACGAGGCCGACGCCGTCGTCAAGGCCAGCTCCGCAGCCTATGCGCTCGGGCTGGTGCGCGGCGGCAGGCTCGCCGTCGAGCCGATGCTCCACATGGCACGTGACACCCGGCGCGACGGCGAGATACGCCAGGTCGAGCTGGACCTGCCGCGGCGCGGCACCGGACGCGGGGAGGCGCTCGCCGTCTCCGCGCGCGTGGCGCCGCTCGGCTCCCGGCTTGTCCTGCTGCTCGTCGAGGACCTCACCGAGGCCCGCCGGATAGAGGCGGTGCGCCGCGACTTCGTGGCGAACGTCAGCCACGAACTGAAGACACCGGTGGGTGCCCTGTCGCTGCTCTCCGAGGCCGTGATGGACGCCTCCGACGACCCCGAGGCCGTGCAGCGCTTCGCGGGCCGGATGCAGGTCGAGGCCACCCGCCTGACCAACCTCGTGCAGGAGCTCATCGACCTCTCCCGGGTGCAGAACGACGACCCGCTGGAGGACGCCGAGCCCGTGCGCGTCGACGAACTGGTCGCCGAGGCCATCGACCGATGCCGGCACGCGGCCACCACCAAGCAGATCACCATGGCCTCGAATGTATGGGTGCCCGAAGGGCCCGATCAGGGTGGTGGTGGACGAGGGCTGGGAGGCCCCGCGGAACTGCACGTGTGGGGCAACCGCGGACAGCTCGCCGCCGCCCTCGGCAACCTCGTGGAGAACGCCGTCAACTACTCGCCCGCCCGCACCCGCGTAGGCATCGCCGCCCGCCGGGTGTCCGCGCACGGCGGCGACCTCATCGAGATCGCGGTCACCGACCAGGGCATCGGCATCTCCGACAAGGACAAGGAGCGCATCTTCGAGCGCTTCTACCGCGTCGACCCGGCCCGCTCCCGTGCCACGGGCGGCACCGGCCTCGGCCTTGCGATCGTCAAGCATGTGGCCGCCTCGCACGGCGGGGAGGTCACGGTGTGGAGCTCCGAGGGTCAGGGCTCCACCTTCACCCTGCGGCTGCCGGAGGCGGGTGCGGCCCGCGACCGTGCGACCGATCATCCGTCCGACCTCGATGACGAGGACGGCCCGCCCTACGGGACGACCCCCACCGTCTCATCCCCGTACGAACCGCTTCCCGCCCCGGAGGTCCTTCCGTGACCCGAGTGCTCGTCGTCGAGGACGAGGAGTCCTTCTCCGACGCCCTGTCGTACATGCTCCGCAAGGAGGGCTTCGAGGTCGCCGTCGCGACCACCGGGCCCGACGGACTCGACGAGTTCGAGCGCAACGGCGCCGACCTCGTCCTCCTCGACCTGATGCTGCCGGGTCTGCCCGGCACGGAGGTGTGCCGCCAACTGCGCGGTCGCTCCAACGTCCCCGTCATCATGGTGACCGCCAAGGACAGCGAGATCGACAAGGTCGTCGGGCTGGAGATAGGGGCCGACGACTACGTCACCAAGCCGTTCTCCTCGCGGGAGCTGGTCGCCCGGATCCGGGCCGTGCTGCGCCGGCGCGGCGAGCCGGAGGAGGTGACGCCGGCGGCGCTGGAGGCGGGTCCGGTGCGGATGGACGTCGACCGTCACGTGGTCACGGTCTCCGGGTCGAAGGTCGACCTGCCGCTGAAGGAGTTCGACCTGCTGGAGATGCTGCTGCGCAACGCGGGCCGCGTGCTGACCCGTATGCAGCTCATCGACCGGGTCTGGGGCGCGGACTACGTGGGCGACACCAAGACCCTCGACGTCCACGTCAAGCGCCTGCGGGCCAAGATCGAGCCGGACCCGGGTGCCCCGCGGTACCTGGTGACGGTCCGCGGCCTCGGCTACAAGTTCGAGCCGTAAGCCGTGAGCCGTAAGCCGTGAGCCGTGAGCCGTGAGCCATGTGCCGTGAGCCGTGAGCCGTTCAGTCGCGAGCCATAACGACGACGGCGGCGGCGTGCCGGCGCACGGATTGCCGACGAAGGGCGGGACTCCTGGCGGAGTGCCCGCCCTCCGTGCGTGTGGGTGCCTGCCGCGGTGTCGGCGGCCGTGCCCGCCCCGCGCGGGCCCGTACGACGAAGGGCGGCACCCCGCTGGGGGCGCCGCCCTTCGTCGTACGGGTCCGGCGTGCCTCAGTGGCTCGGGGACTTCGACGCGGTCGCCGACGGGGAGCGCTCGGCGCCCGCGGCCGGGGAACCCTGCACCGACGTCGACGGCTTGGGGGAGCCCGGCTTCGAGGTGGCCGGGGAGGCGGAGGCGGTGGCCGACGGCGACGGGATGTTGCTCGGGCCCCACTTGGTGAAGTAACTCTCGGCGGGAACCACGAACGCCCGCAGGCTCACGTCCCCGGCCTCGCTGAAGCTGAACGTGATCTTCTGCGCGTTGCCGTCCTGCACGGCCTCCCGGCTGCTCGGCAGCACCGCGGAGGCGTTGCCCTTGCCGCCGATCACGAGGGAGCCGCCGGCCGGGATGGTCAGCTTGCCCTTGCCCTTGCCCGAGGCGGGGCTGAGCTCTGCGGTCTTGCCGGTGTCGTCGACCGTGATGGAGTCCAGCGTCTGGTCCGTGCGGCCTGCGTTGAAGATCGTCGCGGAGATCACGGCGGGCCCGGTGGACTTCGGGTCCGGCTGGGTGATGACGAGCGCGTTCTGGATCTTGAGATTTCCGACGCTGGTCGCCGCGTTGTCCGGCTTGACCTGGAGCGTCTGGCTGTCGTTGCCGGCGCCGCAGGCGGCGAGCGAGGCGATCGAGAACGCGATGGCGGCGGCGGCGAGGGCGCCGCGTCGAAGGCTGCTGCTCACGGCGGCGGCAACTCCTTGTACGTGGGCGAAGCAGGGCGACCCCCTGATAAAGCCGCCCTAAGTATCTGTCAGCGGCCTTAGGTTACCGAGCCGCCCCCGGGCCACCGCACCCGACCCTCCCCAAGCCCGGCACTTCGCCTCGCGGGTCCGGCCCCGGCGGCAGCGCGCCCCACCGCTGCCAGGGAGGCGGCGCAGGACTCAGCTTGTTCCACAGCAGTCCCATCTGCCACTTTGACGACTCCTGACTCATCATTCACATAAGCGTCTCCTCACCCGCCCCGGGGATTTCCCGTAAGGAATGCGAGGCGGGTTGCGAGACAGGTGCCGAAAATCGATCACCGACGCAACAACCGCGCCTCGCCGGAGCCCTTGATCAATTCCGGATTCGACTCGTACCCGCCTCCGCGCACCGAACGGAGTAGCGGAAGTCGATCACTTGAGGGTGGACAAAAGCGGATGTTTCGGGCACGCTCGGAGCCCTGCGACGCGTGTAACGCCCGGGTTTCACCCCGCCCGCGCAGCCGCTCCGACCTGCGAATACCCTCTTCCGCTCACCCCTCGAAGCACGTTCCGGTCGCGCTTGTCAAGCCCCGAGATATGCCCTGACCTGCGAAAACGCCATTCAGATGACGCGGTTTCCGTGTTACCCTGGATAGCCACGGAAGGGGTACCTGTCACATGACGTTCAAGGTTGGCGACACCGTGGTCTATCCCCATCACGGGGCCGCGCTGATCGAGGCCATCGAAACTCGCCAGATCAAAGGCGTGGACAAGACCTACTTGGTGCTGAAGGTCGCCCAGGGCGACCTGACGGTGCGTGTGCCAGCGGACAATGCGGAGTTCGTCGGCGTGCGTGATGTGGTCGGTCAGGACGGGCTGGACCGGGTCTTCGAGGTGCTGCGCGCGCCGTACGCCGAGGAGCCCACGAACTGGTCTCGTCGTTACAAGGCAAACCTGGAGAAGCTCGCCTCCGGCGACGTCATCAAGGTCGCGGAAGTCGTGCGTGACCTGTGGCGCCGTGAGCGCGAGCGCGGACTCTCCGCCGGTGAGAAGCGGATGCTCGCCAAGGCCCGGCAGATCCTGGTGAGCGAGCTCGCCCTCGCGGAGAACACGAACGAGGACAAGGCCGAGGCTCTCCTCGACGAGGTCCTCGCGTCCTGACGCCCGTCCCGGCCCGCTCGCTCCCCGGCCAGGAGCGTGGCGGACCGACCGGCGCACAGCACACACGCGATGCCGCGGTGCCCGATGACACAGTAGATGTCGCCGGGCGCTGCGGCATGTTCGTACCCGTCACTGCCCGACGTACCCATGACGCCGCGGCCTGAACCTCAGGTGCAACAGCCGGAACGCGAAAGCCCCTGCCCGATCCCTGTGCCGACGGGGAAACCCCCGATACTTGGCGTGCCGGGCCCGGGCAGTCGGCTCGACCAGAAGTCACGGAAGGGTCCGGTCAAGGCGTCGCGCCCGGCACGGTGTGGCCATACCCATCCCGGCCGAGCACACAAACCTGACAGGAACCGATGTCTGACGTTTCGCGCCCTTCGACCATCGAGCCACCCGCCGTCCGCACCGCCGCGGTGATCCCGGCCGCCGGCCGGGGCGTACGCCTCGGCCCGGGCGCCCCCAAGGCGCTCCGCGCGCTCGGTGGCGTTCCCATGCTCATCCACGCCGTCCGGGCGATGGCGGCGTCCCGCGCGGTCTCCCTCGTCATCGTCGTGGCCCCGCCCGACGGGACCGCCGAGGTCAAGTCGCTGCTCGACGCGCACGCGCTGCCGGAGAGGACGGACTTCCTGGTCGTCCCCGGCGGCGAGACGCGCCAGGAGTCCGTGCGGCTCGGCCTCGACGCCCTGCCGCCCGAGTACGGGATCGTCCTGGTCCACGACGCGGCCCGCCCCCTGGTGCCGGTGGACACGGTGGACGCGGTGATCGAGGCGGTACGGGAGGGCGCGCCGGCCGTCGTTCCGGCGCTGCCGCTCGCCGACACGGTGAAGGAGGTCCAGCCGGCCGCCGCGCCCGGCGAGCCCGAACCGGTCGTCGCCACCCCCGACCGCGCCCGGCTGCGCGCGGTGCAGACCCCGCAGGGCTTCGACCGCGCGACGCTGATCCAGGCCCACGAGACGGTCACGGACAACGTCACGGACGACGCGAGCATGGTGGAGCAGCTCGGGCTGCCGGTCGTCGTGGTCCCCGGCCACGAGGAGGCCTTCAAGGTCACGCGGCCGCTGGACCTGGTGCTCGCCGAGGCGGTTCTGACCCGCAGGAGGCTCACCGATGGGTTCTGAAGCCTCCGATGTCCGGCTGCCGCCGGGTGGGCCGCTGCTGCCCCAGGTGGGCATCGGCACCGACATCCACGCCTTCGAGGAGGGTCGGGAGCTGTGGTGCGCGGGCCTGAAGTGGGACGGCGAGGGGCCCGGCCTCGCGGGTCACTCCGACGCGGACGTGGTCGCACACGCCGCGTGCAACGCGCTCTTCTCCGCCGCCGGCCTCGGCGACCTGGGGCAGCACTTCGGCACCGGGCGGCCCGAGTGGTCCGGGGCGTCCGGGGTGACGCTGCTCGCGGAGGCGGCACGGATCGTGCGCGAGGCGGGGTTCCGGATCGGGAACATCGCGGTCCAGGTCGTGGGGCCGCGCCCGAAGATCGGCAGACGCCGCGACGAGGCGCAGAAGGTCCTCTCGGAGGCGGCGGGCGCACCGGTCTCGGTCTCCGGCGCCACGACGGACGGCCTCGGCTTCCCCGGCCGGGACGAGGGCCTGATGGCGGTGGCGACGGCGCTCGTGGTGCGAGTGTGACGGGACTCTTGCCGGGCCTTTGCTGAGGGCGGCGTCCTCTGTGCGTCTGTGCTGAGGGCGGCGCTCTCGGTGCGCCTTTGCTGAGGGCGGCGCTCGTGGCGCACGTGTGATGCGGACGGCGCTCGTGGTGCGGGCGTGCCGAGAGCGTGCGAGGGTACCGGCAGAGTGACCAGCGACACACGACCCAGGTCCCGGAGGCACCCATGCCGACCGCCGTACTGTCCGACCGCCTCAAGAGCCTGCTCGACAGCCCCGTCTTCATCGTCGTCGGCACGCTCCAACCCGACGGCGGCCCGCAACTGTCCCCCGTGTGGGTCAAGCGGGACGGCGACGACATCCTCTTCTCCACGACCGTCGACCGCCGCAAGAAGCTGAACCTGGACCGCGACCCCAGGGTGAGCGTGGTGGTCCTGAACCCCGATGCGCCGTACGAGTACGCGGAGATCCGCGGCACCGCGGAGATGAGCACCGAGGGCGCCCGCGAACTGATCGACGAACTGTCGCTGAAGTACACGGGAAAGAAATACGCAGAGTTCAACCCGGCGTCGGCGCAGGACGCGGACCGGGTGGTGGTGCGGGTGGTGCCGCGGAAGGTGGCGGGGCGGCTCTGAGGCGAGGGACGCCTGCCGCATCCGCCGCATGATCGGGTGACGGTCTTGGCGGGCTGGGCGCCGGACACCGGTCCCGGCCCACTACTCTGGACTCGTGACTATTCGCCTGTACGACACCAGCGCCCGGCAGATCCGTGACTTCACCCCGCTCAAGCCGGGTTGTGTCTCGATCTACCTGTGTGGCGCCACCGTGCAGGCCGCGCCGCACATCGGGCACATCCGCTCGGGCCTCAACTTCGACATCATGCGCCGGTGGTTCGAGTACCGCGGGTACCAGGTGACCTTCGTCCGGAACGTCACCGACATCGACGACAAGATCATCGCGAAGTCCGCGGACCAGGGCCGCCCCTGGTGGGCCATCGGGTACGAGAACGAGCGCGCCTTCGACGACGGGTACACCGTGCTCGGCTGCCTCCCGCCGACGTACGAGCCGCGCGCCACCGGGCACATCACCGAGATGGTCGAGATGATGCGCGCTCTCATCGAGCGCGGGCACGGCTACGAGGCGGACGGCAACGTCTACTTCGACGTGCGGTCCTTCCCGGAGTACCTCCAGCTGTCCAACCAGGAGCTGGAGAACCTCCAGCAGCCCTCCGGTGTCGGGGAGACCGGCAAGCGGGACCCGCGCGACTTCGCCATGTGGAAGGCCGCCAAGCCCGGCGAGCCCACCTGGGAGACGCCCTGGGGACGCGGCCGCCCCGGGTGGCACCTGGAGTGCTCGGCCATGGCGCACAAGTACCTGGGTTCCGCCTTCGACATCCACGGCGGCGGCCTCGACCTCATCTTCCCGCACCACGAGAACGAGATCGCCCAGGCCAAGGCCTTCGGCGACGAGTTCGCCCGGTACTGGGTGCACAACGCCTGGGTCACCATGAGCGGCGAGAAGATGTCGAAGTCCCTCGGGAACTCGGTGCTCGTCTCCGAGATGGTCAAGCAGTGGCGGCCCATCGTGCTCCGGTACTACCTGGGCACGCCGCACTACCGCTCGATGATCGAGTACAGCGAGGAGTCCCTGCGCGAGGCCGAGTCCGCGTTCGCGCGCATCGAGGGCTTCGTGCAGCGCGTCGTCGAGAAGGCCGGAGGTGTCGTCGAGCCCGCCGCCGAGGTGCCGCCCGCCTTCGCCGAGGCCATGGACGACGACCTGGGTGTGCCGCAGGCGCTGGCCGTGGTGCACACCACCGTCCGGCAGGGCAACAGCGCGCTCGCGGCCGACGACAAGGAGGCCGCCGTGGCCCGGCTCGCCGAGGTGCGCGCCATGCTCGGCGTCCTCGGCCTCGACCCGCTCGACGCCCAGTGGGCCGGCGAGGGCGACCGCGGCGAGGACCTGCACGGTGTGGTCGACAGCCTCGTGGGCCTGGTGCTCCAGCAGCGGGAGGCGGCCCGCGCCCGCAAGGACTGGGCCACCGCGGACGCCATCCGCGACCAGCTCAACCAGTCCGGGCTCGTCATCGAGGACAGTCCGCAGGGCCCGCGCTGGACGCTCGGCCCGCGCTGATCCCACCGCCGATCCGATGATCGATTGTGCCGCCCGGCCCTCCGGGCGGCACACTGCATAGATGTAAGAGACGTACTGGACGTACGTACGAACGCTTCAACAGACAGGTAGGTCATGGCCGCGAACAACCGCCGCATGTCCGGCAAGAAGGGCGCGCAGGTCGGCAGCGGCGGCAAGCGACGCCGGGGCCTGGAGGGCAAGGGCCCGACTCCGCCCGCCGAGATGCGCAAGGGACACGCCAAGCAGCGCGCCGTACAGGCGAAGGCGCGCCGCGCTCAGGGGCGCCCCCAGCGTCGCACGGGTGGGAAGTCCTCCTCCGAGCTGGTCGTCGGGCGCAACCCGGTGGTCGAGGCGCTGCGCGAGGGCGTGCCCGCCTCCACGCTCTACGTCCAGCAGTTCATCGACAACGACGAGCGCGTGCGCGAGGCGCTGCAGCTCGCCTCCGAGCGCGGCGGCATCAACCTCATGGAGGCGCCCCGCCCCGAGCTGGACCGGATGACGAACGGGCTCAACCACCAGGGCCTCGTCCTCCAGGTCCCGCCGTACGAGTACGCGCACCCGGAGGACCTCGCCGACGCCGCCTACGACGAGGGCGAGGACCCGCTGATCGTCGCCCTCGACGGGGTCACCGACCCGCGGAACCTCGGCGCCGTGGTCCGTTCCGTCTCCGCCTTCGGCGGGCACGGGGTGGTCGTGCCCGAGCGGCGCGCGGCCGGTATGACCGCCGGTGCGTGGAAGACCTCCGCCGGTACGGCCGCCCGTACGCCCGTCGCCCGCGCCACCAACCTGACGCGCGCCCTGGAGGCGTACAAGAAGGCCGGGATCACGGTCGTCGGGCTCGCCGCCGACGGGGATGTCGAACTCGGTGAGCTGGACGCGCTGGAGGGGCCGGTCGTCGTGGTCGTCGGCAGCGAGGGCAAGGGGCTGTCGCGGCTGGTCGGCGAGACCTGCGACCTCCGGGTGCGGATCCCCATGCCGGGTGGCGCCGAGTCGCTCAACGCCGGTGTGGCGGCGGGGATCGTGCTGTACGAGGCCGCCCGCCGACGCGCGTGACACCGACGGGCCGGAGGATGCGGACAGACGTTCGCATCCTCACTCGTACGGGGGAATTCGGTCGTACAGGGCAAGCTTGACGGGGTCCGGACAGATCCGCGGAGTCAAAGCAGTGTCCTAACCACACGTCACTCGGTTAGATGAGTGTGGAGACCAGAACACGCCGCACACCCACGGGGGACCGGTCGTCCGGGTTCGACGACGCTCCCGCGCTGAGCATGGTGAAGGTGCCGAGCGACCCGGCGCAGGTCATCGTCAATCATGCGAGTTTCCGCGTGCAGTTGGGTGCGTCGGCGCGCCGCGCCCAGTACCCGCGGGTCGCCCGGCAGGTCGGCGGCGCGCAGGACGTCGCGCGCATGCCCGTCGCTGGTACGGCGGGGCAGGCCGGCCGCCGTCGGCCCGTCGTCTGGAGCGGTAAGTCGGCGCCCGACGACACCGGTGCGCACCGGCTGCTCCAGGCCGTACGGACGTCGAGCGTGGTGCACGGCGAGGAGGCGGGCGGCGACCCGGGCGCGACCCAGGTCATCCCGCGCGTCGGACTGGACGGCCTGGCGGGCACCGGCGGCTACGACGACCACCTGACCGCACAGACGCTTCAGACGCCGGTCGTCGGTGCCCAGCGCGGTCCGCTGGCCGGGGAGACCCGGCTGCTGCCGCCGATGCGGAGTGTGGAAAGCGCCTACGACGACGTCGCGTACGACGGGCACAGGCACGCCTACGGCGAACCGCCGTACCGGGACGGCGAGTTCGCGGACACGGCGCGCACCGAGGAACTCGCGAACGGGCCGCGGAGCAGGCGGCACGGCGGCGACCACGTACGGCACGCCTACTACCCCGGGCGTCGGATGAACCTCGGCGTGGTGCTGCTGCCGTTGCGCATCTTCCTCGGCTCCGTCTCCGCCTACGCCGGCATGGGCAAGCTCTGCGACCCCCTCTACTTCGACGGCGGGAAACGGGGGTCCATGGTCACCTGGCTGAACACTCTGCACCCCTGGCAAGTCGCCGAGCCGCTACGGGAGTTCGCGCTCCACCACCCCGTCGGCACCGGCCTGGTCATCGCCTTCCTCCAGGTGATCGTGGGCGTGCTGACCGTCCTCGGGCTGTGGCAGCGGGTCGCGGCCGCGGCCGGGGCGCTGCTGTCGGCGGCACTGATCGTGACGGTGAGCTGGCGGACCACCCCCGGATACGACGCGCCCGACATCATCTACCTCGCCGCCTGGTCGCCGCTGGTCATCGCGGGGGCGCCGGTGTACTCCGTGGACGGCCGTCTGGCGGGGAGCGCGTGGCGCCGGCTCGGGCCGCGGGCGGACATCTGGGAGCTGCGGCAGTACGTGCTGCGCCGGGGCGCCGTGGTGACGGGGCTGGTGACCGGGGTGACGCTGCTGGTCGGCTCGCTGCTCGGCGGGGCGGTGCGGGACGCGGACCGCGTGGTCGTGCCCGGGCCCGGAGAGGCGCCGCGCAACGAACTGCCGGGTTCACCGCTGCCCGGGACGCCGGGGGCGCGGCAGCACAAGGCGAGCCCCTCGGCCTCGCAACCGCCGACGACCCAGGGCACGACCTCGTCGCCGTCGAGCACGGCCAGGACGCCGGCCACGGCGGGCGCGACCGGTTCGGTCACGGGCGGCCAGCCGAGCCAGACCCAGGGCAGCGTGGGCCAGGCCCCGCGCCGCCACTCGTCCCCGTCCGGGCGCGCCCCCGGCACCAGTGCGGGCCCCTCCTCGTCGGGCGGCACGGGCACGGCAGGCCCGACCGGCGGCTCGACGGGCGGCACAGGGGGAGGCGGCGGCAGCAGCTCCGGCGGCTCCGACCACTTGGTGGGCGGGCTGCTGGGGTAGCCCGACGTTCCCGCACGAAGGGGCCCGCACATGGTGTGCGGGCCCCTTCGTGCGGGAACAGGCGTGTCTGGGGGCAGGCGTGTCTGGGAGGGGTTGTGTCTGGGAGGAGGTGTGGCCCCCTGTCGCAGCGTCAGCGGCCCTGGGCCGCGAGCTCCTTTGCCGCTTCCGTGAGGTCCTTCGCCGTGTCGATCGCCCGCCAGTACGCGCCCTGCGGGATCGGGAAGCCCGCCAGGCGGCGTTCGCGGGCCAGGCGGGGGAACGTCGTACGCTCGTGGTCGCCCCGCTCCGGGAGCATCTTGGCGAACTCGGCGGAGAAGACGTAGACCCCCGCGTTGATCTCGAACGTCGACGGCGGGGACTCGATGAAGTCCGTGACGTGGCCGAAGCCGTCCGTCTGCACCGCGCCCCACGGAATGCGCGGCCGCGCCAGCGCCAGCGTGGCGACCGCGTCGCGCTCGGTGTGGAAGTCCGCCATGTCGCGCAGCGAGAACCGGGTCCAGATGTCACCGTTCGTCGCGTACCACGGCTTGTCGGGGTGCGGCAGGTGCTCCGCGGCGTACCGCAGGCCGCCGCCGCGGCCGAGGGGCTCCGACTCCACCACCGTCGTGACGCGCAGCGGCAGGTCGGCGGAGGCCAGCCAGTTCTGCAGGACCTCGGCGAGGTGGCCGCAGGAGACCACGACGTCCGTGACGCCCTCCTCGGCCAGCCAGACGAGCTGGTGGCCGATGATCGGAGTCCCGGTGCCCGGGATCTCCACCATCGGCTTGGGCCGGTCATCGGTGTACGGACGCAGCCGGGTGCCCTGGCCCCCGGCCAGGACAACGGCTTGAACGGGGCGCGAGGCGGCGTTCGGATCGGTCATGACCGAACTGTACGTCGCCTCGCGCCCCGCCCCGGCCGGGCCCTCAGCCGCGGCCGCCCGCCACGCCCGAGGCGAAGGACGTGTCGCAGACCGGCCGGGCGTAGGCCTGGGCCCGCGACGGCCCGTACATGCGGACCGCGGCACGGCCCAGCGCCCTGGCGATGGACGCGCAGTGCTTCGCCAGTGACGGGCGGTCGTTGACGGCCTCCTGGAGGTGGGTGAGGGCGGCACCCGGGTTCTTCTCCTGCAGTTCCAGCAGGAGCTTGTCGCGCAGCACGTCCTGCGGGGCCCGGGAGGACGCACGTGTGGAGACGTCTTCGGAGGAGGCGGCGAGCACCGAGTTGGAGCCGCCCGACCAGTTGACGCGGGTCACCGCCAGCGTCCCGGACAGCACCAGGACGACGGGCAGAACGAGGGCGAGGGTGCGGCCGATCCGGCGGGCGGGGCCCCGGCCGCGCCGTCCCTGAGGAGTAGTGGTGTGCTTCACGCGAGTGAGGGTAGCGTCCCGTAGTGATTTGGCGACATTTAGTCACCGGTTCGGGTGATGGAGAAGCGCTGATTTCTGGGTAACGGGTTGACGCGGCCTGCCGAAATGCCCCGTATGCCGGGGTATTTGTCGACAGCGAAAAGGGCCCCGCAGCCTGCTGCGGGGCCCTTTTCGTCAACCTGGGTGAATAAGCCGAGGTCGTCGGGTCAGTCGGAGAGACGCTCGCCCGTGGAGGTCGAGAAGACGTGGGTCTCACCGGAGCGCGGCACGACGTGCAGCTTGCTGCCCTTCTCCGGCACGTCACGGCCGCTGACACGCACGACGAGGTCCTTGGAGTCGTCGCCGACCTTCGCGGTGCCGTAGACGTACGCGTCGGCGCCCAGCTCCTCGACGACGTTCACGGTGACCGCGAGACCCTGGTCGGAGTCCGGGCCGGCCACGTCGAAGTGCTCGGGACGGACACCGACGGTGACCGTCTTGTCGGTGGTGGCGGAGAGCGCGTCGCGCTGGACCGGCACCACGCTGTTGCCGAACTTCACACCGCCGTCGGCGATCGGGACCTCGACGAGGTTCATCGCCGGGGAGCCGATGAAGCCGGCGACGAAGAGGTTCGCGGGCTTGTCGTACATGTTGCGCGGGGTGTCGATCTGCTGGAGCAGGCCGTCCTTCAGCACGGCCACACGGTCGCCCATCGTCATGGCCTCGACCTGGTCGTGGGTGACGTAGACGGTGGTGATGCCGAGGCGGCGCTGGAGCGACGCGATCTGCGTACGGGTCGACACACGGAGCTTGGCGTCGAGGTTGGACAGCGGCTCGTCCATGAGGAAGACCTGCGGCTCACGGACGATGGCGCGGCCCATGGCGACACGCTGGCGCTGACCACCGGAGAGCGCCTTCGGCTTGCGGTCCAGGTACTCGGTGAGGTCGAGGATCTTCGCGGCCTCCTCGACCTTCTTGCGGATCTCCGCCTTGTTGACGCCGGCGATCTTGAGCGCGAAGCCCATGTTGTCGGCGACCGTCATGTGCGGGTAGAGCGCGTAGTTCTGGAACACCATGGCGATGTCCCGGTCCTTGGGCGGCAGGTGCGTGACGTCACGGTCGCCGATCCGGATGGCGCCGGCGTTGACGTCCTCGAGCCCCGCCAGCATGCGGAGCGAGGTGGACTTGCCGCAGCCGGACGGGCCGACCAGAACGAGGAACTCCCCGTCCTCGATGTGGATGTCGAGCGCGTCTACGGCGGGCTTCTCGGTGCCCGGGTAGATCCGGGTCGCCTTGTCGAACGAGACAGTGGCCATGGTGAATGGGCCCCCTTCTACCGGCAGGAACGTGCCGGACGATCCGAGTAGGAAGGTGGTTGCCACTACGGGGTTCCGTTGTGGTGTAGTCCACAAGAGTGAACTGGACCGAGACGGTACCTGGCGTTCGCCCGCATGTCAGTACCTCGGGGCATGTGAACTTCGCGGAAATTTTCGACAGGGCTGGGCCGGGACCTGGGTACACTGCACGAGCGTGCATGGGCACACTTGCCTCGCCCTGCGCATGCCTCCTTAGCTCAGCTGGTCAGAGCGCCGCTCTTGTAAAGCGAAGGTCGTCGGTTCGAATCCGACAGGGGGCTCTCTCGCTGAAC
Source organism: Streptomyces cynarae (assembly GCF_025642135.1). Taxonomy (NCBI): domain Bacteria; kingdom Bacillati; phylum Actinomycetota; class Actinomycetes; order Kitasatosporales; family Streptomycetaceae; genus Streptomyces; species Streptomyces cynarae. The sequence continues at coordinate 4,166,814 of NZ_CP106793.1, read as the reverse complement.
AGCACGAACGCCCCGGCCGATGATCGGTCCGGGGCGTTCGACATCCACGGGTGACATAAACCCGTGCGATCACTCACGATCGATACGGCGCCTGAGCAGGCGGTCCATGTGACTGATGGCCTCGCGCTGTGTGTCCGAGGTCACGTGCGTGTAGACACCCATCGTGATGCTGATCTGGCCGTGCCCCAGGATCTCCATCACGACGCGGGGCGCGACACCAGGGTCTCGCCGGCACCCACCCGTGTCTTGTCTGTCTTCAGGACTCGCCGCAGGCGTCACGTAGACGTTGAAGATTTGCCTCATGCTCATCAAGCCACTCAGGCGTTGGTTCGAGTCCCAGGGCCACTGTCAACCTGTCGGGATCGTGGACCGAGATGGAGAGCCAGCCGTCTTCGTGTGGGTGGAAGTACAGTTCCAGCCCTCGGCTTCCTTGGGGCCAGCTGGCGTCTTCACCAGCACTGAGGCGTCTCAGTGCGTCCTCCCATTCTTCGAGGTCGTCAAGCCGGATGTTGGTCTTCAAGCGGGCATTTACGAAATCCGTAGTTATAAGGCACTCGGCTTGAACCCGGGCGTGTCGTGCTTTGTGGGGCTCAACTGCACGCAGGACGAGGGAGACCCCTCGTCCGTCAGACAGATGTATCAAGTCAACAGGGCCCCACTCGTCCATCCTTCTCCCTTTTTTGCCGGTCGTGCATCCAGAGCTTGCGTGCACGATACGGGGAGTGTCCGACCTCTCTTCCAGAAGAACTGGCAGTAGATCTGCAAAGAGGGAATCAGTCGGCTGACACCAACAGGTGCGGACAGTGCCGACCAACGCCGAATGACAACGGACGATCAGCCAAGGGCACCAGCCGGTTGGCCGACGTCGCCGAGTCCCCATGATCGACCTGATAAGGATGAGGCCAGACCTCAAAGCCCGGGCCCGACACGGGCGCCGTGCGCACCATCGGCCGGCGCCCGTCGCTTGGCTCGGTCATTGAGACTCTGCCGACCTCACGCCGAAACGGGCCGGGGGTCACCGCCGTGAGGTCGGCCTGCAGCAGGACGTGGTCCAGCGGTTACCGCCCCCTCGACCTTATTAGGCGCCTGACATGATCCCCGGTATGACGACGGATGGGGCTGCCGAAGCACTTGATCGACACGTGCGCCAGTTCTTCGCCGGGCACTCGGTGGGGACGGCGCATTACGACCTGGGCGACGGGAGTCGCGGCATGGTCCGTGACCTGCGGATCCTTGCTTGTCCCGCGGCCTGCCCATGAAGTCTGGTCGCTTCGTCCTCTCCAGCCGGGAGGACGAAGGTCGGCGGACCCGCCGAACGGCCCCGGACTCCTTGTTCGGGGCCGTTTGTGTGTGCGGTGCGTGAGCGGAGCGGACCGAGGGGTTCCGTGCTCAACGCAGTGATCATGCGACACTTGCGCCGCCCCGAACATGACAGCACAGGAACGTGCGAGAAGGAGCGGCGTCGCGTGACCGTTGCAGGACAGATAGACATCGCGGGACCGGTGGGCAAGCTGCTCCACCGGCGCCCGCTCAAGAACAGCACCGTGATGCAGTCGTTCGGCATCGACCCGGTGTCCGGCGACATCTTCGTGCTCCAGGTGATGGAGGGCGGTCTGACCCTCAGCGGGGAGTCCGGACCGGTCTCCGGCGCCGACCGGCTCGCCAACGGAGACATGTGCGTGACGCGCCTCAACCGGTCGGGCGCCATCGTCGGGTACATGTATCTGCGGGGATTCGGCCACGGCGTCAACCTCGGCGTCGAGAACCGCAGCGGCGTCATCCGCCTGTGGACCGAGACGGCATCCGTGGCCAACAGCAGCAACGAGGGCTTCGGCACCGCCATCACCAACTTCGAGTTCCAGACCGGGACGGTCCTGGACTACGGGTCCTCCCTGCACACCACGCCGTACACCCCCGTGACGGGCGCCCGCGGCGTCACCCCCACCATCGACCGCAGCGCCAACGAGCTCATCGTCCGGTTCAGCACCGGCGGCACGATGTACTACGAGCGGTACGACCTGGCCCAGGCGGCGGCGGGCGTCTTCACGCCGCTCCAGCGCCTGGCTCAGCCCACGGGTCTGGGCGTCTTCCAGGGATACGCGTCCCACAGCGGCGTGCTGTACCTGCTCGACGGGGAGCACTACGACAGCACCGTCAGCCCGCCCAGCACTCCGTACAACCCTCCGCCGGGCAACACCTACATCACCGCTGTCGAGTGGGCCACCGGGAACGTCCTGGCCCGGCAGTTCATCACCGCCGCGCCGGGCCTCCAATGGCGCGAGCCGGAGGGCATGACCGTGGAAGTGGTGGACGACGTGCCCTACCTCCACTTCGGTTTCGCCTGCGAGGACCCCGGGCCGCGCACCTGCACCATCGTGTCGCTCTCCGGGGCGGCCGAGGTCGACGGCGTCAAGGTGCTCACCGACTGGCAGACGATTCCCCTCGCCTCCGGCGTCAGCGTCGACCAGAACGCCCCCAAGGGACGGCTCATCAGCGTCAGCGGCGTCACGACGCTCCAGCTCAGCGGCGGGGTCAAGGGCACTTTCAACGCCGACGCGGTCATCGGCACACTGCCCGACACGCTCTCCCCGAGCATGGAGACCCGTTGCAACGTCCCGCGCAACAACAGCGGTGGCTACTGCGTCGCCCGGGCCGAGGCCGGCACCGACCGCCAGCTGCGCCTGTACGGCGGGACCTCCACCAACGCCATCACCTGGGCGCAGCTCGACAACTTCAGCGCCGTCTGGCGCTGAAGTCGCCACCCTCCGCCATTCCGCACACGGCCTCGTCAAGGAGACCAACCGCCATGTCCTACAACCGCCGTAGCATCCTCGGTGCCGCTCTCGGCCTGCCCGCCGCTGTCGCCGTCGGCAGCGTCGCCACCGCCACCCCCGCGGCCGCCGCCGCGGTCGACGCCACCGCGTGGACCGATCTGGTGCTGGAGCCCGGCATCACCGCGCAGACCGGCGCGACCCCGCAGGTCCGCATCGTCACCATCCTCGGCACCACCTTCCTCCAGGCCCGCGGCGCGATCACCTGCAGCCTCACCGCCGACACCAAGATCGCCACTCTCCCGGCGTCCATAGGGCTGCCCACCTGGTACGTCCGCGCCACGACCCCCCGGAACAACAGCCAGGGCATCAACGCCTGCCGCTTCGAGGTGAACACCGCGGGCTCCGTGACCATCTACGGCGCCAACAGCGGCAACCCGATCACCTGGGTCCAGTTCGACTCGATCCAGACGATCTGGCGCTAGCTGTTCCGCCGGTGGTTCCGGACGCCGGGAAGCCGTCCGGAACCACCCGGCACACCCCCGTCGGGTGAGCGGGCTCAGGCCGGCCTGAGCAGCGCCGCCAGCACCTCCCGCAGCGCGTCCACCGGGTCCGGTACGGCTCCCGGTGCCCGCCAGGCCACGAACCCGTCCGGTCGCACCAGGACCGCTCCGTCCGTCGTCGTGCCGTACGCCCGTGCCCAGTCGCCGGGCCCGGTTCCCTCCTCCTCGTCGTACGTCAGGTCGGCATCCGGTCCCGTGCCGATGCGGTACGTCTCGAGGCGTACGCCGTCCGTCACCGCGATGCGGCGGGCCGCGTCGTGCCACCCCGCCGTGGAGCGGGCGTCGCTGAGCAGGACCATGGCGCGTTCGTACAGGTCGAGCGTGGACAGCCGGGCGCTGGAGCGGCGCAGCCAGAGGTGGGGGGCGCGGCTGCCCGGCTCCCCGGTGAGGCGTACGGCGTCGGGCACGACCGGTTGCGCGGGGTCGGCCCCGGCGACGGCGCCCTCGGGGTAGCGGTAGCCGAGGACGACGTTGAGGATGCCGCTTCTCGGGCCGTCGCCGCGCATTCCGGGCGCGGGGGAGAAGCCCGGGTGGCTGTGCTCCACCGAGCGGGCCGAGGCGCGGGCGCTGGTGGCGAGGGCCACCGGCCGGCGCTCGGTGTCGTAGGTGTCCAGCAGGCCGGGTCCGGCCCAGCCGCCGAGGACGGCGGCGAGTTTCCAGGCCAGGTTGTGGGCGTCCTGGATGCCGGTGTTGGAGCCGAACGCCCCGGTCGGGGACATCTCGTGGGCGGAGTCCCCGGCGAGGAAGACGCGGCCGGCCGTGTACCGGTCGGCGACGCGTTCGGCGGCGCGCCAGGACGCCTTGCCGGTGACCTCCACGTCGAGGTCGGGCACGCCGACGGCGCGGCGGATGTGCCGTTGGAGCCGGTCCTCGGTGAACTCCTCGAGGGTTTCGCCGCGTTCGGGGTGCCAGGGCGCGTGGAAGACCCACTGTTCCTTGTTGTCGACGGGCAGCAGTGCGCCGTCGGCCTCGGGGTCGGTGAGGTAGCAGCAGATGAAGCGGCGGTCGCCGACCACGTCGGCGAGCAGCTTGGAGCGGAAGGTGACGCTGACGTTGGCGAAGAGGTCGCCGGGTCCGGTCTGTCCGATGCCGAGCCGGCGCCGCACGGGGCTGCGCGGGCCGTCCGCCGCGACGAGGTAGTCGGCGCGGACGGTGTACCGCTCGTCGGTGGCCCGGTCGCGGACGACGGCCGTCACCCCTTCGGGGTCCTGTTCGAAGGACTCCATCTCGTGGGAGTACCTCAGGTCGCCGCCGAGTTCCCGGGCGCTGTCGAGCAGGACGGGTTCCAGGTCGTTCTGGCTGCACAGGCACCAGGCGGTGGGGCTGAACCGGGCGAGTCCGCCGCCCGGGTCGATGTGCCGGAACAGCCATTCGCCGGCGTCGCCGACGAGTGTCGGGGTCTGCAGGATGCCGTGGTTGTCCGCGAGGAGCGAGGCCGCGGTCTTGATGTCCGGTTCGATGCCGGCCACCCGGAAGAGTTCCATCGTCCGCACGTTGTTGCCGCGTCCGCGTGGGTGGATCGAGGTGCCCGCGTGCCGCTCGACGAGGGTGTGCCGCACGCCGTGACGGCCCAGGAACAGGGACATGGACAGGCCCACCAGGGAGCCGCCGACGATGAGGACCGGAACCCGGTGGTCGGCTTCTTGCTGCATCGGTGCCTCCAGGGGCAGGGGTGCGGGGTTGGGGCGCGTTGTGGTTTCCATGCCCTCTCCGGGCGGCTTCGCGTGCGTCGGCGCGGCCAATCACCCGCGTGATCACCCACGTGGTTCATACGAGTCGCGCACCACCGGCGGCCGGAACACGATCGAGGAACGCTGACGTCGTGTCACCCGCGGCCGATGTCGGCTTCTGCCCCGCCGAAGGAGAAGAGCGCAGCATGACCACAATGTCTGAACGTGTTTCAGAACCGGTGACGCGACAGGTGTCGAAACGGGTCTCGCAGTCGGTGTTCGACGGCTCCCCGCTCCGGGTCGTCCTGTTGGTGGACGTCTACGACGGAGCCCAGCAGCAGTTCCTGGAGGCGTACGAGCAGCTGTGCAACCAGGTCGCGTCCGTTCCCGGGCACGTCAGCGACCAGCTCTGCCAGTCGATCGAGAATCCCTCGCAGTGGCTCATCACCAGCGAGTGGGAGAGTGCCCCGCCGTTCCTCGCCTGGGTGAACAGCGAGGAGCACGTGCGGATGGTGCAGCCGCTGCACAGCTGTGTCCGGGACACCCGGTCGCTGCGTTTCCACATCGTCCGGGAGACCGGTGGCGAGTCGTCCGCCAGGTCCGCGAACCGGCGGCTGCAGGCGTCCCCGCGGATCGGTGACGGAGTGATCCGCCATGCGCTCACCTTCACGGTCAAGCCGGGCAGTGAGCAGACCGTGGCGAAGATCCTCTCGGACTACGCCTCGCCTCAGGCCCGGGTCGACGACACCACGCGGCTGTGCCGGACCTCGCTGTTCATGCACGGCAACCGGGTGGTGCGGGCCATCGAGGTGCGGGGCGACCTGCTCGCGGCGTTGCGGCACGTCTCCCGGCAGCCGGAGGTGCGGGCGGTGGAGGAGGCCATCAACCCCTATCTGGAGCACGACCGGGACCTCAACGACCCGGAGTCCGCGCGGGTCTTCTTCACTCGCGCGGCGCTGCCCGCGGTCCACCATGTGACGTCGGATCAGGAGTGCCCGGAGGCGAAGCGGCTCGCGCTGTACTACCCGGCCCGGCCGGGTTGCGGGATGCGGCTGGCCCGGCTCCTCGCGGAGCAGGACGAGGCGCGGGCGGACGATCCGCGCAGCCCGGTCTGCGGCAGCACGATCTTCCAGCGCGACGAGATCGTCGTACGGCTGATCGATGTTCGCGGCGGTGCCGACGCCGACCCGGTGCTGACCCTCGGGCTGGCCGATCCGGGGCAGGCGGCCGAGCTGACCACCCTCCTCGACGGCGCCGCCGTCGGTGCGGACGGCTCTGCCCTCAAGGGCGGCGACCTGGCGCGCTTCCTGACGCTCGCCCGTATGGACCTCATCACCGACCGCCGTTCGGCCGAGGCCTGACCGGCACCACAGGGCCGTGGTGGCCCCGCCCCCTGTCGACGCAGCACACCATCGGAGGAACGACGTGACCAAACCCCGTCCCAGAATCGTGGAGCTCGGCGAGATCGAGCCCAACACCAGACGCGGCGGCGATCTGCGCGCCATGCTCACCCCGGCCACGGTCGGCTCCACCAGCGGTTTCATGGGTGTGGCCATCGTGCAGCCGGGGGATCGGATCGGCGAGCACTACCACCCCTACTCCGAGGAGTTCGTCTACGTCCTCAGCGGCCGGCTCGAGGTGGACCTGGACGGCGAGCCGCACGCGTTGCGCCCCGAGCAGGGCCTGATGATCCCCGCCTACATGCGGCACCGCTTCCGCAACGTGGGTGACGAGGAGGCGCGTCTCGTCTTCCATCTGGGCCCCCTCGCCCCGACCCCGCAGCTCGGCCACGTCGACACCGAGGAGACGGAAGCCGTCGCGGTCGCCGCGGAAGGAGCCGGGGCGGGCGGTGCCCGGCCGGCCGACCGAGGTCAGGTCCGTTCATGACCCGGCGCGTGGCGGTCACCGGCATAGGCGTCGTGGCACCGGGCGGCATCGGCGTCCCGGCGTTCTGGGATCTGCTCGCCAACGGCCGTACCGCGACGCGGGGCATCACCTTCTTCGACCCGACCGGCCTGCGCTCGCGGATCGCCGCCGAGTGCGACTTCGACCCGGTGGCGTGCGGGCTGGGGCCGGAGCAGATCGAACGTGCCGACCGGTACATCCAGTTCGCCCTGGTCGCCGGTGAGGAGGCCGTACGGGACGCCGGCCTCGACCTGGCCCGGGAGAACCCCTGGCGGGTCGGGGTGTCCCTGGGGACCGCGGTGGGCGGAACCACCCGGCTGGAGCACGACTACGTCCTGGTCAGCCATCGCGGGCAGCGCTGGGACGTGGACCACCGGGAGGCGGGTCCGCACCTGCACCGGGCGTTCTCGCCGAGCACGCTGGCCTCGATGGTGGCGGAACGTTTCGGCGCCTCTGGTCCGGTGCAGACCGTCTCCACGGGCTGCACCTCGGGGCTCGACGCGGTGGGGTACGCCTTCCACACCGTGGAGGAGGGCCGGGCCGACGTCTGCATCGCGGGCGCCTCCGACTCGCCGATCTCCCCGATCACCATGGCCTGCTTCGACGCGATCAAGGCCACGTCCCCGAACAACGACGACCCCGCACACGCCTCACGGCCCTTCGACAACAACCGTGACGGGTTCGTCATGGGCGAGGGCGGCGCGGTGCTCGTCCTGGAGGAGCTGGAACACGCCCGGGCCCGCGGCGCGCGGGTGTACTGCGAGCTCAGCGGCTACGCCACCTTCGGCAACGCCTACCACATGACCGGACTGACCAGCGAGGGCCTGGAGATGGCCCGCGCCATCGAGACGGCGCTCGACCACGCCCGCCTCGACGGCTCGGCCATCGACTACGTCAACGCGCACGGCTCCGGCACCCGGCAGAACGACCGCCACGAGACCGCCGCCGTGAAGCGAGCCCTGGGCCACCACGCGTACGACACGCCCATGAGCTCCATCAAGTCCATGGTGGGGCACTCCCTCGGGGCGATCGGCGCGATCGAGGTCGTGGCCTGCGTACTGGCCCTGGACCGCCAGGCCGTACCGCCGACCGCGAACTACGAGACCCCCGACCCGGAGTGCGACCTGGACTACGTCCCGCGCGTGGCCCGGGAGCGGAAGCTGACCAGCGTGCTCTCCGTGGGCAGCGGGTTCGGCGGCTTCCAGTCCGCGGTGATCCTGACCCGGCAGAGGGAGAGGACACGATGAGCGCACCCCACGTGAGGCGCGCCGGCGTCACCGGAATCGGCGTCGTCGCGCCCAACGGAACGAGTACCGACACCTTCTGGAAGTCCACCCGGGAGGGCATCAGCGTCCTGGACCGGGTCACCCGCGAGGGGTGCGAGCACCTGCCGCTGAAGGTGGCCGGCGAGGTCCGCGCCTTCGACCCGGCGGCGGTGGTCGAAGAGCGCTTCCTCGTGCAGACCGACCGGTTCACGCACTTCGCGATGGCCGCGGCCGACCTGGCCCTGGCCGACGCCCGGATCGGCCGCGCCGACGAGCACGGTTCGCCGTTCTCCCTCGGCGTGGTCACCGCGGCCGGATCCGGCGGCGGTGAGTTCGGGCAGCGGGAGCTGCAGCAGCTGTGGGGAAAGGGCAGCCGCTTCGTCGGCCCCTACCAGTCCATCGCCTGGTTCTACGCGGCCAGCACCGGTCAGATCTCCATCCGCCGAGGGTTCAAGGGCCCCTGTTCGGTCGTCGCGGCCGACGAGGCCGGCGGCCTCGACGCCCTCGCGCACGCCGCGCGCGCCGTGCACCGGGGCACCGATGTGATCGTGGCCGGCTCGACCGAGGCGCCGCTCGCGCCGTACTCGGCGGTCTGCCAGCTCGGTTACCAGGAGCTGAGCACCGCCGAGGACCCGGAGCGCGCCTACCGCCCCTTCACCTCGGGGGCCTGCGGGTTCGTGCCTGCGGAGGGCGGCGCCATGCTCGTCGTGGAGGACGAGATTTCGGCCCGTGAGCGGGGCGTACGGGTGCGGGCCGTGCTGGCGGGGCACGCGGCGACGTTCACCGGCGCCTCACAGTGGGAGCGGTCCCGGGAAGGGCTCGTCCAGGCGATCCGCGGCGCGTTGGAGGAGGCCGAGTGCGCCCCGGAGGAGATCGACGTGGTGTTCGCCGACGCCCTCGGCGTCCCCGAGGCGGACCGTGCCGAGGCGCTGGCGATCGCCGACGCGCTGGGCGCGCACGGCAGGCGCGTACCCGTGACGGCGCCCAAGACGGGCATAGGCCGCGGCTACTGCGCGGCGCCCGTGCTGGACGTCGCGTCGGCGGTGCTCTCGATGGAGCACGGCCTGATCCCGCCCACCCCCAACGTCCTCGACGTCTGCCACGACCTCGACCTGGTGACCGGCCGGGCCCGCGCCGCCGAGCCGCGTACGGCGCTGGTCCTCAGCCGGGGCCTCATGGGGTCGAACACGGCGCTCGTGCTGCGGCACGGCGCGGCCGAGTGAGCCGGGAGCGAACGACCGGAACAGCGGCGCCTCGCAGCGAGGCCGCCCTGGAGCAAAGGAGACCCACCGCATGAACGACCGCATCACCCTGGAAGAACTGTCCGAGCTGATGAAGAAGGCCGCCGGAGTCACCGTCGCACCGCAGGACCTGCAGCAGCGGTGCGACTCCGGCTTCGACGCCCTCGGCATCGACTCGCTCGGCCTGCTCGGCATCGTCGGCGAACTGGAGAACCGGCACGGCACCCCGATGCCGCCCGACGCGGAGCGCTGCAAGACGCCTCGGCAGTTCCTCGACCTCGTCAACAGCACCCTTATGGCAGGAGCCTGACATGGCCGGACACACCGAGAACGCCATCACCATCGCCGCGCCGGTGGACCTGGTCTGGGACATGACCAACGACCTGGAGAACTGGCCGAACCTGTTCAGCGAGTACGCCTCCGTGGACGTGCTCTCCCGCGAGGGCAACAGGACCACCTTCCGGCTGACCATGCACCCCGACCAGAACGGCACGGTGTGGAGCTGGGTCTCGGAGCGGGAGACGGACCGTCCCACGCTCACCGTCAAGGCCCGCCGTGTCGAGCCGGGGCCCTTCGCGTACATGAACATCCGGTGGCAGTACGAGGAGGTCACCGAGGGCACCCGGATGGTGTGGACGCAGGACTTCGCGATGAAGCCCGACGCCCCGGTCGACGACGACTGGATGACCGACAACATCAACCGGAACTCCAAGGTGCAGATGGCCCTGATCCGGGACCGCATCGAGAAGGCCGCCGCCGAGTCACGGCCCGCGCCTGCGCTGGCCGACTGAACCGGACGGAGGACATGCTCATGCACCAGGCCCTGATCGTCGCCCGTATGGCCCCCGGATCGGCCCCGGACATCGCCAAGGTCTTCGAGGAGTCCGACCGGGGAGAGCTGCCGCACCTCGTCGGGGTCACCCGGCGCACCCTGTGGCAGTTCGGCGACGTCTACATGCATGTGATCGAGGCCGAGCAGGAGCCCGGCCCGGCCATCGCCAAGGTGGCCCAGCACCCGGCCTTCCGGGACGTCAGCGAGCGGCTCACGGCGTACGTCAGCGCCTACGACCCGGCCACCTGGCGTTCCCCGAAGGACGCGATGGCGCAGTGCTTCTACCGCTGGGAGCGGGACTCCGCTCGCTGAACCGACCCCGACCCCACCGTCCGAACCACCCGAACGGCCACCGGTCGCCGGGCCCGCGCGCACCGCGGACCCGGCGACCGGTGGCCTGTGGCATCTGGCCTGTGGGGGAGGACCCGTGGGCCGGTGGCGGTCGTCGTTCAGTGGGGGATGTCGTTCACCGGGACACGTTGTTCACGGGGCACGCTGCGCCGCTGTTCACTGGGGCACGCTGCAGTCGAACGCGTGCAGGTAGGGGTTGACCGGGCGGATGTCGTCGATGATCAGGCCTGCTGCGGTGATCCGGTCCACCATGCTCTTCGTGGTGTGCTTGGCCCCGCCCACGTTGAGGAGCAGCAGCAGGTCCATGGCGGTGGAGAACCGCATCGAGGGGGTGTCGTCGACGAGGTTCTCGATGACCACGACCCGCGCCCCGGGGCCGCCCGCCGCGACGACGTTGCGCAGGCACCGGGCGGTCGAGTCGTCGTCCCACTCGAGGATGTTCTTGATGATGTAGACGTCGGCCTTGACCGGGATGGCCTCGCGGCAGTCGCCCGGCACGATGCGCACCCGGTCGGCGAGGGCGCCGCCCTCCCGCAGCCGCGGGTCGGCGTTCCGCACCACGGGGGGCAGGTCCAGCAGCGTTCCGTGCATCGACGGGTACTTCTCCAGCAGGCTCGCCACCACATGCCCCTGGCCGCCGCCGATGTCGGCGACCGAGGAGCTCCCCGACAGGTCGAGGAGCTCGGCGACGTCCCGCGCCGACTGCCGGCTGGAGGTCGTCATGGCCCGGTTGAAGACGTCGGCCGACTCCGGGGCGTCCTCGTTGAGGTAGGTGAAGAACTCCTTGCCGTACAGGTCCTCGACGACGTTCCGGCCGGTGCGCACCGCCTCGTCCAGCTTCGGCCACGCGTTCCACGTCCACGGTTCGGTGCACCACAGGGTGATGTAGCGCAGGCTGTTCGGGTCGTCCTCGCGCAACAGCCGGGACATGTCGGTGTGTGCGAACGTCCCGTTCTCGTGCTCGGCGAAGACGCCGTAGCAGGTCAGGGTCCGCAGCAGCCGCCGCAGCGGCCGGGGTTCGGTCTTCACCGCGGCCGCGAGGTCCTCCACGGCCATGGGGCCGTCCCCGAGCGCGTCGGCGACGCCCAGCCGGGCGGCGGCGCGGAGGGCGGCGGCGCACGCCGCCCCGAACGCGAGTTCCCGCAGGCGCATGGAGGGCGGTGGGGCAGGGCTTACGGTCGTCATGTGCTGCCTTTCCTCTCTGGGTCCGCAAGGGTCTGTCTTTCGGATCAGGTCGGCTGTAAGGAACGGTCCTTGCGGTGGTGCCGCGGCGTCAGCACAGGCCCGCGGGCTTGGAGGCGCCGCAGGTGTTGCCCTGGAAGGTGTTGCCCTTGCCGGCTTCCCCGTTGACGAGGTCCGCCGGGGCGTTGCGCCGCACCGTGTTGCCGGTGATCTGGTTGCGTTCGTTCGAGGCGCCCACCATGCTCCTGAAGAGCACGATGCCGCCGGAGAGCGGGGACTTGCCCATGTGGTCCGTGATCGTGTTCCGGGTCACCAGGGTGTTCTCGGCCCCGGTCAGGACGATCCCGGAGCCCTGCAGGGCGGGCAGCCGGGTGGTCTTCGGGCAGGACTTGTTGTTCTGACGGATGGCGTTGTCGCTCACGGTCAGGGCGCCGGCCCGCGGCCTGTTCTCGTCCCCGACGACGAAGACCCCCGCGCAGTTGGCGCTGACGTCGTTGCTCATGACGGTGAGGTCCCTCAGGCGGCGGACGGTCACGCCGATCCGGTTGCCCTGGAGACGGTTGTGCGCGATCACCGCGCCCTTGGTGTCCGTGGCCCCGCCCTCGGAGGCCACCGTGTTGGCGAGGAACAGGCCCGCGTCGCCGTTGTCGCGGGCGGTGTTGTCCAGGAACACGCCCCGGGTGGAGCGCTCCTGCGCGATGCCCCACACCTTGTTCTTCTCGGCGGTCACGTGCCGGACGGTCAGCCGGTCGGTCCACGTCGACCACAGGCCGCTCTTGGAGAAGCCGGTCAGGGCGAGGGAGGCGATGGTGGTGTCCGTGACGGGGTGCCCCTGCGTCCCCTCGACGCAGATCCCGTTGCCGGCCTTCGCGCAGGCGTTTGCGGCCGCTTTGTCGGCCGGTGCGATGACGGTGCTCCGGCCCATGCCGCGCAGGGTCAGCCCGGAGGTGGTCACCCGAACGCTCTCCCGGTAGGTGCCGGCGGCGAGGAGGATGGTGTCTCCCGGTTTGGCGGCGTCCACCGCCTTCTGGATCGAGTCTCCCGGACGCACCGTGCGGGTGCCGGGCGTCGCGGGGAGGGAGTCGGCGGTGGCGCCGCACCCCGACGCGACGAGCGCTGCGGCACACGCGAGGTAGGCGAGATGGCGTTTCGTCATATTCGGTACGCTATGACCGGATAAGCCGTTGAATGCCGGATCGTCCATCCGGGGGCGTGTCTCGGCCCGCCGTGTCCTCGAGCGGTGCGTCAGCCGCGCAGGGTCCGTCCGATCTCCAGCCGGCCCGTCTCCAGCGGCCTGTCCTCCTCGATGTCCCACAGGCAGCTCTGCAGCACCCGGCCCAGCGTCCAGGCCCGCGCCCGCTCCCGGTCCAGGCCCAGCGCGTCCGCCAGGGCTTCGAAGCGCCACCGGGTCTCCCCGGGGTCGTAGCGGTTGCGGATCGCCGGGAGCAGGTCGAAGCCGGGGTCGCCGGCCAGCGGCTTGGGGTCGATGGCCAGCCAGGGGGCGCGGTCGGCGGCCAGGACGTTGTCGTAGTGCAGGTCCCAGTGCAGCAGGCGGTCGCCCGGCTCGGAGGCGACCTCCCGCAGGGCGGCCGCACAGTCCGCGACCAGGCGGCGGTCCGCCGGATCCGGTATCCGCCCGAGCGCTCGGGGGACCCGCTCCAGCATCGCCCGTGCGATGTCGCCGAGCCGGCGCATCCCCTCCGGGGCCGGGACGGCGGTCAGGCGGGCCAGCAGCTCCGCGATGACGAGTACCGCCTCACGCGCGTCCGGCACATGGGCCAGGGTGCGGGTCTCGTCCAGCCGTTCGAGCAACAGCGTGCAGGTCGGCTCGTCGTGCTCCAGCAGGCGTACGGCCCCCTCCCCGTCCCAGGCGCTCAGCGCCAGGGGCTCGCCCTCGCTCTCCTCGTCCCGGAGCTGGAGCTTGAGCGCCGCCGAGGCACCGTCGGTGCGGGTCACCGGCAGCACCAGCGCGGTCACCCCGTACATCGCGGGCCCGTCCACCCGCAGCCCCCACCGCTCCAGGAAATCCTCCACCCGCCGGGGCAGCTCCGCCACGAACGCGCGACCCGCCTCCCGGTTGAATTTCTCCTGAGAAGCGACCAGCTCGCCAGGCACCTCGATCACCTTCCCGACGATACTGGCCTGTGTGGACGGGGTCAGGCGAATGCGGCGCGGCCTCGGGGCAGCGGCGTCCTACATACGCAGCGCCCCGGGGACATACGTGTGGCTGCTGGTCCTGTTCCTCACCACCATCGCGCTGCACCACATGTCGCCGCACTTCGAGGAGCGCTTCCTGCGGCACCGGTCCACCAACATCCACCAGCTGTCCCAGGACCCGCTGCGCGTGTTCATCACCTCCGCGATGTGGATCGACGGCGGACACTGGCTGCCGTACGCCGCGCTCTACACGGTCTTCCACGCGCAGGCGGAGCGCTGGCTGGGCACCGCCCGCTGGCTGACCGTGTGCGCCGCCGCGCACGTGCTCGCCACGCTCGCCAGCGAGGGTGCGCTGCTGCAGGCGATAAAGGACGGGATGGCCCCGTACTCGGCGGTCAACACGCTCGACTTCGGGGTCAGTTACGCGCTCGCCGGGGTGGTCGGCGTGCTCACCTACCGGCTCGCGGCGCCCTGGAGCTACGCCTATCTGACCGTCGTCCTCCTCGTTTACGCCCTCCCCCTGACCGCGACCCCCACCTTCACGGACTTCGGGCATTTCATCTCGGTGCTGATCGGTCTGGCCTGCTATCCGCTGACCCGAGGCTGCGGAAAACCATGGAATCCGAAGGAGACACTGGTCGCTCTCAGGAGTTAACGTCCGGCTTCATGAACAGTGCGGTGAATGGCGTCGTCAACGGCGGCGTCTCCTTCTGGTACGCCGACGACGGCCTCCCCGGGCCCCGGGAACCCCTCGCCGGGGACGCGTCCGCCGATGTGGTGATCGTCGGCGGTGGCTACACCGGCCTGTGGACCGCCTACTACCTGAAGAAGGCGGCGCCCTTCCTGCGGATCATGGTCCTGGAGCAGAGGTTCTGCGGCTACGGCGCCTCCGGCCGCAACGGCGGCTGGCTCTACAACGGCATCGCGGGCCGCGACCGGTACGCGAAGCTGCACGGCCACGAGGCAGCCGTACGCCTGCAGGGGGCGATGAACGACACGGTCGCCGAGGTCGTCCGCGTCACCGAGGAGGAGGGCATCGACGCGGACGTGCACGTCGGCGGCGTCCTGGAGGTGGCGTACACGCCCGCGCAGCTGGCCCGGCTCAAGGCCTTCCACGAGCAGGAACTGTCGTACGGCGAGAAGGACCGCGAGCTGTACGGCGCCCGGCAGACCGCCGAGCGGATCAGGGTCGCGGACGCGGTCGGCTCGACCTGGACCCCGCACGGGGCGCGGCTGCACCCGGTGAAGCTCGTCAAGGGCCTCGCGGCGGCCGTCGAGGCGCTCGGCGTGACGATCCACGAGCACACCCCGGTCACCGAGATCCGCCCCAAGCACGCCGTGACGCCCTACGGCACGGTCCGCGCACCGTACGTCCTGCGCTGCACGGAGGGCTTCACCGCCTCCCTGAAGGGGCAGCGGCGCACGTGGCTCCCCATGAACTCCTCCATGATCGCGACCGAGCCGCTCACCGACGCGCAGTGGGAGCGGATCGGCTGGGAGGGGCGCGAGACGCTGGGCGACATGGCGCACGCGTACATGTACGCCCAGCGCACCGCCGACGGCAGGATCGCGCTCGGCGGCCGCGGCGTCCCGTACCGCTTCGGCTCCCGCACGGACAACGACGGCCGTACCCAGCCCGCCACCGTCGAGGCGCTGTACGACATCCTGGTCCGCTTCTTCCCGTCGCTGGCCGGGATCAGGGTGACCCACGCCTGGTCGGGGGTGCTGGGCGTGCCGCGCGACTGGTGCGCCACGGTCACCCTGGACCGCTCCACGGGCCTCGGCTGGGCGGGCGGCTACGTCGGCTCGGGCGTCGCCACCACCAACCTCGCCGCCCGCACGCTCCGCGACCTCGTCCAGCAGGACTCGGGCCAGGCGGGCCCGACGGAGTTGACGGCGCTGCCGTGGGTGAACCACCGGGTGCGCAAGTGGGAGCCGGAACCGCTGCGCTGGCTGGGCGTGCACGGCATGTACGCCACCTACCGCACGGCGGACCGGCGCGAACGGACGGCGCCCGGCATCGAGTCGTCACGGCTGGCACAACTGGCCGACCGGGTCGCGGGACGCCACTGACGCACCCCTGACAAATCTTTACGCTCTGATTGCCCGTAGGTGCTTCTCCCTCAACTCCCGTCTCCCCAAAGCTGTGGGCAGCTTGTGTCATGTACGCCACGGCTCATAGGGGAGGGCACGTTTTTCATGGCAGGCGACGGGTTGCGCAGAAGACGGGCATGGGCGGCGGTGCTCGCCGTGTCCGCCGCGCTTGGTCTGACGGTCACACAGGCCCAGGCGGCATCAGGTACCCATACCGACCCCTTCGGGGTGCGGACGC
Source organism: Streptomyces cynarae (assembly GCF_025642135.1). Taxonomy (NCBI): domain Bacteria; kingdom Bacillati; phylum Actinomycetota; class Actinomycetes; order Kitasatosporales; family Streptomycetaceae; genus Streptomyces; species Streptomyces cynarae. The sequence goes on along the minus strand of NZ_CP106793.1, from coordinate 4,150,545 downwards.
TTCGGAAACAGGCCCTTCTGAACCAGCAGAAGGGCCTGTCCCCGTTCGCGGAGACGGGGGACCCCGGGGACCCCGGAGGGGACGAGGACGAGGCCGGCAACATCGCCGAGCAGGCGGACCAGTACGCGGAGGCCCGCACCTCGCCGGGCATCGTGGCGCCGGGCGCCTACGGGGCCGCGTACGGCGAACTCGGCGGTCTGCGGCACACGCACAGCAAGTGGAGCGAGCTGACGCGGCTGCCGTACGACTCGGACGACCCGCGCTACCGGGACACCAACTCCAACTCCAGCGGCGGCGCCGGGCGGGTCACGGGGCGCGTGACCGGGCTCGCGGCCGACGACCACGGGTATGTGTACGCCGGTTCGGCCAACGGCGGTGTCTTCCGCTCCCGCACCGGCGGCGGGCACTGGCAGAACATCTCCGACGGCCTGCCCGCCCTCTCCACGGGCGACCTCCAGCTCGACGGCCGCGGACGGCTGTGGTACGCGACCGGTGAGGCCAACACCAGCGCGACCTCGTTCCTCGGCACGGGGGTCTACGTGCTCGACGACCCGCGCAAGGGGAAGTTCGGCACCCGTGACCGGGTCGGCGGGGACGAGCTGGAGTCCACCTCGATCAACGCGCTGCGGTTCGGCGGGGACAAGGTGTGGGCGGCCACCACGCGCGGCGTGTGGAGCCACTCCACGAAGACCCTGAAGGGCCCCTGGAAGCTGGAGTTCGCCCCCAACCCCGACTATCTGCCGGGCGGTTCCGAGGCGAGCGACCCCGACGCGGCGTACAAGAACATCACCAGTGACGTCGCCATCGACCCCAAGGACCCGAACAAGGTCGTCCTCGCGGTCGGCTGGCGCGGCGGCGACACCTACAACGGCTTCTACGCCAAGGGCCCGCGCGGCTGGCAGCGGCTGACCGGGCTCGGAGACCTGCCGAGCGACAGTGGCGACGTGGGCAACGTGACCTTCGCGCGCAGCGCGGACGGCTCCCGCTACTACGCCATCGACCAGTCGCCGGCGATGACCAACTCCAACCCCGACAGCGGGCTCGCCGGCATCTTCGTCTCCAAGTCCGGCTCTCCGACCGGACCGTGGACGAAGATCGCCGACTACACGCAGCTGCGCGACTCCGGTTCGGCGCTCACCGGTGCCGGGTACCAGCCGGGCATCCAGGCCTGGTACGACCAGTTCCTCACCGTCGACCCGAAGAACCCCGACCACGTCTACGCGGGTCTGGAGGAGGTCTTCGAGACCAAGGACGGCGGCAAGAACTGGACCGTGCCGGGACCGTACTGGAACTTCGGCTTCCCCTGCTGGTCCATCGATCCCGCCAAGCAGAGCGGTGACTGCCCCTCCACCGTGCACGCCGACCAGCACGCGGTGGCGATCGGCAGCAACGGCGGCGCGCCGTACCTGGTGGTCGGCGACGACGGCGGCGCGTACCGCAGGCCGCTGAACGGCTCGGCGAACGCCTCGGGTCACGGTACCGACTGGATGTCCCTGAACGACGGCACGATGGACGCGCTGCAGTACTACTCGGTCGGCGTGGGCATCGATCAGGCCGCGCGCGGTCTCGACGTCAGCGGTGGTCTGCAGGACAACGGCCAGTCGATCCTGCGTCCCGGCGACCGCGTGATGGGCTCCGACTTCGGCGGTGACGGCGGCGACACGATCGTCGATCCGGCCAACGGGTGCAACGTCGCCTCCGAGTACGTGTACCTGGCGGTCGCCGTCACGCAGAACTGCGCGGTGAACGACGGCGGTTGGATCACCGATCCGTCGAAGGCGACCACCTACTCCGTGGCCCCGCCCGACAGCGCCACCGGCGAGGCCCGCTTCATCGCCCCGCTGAACTCCGACATCAAGGACGCGAACACCTGGGTCGCGGGCGGCCGCCACGTGTGGATCAACACCAAGGGCTGGGCGATCCGCAGCGGCAGCGAGTGGCTCAACGCCTTCGACCTCGGCGAAGGCCACACCGCCACCGCCGTCGCCTCCTCCGGCGGCAAGGTGTACGCCGCCTGGTGCGGCCCCTGCAACAACGAGGGCTTCACCCGGGGCATCGCGGTCGGCAACGCGGACGGCACCGGCTGGCACCAGCTGAACCTGCCGGCCGACGGGACGGTCCCCAACCGCTACCTCGCGGGCCTCGCGATCGACCCGGCGGACTCCGACCACGTCCTCCTCGCGGTCAACGGCTTCTCCCGCAAGTGGACGGAGGGGCCGGGCGCCGGTGTCGGGCACCTGTTCGAGACCCGGGACGGCGGCGCGACCTGGAAGGACATCTCCGGGAACCTGCCGGACGTGCCCGCCAACACGGTCGTGCTGCTGAAGAACGGGACCGTGGCGATCGGCACCGACCTCGGCGTCCTGGTCCGCCCGGCGGGTGCGTCCAGCTGGAAGGTGGCGGGCACCAACCTGCCCACGACGGCGGTCCTCCAGCTCCGCACGGGCCCCGACGGACGGCTCTACGCGGCCACCCACGGGCGCGGCATCTGGGCGATCGACGTACGACGTCTGCGCTGAGCCGCGCATGACGGCGGGGTGGGGCCGGGCCTTGGTGGGCCCGGCCCCACCTGTGTTTGACTGCCCGCATGATCCGCACCGCGACTCCCGACGACATCCCCGTCATCCACACCCTGATCCGTGAACTCGCCGCCTACGAGAAGGCCGCCGAGGAGGCGCGGGCCACGCCGGAGCAGTTGAGCGAGGCGCTGTTCGGCGCGCGGCCGGCGGCGTACGCGCATGTCGCGGAGGACGACGGGGGAGAGGTCGTCGGGTTCGCGCTGTGGTTCCTGAACTTCTCCACCTGGCGGGGCGTGCACGGCATCTACCTGGAGGACCTGTACGTCCGCCCGGAGGCCCGCGGCGCCGGCCACGGCAAGGCGCTGCTGACGGAACTGGCCCGCATCTGTGTGGAGCGCGGCTACGAGCGTCTGGAGTGGTCGGTGCTGAACTGGAACCGCCCGTCGATCGACTTCTACGAGGCTCTGGGCGCCCGCCCGCAGGACGAGTGGACGGTGTACCGGCTGACGGACGGGGCGCTGGCGGAACTGGGGCGGTCCGCGGCGCGCAGGGGGTAGGGAGCCTGCCCCTTCTACTCGTCGGCGACGCGGACGAGCGCGAGGGTGATGTTGTCGGGGCCGCCCGCGCTGATGGCGGCCTTCCACAGTTCGAAGGCGGCCCGTCCGTCGTCGTGCTCCCGCAGCACCGCGTCGATCATGTCCTCCGGCACCGGATCCGTGAGGCCGTCGGTGCAGACGAGATAGCGGTCGCCCGGTGACAACGGCGTGGCCGTCACATGCGCGACGACGGCACGGTAGTGCGGGGAGCCGCCGAGGCACTGCGTGACCAGCGAGGTGGTGCGCTGACCCGGCGCCAGGGGCGGACTGTCGTCCACGCTCACCTGCCGCAGTCCGCTCCGGGGTGCGGCGAAGACCCTGCTGTCCCCCACGTTGAAGACCAGCAGCTCCTTGGGCAGCACGACGGCACCCGCGACGGTGGTGCCCATCATCGCGAGGCCGCGACCGTCGTCCTCGCCGCCCTCGGCGGCCGTGTAGACGGCCCGGTTGCAGGAGTCCACGGCGCCCCGGACGGCGTCCTCACTGCCCAGCGCCGGCCCGAGGGCGGCGAACCGCCGCGCCACCAGCGCGCTCGCCACCTCGCCCCCGGGGTGCCCGCCGAGTCCGTCGGCCACGGCGACCACCAGGGGCGTCCCCAGGGGGAAGACCAGCGTCTGCGGGTTCTCGGTGACGGTGGCACACAGCGTCCAGGGCCCGGCGACGAGACTGTCCTCGTTCTTGTCCCGCAGCAGGCCCGGGTGGCTGAGCGCGCTGACAGCGACATACGACACCGAAGGCCACCGCCGATCAACGGATCACCCGTGGTCAGGGGCGATTCGACCCCTGCTCGTCCGCGCTCCGCTCGCCCTCCGCCTGGGACGGCTCCGTGCGCGGGACCTCCGGGTGCTGCTCCATGGCGCTGCGCTCGCCCGGCTCGTCGCGCTCGCCCTCGGCCTGCGAGGGGGTGTGCGAGTAGAGCCAGGTGTCGTAATCCGAGGCTCCGGATGACTTCTTCATGGCGGGCCTCCCTCATCGCTCCACCTCCATGGTCCACCCACGCGACCGCCGTGGCGAGACGAGTGCGGCGCACGTCCCCGCCGGGGGCATGGCCCGGTTCCGCTTCGAGGGCCGTGGCCGCCGCCGTCAGCCCCCGGGCGACGGCGCCGTGCCGGTCTGCCGCCCCTGCCGCTCGCCGGTCCGCGGCCTTCCGGTCCGCCGCCTCTGCCACTCGCCGGTCCGCGGCCTTCCGGTCCGCCGCCTCTGCCGCTCGCCGGTCCGCGGCCTTCCGGTCCGCCGCCTCTGCCACTCGCCGGTCCGCGGCCTTCCGGTCCGCCGCCTCTGCCGCTCGCCGGTCCGCGGCCTTCCGGTCCGCCGCCTCTGCCGCTCGCCGGTCCGCGGCCTTCCGGTCCGCCGCCTCTGCCGCTCGCCGGTCCGCGGCCTTCCGGTCCGCCGCCCCTGCCGCTCGCCGCCCGTGCCGGTCCGCGGCCTTCCGGTCCGCCGCCCCTGCCGCTCGCCGCCCGTGTCGGGTGGTCGTCAGTCCGCTTCCGCCACCCGCAGCCCCATCGCCGCCGCCAGCACCGGCGCGAGATCCAGCAGCTGCGCATGGCTGATCGCCGCGCCGGACAGGCGGTCCACTCCGCGCGCGATGTCCAGCTCCGCCGCGCGGCGCAGGTCCACGTCCACCAGGGTCGCCGCCGTCAGGTCGGCTCCCTTCAGCACGCAGTCCACGAACTCCACCCGCTCCAGCCGGGCGCCCCCGAAGTCGGGCTCGACGAGGACACAGCCCTCGAAGACGACGTCCTTCAGCCGTGCCTTGCGCAGGTTCAGGTAGTCGATCTTGCCGCCGCGCACCAGCACCCGCTCCAGCACCGCCCCGTGCAGCTGCGTCCCGCCGAGCCGGGCGTCCACCAGCTCCACATCGCGCAGGGTCGCCTCCGCCAGGTCCGTGCCCACGCCCCGTATGCCCGTGAGGACCGAGTCCAGCACGCGCGCGTGGTTGAGCCCCGTCCCGTCCAGCGCGCACGCCGTCAGCGCGCAGTCCATGAACCGGGCGCCCCCGCCGTCCTGCTCCGCGAGATCCGCGTCCCGGAACTCCAGCCCGTCGTAGTCCCCGTCCGGCACCACCTCCCCGTCCGACCACGCCACCAGCTCGGGCAGCCGGACCTCCGGCCGCCGCGCCGCCTTCACCACCCGCGCCTTCCGCACCATGCCCCCATGCTGCACCGCACCACTGACAATCGACCCGGCCTGCGAGGTCGCCCTTGACCTCAAGCGCGCTTGAGCTTGAAGGGTGGGCCTTCCGAGAGAGCACGACATGTGACGGCGAAGACCCACGGACGAGGAGCCCGCCCATGCACGCGATCCGGCTGCACGCCTTCGGCCCCGCCGAGAACCTCACCCACGAGAAGGTCGAGGACCCCGAGCCGGGCCCCGGCCAGGTGCGAGTCGCCGTCGCCGCGGCGGGCGTGCACCTGCTGGACACCGCGCTCCGCGAGGGCGAGACCGGTCCCGCGCCCGGGCCGGCCCCACTGCCCACGATCCCCGGCCGCGAGGTCGCCGGCACCGTCGAGTCCCTCGGCGAGGGCGTCGACACCCGCTGGCTCGGCCGCCGGGTCGTCGCCCACCTCGGCTTCGTGCCGGGAGGCTACGCCGAACTCGCCGTCACGGACGTCGTCCGCCTGCACGAGATACCGGCGAACCTGGACGAGGCGCAGGCCGTCGCGATGATCGGCACGGGCCGTACGGCGATGGGCATCCTCCAGTTCGCCGACCTCGGCCCCGGCTCCGTGGCCCTCGTCCCGGCCGCCGCGGGCGGCATCGGCACCCTCCTCGTGCAGTATGCCCGGCACGCGGGCGCCACCGTGATCGGGCTCGCGGGCGGTCCGGGGAAGGTCGCGCGGGTGCGGGAGAACGGCGCGGACCTCGCCGTCGACTACACGGACCCCGCCTGGGCGGACCGACTCGTGGAGTATCGCGGCAGGGTCACCGTGGTCTTCGACGGTGTCGGCGGCGCGGTGGCCAGGACCGCCGTGGGACTGCTCGCGCCGGGCGGCCGGCACCTCGTGTTCGGGTGGTCCGCCGAGGGCATCCGGGGCGGCCGGCCGTATCTGGTCGAGGGCGTCTCCGAGCAGGTCCTCGGTCCCGCGATGCTGCGGAGGGCGGGCGGTCCGGACCCCTTGCGCACCCTGGAGGAGCGGGCCCTCGCCGAGGCCGCGGCCGGCCGCCTGGTCCCGGCCGTCCAGCGCTTCCCGCTCGCCGAGGCGGCCGAGGCCCACCGGGCCCTTGAGGCGCGGGGCACGGTCGGCAAGGTGGTCCTGGAGCCGTGAGGAGCGGACCACCGCGTCCGGCGGCTCCCGGTGTCAGGCGACCCGGGGAAAGCGGGCCTGCAGCGTCCAGATCGCCGGGTTCTCGCCGAGGTCCTCGTGCAGGTCGGTCAGGTCGGCGATCAGGTCCTGCAGGAAGTCGCGGGCCTCGCGGCGCAGTTCCGCGTGGGGGAACGTCAGCGGGGGCTCCGCCGGCAGCCACTCCGCCTCGATGTCCACCCAGCCGAAACGGCGCTCGAACAGCAGGCGGTCGGTCGACTCGGTGAAGTCCAGCTCCGCGCGCTGCGGCCGGGCGGCGCGGCTGCCGAGCGGGTCCCGGTCGAGCCGCTCGACGATGTCGCACAGGGCCCACGCGAAGTCGAGCACCGGCACCCATCCCCAGGCTGTGGACAGCTCCCGGTCCGCCTCGGTGTCGGCGAGATAGACGTCACCGCAGAACAGGTCGTGCCGCAGGGCGCGGACGTCCGCGCGGCGGTAGTCGGTCTGCGGGGGGTCGGGGAAGCGGTTGGAGAGGGCGTAGCCGATGTCGAGCACGGGGGCGATGGTGTCACAGGGCCTTGCGCAGCACGGCGCACGGGCGGCCCCGGTCGCGGTCCGGGCGGCGGTCGACGACCTCGTAGCCGAGCGCCGTCCAGAAGCCGAGCCCCGCGGGGTTGTTCTCGAGCACGGCCAGGCGCACGGCGGTGCGGCCGGCGGCGCGGAAGCGGTCCTCCACCAGGGACGCCAGCAGTCGCCCGTGGCCGTGCCGCTGCATCGCCGCGTCCACCATCAGCAGGCCGATCCACGGGTCCGGGTCGGCCGGGTCGGGGTGGTGGGCCAGCGTGACGACGATTCCGACGAGCCGCCCGAAACTGCGGGCGAGCAGGACCTCCACGTCGGGGTGCGCCAACTCGTCGGCCAGCGCGGCCGCCACCTGCTCCGGACGGATGTCGTCCGGGTCGGGGAAGTCGCCGCTCAGTGCGTGGAACTCCCGGTTGGAGGCGTAGAGCGCGGTGAGTTCGGTCAGCAGCTCACCCGGAAGGTCGTGGTCGGGGGCGGGGGAGAGGGGCTCGAGGATCACCCGCGCAACGTATCGCGGACGGTCCGGCACGGGTCGTGGGAGGCCGGGCACCACGCCGGGGCCCCGGCCTCCCGGACCGGGGCCCCGGCGAGGAGACAGGGGACTCCGTCAGACGTTCACGCCGAAGTCCTGGGCGATGCCCACCAGGCCCGACGCGTAGCCCTGGCCGACCGCGCGGAACTTCCACTCCGCGCCGTTGCGGTACAGCTCGCCGAAGACCATGGCCGTCTCCGTGGCCGCGTCCTCCGACAGGTCGTAGCGGGCGATCTCCTGGCCGCCGGCCTGGTTGACGATGCGGATGTAGGCGTTGCGCACCTGGCCGAAGTTCTGCGAGCGGGACTCCGCGTCGTAGATGGAGACCGGGAAGACGATCTTGTCGATGTCGGCCGGGAGCGCCGCCAGGTTGACGTTGATCGCCTCGTCGTCGCCCGCGCCCTCGCCCGTGCGGTTGTCACCCGTGTGGACGATCGAGTTGTCCGGGGTCTGCTTGTTGTTGAAGAAGACGAAGTGCTGGTCCGAGTAGACCTTCCCCTGGGCGTTGACCGCGATCGCGGACGCGTCGAGGTCGAAGTCCGTGCCGGTGGTGGTGCGGACGTCCCAGCCGAGGCCCACGGTGACGGCGGTCAGGCCCGGAGCCTCCTTGGTGAGCGAGACGTTGCCACCCTTGGACAGGCTTACAGCCATTGTTGGGAGTCCCTTCCCTCGTTGCGTGTGCGGATGAAGCTACCGCCACCTCTAGCAACGCCAAGGGGGGCACTCACGGTTCCGGGTTCCTTTACCTTTTTTACCTGCCGCCGGAAATCGGGATGACGCGGACCGGGCGGAGCGGGGAACATGGAGGGCATGTCCGGTCCTTCTCGGGAGTCCGGGGGGCTGTCCCCCGGAAAACACAGAATCCGCGGCTCCGTCTCGCTTCCCGAGGCCGAGCTGATGTGGCGTTTCTCCCGGTCGTCCGGGCCCGGCGGACAACACGTCAACACCAGTGACTCGCAGGTCGAGCTGCGCTTCGACCTGGCGAACACCGAGGCCCTTCCCCAGGTGTGGAAGGAGCGCGCCCTCGAGCGCCTGGCGCCCCGCCTGGTCAACGGGGTCGTCAGCGTCCGCTCCTCCGAGCACCGCTCCCAGTGGCGCAACCGTGAGGCCGCCGCGGTACGCCTGGCGGCGCTGCTGGCGGAGGCGACCGCGCCCCCGCCCAAGCCCCGCAGGCCGACCCGGATCCCACGGGGGATCAACGAGCGGCGACTGCGGGAGAAGAAGCAGCGCTCGGAGACGAAACGCGGCCGGTCCGCTCGCGACTGGACGTAGCCGGACAGCCGGACAGCCGGACAGCCGGACAGCCGGACAGCCGGACCGTCCGGTCAGGTCAGGCCCAGGACGCCCACGGTCTGGTCCCCGCTCGTCTCCCCGTTCTTGTGGAACCCCAGCCCCAGGTAGAAGTTCTCCGGACCGTCCGGACCGGGATGCCAGGTGACGTACAGTCGCGTGCCGCCCCGGCGCCGGATCTCGGCGGCGACCGACTCGACGGCGAAACGGCCGTACCCGCGGCCCTGCTCCCCGGCGGCGATGTTCAGCCGCCACAGGCCCGAGCGCCGGACGCTGCCGTCCTCGTACCAGTCGATGTCGAAGAAGGCCATGAGGAACCCTACGGGCCTGCCGTCGTCCACGATGAGGCGCGGCCAGGCGACACCGGGGTGGACGTACGCCTCGGCGAGGGACTTCACGACCGGCGCGACCGCGTGTTCCTGCCCGGGCCGGACGCGGATGCCGAGCGCGGCGTCGAGGTTTTCGGCGGTGATTTCTTCGAGGCGCGGGGCGGAAGCGGTCGTCACCCGCGCACCGTAGGCCGGAAAGCCGCCGAGGGCCACGGATTTCTCCGCTCACCCCAAGTGCCGGTACCGCCCCCGGAAATACATCAGCGGTCCGCCCTCCGCACTCGGCACCCGGGCCGTGAGCACCCTGCCGATCACGAGCGTGTGGTCGCCCGCCTGCACCCGCTGTTCCGTGCGGCACTCAAGCGTCGCCAGCGCGCCGCCGACCAGCGGTGCGCCGGAGGCCTCGCCGCGGACGTACGGGATGTCCTCGAACAGCAGACGGTCGCTGACGCGGCCCTTCATCGCGAAGCGTCCCGCGATGTGCCGCTGGCTCTCCGAGAGGACGGAGACCGCCCACAGCGGCTGCTCGGCGAGCAGGTCGTCCATGCGGGCGCCCTCGCGCAGGCTCACCAGCACCAGGGGCGGATCCAGGGACACCGACATGAAGGCGGTCGCCGTCATGCCGACGTCCTCACCCTTCGGCCCCTCGGGATCCAGCGGCGGCTCGTGCGAGGTCACCAGGACCACGCCCGCGGCCAGCCGGGACATGGCAGCGCGGAACTCGTCGTTGCTCACCCCCTCAGGATGCCCGGAGGAGGGTGGCACGGCGGACACGGACGGGACAGCGGAAGTCTTGAGCACGTCAAAAACGCTAGTCTCCGCTTCCGGCCGCCCACATCGGGCCCGGGCCCGAATCGCGGCCTAGGACCAGCGACGGACGTCGTCGGACGCCGTAGGATCACAAGCTCTGCACAGAGGGCCCGCATCGAGTCCGGAAGCATTCCGCGGAAACACAGGAAAAATGCGGAACCTCTCCGCAATTGTTCATCTTTGGCTGTGACTTGAGTCACAGGAAGCGTATTTTGTTGACCCTGTGTACCTAGTGGGCAGCGCGCTGTGATTCAGTGGCGGAGACGCTGCACGATGCCACCCGAGGAGTACGCCCAGTAGCGTGCCGTGGAAACCGGGAGAACGGTAGTACGCCGACGCGTCCCTGGAGTTGCTGCGAGATCTCGAGGGGAGGGCGAATGGAGACCGAGTCCGAGCCGTATGTCCGTCTTGCGACCCTGCGGCAGCTGCACCAGGTGATGGCGGACATGAACACCGCCCGCAGCCTGGCGGACACGCTGCAGACGGTGGCCGACGGCATCGTGAACGGCCTCGGCTACGAACTGGCGGCCGTCAACCTCGTACGCCCGGACGGTGACCTCGTCGTCGCCGCACTCGCCGGGAACTCCGCAGCAGAGGCGCTGATCACCGGCCGCGTCGGCTCCCGCGCCTCCTGGGAGCGGCGCCTCAGCATGGGCGAGGCGTGGGGCACCCTGCGGTTCATACCGCACACGGAGGGCTGGATCCTCGACGAGGACGACGTGCCGCAGTGGTACACCGACGGTCCCGAGCCCCGCTTCGAGGACGAGTGGCACCCCTCCGACCGCCTCTTCGCGCCCATGTACACGCCGGGTGCCCAGGGCAGCTCCTGCGGTGAACTCCTCGGCGTCATCTCCGTGGACCGGCCGCGCAACGGGCGGCGGCCCGGCGCCTGGGGGCGCGAGGCCCTCCAGATGTACGCCTTCCACGCCGCCATCGCCATCAGCAACGCCCGTCTGCGGGCCAACATGCAGCGGGCACTGGTCCGCCTGGAGCGGGAGCAGCAGGCGCTGCGCGCCAGCGAGGAGTCCTTCCGGCAGGCGTTCGAGTACGCCCCCTCGGGGATGGCCATCGCCGAGATGGGCGGCGACCAGCACGGCCGGATCCTGCGCACCAACGACGCGCTGTGCCGCCTGCTCGGCAGGCCCGCCTCCGCGATGCGCCGCTACTCGTTCTCCGACCTCGTCCACCCCGAGGACATCGGCACCCTGCTGCGCACCTCCGCCGAGGGCGGGCGGGCCGAACTGCGGCTCGGACGCCGGGACGGCACCTATGTGTGGGTGTCCCTGCGCAACTCCGTCGTCGCCGACGCCGCCGACGGGCCGCGCTTCCTGCTCACCCACGTCGAGGACATCGAGGAGCGCAAGCGCCGGGAGCTCCAACTCGCCCACCGCGCCTCGCACGACTCGCTCACCGGCCTGCCCAACTCCGCGGAACTGCGCGCCCGTCTGTCCGCCCGCCTGTGCCGGCGCCCCCAGTCGCTGCCGCCGAGCGCGGCGGACTCCCTGGACGCCGCGTTCGGCGACGGGTTCCGGATCGACCACCCGGCCGCCCACGACAGCGGCGGCCACGCCTTCGACTTCCACGCCGGGCGGGGGCCGTACGACGCCTTCGACCACCATGTGCACACCGTCGCCCCGGACAGTGACGCCGACGACGGCACCAAGGGCCTCGCGGTGCTCTTCTGCGACCTCGACGGCTTCAAGTCCATCAACGACCGGTTCGGGCACAACGCGGGCGACGCCGTCCTCATCGAGGTCGCCCGGCGGCTCAGCCGCGGGGTGCGGGACGGGGACACGGTGGCCCGGCTCGGCGGTGACGAGTTCGTCGTGCTGGCCGACGGGCTCGGCAAGGCCGACGCCCAGGACCTCGCCGTCCGTCTGCGCAACGAGATCATCCAGCCGATCCGGGTCGACGGCCGCGCCATGCGCGTCGGCGCGAGTTTCGGCATCGGCTGGGCACACTGCGGCATGACGGCGGACGAAGTGCTGAAATCGGCTGACGAGCGGATGTACGTGGAGAAACGGTCTCGTCCCAAACAGCACAGGCGTGCGGGGTAAACCGCAGGTCAACCCTTGGGTGATGGGAACAACAGCCGTGTGCGGTCCGGGGACCGGGTAGGCTCGCCATTCAGCCACGTACGCATCTGGACCCGCACCTGTTGAGGAGACCTAGGGATGACGCCCGGCAACAACGGCGCGAGCACGCCCGAGGACGACGACCCGTTCGGCTACCTCTACGCCGACGGTCAGGCCAACGGCGCCCAGCCGCCCTCCGGCGGCTACGGCTACCCGGGCTCCGTCAACAGAGTGCGCACGGTCGGCGAACGCCAGTACGGCCAGCCGCAGGCCCAGACGGCCCCCTACGGGCAGGTCCCGCAGCAGCAGTCGTACGGCCAGCCGAACGCGCACTACGCGGCTCCGGAAACGGTGCCGGGCGGGGCCGCGACGACCCGTCAGACCCAGACGGCCCCGCCGTCCGGCGGCGGGCGCGGCCGGGGCCCCAACACCAAGGGCCTGCTGATCGGCGCCATCGCGGTGGTCGCGGCGGTCGTCATCGGCATCGGCGTCGCCATGATCACCGGCGACTCGGACGACGGGAAGAAGGGCGGCCAGGCGGGCTCCAGCCCGTCGGTCGCGCAGAGCGCGTCCCCGAGCCAGTCCACCACCCAGCAGTCCACGGACGAGGGCAAACTGCCGACGATCGACGCCAAGGCGCTGCACCTCGAGGGCGGCGCCACCACGGCGTCCGACGTCAAGGGCGCCAAGGCCGACGGCGGTGTCTACGTCGGCAACTTCAACAACGTGGGCGCCGCCGTGAGCTGGACCGTGGACGTCCCGTCGACCGGCAAGTACACCCTGCACACCGGCTACGCCGTGCCCGGCGTCGACGCCACCGCCACCCTCACGATCAACGGCACGGCGCAGACCAACCCCCTGAAGCTGAAGAACTGGGCCAACGCGCCCCAGGGTGACTGGGAGAAGGGCTGGACGAAGACGTACAACTACATCCAGCTCAACAAGGGCACCAACACCATCCGGATCTCCTGCGAGCAGGGGAACCAGTGCAACGCCTACCTCGACCAGTTCTGGCTGACGAACGGCTGGTCCAACTAAACCCCGTCGCTCGATGACGGGGCCGTGCGGCTACGCCGCCGTGACCTCGCCCGTCACCGCCACCTGGTCCAACAGCTCCTCGTAGGTGCGCCGGTCGAACTCGCCCGCTGCCGGGGCGAGTACCGTCGCCGCCGACAGGGCCACCGCCCGGGCCAGGCGGGCCGGCCACGGCAGGTGTTCCACCAGGCCGGACAGCAGGCCCGCGACCGCCGAGTCCCCCGCGCCCGTCGGGTTGCCCGTCAGGCGGCGCGGCGGGGCCGCCCGCCAGCGGCCTTCCGTGTTGACGGCGAGCAGGCCTTCCGCGCCCAGTGAGGCGACCACCGTGTGCGCCCCGCGTCGACGGGCGTCCCGGGTGGCCTGCAAAGGCTCGTGGGAGCCGGTCAGTTCGGCCAGTTCGTCGGCGTTCGGCTTGACGATGTCAGGGCGGGCGGCGACCCCGCGGCGCAGCGGCTCCCCACTGGTGTCGAGCAGCACCGGGACGCCCGCCGCCCGAGCGGTACGCACCAAGTGGGCGTACGCCCCCACGGGCACGCCCGGCGGCAGGCTGCCGCACAGGGCCACCGCGGCGGCGGAGCGCACCAGGTCGTCGTACGCCTCCAGGAAGGCCGACCACTCGGCGGGCGTTATCAGCGGGCCGGGCTCGTTGAGCTGGGTGGTGTCGCCGGTGGACCGGTCGACCACCGCGATGGTGCGCCGGGTGGCGCCCGCGACCGGTACCAGCGCGTCCACGAGGCCGTGCGTGCGGGTGAGCTGCTCCCGCAGGGAGCGACCCGTCGCGCCGCCCGCGAAGCCCGTGGCGGTCACCTGGTGGCCGAGCGCGGCGAGTACCCGGGCGACGTTCAGCCCTTTGCCGCCGGGCCGTTCGGTCACCTCGGTCACCCGGTGCGAGGTGTGCGGCCTCAGCTCCCGTACGCGATAGGTGATGTCGAGAGCGGTGTTCAGCGTGACCGTGAGGATCACGTGGGGACCTCCCTCGAGAGTCGTGCAGGCGCGGTCCGTGGGCCCGGATCCGTCAGCGCGCCTGCCGTCGGCGGTTGCGGAGGCTCGATCATGCCAAAAGAGTCGGCGGTCGGCCCAGTCCCGGGGCCGACCGCCGTACGTCAACAAACGGATCAATCACCCCAGTTGGGGATCGACCACCCACTGGCCGCGGCGCATCACGCCCTTGAGGCGGAAGTCGTCGTCCAGCAGCACCAGGTCGGCGTCCTTGCCGGGCTCCAGGGAGCCCACCCGGTCGTAGACGCCGAGGAGCTTCGCCGGGCCCGCCGAGACGGCCGTGACGACGTCCTCCACCGCCAGCCCGTCCACGGTGACCGCCCGGCGGAACGCGCGGTCCAGGGTGAGGGTCGAGCCCGCGATCGAGCCGCCCTCCACCAGCCGGGCCACACCCTGACGTACCTCGACCTCGAGCGGGCCGAGCATGTACCGCCCGTCCCCGATGCCGGCCGCGTCCATGGCGTCCGTGATGAACGCCACCCGCGTCGCGCCCGCCTGACGGAAGGCCAGCCGCAGCGCCGCCGGGTGCAGATGGACGCCGTCGTCGATCAGCTCCACCGTGACCCGCTCGTCCTCCAGCAGGGCGGCGACGGGGCCGGGGGCGCGGTGGCCGAGCTGCGGCATCGCGTTGAACAGGTGGGTGGCGACCGTGGCGCCCGCGTCGATGGCCTGGACCGTCTGCTCGTAGGTCGCGTCCGTGTGCCCGATCGCCGCGATCACCCCGTGCTCGACGAGCAGCCGTACGGAGTCCAGGCCGCCGGGCAGTTCGGTGGCGAGCGTCACCATCGCGGCCCGGCCGCGCGCGGCGTCGATCAGCTTGCGCACCTCCGCCGGATCGGGGTCGCGCAGCAGCGCCTCGGAGTGCGCGCCCTTGCGGCACGGCGAGATGAACGGGCCCTCGAAGTGGATGCCGGCGATGTCCCCCTGCTCGGCCAGTTCCGACAGCAGTCCCGCCTGCTGGACGAGGATGTCCATGTCGTCGGTGACGGTGGAGGCGACGAGCGTGGTGGTGCCGTGCTCCCGGTGGGTGCGCAGGGCCGTCAGGACGTCGTCCACCGTGCCGGAGAAGGACGCGCCGCCGCCGCCGTGGTTGTGGATGTCCACGAAGCCGGGGACCAGCCAGTGGCCGCTCACGTCGATGATCTCGGCGCTCTCGGGGGCGGGCCCGGCGATGCGCGTGCCCTCCACGACCAGGCGGCCGTCGTCCACGACCCCGCTGGGCAGTACCACCCGGGCACCGGCGAGAACCTTCGTAGTGGCCATCAGATGGTTACCTCCGCAGGGTCAGTGGTTTCGAGGAGATCCCAGGCCATGAGCCCGGCACCGAGGCATCCGGCCGCATCCCCCAGCGTGGCGGGGACGATCGACGGCAGCTTCTGGAAGGTCACGCGGCGGCGCACGGCCTCGCGCAGTGGTGTGAACAACGTTTCCCCGGCCTCGGCGAGCCCGCCACCGATGATCAGGGTGCGCGGGTCCAGCAGGGTGAGCGCGGTCACCAGGCCGTCGGCGAGGGCGTCCACGGCCCCCTGCCATACCTTCCGCGCCCGCGGGTCCCCCGACGCCACGGCCTTCGCGCAGTCGGCGGCGTCCGCCTCCGGGGCACCGGCCGCCTCGGCCCAGGCCTCGCCCACGGCGGCCGCGGACGCGTACCGCTCCAGACAGCCGTGCTGACCGCACGGACACGGGGTCCCCTGCGGCCGTACGACGATGTGGCCGATCTCGCCCGCGAAGCCGTGCGCCCCCGCCTCCACCCGGCCGCCGATGCCGATGGCGCCCGCGATCCCGGTGCCGAGCGGCACGAACAGGAACCGGTCCGCCCCCGGCCCGCGCCCAGGCGCCCCTCGGCGAGCCCGCCGGTGCGCACGTCGTGCCCGAGCGCCACGGGCACCCCGTCGAGCCGGCGGCTGAGCAGATCCCGCAGGGGCACATCGCGCCAGCCCAGGTTGGCCGAGTACGCGGCGACACCGCGCTCGGCGTCCACGATCCCGGGGACGGCGACGCCCGCGGCGGCCGCGGGTTCGCCGAAGTGGCGCTCGCCGTGCGCGCGCAGCTCGGCGGCGAAGGCGAGCACCGACTCCACCACGGCGTCCGGCCCGCGCTCACGTCCGGTGGCCCGGCGCGTCTGGTGCAGCAGCTCACCCCCGGCCCCGACCAGCGCGGCCTTCATCCCGGTGCCGCCCACATCCAGGGCGATGACATGTCTCACGGGAACAGTGTCGCCCGTGGACCCGGGAGAGGTCTAGTCCACTCAGGTGGTGTAGACCTTATCCTTTGGATATTCCGAATGACGAGACGGCAGGGCTAGAGCAAGTGCAGCGACGCGGGACGCGCAGGACGACATGGGGCAGGGGTCTGATCGCGGCGGTGTCCGCCCTCGGCATGACCGGAGCCCTGGCGAGCTGCGCGGGTGCGGTGGGTTCGGGGGGCGTCACCCTGCGGCTGGTGGCCGCGGACTACGGGGACTCGTCGGCGAACAGCTCCAAGAAGTACTGGGACCAGCTGGTCGAGGACTTCGAGGCGGCGCACTCCGGAATCAAGGTCGAGGTCAGCGTCTACTCCTGGAACGACGTGGACCGCAAGGTCAAGGAGATGGTCGCCAGGGGCGACGCCCCGGACATGGCGCAGATCGGGGCCTACGCGGACTACGCGGCGGCGGGCAAGCTGTACCCGGCCGACGACGTCCTCTCGATCCCCGTCCAGGCGGACTTCGCCTCGGAGCTGAGTGACGCCGGCAAGGTGAACCGTACCCAGTACGGGATGCCGTTCGCCGCCTCCACGCGGATCCTCTTCTACAACAAGACGCTGTTCTCCGAGGCCGGCATCACCACCCCGCCGCAGAGCTGGAGCGACCTGGCGACGGACGCGCAGCTCCTCAAGGCCAAGGGGGTGACGTACCCGTACGCGCTGCCGCTCGGCCCCGAGGAGGCGCAGGCGGAGACGATGCAGTGGCTGCTCAGCGGGGGCGCCGGCTACCTGAACGGCTTCGGCGGCTACGACCTCGACTCCGCGCAGAACGTGGCCACCTTCACCTGGCTGAAGGACAACCTGGTGGGCAAGGGGCTGACGGGTCCGGTGGCACCGGGGAAGCTGAACCGCGCCGACGCCTTCGCCGCGTTCACGCGCGGCGAGGTGGGCATGCTGAACGGCCACCCGTCCCTGATGAAGATGGCGCGCGAGAAGGGCGTGAAGTTCGGCATGGTGCCGATGCCCGGGATCAACGGCCGGGCGAAGTCGACCATGGGCGTGGCGGACTGGATGACGGCCTTCCAGCAGGGCGGCCACAAGGACCAGATCCGTGAGTTCCTCGACTACGTGTACAGCGAGAAGAACGTGCTGTCCTTCTCCCGCGAGTACGACCTGCTGCCGGTGACGAGCTCCGCGCAGGAGGCCATGGCGCGCTCGCCCCAGGACCAGGACCTCGAGCCGTTCCTCCAGGAGCTGCCGAGCGCTGAGTTGTACCCCGTGGGCAAGACCTCGTGGGCGACGGTCAGCGCGGACATCAAGAACCGGATAGGCAAGGCGGTCGGCCCGGACGGCAGCCCGGCGGCGATCCTGGCCCAGCTGCAGCGGGCGGCCGTGACAGCGGACAGCGCGGCCCGCTGACGGCGGAGACGCGGGGGAGCGTGTCGGACCCTCCGGTTACCGTTCCCCCATGGACGACCTGAACCCCAGAGAGAAGGCCATCCTGGCCCTGGAGGGCCGCGGTTTCCCCGGGCCGGGGGCCAAGGAGCGGGCCATACGGGAGCAGCTCGGTCTCGCCCCCGTCCGCTACTACCAGCTGCTCAACGCCCTCCTCGACGACCCCAGGGCCCTGGCCCACGCCCCGGTCACCGTCAACCGCCTCCGCCGCATCCGCGAGGCACGCCGCGCGGAACGCTGAGCGCGTGACCGCAAAACGCGCCGGGCGCGCCCCCGTGACCCCGTGGGTGCGCCCGGCCGCACGCCGATAGGGTCGGACCCATGGGCAGCCACACGGACTCCTTGCCGACGCCCGCCACCCCGGCCGGGCGTGACGGTCTCGACGCCATCCTCGCCCGGCCCGAGCGGGCCGTCCTCGCCTTCGACTTCGACGGGACGCTCGCCCCGATCGTCCCCGACCCCGACCAGGCCCGCGCCCACCCCGACGCGGTCCCCGCCCTCGCGGCCATCGCCCCGAAGGTCGCCTCCGTCGCCGTCGTCACCGGCCGCCCCGCCGGCGTCGCCGTCCGCCACGGCGGCTTCGCGGGCGTCCCCGGGCTCGACCACCTCGTCGTCCTCGGCCACTACGGCGCCGAACGCTGGGACGCCCGCACCGGCACCGTCACCGCCCCGGCCCCCACCCCGGAGTCGCCGCCGTCCGCGCCGAACTCCCCGGTCACCTCGACGAGATCGGCGCCTGGCGCGGCACCTGGATCGAGGAGAAGGGCCGCGCCGTCGCCGTCCACACCCGCCGCGCGGAGGACCCGCAGGCCGCCTTCGAAGCCCTGCGCGGCCCCCTCGCCGAGCTCGCCGCCCGCCACGGCCTGATCGTCGAACCCGGCCGCATGGTCCTGGAACTGCGCCCGCCGGGCATGGACAAGGGGGTGGCCCTGGCGGAGTACGTCCGTGAGACCGGCGCCGAATCGGTCATGTACGCCGGCGACGACCTCGGCGACCTCCCCGCCTTCGCCGCCGTCGACAAACTCCGCTCCGACGGCGTCCCCGGCCTCCTGGTCTGCAGCGGCAGCGACGAGGTCACGGAACTCGCGAAGAGGGCGGACCTGGTGGTCGACGGCCCGCAGGGGGTCGTACAGCTACTGAGGTCATTGGCAGAGAGGCTGGCGTGAGGCGCGCCCCTTCAGGGGCGCGGGGCTGTGTCGATGTGCGGCTCCGCCGCGATGGGGGTCCCCCCCCGTTCGAGCGAAGCTGAGAACTCGGGGGAGCGAGCAGCCAGAGGCGGCCCGCACCCGGAAAACCGCCCTCAAACCTCCAGCGCAGCCAACTGATCCAAGAACCACCGTGCCGGCGGAAGCGCCGTAGCCTGCGCAGCAAGCCGCTTCGAGCGCTCCGTCCGCTCACCCGCCGGCATCGACAACGCCTCGTGCAATGCCTCCGCCGTGCCCCGGATGTCGTACGGATTGACCGTCACCGCGTCGTCGCCCAGCTCCTCGTACGCCCCGGCCTCCCGCGACAGCACCAGCGCACACCCCTGGTCCGACAGCACCGGAACCTCCTTGGCGACTAGGTTCATGCCGTCCCGGATGGGGTTCACCAGGGCCACGTCGGCGAGCCGGTACGCGGCGAGAGAGCGCGCGAAGTCGTCCTTGACGTGCATCTCGACCGGGGTCCAGCCCGGCGTCCCGTACCTTTCGTTGATCTCCGCGGCCACCCGCTGGACCTCCGCCGTGTACTCCCGGTAGACGGTCAGGTCCTGGCGGGACGGGTACGCGAACGCCACGTGGACCACCCGTTCGCGCCACTCCGGACGGGACTCCAGCAGCTCCTCGTACGCCAGCAGGCCCCGCACGATGTTCTTCGACAGCTCCGTCCGGTCCACCCGCACGATCACCTTGCGGGGGCGGCCGTCGGGCCCGGTGCCGATCTGCTGCCGCAGGATCGCCATCCGTTCGTCCACATCCGGCCGGTGCGCCCGCTCGCGCAGGAAGTCCGCGTCCGCGCCCAGGCCGTGCACCCCGATCCTGGTGTCCCCCAGCCCGCCGACGAGCGCCTCGCAGCAGCCGGCGAAGGCGTCCGCCCACCTCTGGGTGAGGAAGCCGAGCCGGTCGGCGCCCAGCATGCCGCGCAGCACCTGCTCCGCGATGTCGTCGGGCAGCATCCGGAAGTAGTCCACCGGCGCCCACGGCGTGTGCGAGAAGTGACCGATCCGCAGGTCCGGCCGCAACTGCCGCAGCATCCCCGGGACCAGCGTCAGGTGGTAGTCCTGCACCACGACCGCCGCCCCCTCGGCCGCCTCCTCGGCCAGCGCCTCGGCGAACGCGCGGTTGTAGGCCTCGTACGACGACCACGCGTGCCGGAACTCCCTGCCGAAGACCGGCTCCAGCGGAGTCTGGTACAGCATGTGGTGGACGAACCACAGCACCGAGTTCGCGATGCCGTTGTACGCCTCGGAGAACACCGTCGGGTCGATGTCGAGCATCCGGACCCGCCGCCCGCCGGTGTCGGCCGGATCAAGTGCGCCACCCGTGCGGCGTACCGCCTCGCGGTCGCCGTCGTTCAGGGCTGCGCACACCCAGACCGCGCCCGCGTCGGGGCCGATCGCCGACAGGCCGGACACCAGGCCGCCCCCGCCGCGTTTGGCGGTGAGCCGCCCGGAGTCGTCCAGCGCGTACGAGACGGGGCCGCGGTTGGATGCGACGAGGATGCGGGCGCCGTGCGCATGCTGCGTGGAAGCCATGCCACGAAACCTAGCCCGAGCCGAAAACGCTCAAACGTACGGTTCGGCCGTATGCGGAACCGTGTCCGTCACGTCCGGACGCCCGGCAGAGCATGATTCAGGCCACCTTTCGTTCCATGTACTCCGCGATCTCCGCCATCGGCGGCCTCTCCTCCACGTCCACCGAGTACGTGCGGGGCTGGAAGCGGCCCTCGACCCGTTCGAACTGCGTGAGGACCGGGCGGACCAGATGGCCCCGGGCCAGGCGGAGCTGGGCCGTGCGGTAGATCGCGGCGGCCATGCGGCCGAGCGCCTGGCCGTCCTGGTGGCGGTGCTTGCGCACACCGACGTCGACCTGGGCCAGTGCGTCCAGGCCCACCAGGTGCAGCGCGTCCACCAGCATGCCCAGCTCGACGCCGTACCCGACCGGGAAGGGGAGCCGTTCCAGCAGGGAGCGGCGGGCCGCGTACTCGCCGCCGAGCGGCTGGACGAATCCGGCGAGCTGCGGCCAGTGCATGTTCAGCAGGGGGCGCGCCATCAGTTCCGTGACGCGGCCGCCCTGTCCCGCGGTCCTGCCGGAGGCGGGCGAATCCGACTCGGTGCCGAGCGGCCGGTCGTACATCGCCTTCACCAGGTCCACGTCCGGGTCGGTGAGCAGCGGGCCCACGATCCCGGTCACGAAGTCCGACGAGAACTCCTTCAGGTCCGCGTCCACGAAGCAGACGATGTCCCCGCCGGTGACGAGCAGGGAGCGCCACAGCACCTCGCCCTTGCCGGGCACGGCCGGTATGCGCGGCAGGATCGTGTCGCGGTGCACCACCCTCGCGCCGGCCGCGGCGGCGACCTGGGACGTGCGGTCGGTGGAACCGGAGTCGACGACGACGATCTCGTCGACCAGCGGAACCTGCCGCACGAGGTCGTGGCGGATGACGGAGACGATCTCGCCGACCGTCTCCTCCTCGTTGAGCGCGGGCAGCACGACGCTGACCGAGGAGCCCGAGGCTCGTTTGGCGGCCATGATCTGGTGGAGCGGGCGATCGGTGACGGACCAGGAGCGGGTGCTCAGCCAGCGCTCGACTTCTTCCAGCACAGTCTGCGGCTCCTCACGTTCGTACGGGGTGGGGGGTGAGTCGGTGACGGTCGAACTGTCTCTCTTGTGATCCATCTCGCGGTTCGGACGACTATCTCAACTCTCCCGGCCGTCGGTTACAGTCTTGAACAACGCCGGTGACCATCGCATGTCGGGGTCCACCCCCGCCCGCCCCGGCGAAACAACCACATACAGCTCATCCAGAGGGGCAGAGGGACACGGCCCGGTGAAGCCCCGGCAACCCTCCAGTCGGCTCTCGTCTTCGCAGGCGGGGCTCCCGGCTAGGGAAGGTGCCAATTCCGTCTCACGGCGAGGTGCGTCGTGGGGAAGATGAGGAGAAAGGGCCTCGCCTGACATGGCTGTGCAGACAGTTGCAAGCACCACCGACTCCGTGAACCTCGGCCCCGCCGCGGCCCTGTCCTGCCGCGAGTGCGGCCACCGGGTGCCGCTCGGCCCGGTCTTCGCCTGCGAGGAGTGTTTCGGCCCGCTGGAGGTCGCCTACGACTTCTCGGGCTACGACACCGAGGAGCTGCGGAAGCGTATCGAGGCGGGCCCCGCGAACATCTGGCGCTATGCGCCGCTGCTGCCGGTCCCGGCGGACGTCGCCGACAAGCCGAACCTCAACCCGGGCTGGACCAAGCTCGTCAAGGCCGACAACCTGGCGCGCGAGCTGGGAGTCACCGGCGGGTTGTATGTGAAGGACGACTCCGGTAACCCGACGCACTCCTTCAAGGACCGCGTGGTCGCCCAGGCCCTGGAGGCGGCGCGCGTCTTCGGCTTCACCACCCTGTCCTGCTCCTCCACCGGCAACCTCGCGGGCGCGGTCGGCGCCGCGGCGGCCCGCGCCGGCTTCCGCTCCTGCGTGTTCATCCCGCACGACCTGGAGCAGGGCAAGGTCGTCATGGCCGCGATCTACGGCGGCGAGCTCGTCGGCATCGAGGGCAACTACGACGACGTGAACCGCTTCTGCTCCGAGCTGATCGGCGACCCGGCGGGCGAGGGCTGGGGCTTCGTCAACGTCAACCTGCGGCCGTACTACGCGGAGGGCTCCAAGACCCTGGCGTACGAGATCGCCGAGCAGCTCGGCTGGGAGCTGCCGGACCAGATCGTGGTGCCGATCGCCTCCGGTTCGCAGCTGACGAAGATCGACAAGGGTCTGCAGGAGCTGATCAAGCTCGGGCTCGTCGAGGACAAGCCGTACAAGATCTTCGGCGCGCAGGCCGAGGGCTGCTCGCCGGTGTCGACGGCGTACAAGGCGGGCCACGACGTCGTACGGCCGCAGAAGCCGAACACGATCGCCAAGTCGCTGGCCATCGGCAACCCGGCCGACGGCCCGTACGTCCTGGACATCGCCCGCCGCACGGGTGGCTCCGTGGAGGACGTGACGGACGAGCAGATCGTCGAGGCCATCAAGCTGCTGGCGCGCACCGAGGGCATCTTCGCCGAGACGGCGGGCGGCGTGACCGTCGGCGTCACGCGCAAGCTGATCGAGAACGGCGTCCTCGACCCGGCGAGGACGACGGTCGTCCTCAACACCGGGGACGGTCTGAAGACGCTGGACGCGGTGGCCGACACGGGGCTGACCGCGACGATCCGTCCCACCCTCGAGTCCTTCCGCGAGGCCGGTCTCGTCTGACCTCCGCCCGCCACAACCCACCAGCCGTACCCCGACCGGAGGTCATCCCCCGATGAGCGTCACCGTCCGCATCCCCACCATCCTGCGCACCTACACGGGCGGCCGAGCCGAGGTCGCCGCCGAGGGCGCGACCCTCGCCGAGGTCATCGCCGACCTGGAGAAGAACCACACCGGCATCGCCGCCCGCGTCCTGGACGACCAGGGCAAGCTGCGCCGTTTCGTCAACGTGTACGTGAACGACGACGACGTCCGCTTCGAGCAGGGCCTTGAGACCGCCACCCCGGACGGCGCGGGCGTCTCCATCATCCCGGCGGTCGCGGGCGGCTGACGGTCGTTCGGACGCGCGATCCTTACCCTCGGTAACGCAGGTAACCGAGAGTTCATCGAATTGCCCTCTCCGTGAGAGAAACGGAGGGGGCAATTCTGCATGGTTGAGCGGGGTACAGTTGGGGAACGCGCTCCCGGACTCCCCTTCCGGGTCCGCGATCAGCTGCCGCGCGCCCGACAAGAAGTAGCCAAAGTGTGCAGGGCTTTTGCGCCATTCATTCCCTTTGCCCGGCCCGACTTGCCCTGAATTCAGGCGAATTCTCCGTACATTCCCGACCGGTCGGACCCCGAATTCTCGTCCGATTGACCTGTTGCAGACGGCAGTTGGACAGATACATTCAGCCGCGGTCGACGCGTTCCGGCGCACGCCCCCAACCGTTGGGGGGTGAGGTCTGACCCGGATCCGCGAAGTGTGGATCTGTGCAAGGGCCAGTAATAGGGGAGTTAGGCATGGCTCAGGGCACCGTCAAGTGGTTCAACGCGGAGAAGGGGTACGGCTTCATCGCGGTCGACGGTGGTGCGGACGTCTTCGTCCACTACAGCGCGATCCAGATGGACGGCTACCGCACCCTTGAAGAGGGCCAGCGGGTCGAGTTCGAGATCTCGCAGGGTCAGAAGGGCCCGCAGGCGGACATGGTCCGCGTGACCGCCTGATACAACGCGCCGACGACTGAACTGTTCGACGTGTCGAGGGGCTCGTATCCCGTCCGGGGTACGGGCCCCTCGGTCGTGTCCGGCCACCGGCTCCTCCAGGGGGCGCGCAGCAGCGTCCACCTGCGGATCATGCTCCCGAGTTCACCCTCCGGTCCCCGAGAGCCGCTTGCACTCGGCAGGGGCGAGTGCTAATCATTGGCGTTAGCACTCTGAAGGTGAGAGTGACAACAGAAGGACCGGGTCGGTGAGGCCGCGGACCGGGTGGGGCAAGGAACCTCCGGTCGGGGCCGTCCGTCGCGGGCGCGGGCGCGGTCCGAAGTAATCACCCCCAGTCCTGGGAGGACCACTTCACATGGCCAAGATCATCGCGTTCGACGAGGAGGCGCGGCGCGGCCTCGAGCGCGGCATGAACCAGCTCGCGGACGCCGTCAAGGTGACCCTCGGCCCCAAGGGCCGCAACGTCGTCCTCGAGAAGAAGTGGGGCGCCCCCACGATCACCAACGACGGTGTCTCCATCGCCAAGGAGATCGAGCTCGAGGACCCGTACGAGAAGATCGGCGCCGAGCTGGTCAAGGAAGTCGCCAAGAAGACGGACGACGTCGCCGGTGACGGTACGACCACCGCGACCGTGCTGGCCCAGGCGCTGGTCCGCGAGGGCCTGCGCAACGTGGCCGCCGGTGCCAACCCGATGGGCCTGAAGCGCGGCATCGAGAAGGCCGTCGAGGCCGTCTCCGCCGCCCTGCTCGAGCAGGCCAAGGACGTCGAGACCAAGGAGCAGATCGCCTCCACGGCCTCCATCTCCGCCGCCGACACCCAGATCGGCGAGCTGATCGCCGAGGCCATGGACAAGGTCGGCAAGGAAGGCGTCATCACCGTCGAGGAGTCGCAGACCTTCGGTCTGGAGCTGGAGCTCACCGAGGGCATGCGCTTCGACAAGGGCTACATCTCGGCGTACTTCGCCACCGACATGGAGCGTATGGAGGCCGTCCTCGACGACCCGTACATCCTGATCGCCAACTCCAAGATCTCCTCGGTCAAGGACCTGCTCCCGCTGCTGGAGAAGGTCATGCAGTCGGGCAAGCCGCTGCTGATCATCGCCGAGGACGTCGAGGGCGAGGCTCTGTCGACCCTGGTCGTCAACAAGATCCGCGGCACCTTCAAGTCCGTCGCCGTCAAGGCCCCGGGCTTCGGTGACCGCCGCAAGGCCATGCTCGGCGACATCGCCATCCTCACGGGCGGCGAGGTCATCTCCGAGGAGGTCGGCCTCAAGCTGGACAACGCGACCCTGGACCTCCTGGGCCGCGCCCGCAAGGTCGTCATCACCAAGGACGAGACCACCATCGTCGACGGTGCCGGCTCGGCCGACCAGGTCTCCGGCCGCGTCAACCAGATCCGCGCCGAGATCGAGAACAGCGACTCCGACTACGACCGCGAGAAGCTGCAGGAGCGCCTGGCGAAGCTGGCCGGCGGCGTGGCCGTCATCAAGGCCGGTGCCGCCACCGAGGTGGAGCTCAAGGAGCGCAAGCACCGCATCGAGGACGCCGTCCGCAACGCGAAGGCGGCCGTCGAGGAGGGCATCGTCGCCGGTGGTGGCGTGGCCCTGGTCCAGGCGGCGCAGAACTCCTTCGAGAAGCTGGACCTCGACGGTGACGAGGCCGTCGGCGCCGAGATCGTCCGCAAGGCCCTGACCGCCCCGCTGACCCAGATCGCCGTCAACGCCGGCCTCGAGGGCGGCGTCGTGGTGGAGAAGGTCCGCAACCTCACCCCGGGCCACGGCCTGAACGCCGCGACCGGTGAGTACGTGGACATGATCGCCGAAGGCATCATCGACCCGGCGAAGGTGACCCGTTCCGCGCTGCAGAACGCCGCCTCCATCGCCGCGCTGTTCCTCACCACCGAGGCCGTCATCGCCGACAAGCCGGAGAAGGCCGCCGCGCCCGCCGGTGGCGGCATGCCGGGCGGTGACATGGACTTCTGATCCTTCCGAGGATCGGTACCAGTCCTTCCGTACGAGGGCGGCACTCCCTGTCTGTGGCAGGGGGTGCCGCCCTCGGGCGTGTCCGGGATCACGCGGGCGTCCCGCCCGGCCGGGAATGTGGGGCAGCGCATAGGCAGTTGCTTCAGAAGCTGCAACAATGCGCGCGCACATACCAGTCGGTTAACACAGCGATCCCGAGGAGCCCCTCACGTGACCGTCACCACGCCCGCCTCCCGCGCGGCCCAGATCCTGTCCCGTCCGATCGCGCTGGGTGGCCTCACCATCCCGAACCGGATCGTGATGGCGCCGATGACCCGCATGTTCTCCCCGGGCGGTGTCCCCGGTGAGGACGTGCGCTCCTACTACGCGCGCCGCGCCGCGGCCGGCGTCGGGCTGATCGTCACCGAGGGCACCTACGTCGGCCACGAGTCGGCCGGCAACAGCTCGCGCGTGCCCCGGTTCCACGGTGAGGAGCAGCTTGCGGGATGGGCGAAGGTCGCCGAGGACGTGCACGCGGCGGGCGGCACCATCGTGCCCCAGCTGTGGCACATCGGCATGGTCCGTGAGCAGGGGCAGAACCCCTTCCCGGACGCCCCCGCCGTCGGCCCCTCCGGCCTCGTCACCGCGGGCGCAGAGCCGACCGGCAAGGCGATGACCCAGCAGGACCTGGACGACGTCATCGACGCGTTCGCCCAGGCCGCCGCGGACGCCGAGCGCATCGGCTTCGACGGCGTGGAGATCCACGGCGCCCACGGCTACCTCGTCGACCAGTTCCTGTGGGCGGGCACCAACCGCCGCACGGACGCGTACGGCGGCGACCCGGTGGCCCGCACCAAGTTCGCGGCCGAGATCGTCGCGGCGGTCCGCGAGCGGGTGTCCCCCGACTTCCCCGTGCTCTTCCGCTACTCGCAGTGGAAGCAGCAGGACTACACCGCCCGGCTCGCAGAAACCCCCGAGGAGCTGGAGGCGATCCTCACCCCGCTCGCGGCGGCGGGCGTGGACGCCTTCCACGCCTCCACGCGGCGCTACTGGCTGCCCGAGTTCGAGGGTTCCGACCTCAACCTCGCGGGCTGGACGAAGAAGCTCACCGGCAAGCCGACGATCACGGTGGGTTCGGTGGGCCTGGACGGCGACTTCCTCCGCGCGTTCCAGGGCGAGGGCGCCCCGGTCAAGACCCTCGACAACCTCCTGGACCGACTGGAGTCGGAGGAGTTCGACCTGGTGGCGGTGGGTCGGGCGCTGCTCCAGGACCCGGAGTGGGCGAAGAAGGTCCTTCAGGGCCGCTTCGACGAGCTGGGCGCGTATGACGCGGCGGCGCTGAAGACCCTGCACTGACGGACGGGCGCTTCTGCACCGACGTACGGGTGCTGAAGACCCGCGCCGACGAACGGCAAGTGCGGCCCTTCGCCCTTCGGGGCGTGGGGCCGTACTCATGTGCGGCTCCGCCGCAGGGGGCTGTCCGGTCCCGTTCGCCGGAAATTCGTTTGCTTAAGTCAATCAATAGCTATAAGGTTGCCTAAGTCAAGTAGACCCATGCCCGACGGAGGCCTCCGACATGTCCCCCAACACGCCGCCGAGGCCGAACGCCGTCGTGGCCGTCCTGGCCTTCGCCGGCATCGTCGTCTCGTTGATGCAGACCCTGGTCATCCCGATCGTCCCCGAGCTGCCGCAACTGCTGCACGCCTCGTCGTCGGACACCGCCTGGGCCGTCACCGCCACCCTGCTCGCGGGCGCCGTCGCCACCCCTGTGATGGGCCGCCTCGGAGACATGCACGGCAAGCGCCGCATGCTCCTGCTCAGCGTGACCATGCTGGTGGCCGGATCTCTCACCGCGGCCCTCAGCGACTCCCTCACTCCGATGATCGTCGGACGGGCCCTGCAGGGTCTGGCGGCCGGTGTCATCCCGCTCGGCATCAGCATCATGCGCGACGAACTGCCCGCCGAGCGCCTGGGCTCCGCCACCGCGCTGATGAGCGCCTCCCTCGGTGTGGGCGGCGCCCTCGGCCTGCCCGCCGCCGCGGTCATCGCCGAGAACTACGACTGGCACGTGCTGTTCTGGACCTCGGCCGTCCTCGGCGCCGTGGCCGCCGTCCTCGTCCTCGTACTCGTGCCCGAGTCCAAGGTGCGCACCGGTGGACGCTTCGACGTGGTCGGGGCCCTGGGCATGGCGACCGGACTGGTGTGCCTGCTGCTGGCGATCTCCAAGGGTGCGGACTGGGGCTGGGGCAGCGGCACCACCATCGGCATGTTCGCGGCGGCCCTCGTCGTCCTGCTGGCATGGGGCTTCTTCGAGCTGCGCGTCAGGGAGCCGCTGGTGGACCTGCGCACCACCGCCCGCCGCCAGGTGCTGGTGACGAACCTCGCCTCGATCGCGATCGGCTTCGCGATGTTCGCGATGTCCCTGGTCCTGCCCCAGCTCCTGCAACTGCCCACGGCGACCGGCTACGGCCTCGGCAAGTCCCTGCTCACCGCCGGCCTGGTCATGGCGCCGTCCGGCCTGGTGATGATGGCCGTGGCACCGGTCTCCGCGGTCGTCTCCAAGACGCGGGGGCCGAAGACGACCCTGATGATCGGTGCCCTGATCGTGGCCGCCGGCTACGTGCTGAACATCGTGCTGATGGACCAGGTCTGGCACTTCGTCCTGGTCTCCTGCGTCATCGGCGCCGGCATCGGCTTCACCTACGGCTCCATGCCCGCGCTGATCATGGGTGCGGTGCCCGCGTCCGAGACCGGTGCCGCCAACAGCCTCAACACGCTGATGCGGTCCATCGGCACCTCCACCGCGAGCGCGGTCGCCGGCGTGATCCTCGCCAACATGACCGAGACCCTCGGGCCCGTCACCCTGCCCTCCCAGGACGGCTTCCGCACCGTCCTGGCCATCGGGGCCGGTGCCGCGCTCCTCGCCTTCGCCGTCGCCTCCTTCATCCCGCGCCGGCGTCCGGCCACCGGGCAGACACCGCCCGCAGCCGACGGTCCGGCCGGGCACGCGAAGGTCTCCGAAGCCAAGGCGTAGAGTCCAACTGATCGTCAGGTCGGGCGGTCGCGGCCCCGCTCCAGCGGGCTGTGCGGCCGCCCGGCCGTCCGTGCACCACGTGTTCCACGGCACCCGGACGAGGGGCCGTACCGGCGACAAGTTGGAGGTCACACGATGACGACAGCCGAATCCCGCACGCCGAGCGCCGACGACGAGACCGGGCCCGTGGTGCGCACCGCGGCGGCGCGGTGCGCGGGCGCCGGGAGGACGGTCTCGCGGTGTTCCGCGGGATACCGTTCGCCGAGCCGCCGGTGGGGGAGGGGCGCTTCCGGGCGCCCCGCCGGGTACGGGCCTGGGAGGGCACCCGGGAGGCGTACGCGTTCGGGCCGCCGCCCCCGCAGGAGACGGCCTTCCTGGGCCGTACCGGCGTCCTGGACGCGTCCCTCGGCGACGACTGGCTGACCGCCAACGTCTGGACACCAGACCCCGATCCGGCCGCCCGCCGCCCCGTGATGGTGTGGATCTACGGCGGCGCCTACAAACTCGGCCATGCGGGCAGCCCCGGCTACGACGCCCGGCACATCGCCCGCGACGGCGACCTCGTCGTCGTCACCTTCAACTACCGCGTCGGCATCGAGGGGTTCGCCCGCATCGAGGGCGCCCCCGCCAACCGCGGTCTGCTGGACCAGGTCGCGGCCCTGGAGTGGGTGCGGGACAACATCGAGGCATTCGGCGGCGACCCGGAGCAGGTAACCGTCTTCGGCGAGTCGGCGGGCGCCGGCTCCGTCGCCGCGCTGCTGGCCATGCCCCGCGCGGCCGGCCTGTTCCGGCGGGCGATCGCCCAGAGCGTGCCGGGCACGTACTTCTCCGACGAACTGGCCCGTGACCTCGCGACCGCCATCGCCGCGGAGGCGGGCCTGCGCCCCACGGCCGCCGACCTGTCGGCCGTGGACCCGCGCCGGCTGACCGACGCGGGTCAGGCGCTGAGCGCGAAGATGCTCCAGCACCAGGACCGCTGGGGACAGGTCGCGCCGACGGTGACCCCCTTCTCGCCGGTCGTCGACGGCGAGGTGCTGCCCACCACACCCTGGCGGGCGCTGGCGGACGGGGCGGGCCGGGACGTCGAGCTGATCACCGGGCACAACCGGGAGGAGTACCAGCTCTTCCTGGTCCTCGGCGGCATGCTCGGCCGGATCACCGACGAGCAGGTGACGGGAGCCCTGCGCCTGTTCGCTCCGGGCCCGGACGGCGAGGCCGCCTACCGCGCAGCGTTCCCCGACGCCGCGCCCGACGAGCTGTACGAACGGATCCAGTCGGACTGGCTCTTCCGCATGCCCACCCTGCACCTGGCCGAGGCGCAGGTGGCCGGGGGCGGCCGTGCGTACGCGTACGAACTGACCTGGCCGGCGCCGGGCAGCGGAGGCGTCCTGCGCGCCTGCCACGGTCTCGACATCCCGCTGTTGTTCGGCACGTTCACGGCGGACCTCGGCTCCCTGCTGTTCGGGGACGGGGAACCCGGCCCGGAGGCCGAGGCGCTGGCCTCCCGCTTCCGCACCTCCTGGACCACGTTCGCGAGGACGGGCGACCCGGGCTGGCCGGCGTACGACGCCGAGCGCCGGCTGGTGCAGGTGCTGGACGTGGAGCCGACGGTCACCGCATACCCGGAGGAGGCGTCGCGGCGCATCTGGGAGGGGCACGAGTTCCCGGCGCTGCCGCTGCTGCGCTGAGCCGGTACCCGCTCCGGAACCGGCCACCGCAGCTCACCTGCGGCCGAAGGGGAATTCATCGCGAGCCCCGTGGCACCTGGGTTGCCATGAGAGGGAAGCGAACGGTGATCCAGCCGGTGTGGCACTGGCTGCAGACGGCCGGCCAGGCGGTGCGGCGGGCCTGGGAGGAACCCGGCCGGGAGCGGGACATCGTCGTCCAGGCGCTGAAGGCGGCGCTGGCCGCCTGGGTGGCCTGGGCCGTGGCGGGCTGGTGGCTGAAGGCCCCGGTGGCCTTCGTGGCGCCCTGGGTGGCGGTCGTCCTGGTGGAGTCGACCGTGTACCGGTCGATCGCACGCGGGCTGCAGCAGCTCGCGGCGATCGCCACCGGCACGGTCGTCGCGACAGGGGTGGCACTGCTGCTGCACAACACGATGACCGCCATGGCGCTGGTGCTGCCCACGGTGGTGCTCCTGGGTCACTGGCAGCGCCTGGGCAGCCAGGGCATCTACGCGGCCACCGGCGCGCTGTTCGTCCTGACCAACGGGCAGGTCACCCTCGCCACCTCGGCCGCGCGGATCGCCGAGGCGGTCTTCGGCGCCCTGGTCGGGATCACCGTCAACGCGCTGATCCGGCCCCCGGTCTATCTGCGCGACAGCCGGGCGGCCCTCCAGGACGCCGCGGGGGAGGCCCACGACATCCTCCAGGCGGTGGCCGACGGGATGGCCGAGGACCGGTGGGACGCCGACGAGGCCGCCACCTGGCACGAGCGGGCGCTGCGCCTGGAACGCCTGGTGGAACAGGCCCGCTCCGCGATCGGCTGGAGCCGGGAGAGCATGCGCGTCAACCTCCGCCGCCGCTCACGCGCACTCTCCGCGCCGGGCAAGGACTACGACGACGCGGTCGTGGTCCTGGACTACGCCGCCGTGCACACCGCCGGGGTCACCAGGGCGGTCCTGGAGGCCGCGTCCGAGGACCGCCCGGCGGCCCGGCCGGACCCCTCCGCCGCCCGCCGCTACGCCGACTTCCTGCACCAGACCGCGCAGGCGCTCCAGCTCTACTGCGACAGCCGCTTCGGCACCCAGGACGACCACGAGCTCCGCCAAGCCGTGCGCAAGCTGCGCGACACGCATGACGAACTGCGCCGGCACCTGGCCTGCTCGGTACCGGACGACCCCGGCGAGGTCGCCACCTACGGCACCCTGCTCACCCAGGCCCGCCGCCTGGTCGACCAACTCGTCGCCACGGAAGCCTGACCGTCCCGCTCGCGCCGCGCGGCCGTGCAGGACCATGGAAACCGGTGCCGACAGCTCATGCCCAGCCGCACGGGAGACCGCCGATGACACAGCCCCCGCTTCCCGGAGTCCTGGCCGACGTCGCCCCGATCCTGGACCACTGGGGCTACCTGGCGGTCGCCGGCCTGGTGTTCATCGAGGACTTCGGCGTGCCCGTGCCCGGCGAGACGATCCTGATCGTCGCCGCCGTCTACGCGGGCGCGGGCCGGCTGAACATCGTCCTGGTGGCGGTCATCGCCTTCTGCGCCGCCGTGCTCGGTGACAACGTCGGCTACGCCATCGGCCGCTTCGGCGGCCACAGGCTCGTCGAGCGCTACGGCCGCTACGTGCTGCTCACCCCGGCCCGCGTGAAGAAGGCGGAAGGCTTCTTCATTCGGCACGGGGGCAAGGTGGTCACCGTGGCCAGGTTCATCGAGGGCCTGCGCCAGGCGAACGGGATCATCGCCGGGATGGCCGGAATGTCCTGGCGCCGCTTCCTGGCCTTCAACGCCCTGGGCGCGGCCCTGTGGGTCGGCGCCTGGGTCACGTTCGGCGGCCTGGCCGGAGCCCACCTGGACACGCTGTACCCGGCGATCCAGCGCTACGAGCTGTACCTGCTGATAGCCATGGCCGTACTGCTATTGATCCTCATCGGTCGCCATGTGCACCGGCGCCGCAGCGACGCGGCGCCGCAGCCGGACCGGTGAGCAACGCGCGGACGGCACTCGACCAGGACTCGTGGGTGCCCTGGACCGGTGCTCGGACGAGCCGTCGACGCGCACCGGGTGCCCGCGCGCAGTGCGACATTTTCCCGAGGACTGTTGCACTTCGCGCACCGCACACCCGGAGCGGCCCGCGATGGTGACGCCTCGCACCTACGGGCTACGTCCGCCGCGTGAAGCCGAACGCGTAGGTCGTCGCGAAGCCCACCGCGTACCCCGTCAGCAGCCCGCCTCCGTAGATCGCCGCCGTCACCCCCGGCCCCCTGTTCCCTGCCAGCAGCGGGAACAGTGCCCATCCGGACGGTCCGATCGCCGTCGCGCCCACCTTGTAGCCGAGCATCGCGAAACCGCCGACGAACGCTCCGCCCGCCGCACCGCCGACGCACGCCGTGAGGAACGGGCGGCCGAGCGGTAGCGAGACGCCGTAGATCAGGGGCTCGCCGACGCCCAGGAGGCCCGCGGGGAGGGCCGAGCGGATGGTCGTACGGAGGGAGAGGTCGTGGCGGAGGCGGACGTAGACCGCCAGGGCCGCGCCCACCTGTCCCGCGCCCGCCATCGCCAGGAGGGGGAGCAGGACCGTGGAGCCCTGCTGTTCGATGAGGGTGGTGTGGATCGGGATCAGGGCCTGGTGCAGGCCCAGCATCACCAGGGGGAGGAACATGCCGCCGAGGACCAGGCCCGCTGCCGCGCCCGTGGTCGACAGGAGCCAGTTCGCCGCCGTGCCGATGGCGCTCGCCGCCGCTCCGGCCGCGTACATCAGGACGTAGAGCGTCACCAGGCCGGGGACCAGCACCGTGAGCGTCGGGGTCAGCAGGACGTCCAGGGTGGCCGGGACCCAGGTGCGGCACCACTTCTCGACGCACGTCGCGAGGAGCGCGGCGGCCAGGGCGCCCAGCACCCCGCCCTGGCCGGGGGCGAGGGCCGCCCCCAGCACGGTGACCTTGGCGACCCCGGGGTAGACCACGACCGCGGCGACCGCGCCGCCCAGTACCGGAGTGCCGCCGAACTCCTTCGCCGTGTTGTGGCCCACGAAGACCGCGATCAGGGCCATGAAGGCGGAGGAGAGGGTGGTGAGGGCGGGGGTGACGGACGGCAGCAGGCGCAGGTTGAGGAGCAGGCCCGTCGCGCCTGCGATGACGCCGCATCCGATGAGGGCCGGGATCAGCGGCACGAAGACGTTCGCCACGCGACGCAGGAGGATCTTGCCGGGAGTGGCGTTGCGCTGCCGCCGGGCCTCCTTCAACGCGGCTCCCCGCGCGGCCGGTTCATCGGCGCTCGTACGGACGAGGACCTCGAACTCCGCCGTGACCTGTGCGGCCTTCCCCGGCCCGAGCACGATCTGGTACGTGTCGTCGTCCACCACTCCCAGCACCTCGGGCAACGCGCGCAGGGCGTCCTCGTCCACGAGGGATCGGTCGGTCAGGCCCAGCCGCAGTCGGGTCATGCAGTGGGCGACGGAGGTGACGTTCGCGGGGCCGCCGACCAGGGGGAGCAGCGCGGCGGCGGTGGCGGCGTATGAGGTACTGGGCACGGGTCGAGGGTGCGGTCCGTGAAAGCACCGAGGTGGGCGCCGCGCGGAAGCCTGCGCCGCTCTCCACCGAAAGGTGGCTCAGCCGGCCGACTTCTCAAGTGCCGCGCGCAGATGCCCTCCGCTCTCCGTGAGGAGACGTTTCGCCGTCGCGCCGTCCACGCCGCCCAGGATGGTGAGGATCGCGTTCTTGACCTCGCCGCCCGTGGCCGCGAGGGCACGCTCGATCTCCTCGTCGCCCGCGCCGGTCGCCAGCGCCACGATGCGGTGGGAGCGGGCGCGCAGCTTGTCGTTGGAGGCGCGCACGTCGACCATCAGGTTCCCGTACGTCTTGCCGAGGCGGATCATCGTGATCGTCGAGAGCATGTTGAGGACCAGCTTCTGCGCCGTGCCCGCCTTCAGCCGCGTCGAGCCGGTCAGCAGTTCGGGGCCGACCACGATCTCGATGCCGTGGTCGGCGGCGGCCGCGAGCGCGCTGTCCGCGTTGCACGACAGACCGACCGTCAGCGCGCCCCGCGCCCGGGCGTGCTCCACCGCGCCGACCGCGTAGGGCGTGCGCCCCGACGCCGAGACGCCGACCACCGTGTCACGGGCCGTCAGCTCCAGCGCGTCGAGGTCCTTCGCCGCCAGCTCCCTTGAGTCCTCCGCGCCCTCGACCGACGTCACCATGGCGCCCGGGCCGCCCGCGATCAGGCCCACGACCTGGGAG
Organism: Streptomyces cynarae; assembly: GCF_025642135.1. Taxonomy (NCBI): domain Bacteria; kingdom Bacillati; phylum Actinomycetota; class Actinomycetes; order Kitasatosporales; family Streptomycetaceae; genus Streptomyces; species Streptomyces cynarae. Next base: position 4,115,589 of record NZ_CP106793.1, on the reverse strand, counting down.
GGGTCCGTGTCGAAGGTCGGCGGGCACTCCGACGCGTCCAGGACGCCGAGCCGCCCGGCGGTCCCCGCGCCCGCGTAGACGAGCCGGCCGCCGAGGGCCATCCGCTCGGCGATGGCGTCGATCGCGGCGGCGATCTGCGGCAGCCGTGCGGCGACCGCGGCGGGCACGGTGGCGTCCTCGCCGTTCATCAGGTGCGCGATCTCCAGCGTCGGCAGCCGGTCGATCTCGGCCAGCTCGGGACGGAACGCCTCGGTGGTCAGCGTCTCCAGCTCGGCGCGGAGATCGCGGGGGTGGGACGAGGAGGTCATGAGGGCGGCTCGTTTCCGGTGCGGCACTGCTCTGGAAGGAGGAGGGAACGGCTGGGGCCTCTCGTTTGGATCATGCCGGGCTCGCGGGAGCTGGCACCGCGCCTCGCCGCGTTGTCGTCGGTTGCCATGGCTCCGCCATGGCGCCCTCCTCCGCCTTGCGATGCACGGCACCAGGCCCCGCTCCCTGATCCGGCCTGATCCAAACGAAAGACCCTAGCGCTTCGTTCCGCCCCGTGGGCGGTGACGGTGCGCCAACGCCTCGTACGAAGCGGCCAGCGCCGGCGCCGCCGTCTCGTACGTCCGTTGCGCCACGCCCACGAACAGGCAGTCCACCACGAGCAGTTGGCTGGTGCGGGACGACATCGCGGCCGGGCGCAGCTCGCTCTCGCGGGCCGTGGACGTGGTCAGGACGTGGTCGGCGTACTGCGACACCGGGCCGTCCGGGCGGCCTGTGACCGCGACGGTGGTCGCGCCGTGCTCGAAGGCGACGCGCAGCGGTTCGATGACGTCCCCGGTGGAGCCGGAGTGCGTGATCGCGATCGCCACGTCCTTGGCGCGCAGCTGCACGGCGTTGGTGACGGCGAGGTGCGGGTCGCTGTGCGCGTGGGCTATGAGACCTATCCGCAGCAGCTTCTGCACCAGGTCCTGGGCGACGAGCCCGGAGGCGCCGATGCCGTAGACGTCGACGCGGCGGGCGGCGGCGAGTGCGGCGACGGCGGCGCCGAGCTGCACGGTGTCGAGCCCGGCCGCGGTGTCGGCGAGGGTCTGCTGTTCGTCGTGGGCGAGCTTGGCGACGACGTCGGCGATGGGGTCGTCGACCGCGATGTCCGCGGTGACGGACGGGGCACGGCCCGACTGCTGTTGGGCGGCGAGGCCGGCGAGGGCGAGCCGCAGGTCCCGGTAGCCGGGGTAGCCGAGCAGTCGGGCCGTGCGGACGACGGTGGCCTCGCTGGTGCCGGTCAGTTCGGCGAGCCCGGTGACCGTGAGCGCCGCGCAGCCGGCCGGGTCCCCGGCGACGGCCTCGGCGACGCGCTGCATGGACCGGGTCATGGACGGTGCGAGGGTGCGCACCTTGGCGGCGAGGGCGGCGGGGGCGGGTGGCACCCCCGGGCCCACCGGCCCTGCGAAAATTTCCTTCACGTCGCGGGTCACATGTGAAAGCTATTTTCGATTCGGCCGTCCGGTCAAGAGTGCGCACAATAGGGGCATGGACCCCATCAGCCCCCTGGAGCAGGCCCTGCACGCGGCGCGCGCCCTGGTGCTCGCCGACCTGGTCGCGGGCGAGGTCGCCCAGGCGGACGTGGTCTCACTCGTCGAGGACTCCGTGGCCCAGCGGCGATGGTGGGTCGAGCAGTGGCCGGACGGCGCCGACTACGTGGCGGGCCTGGTCGCTCAGGACGTCCAGGACGCGCTCCTGGAGCGCTACGGCCGCTGGCCGCTGTGCCCGGTCTGCGGCTCCGGCGACCCGCACGCCCTCGACGTCGAGCCGGAACTCGGGCCCAATCCGCACTGGGTGTGCTCCCAGGCCGGTGTGAAGGTCGCGGCGGTGGGCTCGCTGGGGAGGGCGACGGGCGGGATGACGTCCTCGTGACGGTCTACATCGACCCTCCTGCCTGGCCGGGGCACGGTCGCCTGTGGTCGCATCTGATCAGCGACGTCTCGTACGACGAACTCCACGCGTTCGCCGGGAGGCTGGGCGTGCCGCGCCGGGCCTTCGAGCGGGATCACTACGACCTGCCGTCCCACCGGTACGCCGACGCGGTGGCCGCCGGTGCGGTGGAGGTCTCCAGCCGCGAGGTGGTGCGGCTGCTGCACGCGTCCGGACTGCGCCGACGGAAGGGCCGCGAGCAGGGGCTCAGCGGTGCAGCGCGTACGCGTACGTCTCCTCGTCCTCACTCACTCGGGTGAACCCGGCCCGCTGTATGACGCCCTGCGAGGGCGTGTTCGCCCGCTCGACGGTGGCGAACAGTGTGCCGACGTCGTCCCTGGCCAGCGCCCACGCGGCGAGGGAGCGCAGCGCCTCGGTCGCGTAGCCGTGGCCGCGGGCGCCCTCCACCAGGTCGTAGCCGACCTCCGCGCGTCCCTCCTCGTCCGGGGCTCCGTGGAAGCCCATGCTCCCGACCGCGCGCCCGTCTTCCCTCCGAACGAGCACGAAGACCCCCCACTCCGGCCGGTGCACCCCGGCCTCGTACGCCTTCACGAGCATCCCGGCGGCTTCCCGTGTGCCCTCGAAGGGCTCGCCGTCGAGCCACTCGAAGCCTCCGGTGCCGCCCATGCGCAGATCGGTGGCGGCCGCCGGGGTGACGCCCTGAAGGGTGAGACGCTCGGTGGGGATGACGAGGTTGTTGCTCCAGCGCCACTCGGTGACCGGCTCCCGGCCGGGCAGGTCGCCACGGCCCGTGGCCCACAGGAGCGTCGGCCAGGGCCGGGGGCCGGGCCGGACATGCGGGAAGAGCCGCATGAGCAGGTCCTCGCACAGCTCGGCGGGCGGGGCGTAGGCGAGCCCGAGGCCCTCGGCGATGTCGTGCGTGTGCAGCACGACCTCGGCGATGCCCATCGCCGCGAACCCCTCGCGGTCCGCGCTGCGGAACGGGTACGGGTGGAAGGCGCGCACCTCGCGGGGCGTGGTGGTGACGGCGGCGGCGAGCAGCGCGCCCGTCGCCTCGATCACCTGCAGCAGGCCCGAGTTGTCGGCGCCCTCGTCGAGGGTGATCTCGAAGGGCACGTAGTCGTCCTGCGCGCGGCCCGCCAACTGCCCGGCGTAAGCGATGAGGTCCTCGGCGATGTGGAACGCCGTCAGGCGGCAGCTCCATGTGAGCCGCCCCGCCTTCACCCCGTCCCAGTCCCGGTCCGCCGCCGTCCGCAGCAGCTCCACGGACCCCGCGACGGCTTCCGTCACCCGTTCCCCGCCCATGCTTCGCATGCGAGGCAGGGTACGGGCGCGACGCTCATCGCAGCGACAGCATTTCCAGCTCCGAGGTGATGTTGTAGCGGGCCGTCGCCTCCCACTTCTCCCGCCCGTACGGGGTGTGGAACAGCCGTGGCAGGTCGAGGAGTCGGCGCAGAACCGCCGCACGGCCCTCGCGGAACGCCTCGCCCGGCACGAAGTGGTACTCCTCGCGGACGGCCGCCGTATAGGCGGCGTACGCCGACGGGGGAGAGGCGAGGATCGCGAGGTCCGCGTCGCACAGGACCTGGCCGTTGCGGTCGCCGTCGGCGGGGTCGTGGGTCACGGTGAGGCGCACCAGGCGGGCGACCTCAACGGTCCTCTCCTCGGACACCCCGGCCTCCGGCAGCGCGCGCTCGGCCAGACGTGCCGACCGCTCCTCGTTCTCCGACCGCTCCGGCAGGTACACCGCGTCGTGGAACCAGGCCGCGAGGCGCACCGCGTCCGGGTCGTCCGCGTACTCCTCCAGGACGTCGACACGGCCGAGGACCGCCGCCAGATGCTCCACCGTGTGGTACCGGCGCTGCGGCTCCGACCAGCGGCTCAGCAGGTTGTCGGCGTAGGGCTCGGGATCGGGCCGCTCCGCACCGCCCCGCACCGCGAGCAGGGTGCGCCGCCAGCTCTCACGCAACGCGTCGAGGTCGGTCATGGGGGCATTCTCCCCTGTTCGCCGGTGGGCACCTAGCGTGGGGCGCATGACGAATGCAGAGCTGCACGACGACGTCCGAGACCCCGAACTGCCCGGCCTGCTGCTGACCACCGAGCGCGACGCGCTGATCCCGCTGCTGCGCTCCCGCCCGGACGCGGACTTCGCGCTGCCGACCGCCGCGTGTCCGGGCTGGACCGTGCGGCACGTCCTCGCGCACTGTTCGGCCGCCCTGACGCGGGTGGTGGAGCACCGTTTCGAGAAGGGGGTGTTCAGCCCCGAGTCGAACGACCGCGACATCGCCGAGCGCGCCGGCTGGACCAACGCCGGGGTCGTCGACGAACTGGAGCGCGGCATGACCGAGGCGGGCTCCGCGATCGCGAAGGCGGGCGGGGCGCTCGACATGGTCGCGCTCGGGGAGTGGGTGCACGGGGGGGGACGTGCGGGAGGCGTTCGGGGAGCCGGGGGCGTACGCCGGCGACGGGCTGCCGTACGCGCTCACCCTGCTCGCCCGCGTGTCCCGGGAGAAGGGGCACGTCCCGCTCCACGCGGACCTCGACGACCTCGACGAGCCCCTGCTCCTGGGCGACGCGAACGGGGAGCACCCGCCCGCCCGGTTCATCGGCGAGGCGTCCACGCTGGTGCGGCTCTACTCCGGCCGCCCGCTGGACGGGGCGCGGTACGAGCTGGCGGGGGTCGAGGAGAGGGAGCTGAACCTCTTCGGCTGAGGACGGCCGTAGGTCCGAGGCGGCGGCCGGTGCCCTGTCGCCGCCCGCACCCCGTCGTCGTACCCTTGGATTGGACTAGACCTGTAGCCGCTCCACGGGTACACCGACGGAAGGGGTCCTATGAGCACGCGTGCAGTCCTGGAGGTGATCGCCCTCGACGTCGAGGACGCGGTCGCCGCCCAGGCCGGAGGCGCGGACCGCCTCGAGCTGGTCACCGACATGGCCTCCGACGGGCTCACCCCGCCCGTTGCGGCCTTCGCCGGGATCCGCGCCGCCGTCGACATCTCCCTGCGCGTGATGCTCCGCCTCGGGGACGGGTTCGCGGCCGGTGACGTCGAGGCGCTCGTACGGGCCGCAGGGGAGCTGCGTGCCGCCGGTGCCGAGGAGTTCGTGCTCGGGTTCCTCGGCGAGGACGGCGGGCCCGACCTCGACGCGGTGGAACGGCTGGCCGGGGAGCTGGACGGCTGCCGCTGGACCTTCCACCGTGCGATCGACCGCGCCGCCGACCGCGACGCCCTGCGCAAGCAGCTCGCCGAGCTGCCCGGCCTGGACACCTACCTCACGGCGGGCTCGCCGGACGGCGTGGACGACGGCCTGCCCACCCTCGTCGCCGAGGCCGCCCGGCGCGGCGAACCCGGCTACACCCAGCGCCTCATGGCCGGCGGCGGCCTCCGCCTGGACCACGTCCCACGGCTGCGCGCGGCGGGCGTCGACGCCTTCCACATCGGCGCGGCGGCCCGCACGGGCGACTGGACGACACCGGTGTCGGCGGAGGCGGTGCGGTCGTGGCGCACAGCGCTCGACGCCTGACCTGATCGACCACGACACGGTCGCCCGGTCGAACAGAGGGACTGCGTGCCTCGGGTTCACAACCGTAGGCACGAAAAATTCACAACCGTAGGCACGGACGCCGGTTTGTGATTGGATGCGCGGACTGTACCCGCCCACCGCGGCCTCCCACGCGATCGTGGAGGCCGCCGTGGCGCGGGAGGAGGGCCTGGGGGGCCTTTCGAGGATGGGGACTCAGGGGGGTTTCCTTGGCGATGTCACATGGCGATGTGGTGCCTGGCGCCAGACACGCGCACGGACGCAGACACACCCGGCGGCGCGGCCTGGCGCTCGCCGTGACGGCCGCGGTGACCGCGTGCCTGATCGGGCTGGGCGTCCCACAGGCGCAGGCGAGCGAGACGACCGCCTCGGTGGACACCCTCCGGACCGGCTGGGACCGGAGTGAACCGAACCTCGGCCCGTCCGACGTCCGCTCCTCTTCCTTCGGGCAGCTCTGGAAGGCCCCCGCGCAGCTCGACGGGCAGATATACGCCCAGCCGATCGTCGTCGGCGGCACCGTGGTGGCGGTCACGGAGAACAACAAGGCCTACGGCCTCGACCGCGCCACGGGAGCCGTGCTGTGGCAGCGCAGCTTCGGGCCTGCGTGGCCCGCGTCCACCCTCAACTGCGGCGATCTCGTGCCGACCATCGGCAGCACCGCGACGCCGGTGTACGACCCGGCCAGTGGGGCCGTCTATCTGACCACCAAGGTCGACGACGGCCCGGACGCCCTGAGCCCGCACTGGTACATGCACGCGCTCGACCCGGTCACCGGGGCGGAGAAGTCCGGCTTCCCCGTGACGATCCAGGGCACCCCGTCCAACGACCCCACCCAGTCCTTCCTGCCCGCGTACCAGATGCAGCGTCCGGGCCTGCTGCTGCTCGACGGGGTGGTGTACGCGGCGTTCGGCGGACACTGCGACGCCAAGCCCTATCGCGGCTACGTGGTCGGCGTCAGCACCACCAACCCCTCGGTGACCTCGATGTGGGCGACGGAGACCGGCGCCAGCAACAGCGGGGCCGGCGTCTGGCAGTCCGGCGGCGGACTCGTCTCGGACGGTCCCGGCCGGATCTTCCTCGCCACCGGCAACGGCGTCAGCCCGGCGCCCGGCCCCGGCAGCGCCCCGCCCGGCACTCTCGCGGAGTCCGTGGTCCGGCTTCAGGTGCAGGCCGACCGGAGCCTGAAGGCCGCAGACTTCTTCAGTCCGTCCAACGCGCCGACCCTGGACCAGCAGGACAAGGACCTGGCCTCCGGCGGGCCGGTCGGCCTGCCCGACAGCTTCGGCACCGCCTCCCACCCGCATCTGTTGGTGCAGCAGGGCAAGGACGGCCGGGTCTTCCTGCTGGACCGCGACGACCTCGGCGGGAGGTCGCAGGGCACCGGCGGGACCGACGACGTGGTGGGAATCACCGGGCCGCTCAAGGGCCAGTGGGGCCACCCCGCGGTCTGGGGCGGTGACGGCGGTTATGTCTACTCCGTCGGCAGCGGCGGCTCACTGGTGGCGCTCCAGCGCGGCGTGACGGGCTCGGGCGACCCCGCGCTGACCGTCGCCGGGTCCAGCCAGGACTCCTTCCCCTACACGAGCGGATCGCCCGTGGTGACCTCCGACGGAACACGCTCGGGCAGCGCCCTGGTGTGGGTGGTCTGGTCGGGCGGGTCGACCGGTGTCAACGCGCAACTGCGCGCCTACGAGCCGGTTCCCGATGCGAACGGCGTCCTGCCGCTGGTCTGGTCCGCGCCGATCGGCACCGCGTCGAAGTTCGCCACCCCGGCCACCGACGGCGGGCAGGTCTTCGTGGGCACCAGGGAGGGCAAGGTCTATGCCTTCGGCAACCCGGTGGGCAGCCCGCTCAAGGGCGGCCCGGTCGAATTCGGGCTCGTGCCGGTGGGCGGCTCCGCGAGCACCGACGTCGTCCTGACGGAGAACCAGAGCCCGTCCCAGTCCCTCGGCATCAAGGGTGTCACCGTCGACGGTCCGTTCACCGCGGACACCTCGTCGCTGCCGCCGACGATCCCGGCGGGCGGGCAGCTGTCGATACCCGTCTCCTTCGAACCCACCGCGGTCCTGGGCGCGAGCGGAACGCTCACCGTGGCCACCGACGCCGGCAGTTTCGCGCTGAGCCTGCACGGCGTCGGCACCAAGCCCGGTCTGGCCGCGTTCCCGGGCACGGTGTCCTTCGACAACCAGCCGACGGGGAGCACGGCCACCGCGAACGTCCAGCTGACGAACACGGGCACCGACCCCGAGACCATCACCTCCGTCACCCCGCCCGACGGACCGTTCACGGCCGCCGACCTGCCGAGCGCCGACCCGGCGAACCCGACGGTGATCCCGCCCCAGAGCTCGATCGTCCTGCAGGTCGGGTACGCGCCCACGGCCACCGGTCACAACTCCTCGTCGATCACACTGAGCAGCACCAGCGGCTCGCTCACCATCCCGCTCGAGGGCGATGCGATCAGCGGTCAGGGCCATCTGGTGTTCGACCCGACGACCCTCTCGTTCGGCGCGGTGGTCCGCGGCACGTCGAGCACACGGACCTTCACCATCACCAACACGGGGAACATCCCGGTCACCGTCACCAAGGCGAAGGCCCCGGCAGGGGTGTTCAGCAGCGCCGACCCGCTCCCCGAGGGCCTGGTCATAGGTCCCGAGCAGAGTGTCCGGCAGACGGTCACCTTCGCCCCGACCGTGAGCGGCAGCCAGTCGGCCTCGTACGAGGTCACCGGCGACGCCGGGCAGGGGGCACAGCTGGAGCCGCTCACCGGCACCGGTGTGCCCCCGGCGTCGCAGCTCGGCACCGTGCTGGCACGCGACTACTCCGGCACCCTGTGGCAGTACCGCGGCACAGGTGTGCCCGCCGGGACACTGGCCGCCCGGGCCGCCATCGGAACCGGCTGGAACACCTACACCCTCATGACCAGCCTCAGTGGTGAGATGGCGGACGGCACCGGAGCGGTCGTCGCCCGCGACAGCAACGGGGGCCTGTGGTTCTACCAGGGCACCGGCGACCCGAACGTGCCGTTCGGGCCCCGGAAGCAGATCGGTTACGGCTGGAACATCTACAACTCCGTCGTCGGCGTCCGGGACGTGACCGGGGACGGGAAGGCGGATCTCGTCGCCCGTGACAGCAACGGGGGCCTGTGGTTCTACCAGGGCACCGGCGACCCGAACGTGCCGTTCGGGCCCCGGAAGCAGATCGGTTACGGCTGGAACATCTACAACTCCGTCGTCGGGACCGGTGACCTGACGGGGGACGGGAAGGCGGATCTCGTCGCCCGTGACCGCAATGGCGGCCTGTGGCTCTACCAGGGCACCGGCAATCCGAACGTGCCGTTCGGGCCCCGGAAGCAGATCGGTTACGGCTGGAACATCTACAACTCCGTCGTCGGCACCGCTGATCTGTCAGGGGACGGCAAGGCGGATCTCGTCGCCCGCGACAACAACGGGAGCCTGTGGCTGTACCGCGGCACCGGGAACGCTTCGGCACCCTACCTGGCACGCTCGTCCATCGGTTACGGCTGGAACATCTACAACTCGCTGATGTGACCGGGGCGTCAGGCGCGGCACCGAGCCAGGTGCCGCGCCTCCTGGGGTCCTAGCCCAGCTGCGGCGGCAGTGGGGCCGCGTGCGTGACGATCAGGCCCGAGACCGCGCGGGTCAGGGCCACGTACAGGCGGCGCAGGCCCGTCCGCTCGTCCGGTTCGCCGTCGACGACGGCCTGCGGCTCGTCGAGGACCACGTAGTCGTACTCCAGGCCCTTGGCCAGCGACGCCGGGACCAGGGTCAGGCGGGTCGCTGCCGTCGTCTCCTCGCCGGGGCCGAGATATGTCAGCCCGGCCGCCGTGAGCGCCTCGGCGAGAGCGGGAATCCGGGCGTCGGCGGCGATGAGGCCGGCCGAGCCCTCGTTGCGCAGCAACTCCTCGCAGGCGGAGACCACTTCGGCGTCCGCGGCGATCGTACGGACCTCGAAGAAGCCCGGGTTCTCCCGTACCGACGCGACGGGCGTGAGGCCGGGCGCGATGTGCGGCAGCAGCCGGGAGGCGTACGTGATCACGTCCGTCGGCACACGGAAACCCGCCGTCAGCTCCTCGATCACCGCGTCCGGCTTCCCGAGGTGGGCGAGCGCCTCCTGCCAGCTCCGCGTCGCCCAGGGCGTGGTGCCCTGCGCCAGGTCGCCGAGCACGGTCGCCGAACCGGTCGTGCAGCGCCGGCCGACCGCCCGGTACTGCATCGGGGAGAGGTCCTGCGCCTCGTCCAGCACCACGTGCCCGAGCGAGTGCGTGCGCTGCACCAGGTCGGTGGCCTCGTCGATCAGCACGGCGTCCGCGGGCGACCACTTGGCGGACTTCACCGACCTGACCGGCTTCGACCAGAGGATCTCCTTCTGCTCGTCCGCGTCGAGGACCCCGTCCGCGTGTTCGGCGAGGAAGTCGGCGTCGGTGAGCAGCCGCAGGACCAGCTTGGCGGGGTCGACGGGCGGCCAGATCGCCTTCACGGCCGCCTTGACCGCCGCGTTACGGGCCACGGCGTCCTGCACCCGGTCGTCCGGCGCCTCCCCCGAGCGCTCCATCTGGACCAGCACGGCGTGCGCGATCCGCTGTGGCAGGGCGTCCCGGGCGGCGCCGTACCGGATGTCCCGGTCCAGCAACTCCTGGACGATCTGCTCCAGTTCGTACGCCGGCACCCGCCACCGCCGCGAGCCCCGCACCACCACGACCGGCTCGGTGGGCATGGTCACGTGCGAACGGACGGCCCTGCGCAGGACCTCCGCCATGCGCGCGTCGCCCTTGGTCACGGCGGCGGCCGCGGTGTCCGTGCCGCGCGCTTCGACGTGCGCGACCAGGTCGTCGACCGTCGCCTGTTTGACCTCCAGCTCGCCGAGTGCGGGCAGCACCTGCTCGATGTAGTGCAGGAAGGACTTGTTGGGGCCGATGACGAGGGTCCCGGTGCGGGCCAGGCGCTCGCGGTGGGCGTAGAGGAGGTAGGCGACGCGGTGCAGGCCGACGGCGGTCTTGCCGGTGCCGGGTCCCCCCTGGACGCAGACGGTCCCGGATAGTCCGGCTCGCACGATCTCGTCCTGCTCGGGCTGGATGGTGGCCACGATGTCGCGCATCGGGCCGACGCGCGGGCGCTCGATCTCCCGCTGGAGCAGCTTGCTGGTGGTGGCGGCCTCGGCGGGGTCGGAGAGGTGTTCGTCCTCGTACGCGGTGAGGTCCCCGCCGGTGTAGCCGAAGCGGCGGCGCAGCCCGACGTCCATCGGGTCCTTCTTGGAGGCCCGGTAGAACGGCTGGGAGACGGGGGCGCGCCAGTCGATGACCATGGGGTCGCCGTCGGCGTCGTGCACGTGCCGGCGCCCGATGTAGAACCTCTCTCCCTCGGCCCCCTCCGCCTGGTCGGCGCCGGGGGCGTGGAGGTAGTCGAGGCGGCCGAAGAAGAGGGGGGTGTGGCTGAGGTCGGCGAGGGCCTTGATGCGTTCCTCGATCTGGTGGGCGAGGACCTCCGCGTTGACCCAGTTCGCGGTGACGTCGCGGATGTCGAGGTTCTCCACGTCCTCACGCATGGCCCGCAGGGCGGCCCGGGAGGCGGCGAGGTGGGCGCGCTCGCGGAGGAGGGGGTCGGTGTCGGTGTCGGGCGGGGTGGTCGGGATGGACACGGAAAGGTGCCTCCGGGGCGTGGCAAGGAGCCGGGCGGTACGCGGGCACGTACGCGTGCGTACCGGTGGCCGGCTGCTGCGGTGACGGGTGGCGGTTCTGCCGTCCGGTTTCCGTCCGGACGGCGGCTCTCCGTGAAGGGAGGCGGGCAAGAGAGGGGATTCTAGGTGACGGGCGGATACGGCGGCCAACGGTTTTTCCGCCGTGCCGACCGCCGCCTCAGGGGCGTGGTCCGGGTGCCTTAAGGGTCGGTGTCCGTCCTGGGTACTACGCGGGGGACCGACTGAAGGGGGAGGTGCGGGCCGTGCAGGTTACGTCCCTGGTCCGACGCCATTCGGGTGGTGCGGTTCCACCATGGAGACATGAGCGCAGCAACCTTCACCCCCTCTCGGCACGGTCCGCCGTCCGGTGCGACGGCCCTCGACGGCGACCACCACCGGCACCGCCTCGCCGACGCCCTGCGCGCCGTCAAGGTGTTCCTGGGCGCCGCGGTGGACGTGGTCCTCTTCGGCGAGTACGGCGAGGAGGCGGGCATCCGCCGCCACCCCTAGTCACCCGCCCCTCTCAGCTCCCCGGCCTCAGTTCTCCCCGGCCAGGATGTCGTCCGAGTCCATGATCCGGTACGCGTACCCCTGTTCCGCAAGGAAGCGCTGGCGGTGGGCCGCGAAGTCCTGGTCGATGGTGTCCCGGGCGACGACCGAGTAGAAGTGGGCCTGGTGGCCGTCGGCCTTGGGGCGCAGCACCCGCCCCAGCCGCTGGGCCTCCTCCTGCCGCGACCCGAACGTCCCCGACACCTGGATGGCGACCGTCGCCTCCGGCAGGTCGATGGAGAAGTTCGCCACCTTGGAGACGACGAGCACGCTGATCTCGCCCTGGCGGAAGGCGTCGAAGAGCTTTTCGCGCTGCGCGTTGGACGTCTCGCCCTTGATGACGGGCGCGCCCAGATGCTCACCCAGCTCGTCCAGCTGGTCGATGTACTGCCCGATCACGAGGATCTGCTGTCCGGCGAAGCGTCTGACCAGTGCCTCGGTCACCTTCCGCTTGGTGTCGGTGGTCGCGCAGTACCGGTACTTCTCCTCCGTCTCGGCGGTGGCGTAGGCGAGCCGCTCGGAGTCGGTGAGGTTCACCCGGACCTCCACGCAGTCGGCGGGCGCGATGTACCCCTGGGCCTCGATCTCCTTCCACGGCGCGTCGAACCGCTTGGGTCCGATCAGGGAGAACACGTCCGACTCGCGGCCGTCCTCCCGCACCAGCGTCGCCGTCAGCCCGAGCCGCCGCCGCGCCTGGAGGTCCGCCGTGAACTTGAAGACGGGCGCGGGCAGCAGGTGCACCTCGTCGTAGACGATGAGCCCCCAGTCACGGGAGTCGAACAGCTCCAGGTGCGGGTAGATGCCCTTCCGTTTGGTGGTGAGGACCTGGTAGGTGGCGATGGTGACCGGCCGGATCTCCTTCCTGGTCCCCGAGTACTCGCCGATCTCCTGCTCGGTGAGCGAGGTCCGCTTCACCAGTTCGTGCTTCCACTGGCGTGCGGAGACGGTGTTGGTGACGAGGATCAGCGTGGTCGCCTTGGCCTGCGCCATGGACCCGGCGCCGACCAGGGTCTTCCCGGCGCCGCAGGGCAGGACGACGACACCGCTGCCGCCGTGCCAGAAGTTCTCCACGGCCTGCTTCTGGTAGGGCCGCAGCGCCCAGCCGTCCTCGCGCAGCTCGATGGGGTGCGCCTCGCCGTCCACGTACCCGGCGAGGTCCTCGGCGGGCCAGCCCAGCTTCAGCAGCACCTGCTTGATCTGCCCGCGCTCGGAGGGGTGCACGGCGACGGTGTCCTCGTCGATCCGGGCCCCGACCAGCGGAGCGATCCGCTTGGAGCGCAGCACCTCCTCCAGGACGGGCCGGTCGGTGGTGCTGAGGACCAGTCCGTGGGCCGGGTGCTTGGTGAGGGTCAGCCGCCCGTACCGGTCCATGGTGTCGGCGATGTCGACGAGCAGCGCGTGCGGCACGGGATACCGGCTGTACTGCACGAGCGCGTCCACGACCTGCTCGGCGTCGTGGCCCGCGGCGCGCGCGTTCCACAGCCCGAGCGGGGTCACGCGGTAGGTGTGGATGTGCTCGGGCGCCCGTTCCAGCTCGGCGAACGGCGCGATGGCCCGACGGCAGTCGTCGGCCTGCTCGTGCTCGACTTCGAGGAGCAGGGTCTTGTCGGACTGGACGATCAGCGGACCATTCACGCGCGGCTGCCTTTCTGCACGGCTCTGCACGGATCTCTATGGCTCTGCGCGACTCTGCACGGCCAAACGTCCAGTGTGCCTCATAGGAGGACGATCAAGGCCGGCTCGCGGACGGTCACTCCTGGTCGTCCGCGAGTTCCGCGACCCCCGTGACCCGGTGCAGCGGGTAGGTGCGGACCTCGTCCGCCGTGTGGTCGTACGCCGTCACGTAGCCGCCCTCCACGCGGATGGGTGCGATGACGCGCTGGCTGGCGGCGCCCTCGGCGTTGACGTAGCCGATCCACAGGGAGTCGCCGGTGAGCACGGCGGCCTGCATGGTGGCGAGGGTCTCGGCGGAGGTGGTGCGCGGGAGGTCGCCGCCGGTGGCGGGGGCGGTGGGTTTGCGGGGGGCCGTGGAGGCCAGGTCGCGGCGCGGATGGCGCGCAGGGCGGCCGTGAGGAGGGTGGCGTCGGGGGCGGCGGGCCGTCCGGGACCGGCTCGGGCGGGGTGCGCGGCGGGGTGCGGTGCGCGTGGGCGCGGGCGATCAGGACGTCGCCCTCGGCGGACTCGGCGGCCGGGGCGAGCCCCATGGCGCGCAGCCCCTCCAGGAGGGTCGCCGGGTCGGTCTGGGCGGCCAGGACGGTCGGGGCAAGGCGGCGCAGGCGCAGGGCGGCCGAACGCTTGTCGGCGAGGATCTCGTTGAGCAGGGCGTCGTCGTCGCAGCGCACATAGGCCGAGGCTGCGCCCACGCGCAGGTGACCGTGCTTCCGCGCGACGTCGTCGATCAGATAGGCCAGCGGCTGCGGTACCGGCGTGCGGGAGTGGGCGGCGAGGAAGGCGTGCAGGTCGGACGCGGTGCGGCCGGCGTCCAGGGCGCGGCGGACGGAGGCGGGCGTGAAGCGGTAGACGGTCGCGCCGCCCTTCGACTCCACCTCCGCGAGCACGCCGAGCACGTCGGCCAGCGGGCGCTGCAACGGGCCGGGGGCCACCGCCGTGAGGTCGGCCTGCAGCAGGACGTGGTCCAGCGGTTCGGGCAGCAGCGGGGCGAGCAGGCGGGCCGCGCGGGACGCTGCCGCGGCCTGCTCGGCGGGGGTGAGCGGGGCGCGGGGCGCGGCGGGCCGGTGGTGCTGGTGGTGGACGGGGAGCTTGTCGCCGGGCCCGGTCGCGGCGGGCTCGACGGCCGGAGTGTGACCGGAGGGTTCCCCGATCAGGGCGCGGCCGTGGGCGGACAGGGCGCCGCGGCCGGTGACGCCGAGGAGTTCCGCCTCGGAGAGGGTCCACTGGGCGAGGCGGGTGCGCAGGTCGTCGGCCGGGGGCTGGGCGGCGGCGGGCTGGACGGCCGCGGGCCGGGTGCCGCGCGGGGGCCGCTCCAGCGCAGCCGGGCCAGGATCGACTCGGGGGTGGCCGCGGCGCCTTCCGGCAGCCCGGCGAGCAGAGTCAGGACCCGGTGGCGGACCTCGGGCGCCGACGAGCGGTCGAGACCGGGGCCGAGCGCGGACAGGGCGCGGTCCTTGGCGTCCCGCCCGCCGACCAGACCCGGGGTGCGGGTGGCGGCCAGCCAGGCGGTGGCGAGCCGGGTCCACCGCTCGGCGGCGGGGCGTTCCAGCCACTCGTCGTAGGCCGGGGTGGCCGCGTACCGCTCGTCGGCCTCGCCGTCCGAGGCCAGCAGGCCCGCCGCGTAGGCGAGTTCCACCCAGAAGGCGGCGACGGGCTCCGGCACGTCGAGGGCGACGGCCGTCCGCTTCAGATCCCGCACGCTGAGCCCGCCGGCCCGCAGCACGGACGGCCCGCCCTCGTCCCAGTCCTTCAGCAGCTCCTCGACGGTGGCGAGCGCCGTGTACGCCTGACCGGCCGCGGTCGCGTCCACAACCTGTGGACGGTGCGTGGCGGCGGGCTCCACGGCGGGCGGCAGCGGCTCGGGACGGCGGTGCGCCCGCCCGGACCGCAGATGCAGGGCGACTTCGCGGGGGAGCACGACGGTGCCGGGTGCCGTGGGCAGCAGCAGACCGCGGTCGAGGAGCCAGCGCAGACGTGGGGCGGGGTCCGGGGTGACCTGCCCGTACGGCGGCCCCCACACCAGCCGGTGGAGCACCTCGAGCGACTCGGCGGGTGCCGTGGCGAGGAGCGCGGCCATGCGGGCGCGGTCGCTGAAGAGGCCGGTGAGCGAGGAGACGGCGGACACGGCGTCGTGGGTGGTCGGCAGCCCGGTGGTGGTGAGGATCTCCTGGATCCGCCCCGGGGACATGCCGGCGGTGGCCTCGGCGACGGTGGGGCCGAGGCCGGTGGGGGAGGGGTGCTGCGGGGTGGGGGCGAGCAGCTCGCGGGCGGTGCGGACGAGGTGGAGCCGGTCGTCGGTGCCCCACACGAGGGCCTGCTCGCGCAGGGTGGCGAGGGCGTGGGGGACGGCCTCGGCGACCACGGGATCGGCCTCGGCGCCGCCGTCACCGGTCATGAGTTGGAGGAGTTCGCCGTACGACGCCGGGTCCCCGGCCACGGCGAGTGCCTCCGCCGTCTGCTGGGCGAACCGGTCGAGGCGCTCCAGCGCGCGGACGACGCTCGCGCGGGTGGCGGCGCGGGTGGCGAGCTGGGTGAGGTCGGTGGGGACCGGGGTGATGAGGTCCGGACGGGCGCGGAGGAGGGCGGCCAGCGAGGCGTCGTCCCGGGCGCGCAGGAATTCGGCCAGCGAACGGGGCGCACCGGTGCCGGCGGCTTCCTTACGTGAGCGCTCCTCGGTCGTCATCCGGTCAACGGTAGCGGGTGGCACGGCCCCACCGCGTGCCCCGACGGGGCAACCACCGACAGGATCCCACCCCCCAGGCCACGGGGAACTGCGCGATCAGCCACGTGCGGCCGGCAGCGGGGCACTCTTCCGAGCCACTCGGGGGTTGGGGGCGAAGCCCCTTGAAGGGGCGCGGGGAACTGCGCGATCAGCCACGTGCGGCCGGCAGCGGGGCACTCTTCCGAGCCACTCGGGGGTTGGGGGCGAAGCCCCTTGAAGGGGCGCGGGGAACTGCGCGATCAGCCACGTGCGGCCGGCAGCGGGGCACTCTCCCGAGCCACTCGGGGGTTGGGGGCGAAGCCCCTTGAAGGGGCGCGGGGAACTGCGCGATCAGCCACGTGCGGCCGGCAGCGGGGCACTCTTCCGAGCCACTCGGGGGTTGGGGGCGAAGCCCCTTGAAGGGGCGCGGGGAACTGCGCGATCAGCCACGTGCGGCCGGCAGCGGGGCACTCTCCCGAGCCACTCGGGGGTTGGGGGCGAAGCCCCTTGAAGGGGCGCGGGGAACTGCGCGATCAGCCACCCGCGGCCCGCAGCGAGGCACTCACTCGAGCCACCCCACTCTTCAGGCCGAAGGCCGACCGGGGGCCGGGGGGCGAAGCCCCCGGGTGCGGTTCGCCCCGGTACGGTACGGGGGAGATGCGGCGCCACCCCGGAGGGGCTTCGTGGGGATTGAGAGCGATCAGCTCGTCTTCGACTATCTGAGCCGGGTCGGAGACGTGGCCCAGCAGCGCCAGTTGCCGTCGGCCGCGCGCATGCGCCTCGTGTCCGAGTTGCGGAACGAGATCGACCGGCGGCGGGCGAAGGCCGCCGTCGACAGCCCCACGGCCGTCCGCCGGATCCTCGCCCGGCTCGGCACCCCCGACGAGGTCGTCGCCGCCGCGTCCGCCGACGCCCCCGCCGGCGCCACCGACAGCCGCCCCGCCTCCGTCCCCGTCCAGCGGGCGAACGACGCGGACGGCCGTCCCAAGGCTCCCAAGGGCCTGCGCCGGGTCGTACCCCGGCCACGCCCGGCCGGTCCCCCGCCCGCCGACACCTCCCGGAACGCCCCTTCCCCGCCCCACCTGGCCGGTGCCCACGAGCTCGGCGACAGCGCCGTCCGTCCCGACTGGTGGCGCGTCGGCGGCGGGCCCGCCGGCGCGTTCGAGGCCGGTGACGGCGTCCCCGGGTTCGTCGGCGGTGTGGAGATCCCCGAACTGCTGAAGCCGCCGCCGCGCGACCCTCCGAAGCCGGAGACCGAGCGGAAGGACCCGGAGCCGGTACCGGCCGCGGAGGCCGCCCCCGCCGCCGAGGGGACCGCAGCCGCCCCTGCCTCCCGTCTGCCGCGTCTGACGGGATGGCGCAACCCCCTGCTGCTCCTCGCCGCCGGTCTCCTCGTCGCCGGCGCCGTGCTCGGCAACTGGATCGCCCTCGGGCTCGGTTGGCTCATCGCCTGGGCCTCCCGTCGGCTGACCCCCACCGAGTCCAAGTGGGCGGTCATGGGCATGCCCGGCCTGGTCGCGGCCGCCGGCATCGTCTGGCTGTGGGGCCGCACGGACGGCCGCTGGGGCACCCCCGTCCCGGAGGGGCACATGAACGACGCGATCGCCCAGACCTGGCCCTGGGTGGTCCGCGGCGCCGCCGTCGCCTCGGCCCTGTTCCTGGTCTGGCGCTCACAGCGGCACCGGTGACACCGCAAAGGCCCCGGCTCACGGGAGCCGGGGCCGTTCATTACTAGATCCTCCGTTATTCCTCTGCTCCTCTGCTCCTCTACTCCTCCGTGCCGGTGTCTTCGCTCCCGCTCTCCTCGGCCGCGCCGGTCTCGGGTGCTTCAGCCCCGGTGTCCTCGGCCGCGGTGGTCGCGGGTCCCTCAGCCCCGGTCTCCCCGGTCTCCCCGGTCTCCCCGGTCGCCCCGGTCGCCGTGGTGGCCTCAGGTTCCCCAGCCCCGGTTTCTCCGGTCTCCTCGGTCGCCGTGGTGGCCTCGGCTCCTCCGGTCGCGGTCTCCCCGGCCGTCGTGGCCTCAGGCCCTTCGGTCGCGGTCTCTTCGGCCGCGGCGGTTTCCGGTTCCTCGCCCCCGACGCCCTCGGCCCCAGTGGTCTCGGGCTCTTCCGTCCCGGTGTCCGGCGCCTGCTCGGGGGTGCTCTCCGCCTCTGTCCCTTCGGCCGCAGTGGGCTCCTGCTCGGTGTCGCTCACGTGCTCACCGCCTTCCCGTGCTGACAGGCAGGAAAGGGCTCAGGTGTCGTCCCGTCGGACGACCGTCGTGATACGGAATTCACTACTCATGATGTCACTGATGGGATGATTTGAGCCCTTTGGGCATGTTCTCCCCTGGAACAATCGCCGACATGACCTCTCACGCCCTCACCGTCGGCTTCGACCTCGACATGACGCTGATCGACTCCCGGCCCGGAATCCACGCCTGCTACCAGGCACTCTCCGCCCGGACCGGCACGTACATCGACGCCGACCTGGCCGTCACCCGGCTCGGGCCGCCGCTCGCGGAGGAGCTCGTGAACTGGTTCCCGGTCGAGGAGATCGACGCCGTGGCCGACCTCTACCGTGAGATGTACCCCACCATCGCCATCGCGGCGACGCCCGCCCTGCCCGGCGCCCGCGAGGCGATCGACGCCGTACGGGCGGCCGGCGGGCGCGCGATCGTCGTCACCGCCAAGTACGAGCCCAACGCCAAGCTGCACCTGGAGCACCTCGGCATCGAACCCGACGCGGTGATCGGCGACCTGTGGGCCGAGCGCAAGGCGGAGGCCCTGCTCGACCACGGCGCGGCGGTCTACGTCGGCGACCACACGGGGGACGTACGCGGCGCCCGTGCGGCGGGGGCCCACTCCGTCGCCGTCGCCACAGGCCCCTGCGACGCCGACGAGCTGCGGGCCGCGGGCGCGGACGTCGTCCTCGCCGACCTCACCGAGTTCCCGGCCTGGCTCGCGACGTACCGGGCTCGGTAGCGACCCGCTACCGCCACCCCTACCGCTGCCCCGCTCCGCGCGCCTGCCTGCGCCCCTCCGCGATCGACTGCAGCACCCCGGCCCCGGCCATCAGGAAGCCCACTCCCATGAGCATGCACAGGCCGTACATGTATGTCGGGAAAGGCTTCGTCCCCAGCAGCAACGGGGCCACGGTGACCAAAGTGGACACGGCCCCGAGGAAGAACACGATGGCGCCGGCACGGATCAGCCGGTCGCCGGCCGCGGCGGAATTCGCTTGGGTTTTGTCACGCACTGGACCAGGGTAGTTCCCACCGCGAGGAACCACTCAGCGACGTCTTGTCACCGGCCCGGGGACCATTAGCCTTGGTACCGGCGGGTCCGCGCGGCCCGCTGCAGTGCTCTCCAGAGCAGTTTTCCGAAACACTTTGCAGACGCAGTTTCCGACGAGTACGAGGACGAGGACAGACGTGCCTACCGGCAAGGTCAAGTGGTTCAACAGCGAGAAGGGCTTCGGCTTTCTCTCCCGCGACGACGGCGGCGACGTCTTCGTCCATTCCTCGGTTCTCCCCGCCGGAGTGGATTCCCTGAAGCCGGGACAGCGCGTGGAGTTCGGGGTGGTCGCCGGCCAGCGCGGCGACCAGGCCCTGTCCGTCACCCTTCTGGAGCCGACCCCCTCGGTCGCCGCCGCGCAGCGCAAGAAGCCGGACGAACTGGCGTCCATCGTCCAGGACCTGACGACCCTCCTGGAGAACATCACCCCGATGCTGGAGAAGGGCCGCTACCCCGACAAGGCCTCCGGCAAGAAGATCGCGGGCCTGCTGCGCGCGGTCGCCGATCAGCTGGACGTCTGACCACGCGCACAGGGCACCGGCCCCGTCAGGGGAACGCGAGCGCATTCGGGCCGAGGGGCGGAACCAGCCCCTCGGCCGCCGCGCGTGTGAGCAGGCCCCGGACCGCCGCGTAGCCGTCCTCGCCCAGGTCGGCGGTGAACTCGTTGACGTACAGGCCGATGTGCTGGTCCGCCACCGCCGGGTCCATCTCCTGGGCGTGCTCCATGACGTACGGGCGTGAGGTCTCGGGGTCGTCCCAGGCCGCCCGTACGGATGTGCGGATCGAGTCGGCGAGCAGCTTCAGCGCGTCCGCGCCCAGCGACCGCTTGGCGATGATCGCGCCCAGCGGGATCGGCAGGCCGGTGGTGTCCTCCCAGTGCTCGCCCATGTCCGCGAGCTTGTGCAGAGCGTAGTTCTTGTAGGTGAACCGCGCCTCGTGGATGACCAGCCCCGCGTCGACCTTCCCGTCCCGCACGGCCGGCATGATCTCGTGGAAGGGCATGACCACGATCTCCCCGACCCCGCCGGGGACGGTGTCCGCCGCCCACAGGCGGAAGAGCAGGTACGCCGTGGACCTCTCGCTCGGCACGGCGACCGTCTTGCCGGTGAGATCGGCCCCCTCCTCGCGCGTGAGCACCAGCGGCCCGCAGCCCCGCCCCAGCGCGCCGCCGCAGGGCAGCAGGGCGTACTCGTCCAGGACGTACGGCAGGACGGCGTACGACACCTTCAGCACGTCGAGCTCGCCGCGCTCGGCCATCCCGTTGGTGATGTCGATGTCGGCGAACCTCACGTCGAGCGCCGGCGCGCCGGGCACGCGGCCGTGGGCGAGGGCGTCGAAGACGAACGTGTCGTTCGGGCAGGGGGAGTAGGCGATCTTCAGGGGCTCGGCGGATGCGGTCATGCTGACTCCCAACTCTCCAATACGGGCGCTAGCTTCCCGAAGCCCTCCGTGAGGGCCGTGAGCGCGTCACCGATGCGCCAGGCGGCGCGGTCGCGCGGGCCGACCGGGTTGGAGACGGCCCGGACCTCCATGACGGGCGTGCCGTGCGCGGCGGCCGCCTCCGCGACCCCGAACCCCTCCATCGCCTCCGCGAGCGCCCGCGGATGCCGGGCCCGCAACTCGGCGGCGCGCACGGCGCTGCCGGTCACGGTGGAGACGGTGAGCACGGTCCCGGCCGGCGCCCCGGTGGCGGCGACGAGCTCTCGTACGAGTGATTCCGGCGGCCGATGGCTGACGGTCCCGAAGCCGAGTTCGGTGACCGGCAGGAAACCGTCTCCTGTCTCGGCGCCGAGGTCGGCGGCCACGATGTCGTCGGCGACGACGAGCGAGCCGACGGGCGCGTCGGGCGCGAAGCCGCCTGCGATGCCGGCGGACACGACCAGGTCGTAGGGGGTGCCGTCGAGGGCGGCGGCGGTGAGCGCGGTGGCGGTGGAGGCGGCGGCGAGGGCGGGCCCCACCCCGGCGGCGAGCAGGTCGTAGGCGCCGGTGCGGTGCAGGGTCACCCCGGGGAGCCGTACCTCGGCGGCCGGGGATGCGAAGGCCCCGGCCACCGCGTCCCGTTCCACGGGGACCGCGGTGGCCACCAGGACCCGCGCTGGGGAGGACGTGATCAGGAAGCCTTCTCGAGCTTGAAGGACCACAGTCCCGTCACCTTGCTCTCGCCCTCCTTGATGGAGACGAGCGTGGAGTTGCCGCTCGCCCCGTACTGGGCGTTGAAGAACACGCTGCCCGGGATCGTGCGGTAGGTCTTGGTGCTGGACTCGGTCAGCGGCTGGCCGTTCATCAGGATCGTCCAGCCCTTGTCCGCGATGGCCGGGTCGACGCCGAAGCGGACCGTCTCGTCGGGATCGACCTTGATCGACTTGATGTCCTTCGACTTCAGGCACTTCGCCAGATCGGCGGAGGGGACTTCCTTGCCGTCGTTGTAGCAGTCGGTCTGGGAGCTCACCGAGTTCGTGCCGACCGTGATGGTCGCCAGCGGCGAAGGCTTCTCACAGGCGGACAGCAGGAGCAGTCCGGCGGAAACGGCGCCGAAGGCGGCTACGGCGCGACGGGAACGCAGTGCGGTCATGGCCGAAGGCTATCGGGCACGGCCGGAGCGCCCCCCACGCGGGGTGGACGACGTGCCGCCCGCTCCCGCGATCAGGCCCCGGGCACCCGGGCCGGGGCCGTGCCCTCGCGCCGTGCCGAGGTCAGCAGTGCCCGTACCGTCGGCAGCCAGCCCGTCGCGACGATGGCCGCGCCGACCGAGAGCCCCAGCACCCCGTTGAGGGGGAGCACGATCCCGATCGCGCCGCCCAGCACCCACGCCATCTGCAACAAGGTCTCCGAGCGCGCGAACGCCGACGTGCGCACCAGCTCCGGCACGTCCCGCTGGATCAGCGCGTCCAGCGCCAGCTTGGCGAGTGCCTGCGCGAACCCGGCGACCGCCGCCAGACACGCCACCAGGAACGCTCCGAAGAACACCGCCGCGGTGATCGCCGCGCCCAGCACGATCGCCACCACCGTCACGATGATCACTTCCGGTGCGCGCGACCTCAGCCAGGCGCCGACGGCCGTACCGAGCGCGTTGCCCGTGCCCGCCGCCACGCCCACGATGCCCAGCGACACGGCCGCGCTCTCCCCGGTGAGGGGGTGCTCGCGCAGCAGGAAGGCGAGGAAGAAGATCAGGAAGCCGGACAGGGAGCGCAGCGCGGCGTTGGCGACCAGGGCGTGGATGACGGCGGGGCCCACGGTACGCAGCCCGGGCCGGCGTGAGGCCGCCTTGCGCTCGGGGCCGTGCAGATGCTCCTCGTCCGAGGCGAGCAGCGCGCGGTCCTCCCCCTTCGCCGAGTCGACCTTCGGCGGGAGCGAGAACGACAGGAACGTCCCCGCGACGAACAGTACGAAGGCGCCGTACAGCGGCCAGCTGGGACCGACGGCGTGCAGCGCGGCTCCGACCGGGGCGGCCAGCCCGGTGGCGAGCAGGCCCCCGAGGGTGACCCGGGAGTTGGCCTTCACCAGGGAGAAGTGGGGCGGCAGCAGCCGTGGCACCACGGCGCTGCGGACGACGCCGTACGCCTTCGACGCGACGAGGACGCCGAGCGCCGCCGGGTACAGCTCCAGGCTTCCGCTCGCCACCGCCCCCGAGATGATCAGAGCGAGCAGGGCGCGGGCGAGCATCGCGCCCGCCATCGCGGCCCGCCGGCCGTGCGGGAGGCGGTCGAGGAGGGGGCCGATCACGGGGGCGAGCACCGTGAACGGCGCCATGGTGATGGCGAGGTAGAGCGCGACGCGCCCGCGGGCCTCGTCGGTCGGCACGGAGAAGAAGACGGTGGAGGCGAGGGCGACGGTGATCATGACGTCGCCGGCGCCGTTCACCGCGTGCAGTTCGATCAGCTTGCCGAGACCGGACTCGCCCGCGCCGTGCGCGTGCGTGGCCTTCCGGATGCCGCGGGCGACACCGGTGAGCGGACGGCGCACGGCACGGCCGACCGCGCGGACGGGCCCGCCGAACCGGCCCGAACCGCCACCTCGGCTGCGCCCCCCGACCCCACCGACCCCGGTGGTTCCCTGGGACGACCTCGCGGCTGCCACCCCGTCATAGTGCCCCGAGAAGCGCGGGTGTAGTGCCGTTACCGCACGTACGGGATCGACCGGTGTCGTACAGGGGGCGGGACGCGCCCGCCTGGAGGGGCCGCGGCGACACGTCCGGAACGGCATGCGGAGGGCCGGGCTCCGGGAAAGCGCAGCGACTCGGTGTGGGCGCCGGGGCTCGGAGAGGGTAGCGTGCGTAGCGCGCCGTGGCGATTGTTCTCGGCCGCGCGCCTGAAATCCATCCCGCAGAATGGATGGTGTGGGTGCGCCCGAGCGCGATCGGGCGCGGACGTCGACGCGGCCCTCAGGTCCGCTCCGTCCGCACCCAGCCGAGGAAGGGCGCACCCGTGAGACGGCGTAGGAGAGAAGCGATACCTGTGAGCGCGACAACGCGAAGCCGCACCCCCGACCGCCTGTGCGCCGAGGCGATCGACCTCGCACGTACCGCCGCCGAGGAGGCCGCCGCGCCCGGCGTCGTCGGCGAGCACTCCGGGATGGTCTCCGAGGGTGACCGTGTTGTCACGCACTTCTTCGAGTGCAAGGAACTGGGGTACCGGGGCTGGCGCTGGGCGGTGACGGTCGCGCGGGCCTCGCGCGCGAAGGTCGTCACGGTGGACGAGACGGTCCTGCTGCCCGGCCCCGACGCACTGCTCGCCCCGGAGTGGGTGCCGTGGAGCGAGCGGCTGCGCCCCGGCGACCTGGGTCCGGGCGACCTGCTGCCGACGGACGCCGAGGACCTGCGCCTGGAGCCCGGCTTCACCGGCGAGGAGGAGCCGCCGCCGAACGCGGCGGTCTCCGGCGAGATGGCCGAACTGGTCGAGGCGGAGGACGCGGAGGTGACCGGCGGGACCCCGGCGAACCTGCCGATCGCCCCGTCGCGCGGTTCGATCTCCGCGGTGGCTGAGGAGCTGGGCATGCGCCGCGCCCGGGTCCTGTCCCGCTATGGACTGCACGTCGCCGCCGACCGCTGGGAGGAGGCGTTCGGCGCCAAGACGCCGATGGCACAGGCGGCTCCCGCCTCCTGTGTCTCCTGCGGCTTCCTGGTCCCGATCGGCGGCTCGCTCGGACAGGCCTTCGGGGTGTGCGCAAACGAGTTCTCCCCGGCGGACGGCCGCGTGGTCTCGCTGTCGTACGGCTGCGGCGGCCACTCGGAGGCGGCGGTCATGCCGAAGACGCCGCGCCCGGCTCCGCCGGTGGTCGACGAGACGAAGGTCGAACCGTTCCCGCTGCGGCCGTCGCCGGAGGGGTCGGTGCCGGCGGTGGCGGACGAGTCGTCGGCGGAGCTGGGACACTCCTAGGAGCACGGCCGGAGCCTGGTCCGGCATCACCGGCCCGTCTGGGGGTCCCCCCTGCTCGTGGAGCTTGGGGGAGACCTAGGACGAGCCCGTTCAGGCCGATACGGGGACCTGGGGGCGGCGCCCCAGGAGCGGCGCGCCCGACGGACGGCACCTGTCCGAATGTCGGCCACGCTCCCGCACGGTACCTTCGTCCGGCGGCAGCCCCCCGCCGCCAGAGGGAGAGTGAACCGTGAGCAAGTTCGTGCGACCGGCAGCCGAAGGCGACCCGTTCGGCACGGCCCGCCTGCGCCGCGGCGTGCTGGACGCCTGGGCGACCAGCCCGGCCCGGTTCCGCGAGGACGCCAACGCCGAGGAGGACCTCGTCCTCGGCGGTTACCGCGACCGCCTCGTCGTGGAGCTCGCACAGAACGCCGCCGACGCCGCGGCCCGGGCGGGGGTCCCGGGACGGCTCCGGCTGACCCTCCGCGAGGGCGTGCTCGTCGCCGCCAACACCGGTGCCCCGCTCGACGCGGCCGGTGTCGAGTCGCTCTCCACCCTGCGGGCCTCCGCCAAGCGCGACGAACGGGAGCAGGCCGTCGGCCGCTTCGGCGTCGGCTTCGCGGCCGTCCTCTCCGTCAGTGACGACCCCGCGGTCGTCGGCCGGCACGGAGGGGTGCGCTGGTCCCTGTCCGAGGCCCGGGAACTCGCCACCGAGACCGCCCGGCACAGCCCCGGCCTCGGCGACGAGATCCGCCGCCGCGACGGGCACGTACCGCTGCTGAGGCTGCCGTTCGCCGCCGAGGGCACCGCCCCGGACCCGTACGACACCGCCGTCATCCTCCCGCTGCGCGACGCGGCGGCCGCCGATCTGGCCGAGCGGCTGCTGGGGGCCGTCGACGACGCGCTGCTGCTCGCCCTGCCCGGCCTCGAAGAGGTCGTCGTCGAGATCCACGACGAGAGCCCTCGCACGCTGGTCCGCCGCACCGAGGGCACCGACACCGTCGTGGAGGACTCCCGGGACGGCACCACCCGCTGGCGCACCGTCTCCCAGCACGGCCCCCTCACCCCCGACCTGCTCGCCGACCGCCCGGTCGAGGAGCGGCTGCGCCCCCACTGGTCCGTCACCTGGGCCGTCCCCGCTGAGGCCGACGGCACCCCGGGCCGTCCCCGCACCGCCCCGGTGGTGCACGCCCCGACCCCCAGCGACGAGCCGCTCGGGGTGCCCGCCCTGCTCATCGCCTCGTTCCCGCTGGACACCAGCCGCCGCCACGCCGCGCCCGGCCCGCTGACCGACTTCCTGGTGGAGCGCGCGGCCGACGCCTACGCCGAACTCCTCGCCGATTGGCGCCCGGTGACCCCCGGCATCCTCGACCTGGTGCCGGGGCCGCTGGGCAAGGGCGAGCTGGACGGCGCGCTGCGCGGGGCCATCCTGGAGCGGCTGCCGCGCACCGCTTTCCTGCCGCCCGCGAACGAGCCCGGCGACGACGACGAACTGCCCGAGGCGCTGCGCCCCCGGGACGCCGAGATCGTCGAGGGCGCCGGGACCGGGACCGTGCGGGTCCTCGCCGAGGTGCTGCCCTGCCTGCTGCCCGCGGGCCTCGAACGCCGCGTGGAGCTGCGGACGCTGGGCGTGGCCCGGGTGCCGCTGACCGAGGCGATCGACCGGCTCGCGGGGCTGGAGAAGGCGCCGGAGTGGTGGTGGCGGCTGTACGACAGCCTGGCCGGGGTCGACCCGGACCGGTTGTCCGGGCTGCCGGTGCCGCTGGCCGACGGGCGGACCACGATCGGGCCCCGGCAGGTCCTGCTGCCGACCTTCGACGGGCCGCCGGTGGCTCCGGAGGCGCTGGCCCGGCTGGGACTGAAGGTCGCCCACGCGGACGGCGCCCATCCGCTGCTGGAGAAGCTCGGCGCGCTCCCGGCCACCCCGCGGGCCATCCTCACCACCCCGCAGGTGCGGGCCGCCGTCGCCGCCTCCCTCGAGGACGAGGGCGCGGGCTGGGAGGAGGACGGTCTGGACGCGGAGGAGCTGGCGGACACCGTGCTCGCCCTCGTCCGCGAGGCGGCCCTCGACCCCGGTGACGAGCCGTGGCTCGGCGCGCTCGCGCTGCCCGACGAGGACGGCGAACTCGCGCCCGCCGGGGAACTCGCGCTGCCCGGCAGCCCGTTCGCGAGCGTCATGCGCGAGGGCGAACTGGCCTTCGTGGACGCCGACCTGGCCGAACGCTGGGGCGAGCAGCCGCTGGCCGCCTGCGGCGTGCTCGCCGATTTCGCCCTCGTCCGCGCCACCGACGTCGTCCTGGACCCGGACGAACTGGAGCCCCGCGACTCCGACTTCGCCGAACCCGACGACGTGGGGCTGCTCGACGCGGTCGACGTGTGGTGCGAGGACGTCCTCGACCGGCTGCCCGACACACCGGTACCGCCGGTGGCGACCGAGATCGTCGCGGTACGGGACCTGGACCTGGTCGACGACGACCGCTGGCCGCAGGCCCTCGCCCTGCTCTCGCGGCCCCCGCTCAGGGACGCGCTCACCCAGCCGGTGCGGGTGCTGCTGCCGGACGGCACGCACGAGGTCGTACGCCCCTACGCGGCCTGGTGGCTGCGCGGCCACCCGGTGCTGGACGGTCGCCGCCCGGCCGGTCTGCGCGCGGCGGGCGGCGACCCGCTGCTGCACGGCCTGTACGACGAGGCGGACGCCACCGGCTTCGACGACGAGCAGGTGCTGCGCGCCCTCGGCGTACGGACGTCGGTCGCCGCCCTCCTCGACGAGCCCGGCGGCGCCGCGGAACTCCTCGACCGGCTCGCCGACCCGGACCGCGCCGTCACGGCCGCTCAACTGCACGCGCTGTACGGCGCGTTGGCCGAGCTGGATCCGCAGCAGGTGACCTTGCCGGAGGAGCTGCGGGCGGTGGTCGACGGGCGGGTGACGGTCGTGGACGCCGCCGACGCGGTGGTCGTCGACTCGCCCGACCTGCTGCCCTTCACCGAGGGCGTCCCCCTGCTGCCGGTCCGCCCGGCCCGGGCCGCCGACCTGGCCGAGCTGTTCCAGGTGCGGCGGCTGAGCGAGTCGGTGACGGGCGAGGTGAGCTCCGAGGGCGTCGAGCACGACGTACCGGACTCGGTGCGGGTCCTGCTCGGACCGCGGACGCCGCGGACGTACGTGGAGCACGAGGTACTCGTCGTCGACGGGGTCGAGCTGGACTGGCGCCTGACGTCCGACGGTGTGCTGCACGCGGCCACCCTGGAGGGCGTCGCGGCGGGCCTGGCCTGGGCGGCGGGCCAGTGGCCGCGCCGCTTCGAGGTGGCGGCGCTGCTGGAGGACCCGTCCCGCACCGAGGAACTGGCGCGGGACCGCTGGTTCGACTAGGGCGTCGCGTTCGACTAGGGCGTCACGTTCGACTAGGGCGTCACGTTCGAATGAGGCATCACGTTCGACTGAGGCATCATGCGGGGAACCGGCGGTCGACCCGCTTCCAGAGCAGCTCCAGGGCGGCCGCCGACACCGCCGCGATGCCCACCGCGACCCAGGGGATCGTCTCCCCGACCAGCCTCAGGGCGAAGAAGTGCTGCAGCCACGGCACCCCCAGCACGCACACGAACGCCACGCCCATCGCGGCCACCAGACCGATCCGCCACCAGGTGTAGGGGCGGGCGACGATGGCCAGCACCCACATGGCGATCAGGAACAGCGTGAGGGTCGCCGCGCTGGTCTCCGCCTCCAGGGAGCCGGGACCGCTGTAGTGGTGGCGGGCGATCAGGTACGTGACGAACGTGGCGACCGCCGCCACCGCCCCGCCCGGGATCGAGTACCGCATCACCCGCCGGACGAAGTGGGGCCTCGCCCGCTCGTTGTTCGGCGCGAGGGCCAGGAAGAACGCCGGGACGCCGATCGTCAGGGTCGACAGCAGGGTCAGGTGCCGGGGCAGGAAGGGGTACTCCACCTGCGAGCACACCACCAGCACCGCCAGGAGCACCGAGTACACCGTCTTCACCAGGAACAGCGTCGCGACCCGCGTGATGTTCCCGATGACGCGCCGTCCCTCGCCGACCACCGACGGCAGCGTCGCGAAGCTGTTGTCGAGCAGCACGATCTGCGCCACGGCCCGGGTCGCCTCCGAGCCGGAGCCCATCGACACCCCGATGTCCGCGTCCTTGAGCGCCAGCACGTCGTTCACGCCGTCGCCCGTCATCGCCACCGTGTGCCCGCGCGACTGGAGCGCGCCCACCATGTCCCGCTTCTGCTGCGGGGTGACCCGGCCGAAGACGGTGCCCTTGTCCAGGGACTTCCCCATCTCGTCCTGGTTCTGCGGCAGGTGCCGGGCGTCCATCACCTGGCCACGGATGCCGAGCTTTCCGGCCACCGCGCCCACCGACACCGCGTTGTCGCCGGAGATGACCTTGGCGCGGACGTTCTGGTCGGCGAAGTAGCGCAGGGTGTCGGCGGCGTCCGGGCGCAGCCGCTGCTCCAGGACGACCAGCGCGGTGGGCCGGACGCCGGCCGTGACCCGCGGGTCGTCCAGGTCCCGGGAGGCGCGGGCCAGCAGCAGCACGCGCAGCCCCTGCTCGCTCAGCCGCTCGGTCTCGGTCAGCGCTGGGTCGTCGGGGTCGAGGAGGACGTCGGGGGCGCCGAGGAGCCAGGTGCCGGTCTGGCCGTCGCCCTCGCTGAAGGAGGCGCCGCTGTACTTGCGGGCGGAGGAGAAGGGCAGGGCCTCGAGGCAGCGCCAGTCCTCGCTGTCGGGGTAGGCGTCGATGATCGCCTGGAGGGAGGCGTTCGGACGCGGGTCCGCCTCGCCGAGGGCGCCGAGGACCTTGCGTATGTAGGTCTCGTCGGCGCCCTGGAGCGGTCGCAGCTCGGTGACGTCCATGCCGCCCTCGGTGAGGGTGCCCGTCTTGTCGAGGCAGACGGTGTCGACGCGGGCGAGCCCCTCGATGGCGGGCAGCTCCTGGACGAGGACCTGCTTGCGGCCCAGCCGTATGACACCGATCGCGAAGGCCACGGAGGTCAGCAGGACCAGCCCCTCGGGGACCATGGGCACGATGCCTCCGACCGTGCGGGCGACGGAGTCCTTGATCCCGTGCTGCGTCGTCACCAGCTGGCTGATCACCAGGCCGACCGCGGTCGGGACCATCATCCAGGTGACGTACTTGAGGATGGTCGAGATGCCGGTGCGCATCTCGGAGTGCACGAGTGTGAAACGGCTCGCCTCGTCGGCGAGCTGGACGGCGTAGGCCTCGCGGCCCACCTTGGTCGCCTGGAACGCGCCACCGCCCGCGACCACGAAGCTGCCGGACATCAGAGGGTCACCGAGCCGTTTGACGACGGGGTCGGCCTCTCCGGTGAGCAGTGACTCGTCGATCTCCAGCCCGTCGGTCTCGACGCAGACGCCGTCGACGACGATCTTGTCCCCCGGCCCGATCTCGATGACGTCGTCCAGCACGATCTCGGAGGTACCGATCTCGGCCGCCGTCCCGTCCCGGCGCACGGTCGGCCGTGCCTCGCCGATCACCGCGAGGGAGTCCAGGGTCTTCTTGGCCCGCCACTCCTGGATGATGCCGATCCCGGTGTTCGCGATGATGACGTATCCGAACAGGCTGTCCTGGAACGGCGCCACGAACAGCATGATCAGCCACAGCACACCGATGATCGCGTTGAAGCGGGTGAAGACGTTCGCGCGGACGATCTCGCCGAGGGAGCGGCTGCTGCGCACGGGAACGTCGTTGACGTCACCGCGGGCGACCCGCTCGGCCACTTCGGCGGCGGTCAGGCCGCGCGTCCGCACGGGCATCGGGGCGGGGTGCACGGGATCGAGTTCGGCGCCCGCGTCGATGTGCGTCATGCATTCGACGGTACGTGCGGATTTGCGCCTTCACCCGCCGAGCACTTCAAAGATCCGACCAGGGGAGGAGGGCGGCTCATGCGGGGGTCGGAGGGAGCGCGGGAGAGGTACTGCGAAAGTCACCGCTCGGCGTCGGCGGCCCGCTTGATCGCCGTGTCCCGCTTGATCGCCGCGTCCCGCTTGCGCACGTACCAGATGCCCACGCAGCCCAGCCCCGCTCCCGCCAGGCACGTCCACAGCCACCATGTGTGCCCGTGGTCGGCGAACCAGCCGTAGAACGGCAACTGGACCAGGAACATCAGCAACCAGAGGATCGTGCCGCCGGTGACGACGGGCGCCACGGGGCCCTCAAGGGGCTCCGGCGCCTCGTGCCTGGGGGTCCACTTCGCCATGCGCACAGCTTACGAGGAGCCGAAACCGCTCCGACGCCGACCCGACCCCGACCCGGCGCGACGCGGACGCGGCCCTGGGGGCCTTGCGCGCCAAGGGTCTACGCGCGGAGATAGCGATCAGGGCCTTATATGTTCATACTGAAACGGTTCGAGTCTGGCCGCTTACGTTCGTATGAAGCACCAACAGAAGCGTGGGGGAACCTGTTGGTGACAGTCGACGGCGAGACTCGATCACGTTTGTCCGCGATCCCCGTGATCCCCGTGCACATTGAGGTCCCGCATGCCCACCTCGGCCCCCGCCAAGGCCTCCGCCCAGCAGCAGCCGGGCACCCGGCCGCCGTCCGGCGCCCTCGACCGCTACTTCAAGATCTCCGAGCGGGGCAGCACGCTGTCCCGTGAGATCCGCGGCGGTTTCGCCACCTTCTTCGCGATGGCGTACATCATCGTGCTGAACCCGATCATCCTCGGCAGCGCGAAGGACATGTACGGGCACCACCTGGACCACGGCCAGCTCGTCACCGCGACGGCCGTGACGGCCGCCTTCACCACGCTGCTCATGGGCGTGATCGGCAACGTCCCGATCGCCCTCGCCGCCGGCCTCGGCGTGAACACGGTCGTCGCCCTCCAGCTCGCCCCGCGCATGTCGTGGCCGGACGCGATGGGCATGGTCGTCCTCGCCGGTTTCGTGGTGATGCTCCTCGTCGCCACCAGTCTGCGCGAGCGCGTGATGAACGCCGTGCCGCTCGGCCTGCGCAAGGGCATCTCGATCGGCATCGGCCTGTTCATCATGCTGATCGGTCTCGTGGACTCCGGCTTCGTGACCCGTATCCCCGACGTCGCCCAGACCACGGTCCCGCTCCAGCTCGGCGTGAACGGCCACCTGAGCGGCTGGCCGGTGCTGGTCTTCGTCCTCGGCGCGCTGCTCACCTTCGCGCTGATCGTCCGCAAGGTTCCGGGTGCGATCCTGATCTCGATCGTCGCGATGACGGTCCTCGCGGTGGTCCTCAACGCCGTAGCCAAGATCCCCAGCTGGGGGCTGACCGTCCCGAAGTGGCCCGGCAACCCGGTCGCCAGCCCCGACTTCGGTCTGATCGGCAAGGTCAGCCTGTTCGGAGGCTTCGGCAAGGTCGGCGTGCTGACCGGCATTCTGTTCGTCTTCACGGTCCTGCTGTCGTGCTTCTTCGACGCGATGGGCACGATCATGGGCATCAGCGACGAGGCCAAGCTGACCGACGCCGAGGGCAACATGCCCGGCATCAACAAGGTCCTCTTCGTCGACGGCATCGCGGTCGCGGCGGGCGGAGCCAGCTCCTCCTCGGCCACCACCTGCTTCGTGGAGTCCACGGCCGGTGTCGGCGAGGGGGCGCGCACGGGCTTCGCGAACGTCGTCACGGGCCTGCTGTTCGCGGTGGCGCTCTTCCTCACCCCGGTCGCCACGATGGTCCCGTCCCAGGCGGCGACCCCGGCCCTGGTCGCGGTGGGCTTCCTGATCCTGTCCAACTCGATCAAGGAGATCGACTGGGCGGACCACACGATCGCCATCCCCGCGTTCGTGACCATGCTGATGATGCCGTTCACGTACTCCATCACGAACGGCATCGGCATGGGCTTCATCACCTTCGCCCTGCTGCGCCTGGCCGCGGGCCGCGGGCGTGAGGTCCCGGCGGCGATGTACGTGGTGGCGGCGGTCTTCGCCTTCTACTACCTGATGCCGGCGCTGGGCCTGACCTGATCCGCCGGGCCGGCCTCCGGGGCCGGGCGACGGTCAGGTGACCGGCGTAGAGCCGTTGTAGAACCGTTCCGTCTCCTCGACGGCGGCCTCGAACCGCTGGTCGAAGTCATCCCGAATGAGCGTCCGGACGACATAGTCCTGGACGCTCATTCCCCTTCTGGCGGCGTGGTGCCGGAGCCGCTCGAGCAGTTCCCTGTCTATACGCACGCTGAGCACGCTGGTCCCCATGGCGACGAGGGTTGCCCGACCCGGGCACGCGAGGGGTCACGTTCCGCTGCCGGATCACTCATTCGAGTGATGTAGGCAGCTCAGGGGTTTCTTGCCTGGTCCCGGTCGTGCCGCTGCGGAAGTGGTCGGAGTCACCCTTGTGGGCGTGCGTCCGGGTGGTCTTTAGGAAAGGTAATGAGTTATCCTAAAGAGCATGCCTGACCTGACCCATGGCGACGACGCTGCCGCTGTGAACGCTCTCCGCTCCGCCGTGATGCGCCTGTCGCGCCGACTCAAGCACCAGCGGGTCGACGAGTCGCTGAGCCCGACCGAGATGTCGGTGCTCGGCACCCTGGCCCGCTGCGGCTCCGCGACCCCGGGTGAGCTGGCCCGCAAGGAGCACGTCCAGCCGCCCTCGATGACCCGCATCGTGGCGCTGCTGGAGAGCAAGGGTCTGGTCGCCCTGGAGCCCCACCCCGAGGACCGGCGCCAGAAGGTGGTCACCCAGACCGAGCGTGCCGAGGCGATGCTCGAGGAGAGCCGCCGCAAGAGAAACGCGTTCCTGGCCGGACTGATCGAGGGCCTGGACGAGGACGAGTGGGCGGCACTGCGCGCCGCGGCCCCCGTCCTCGAGAAGCTCGCGCACCTGTGACCGGGCCGCATCCGGGGCCCTGCGGCACCCCGAGCCGGGGTGTCGCGGCCACGGATGCGTGCCCGTGCCGGACGCCCACCGTGACCGACGCGGCCCCCACCCGCGTACGTACGAAGCCGTCATCGCAAGGAGGCGAATCCCTTTGAGTACGGGAACCGGAGCAGCTTCCGCCCCCGCACCAGCCACCCACTACTCCCCGCCCGCCCACGAGACCGCACAACCGGCACAACCCCCCACCGCCGCCGAGGGCCCCGAGCCTGCCGAGCGGACCGGGACCGTCGCACGGACCGGGACCGTCGAGCGGACCGAGACCGTCGCACGCACCAAGCCCGTCGCACGGACCGGCCGCGTCGCAAGGACCGCGCCCGTCACGCAGACCGGCCCCGTCCCACGGACCGAGCCCGTCCCACGGACCGAGCCCGTCCCACGGACCGGGCCCGTGCCGCCGGCCGAGCCCGACGCGCGGACCGAGCCCGTCCTGCCGGCCGAGTCCGTCGAACGCGCCGAGACCGCCGTCCCGACCGAGCCCCGCAAGTCATCGATGTTCAGCTCGCTGCGCATCCGTAACTACCGGCTCTTCTTCCTCGGCCAGGTCGTCTCCAACACCGGCACCTGGATGCAGCGCATCGCCCAGGACTGGCTGGTGCTCAGCCTGACCGGCTCCTCCACCGCCGTCGGTGTCACCACGGCGCTGCAGTTCCTGCCGATGCTGCTGTTCGGCCTGTACGGCGGCGTCCTCGTCGACCGTCTGCCCAAGCGCCCGACGCTGCTCGTCACGCAGTCGGCGATGGGAGCCACCGGCCTCGTCCTCGCCTTCCTGACCCTGACCGGGCACGTCCAGGTCTGGCACGTCTACGTGGCCGCCTTCGCCGTCGGACTCGCCACGGTCCTCGACAACCCGGCCCGGCAGTCCTTCGTCTCCGAGATGGTCGGCCCGAAGCACCTGCAGAACGCGGTCAGCCTGAACTCGGCGAACTTCCAGTCCGCCCGCCTGGTCGGCCCCGCCGTCGCCGGTGTCCTGATCACCGGCATGGGCACCGGCTGGGCCTTCCTGCTCAACGGCCTGTCCTTCCTCGCGCCCATCGCCGGCCTGCTGCTGATGCGCTCCCGTGATCTGCACGCCGTGGATCGCGCACCGCGCGGCAAGGGCCAGCTGCGCGAGGGCCTGCGCTATGTCGCCGGGCACCCGGAGCTGATCTGGCCGATCGTGCTGGTCGGGTTCATCGGCACCTTCGGCTTCAACTTCCCCGTGTGGCTGTCGGCCTACGCGGACGACGTCTTCCACGCGGGCGCCGGCGCCTACAGCCTCTTCAACACTCTGATGGCGATCGGCTCGCTGACCGGCGCGCTGCTCGCCGCCCGCCGCGGCACGGCCCGGCTGCGGGTGCTGATCGCGGCGGCGGCCCTCT
The DNA here is from genome assembly GCF_025642135.1 of Streptomyces cynarae. Lineage (NCBI taxonomy): Bacteria > Bacillati > Actinomycetota > Actinomycetes > Kitasatosporales > Streptomycetaceae > Streptomyces > Streptomyces cynarae. The sequence continues at coordinate 4,080,662 of NZ_CP106793.1, read as the reverse complement.
TCGGCACGCTGGAGGTCGTGGCGGCCGGGGCGCCGTCCCTGTGGTTGTTCTCGCTGCTGATGGTGCCGATAGGGATCTTCGGCCTCACGGTGAACGTCACGGCGAACACGGCCGTCCAGATGGGCACGGACCCGGCGATGCGCGGCCGCGTCATGGCCCTGTTCATGATGGTCTTCATGGGCGGTACACCGCTCGGGGCGCCCGTCGTCGGCTGGATCACGGACGCGTACGGCGCCCGGGTCGGGTTCGCCCTGGGCGGCCTGATCTCGGCCCTGGCCGCCGCGACCATCGGCCTGATCCTGGCCCGTGCGAGCGGCCTGCGCCTGACGGTGGGCTGGCACCGGGGACACCCGCGGGTGCGGTTCGTGCCGCGCGAGGAGCCGGTGCCGGCCTGAGGGGTTCGGGGCGCCCCGGGGCGTGGGCGCCCCTCTTCGCGCCTGGTCACCGGTGTGGCCGGGGAACCCGATCCCTGCGAAGGTGAGGTCATGAGACTCTTCGCCGCGGTGCTGCCGCCCCCGGACGCCCTCCGGGAACTGGCCTCGGCGGTGAAGGAGTTGGAGGGGCTGCCGGGGGCGCGCTCACTGCGCTGGACGGAACGGCCGGCCTGGCACTTCACCCTGGCCTTCTACGGTGAGGTGTCCGAGGACGTCGTACCGGACCTGTCCGAGCGGCTCGCCCGGGCGGCCCGGCACACCGAGCCGTTCCCGCTGTCCGTGTCCGGGGGCGGGCGCTTCGGGGACCGGGCACTGTGGGTGGGCGCGTCCGGGGACGTACGGGCGCTTCGGCTGCTCGCCGACCGTGTGGAGTCCGCGGCGCGCAAGGCGGGCGTGGAGATGGGGGAGCACCGCCCCTACCGCCCGCATCTGACCCTGGCCCGCAGCCGGGGCCCGGCGGACCTCCGGCCGTATGTGGCGGCACTGCGGGAGTTCGCGGGCCGCGAGTGGAGGGTCGCCGACCTGACCCTCGTGCGCAGCCGCCTGCCGAGGTCGGGCGTGCCGGGGGAGCAGCCGCGCTACGAGACGGTGGAGCGGTGGGGGCTCGGCGCAGGGGAGTGACGAGGCCCGGTTAGGCTCGATACGTGGACCCGAAGACCCGAAACCGGATCATGGCCGGTGTGCTCGTGCTGATGTTCGCAGTGGTGGCGCTGGCGGCGGCGGTCGGGAAGTAGATCCAGGGGTACCGCGCGGACGCGGGCGAGGTGCCCCGGGCCAGACCTTCCCGGCCCGCGGACACCACCCGCGTCCCGCATCCGCGTCCCGCCGGGCGGGCTACCAGGCGAAGGCCTCCGGAGACGGGCCCGGACCGGGGAAGATCTCCTCCAGGCCCGCCAGGACCTCCTCCGTCAGCTCCAGCTCCACCGCCCTGATCGCGGACTCAAGCTGCTCGGCGGTGCGCGGGCCGACGATCGGTCCCGTGACGCCGGGGCGGGTCAGCAGCCAGGCGAGAGCCGCTTCGCCGGGCTCCAGGCCGTGCTTCTCCAGCAGGTCCTCGTAGGACTGGATCTGCGACCGCACAGCGGGATCGGCGAGCGAGTCGGCGGTGCGCCCGCCGGCCCGGCGTCCGCCTTGCACCTCCTTCTTGATGACGCCGCCCAGCATTCCGCCGTGCAGCGGCGACCACGGGATGACTCCGACGCCGTAGTCCTGCGCGGCCGGGATGACCTCCATCTCGGCGCGGCGCTCGAAGAGGTTGTACAGGCACTGCTCGCTGACCAGTCCCAGCGAGCCGAGCCGGGCGGCGGTCTCGTTCGCCTGCGCGATCTTGTAGCCGGGGAAATTGCTGGAGCCGACGTACAGGACCTTGCCCTGCTGGACCAGCACGTCCAGGGCCTGCCAGATCTCCTCGAAGGGAGTGTTCCGGTCGATGTGGTGGAACTGGTACAGGTCGATGTAGTCGGTCTGGAGGCGCTTGAGGCTGGCGTCGACCGCCCGCCGGATGTTCACGGCGGAGAGCTTGTCGTGGTTGGGCCAGGCCTCCCCGTCCGGGCCCATGTTGCCGTACACCTTGGTGGCGAGCACGACCTTGTCGCGCCGCTCGCCGCCCTTGGCGAACCAGTTGCCGATGATGGTCTCGGTACGGCCCTTGTTCTCGCCCCAGCCGTACACGTTGGCGGTGTCGAAGAAGTTGATCCCCGCGTCCAGGGCCGCGTCCATGATCGCGTGACTGTCGGTTTCCTCGGTCTGCGGACCGAAGTTCATGGTCCCGAGAACGAGCCGGCTGACCTTGAGTCCCGTGCGTCCGAGCTGCGTGTACTTCATGACTGCTTAGCCAACGGCGTGGAGTGCGCTCTAGGCAAGGGGGTCGGGGAGCGGGCGGATCAGTCGCGAGGGAAGTCGTCGGTTTTGAGGACGAGGTCGACCACGGTGCCGGTCAGGTCGATGTCGGTGCCGAAGTCCACCGGCGTCCTGTTCTCGTAGTCGCCGTCCTTGGGGTCGGTGTAGACGTAGCACCGTCCCTGGTAGGGATCGGCGATGACGTAGACAGGGACCTCGGCGTCAGCGTAGGCGGCCCTCTTCGGGCCGTAGTCGTTCTGAGCCGTGCCCTGGGAGATGACCTCGGCGACGAACTCGACGTCCTGGTAACGCCAGTGGCCCGTGTCGTCCGGCTTTGCCGAGCTCTTGAGCAGGGCGACGTCCGGGCAGAAGCCGTTTTCGTGGCCCGGGAAGTCGATGCGGACGTCCGAGAACACCTTGACCTTCCTCCCGAACCTGTCCTCGAGAGCCCAGAGGAACTCGCGGATGATCAGCCAATGAGTGTCCCGCTGCGGCGTCATATGGACGTTGCCCCCGACGATCTCGACCCTGTATCCCTCGGGGACGGGCATGCGCTCAAGACGCTCGAACCACTCGTCCAGACGCTTGGTGTTGGCGTCGGCGTCGGCCATTTCGATCCTGTCTTCAAGGACGGTCATCGTGGCGCTCCTCCCCGGCTGCCCACGGACGAGTGCAGCCGCGCTGTTCAACGATACGCACGGTGACGAGGAGACGCCGGAAATCGGTCAACTTGTTCCGGCCGCGTACACCTGTCCGATCCCCCACGCCTCCCACATCGCCCCCGCGAACGCCGCCGCGATCTTGTGCTCGCCGGAGGCATTCGGATGCGTACCGTCGTACGTGTCGACGTGGATGTCGTACGACGGCGGCGGCGAGGCCAGCAGGATCGGCGAGCGGGGCTCGTCCAGGTCGGCAGCCGCCTTCGCCAGAAGTTCGTTGAAGAGGGCCACCTGGGCCCCGAAGAGCGCGTCCGCCTGCGCCCGGATGTTGGGGATCACCGGGAGCAGGACCATCCGGACACGAGGGTTGGCGCTCCGCGCCTGAGTCACGAAGCGGCGCACGTTCTCCGCCGTCTGCTCCGCGTTCGTGTAGAAGCCCAGGTCGATCAGGCCCAGGGAGACCAGGAGCACGTCCGCCCGCGACGCGCGGACCGCGTCCGCGATCAGCGGCGCCATGTGCAACCAGCCCTCGCCCCAGCCCGCCAGGTGGGCGCGGGGGAAGTCGGGTTCGGCGTAGGCGTGCGACGTCGGCGCGTCCGCCGCCTTGTCGTACAGCGTCTCGCGCGGACCGACGAGCGTGCACGGGCCGCCGTACGTCGTGCAGAGATGCCGCCACAGCCGGTAACGCCATGTGTGTTCGCCCGCGCTGCCGATCGTCTGGGAGTCGCCTACGGGCATGAACCTGAGCATCCGCTCATGATGGACGATCAGCGGGGAAACGGCGTGGGACGTATGGGATGGGGTGGGTGTGAGGATCGACACGCGCGACGCCCGCCGATCACGGGATGGCACGCTGGGGCCATGCGTCGATCGTCCGCGTTCCTCTCCGGCCTCTTCGGGGCCCTGCTCGCCGGTGTGCTCGCGCTCGTCGCGTCGGCGCCCGCGTCCGCCGACGACGGGGGCTTCACCATCAAGGATCCCCGGATCACCGAGTCGAGCGGGCTCGCCGCCTCCCGTCTCCACCCGGGGATCTACTGGACGCACAACGACAGCGACGACGGCCCGTACGTCTACGCGGTGGACGGCCGCACCGGAAAGACGGTGGCCACCCTCACCCTCCGCGGCATCGGCACCCCGCGTGACGTGGAGGCCGTCTCCATGGGCCCGGGCAACGAGATCTACCTCGGCGACATCGGCGACAACTTCGGCGGCAAGTGGCCGTACGTGTGGATCTACAAGCTGCCCGAGCCGAAGGTGCTCAAGGACCAGACGATCCGCGCCACCCAGTACGTCGTGAAGTACGCGGACGGCCCCAGGGACGCCGAGTCCCTGCTGGTCCACCCGAAGACCGGGCGCGTCTACATCATCGACAAGAAGGAGGACGGCGGCCACCTCTACGAGGGCCCGGCCAGGCTGTCCGCCACGGGGACGAACGTCTTCCGCCCCACCGCCGCCGTCGACCTGTGGGCCACCGACGCCGCCTTCTCGCCCGACGGCGAACAGCTCGCCGTGCGCGGCTACTTCGGCGGCATCGCGTACGCGTGGAACGGCGGGCGGATCAAGAAGCAGACCCGCCTCGACGTCCCTCTGCAGCGGCAGGGCGAGTCGGTCACGTACACGCTCGACGGCTCCGAGCTCCTGTACGGGAGCGAGGGCGCGGACAGCCCGGTGCAGCCCGAGAAGGTGCCCGGTCACCGGTCGTCCAAGTCGCCCTCGGGGAAGGGGAGTACGCAGACCGGGGCCGGAAGCGGTTCACCGCTGAACGCCGACTACAAGGTGGGCGCCCTGGTCCTCGCCGCCGGCCTGGCCCTCGTCCTGGTCCTCAAACGCCTGCTGCGCCGCACCCCGCGCTAGAGAAGGACGGGAAGGGGCGCCCGGTGACACCGGACGCCCCTTCCGTCGTGCGCGATGAGGTCGCCCGAGTCCTACAGCTTCTCGATCACGTAGTCGACGCACTTCGTCAGTGCCTCGATGTCCGCCGGCTCGATCGCCGGGAACATCGCGATGCGGAGCTGGTTGCGGCCGAGCTTGCGGTACGGCTCGGTGTCGACGATGCCGTTGGCGCGCAGGACCTTGGCGACGGCGGCGGCGTCGACCTCGTCCGAGAAGTCGATCGTGCCGATCACCTGGGAGCGCTTGGCCGGGTCGGTGACGAACGGGGTCGCGAACTTGACGTCCTCGGCCCAGCCGTACAGCGTGCGCGCCGAGGTGGCGGTGCGGCGGACCGCCCAGTCCAGGCCGCCCTGGCCGTTGATCCACTCAAGCTGCTGGTTGAGCAGGAACAGGGTGGCGAGGGCCGGGGTGTTGTACGTCTGGTTCTTGCGGGAGTTGTCGATCGCCGTGGGGAGGCTGAAGAACTCCGGGATGTGGCGGCCGGAGGCGTGGATGCGCTCGGCGCGCTCGATCGCGGCCGGGGAGAAGACGCCGATCCACAGGCCGCCGTCGGAGGCGAAGGACTTCTGCGGGGCGAAGTAGTAGACGTCGGTCTCGGCGATGTCGACCGGGAGGCCGCCGGCGCCGGAGGTGGCGTCCACGAGGACCAGCGCGCCTTCGTCGGCACCCTCGACGCGCTTGATCGGCATGGCGACACCGGTCGACGTCTCGTTGTGCGTGTACGCGTAGACGTCGACGCCCGCCTCGGCCTGCGGCTCGGGGTGGGTGCCGGGGTCGGTGGCGACGACGGTGGGCTCGGCGAGCCACGGGGCGAGCTTGGCGGCCTTGGCGAACTTCGAGGAGAACTCGCCGAAGCTGAGGTGCTGCGACTTGTTCTCGATCAGGCCGTGGGTCGCGATGTCCCAGAACGCGGTGGACCCGCCGTTGCCGAGGATCACCTCGTAGCCGTCGGGGAGCTGGAACAGCTCACGGATACCCTCGCGCACCTTGCCGACCAGGTTCTTGACCGGGGCCTGGCGGTGGGACGTGCCGAGCAGGGAGCTACCCGTGGCGGCGAGGGCGTCCAGCGCCTCGACCCGCACCTTGGAGGGACCCGCGCCGAAACGACCATCGGCGGGCTTGATGTCGTCAGGAATCTGGATATCAGCCACGGACGGAGCGTAGCCGCTGGAGGAAACCTGGGCGAAACGTGGTCCGTCGGCTGAGACGGGGTGTCGCCGCCGGTTGACCCCGCCCCCGCCGCCGCGGGGCTCCGCCCCTCCGACCCCACCGGGTCTCCGCCCCGTGCCCCGGCGGGGACTGCGTCCCCTGCACCCCTTCGACCCCGCACCCCATTGGGACGCCGCCCCGTATCCCGCAGCCCCCAAGGACGGGAAGGGTAGGGGCGGCGGGGGCGAGGAACCCCTGCCTCAGCCGCCGAGCCGCAGCTCGCTCGTCGGCACCGCCAGGTCCGGGAAACGGGCGTACAGCGCCGGAAGCGCCACCCCCGCCTCAAGACGGGACAGCGCCGCCCCGGGGCACACGTGCGGACCGTGCCCGAAGGAGATGTGCCGGTTCTTTGTTTCCCGGGTGACGTCGAAGACGCCCGCGGTCGGACCGTGCGCCTTCTCGTCCCGCCCGATCGCCCCGTACGACACGATCAGCGCGTCACCCGCCGGGACGACCCGCCGGGCGGTACGGGGGCGGTCATGAATGGTGTCCTCGGCCTCAAGTGGCGTCACTATAAGAGTGATTGGGCGTGTGATTGCCGCGCGACAGCTCGGCGGCCGCAGTGGCCACCACCCGGCGACCGCAGCCGCCCACCGTCCTGCGAGACGGCTCCGGTGTGCCCCGGGACGGTCACCGTCAGTGGCGGAAGGCATGCTGGTGGCATGACGGATCCTGTGGTGCGAGGGCAGCAGGCGGCGGGTGCCGTCGCCGACGTCGGTGCGCTGAGTCGGGAGCTGCGCGCGGCGGTGCGCGGTGCGGTCGAGTTCGACACGACCGTGCGGGCGCTGCACACCATGGATGCGTCGAACTACCGGCGCGTCCCGCTCGGCGTGGTGGCGCCCCGGGACGCGGACGACGTGGCGGCGGCGCTGGCGGTGTGCCGGGCGCACGGCGTGCCGGTCGTCGCCCGCGGCGGCGGCACGTCGATCGGCGGGCAGGCGACGGGCACCGGGGTGGTGCTCGACTTCACCCGCCACATGAACCGGATCGTGTCCCTGGACCCCGAGGCGCACACGGCGGTGGTGCAGCCGGGCCTGGTCCTCGACCGCCTCCAGGAGGCCGCCTCCCCGCACGGCCTGCGTTTCGGCCCGGACCCCTCCACCCACGCCCGCTGCACGCTGGGCGGAATGATCGGGAACAACGCGTGCGGCTCGCACTCGGTGGCCTGGGGGACGACGGCGGACAACGTACGGGAGCTGTCGGTGCTCACCGCGCGGGGCGAGCCGCTGACCCTCGGGCCGGGCTGGAAGGGCGCCCCCGAGGGGCTGCGGACGCTGCTCGAGGGTGAGTTGGCGCTCCTGCGCACGGGCTTCCCGTCCCTCCCGCGCCGTATCTCCGGTTACGCCCTGGACGCGCTGCTGCCGGAGAAGGGCTCGGATGTGGCCCGCTCCTTCTGCGGCTCCGAGGGCACGCTGGGCGTCCTGACGGAGGCGGTCGTGCGCCTCGTCGAGGCACCCCGCGCGCGTGCGCTCGCCGTGCTGGGGTACGCGGACGAGACGGCGGCGGCCCAGGCGGCGGCCGGGCTGCTGCCGCTCGGCCCGCTGACGGTGGAGGGCATGGCCGCCGATCTCGTACCACCGTCGGCGGGGCTGCCGCGCGGCGGCGCCTGGCTGTTCGTGGAGGCGGGCGGCGGGGATGAGGCGGAGGCACGCGCGCGTGCGGAGGCCATCGTCCGGGCGGCGGACGTCACGGACGCCACGGTGGTCACCGACCCCGCCGGACAGCGCGCGCTGTGGCGGCTGCGGGAGGACGCCGCCGGTACGGCGACCCGCATGCCCGACGGAGGGGGCCCCTCCCGCTCGAGCGGAGCCGAGAGTGGGGGAGAGGCCTGGCCCGGCTGGGAGGACTGCGCGGTACCCCCGGCCCGACTCGGCGACTATCTCCGCGACTTCAGGCGCCTGCTGAGGGACCACGGCCTGCGCGGCACTCCGTACGGCCACTTCGGGGACGGCTGCATCCACGTCCGGATCGACTTCGACCTGCTGACCGAGGAGGGCGTCGCCCGCTTCCGCCGCTTCTCAGAGGACCTCGCGGACCTGGTCGTCGCCCATGGCGGCTCGCTGTCGGGGGAGCATGGTGACGGGCAGGCGCGCGCGGAGCTGCTGCCGAAGATGTACGGCCCCGATCTGGTCGCACTGTTCACCCGCGCCAAGGACCTGTGGGACCCGGACGGCCTGCTCAACCCGGGCATGCTGGTCCGCCCGGCCCGCCTGGACGAGAACCTGAGGTTCGCGGTGCTGCCCCGTGAGCGGGTCGAGGTCGCCTTCGGCTATCCGTCGGACGGCGGCGACTTCTCGGCGGCGGTCCGCCGGTGCGTGGGCGTCGCCAAGTGCCGTACGACGACGGTGTCCGGCTCTTCGGTGATGTGCCCGTCGTTCCGGGCGACGGGCTTGGAGGAGCACTCCACGCGGGGCCGCGCCCGGCTGCTGCACGAGATGCTGGCGGGCGAGGTGGTGACGGACGGCTGGCGCTCGACGGAGGTCAGGGACGCCCTCGACCTGTGCCTGTCCTGCAAGGGCTGTCGTACGGACTGCCCGGTCGGCGTCGACATGGCGACCTACAAGGCGGAGTTCCTGCACCACCACTACGCGGACCGCCGCCGCCCGGCCGCGCACTACGCGATGGGGTGGCTGCCGCTGTGGCTCCGGTCGGTGGCCCGCACCCGCGCGGCGCCGCTGGTCAACGCCCTCGCGTCGGTGGACCCGTTTGCGTCGCTCGCGAAGCGTCTGGGCGGGATCGCACCGGAGCGCCGCCTCCCCCGACTGGCGCAGGAGACCTTCAGCCGTTGGTGGAGGCGGACGACCGGCGGACGCCCCCGGACGGCGGGCCCGCTGGTCGCCCTCTGGCCGGACACCTTCACGGAACACCTGTCGCCGTCGGTGGGCCGCGCGGCGGTACGGGTGCTGGAGGCGGCGGGCCTCAGGGTGGCCCTGCCCCCGGGCCGCCGGCGCAGGGTCTGCTGCGGCCTGACCTACGTCTCCACCGGCCAACTGGACCGCGCCCGCACCGTCATGCGCCGCACCCTCGGCCTGATGGAACCGGTGCTGGCGGCCGGCGCCCCGGTGGTCGTCCTCGAACCGAGCTGCGCCGCCGCTCTGCGCACGGACCTCCCCGAGCTGCTGCACGACGACCCACGCGCGCAGCGTCTCGCGGCGGCGGTGGTGACGTTCGCGGAGGCTCTGGAGAGGTACGCCCCCGACTGGACACCGCCCCGCCTCGACCGCCCGGTGGCCGGCCAGACCCACTGCCACCAGCACGCGGTCCTGGGCGACACGGCCGACCGCCGGTTGCGCACGGCGGCGGGCCTGACCGGCGAACTCACCGGCGGCTGCTGCGGCCTCGCGGGCAACTTCGGCTTCGAGAAGGGCCACTACGAGGTGTCGACGGCCTGCGCGGAGGAACAACTGCTCCCGTCGGTGCGCTCGGCACCCGAGGACGCGGTGATCCTGGCGGACGGCTACTCCTGCCGCACCCAGCTCCAGCAGCTGGCGGGCGTCAGGGCACGGCATCTGGCGGAGGTGCTGGCGGAAGGGCTGGAGAGGTCATCGACAAGGAGGGGGACGAGTAAGTGAGCGACGTACTGGACCGGGTGGCGGTCCTCTCCGACATCCACGGCGTACTGCCCGCCCTGGAAGCGGTACTCGCGGAGCCGGAGGTCGCCGCCGCCGACCGCGTCGTGGTGACGGGCGACATCACGGCGGGCCCGCAGCCGGCCGAGGTCCTGGACCTGCTGGCGCGCGAGGGCGGGCGGGTGGTCTGGGTCGCGGGGAACGCGGACCGGGAACTCGTCGAATACCGCCGCGGACAGCGGACGGAGATCCCCGACCCCATCGGCCCCTACGCGGCCTCCCGGCTCCGCGAGAAGCAGGTCGACTTCCTCGCCGGACTGCCGCTGACGGTGACACTCCCGGTGCGCGGCCTCGGCGAGGTCCTGTTCTGTCATGCGACACCGAGGAACGACGAGGAGGTCGTCCTCGTCGACTCGCCCCTCACCCGCTGGGCTCAGGTGTGGGAGAAGCTGCCGGACACGATCGGCACGGTGGTGTGCGGCCACACCCACATGCCGTACGTCCGGCTCGCCCACGGCCGCCAGGTGGTCAACCCCGGCAGCGTCGGCATGCCCTACGGCCGCCCCGGCGCCCACTGGTGCCTGCTCGGTCCCGGCGTGGACCTGCGCAGAACGCTCTTCGACATTCCGTCCGCCATCGCCCGCCTGACCCGGGAGTCGGCGTACGAGGACATCGCCGAGTGGGCGGACTACTTCCTCAACGCACGGGCGGGCGACGCGGAGGTGCTGGAGGTGTTCGGACGGATGGAGGCGCGGGGAGCGGCGCCGGAGCGGGAGTGATGGCCAGGCGGGCAGGGCCGTCGGGCGTGAGGAAGACGTCATCGACGACGACCCGGGCAGCCGCACGGGCCATGGCGGCGCCCCCTTCCCTCCATGCTGCTTCCAGCTCGCGGAACGCCGGCCCGATGTGCGCGCGGACGTGTCCACGGAGGGGGTGTACCGGCTGAACTGCGACACCTTCGGGAAATGTGTCGCACCGCCGCCGCGCAACCCGCCGCACTCCGCGATGGGGCGGCGGCTCGCCCGTCCGTCCCGACGCCGGAGGCCGGGCGCGAAGCCGTCCTCGCCGACAGCCGCCCCGGGGCCTATGCCTCCGGCTCCGCCGTCCTCACCCTGCCCCGCCCGACCTGCGTCCGCACCGCCCCCATGCTCGCCGCGATGACCAACGTGATCGCCACCGCCTGGGTCGCGGTCAGGGACTGGCCGAGGATCAGGAAGCCCGCCGTCGCCGCGAGGGCCGGCTCCAGGCTCATCAGGATCGCGAAGGTGGAGGCGGGCAGGCGGCGCAGGGCGAGGAGCTCCAGGGTGTAGGGCAGGACCGAGGAGAGCATCGCCACGGCCGCGCCGAGTCCGATCGTCACCGGTACGAGCAGCCTCGTGCCGGACTCGGCGATCCCCAGCGGCACGAACAGCACCGCCGCGACCGCCATCGCGAGCGCCAGGCCGTCGGCCTGCGGGAAGCGCCGTCCGGTACGGGCGCTGAAGACGATGTACGCCGCCCACATCGCGCCCGCCGACAGGGCGAAGGCGACACCCGCCGGGTCCAGGTCGCCGAAGCCTCCGCCACCCAGCAGGAACACGCCGGCCAGGGCGAGGGCCGCCCAGACCACGTTCACCGCGCGGCGGGAGGCCAGCACCGAGAGGGCCAGCGGGCCGAGGACCTCCAACGTGACGGCGGGGCCCAGCGGGATGCGGGCGACGGCCTGATAGAAGAGGCCGTTCATCGCGGCCATGGTGACGCCGAAGACGACGACCGTGCCCCAGTCGGCGCGCGAGTGCCCGCGCAGCCGGGGCCGGCACACCAGGAGCAGGACGATCGCTGCCACCACCAGTCGCAGGGTGACGACCCCCAGTGCACCGGCTCGCGGCATGAGGCTCACCGCGAGCGCGCCGCCGAACTGGACCGAGACGCCTCCGGCGAGCACCAGGCCGACGGGCCCGAGGGAACCCCGCAGCCGAGGACCGCCGGGCGCCACCGGAGCGGTCGAGGCGGGGGGCGCCGCCGGAGAGGCGGCGGAGGCTGCGGTGCTGGGCGTGTTCACGGGGCCTTCCAGGTGCTGTGCGGAGATCGTGCAGCTTGGTGTACCTGGAAGTCCAGGGTAGTGGACTTCGTCATGTGTGTGAAGCGGTTATGGGCCTGTACCCCCGGCCGCCGAACGGTGTCAGCCTCCGTGCCGGGGCCGCTCGTCACGGAAGAGCGGGCGGCCGTCCGGGAGTTGGTGGGGCACGGCCCCGGGGGATTTCCCGGGGAACCCGTACGGCACGTACGGGTCGGGTGCCGGCCGGCCGACCTGCTGCCCCGCCGGGGCCCCGGCCGCGTACTCCGCCGGAACCGCTGCGGGCACCTCCGCCGGTTCAGGGAACAGCGGCAGCCGCAGCTCCGCCGTGTCCATGTTCACGTTGTTCTGCGAGCGGTGCAGCCGGGAGTACGCTCCGCCCCACGCCAGCAGCACCTCGTGGCGGCCCGTCTCGACGATGCGTCCCTGGTCGACGACGAGGATGCGATCGGCGTCGGGCGCCAGGTTCAGATCGTGCGTGATCATGATCGTCGTACGGCCGGTCATCAGGCGCCGCAGCGGTTTGACGACCCGGCGTGCCGCCATCGCGTCCAGGCCCGTCGTCGGTTCGTCCAGCACGAGGACGGGCGCGTCGCGCAGGATGGCGCGCGCGATCGCGAGCCGTTGCAGCTGACCGCCGGACAGCCGGGCGGAGTTGGGGTCGACCTTGGTCCCGTACCCCTCGGGGAGCCGCATGATGAAGTCGTGCGCGTCCGCCGCCCGTGCCGCCTCGATGATCGCCTGCTCGCCGGCGCCGGGCCGGCCGCAGGCGATGTTCGCGCGGACCGTGTCGTGCAGGACGAGGGTCTCCTGCGGCAGCAGCGTGACGTACTCGCGCAGCCGTGCCAGCGGGAAGTCGCCGATCGGGGTTCCGTCGAGGAACACCGCGCCGGAGTCGGGGTCGTAGAAGCGCAGCAGCATCTTGGAGACCGTGGACTTACCGGCGCCGCTCGGTCCGGTGATGATCACCAACTCGCCGGGGCGCACGGAGAACGACAGTCCCTCCAACGCCATCCGGTCCGCCCCCGGGTAGCGGAAGTACACGTCCCGCACCTCCACCGACCCGTCGGGCCGCCCCGCCGGCGCCCGGTCCGAACGCGCCGGATCGCTCACCGCCAGCCGTACGTCCAGGATCTCGATCAGCCGTTCGGCCCCGGCCGTCGCGGCCGTCACCGTGAGCCCGAGCTGCGCGAGGCCCCGCACCGGCGGGTAGAGGTAGCCGAGGAAGGCCGCGAACGCGAGCAACTGGCCGAGCGTCATCCGCCCCGCGGAGATCTCCCAGGCGCCGAGCCCGATCACCGTGAGCACGCACACGGTCTCGATGACCTGCACGAGTTGCTCGTACAACTCGCTCAGTCGGGCCGAGCGCACCGACGCCCGGAACCAGGCGTTCGCCTCCTGCCCGAGCCGCCGCCGCTCGGCGGCGCGGCGGTCGTACGCCTGGGTGAGCACGATGTTGCCCAGCGACTCCTCCACCACGGAGGTGATCGCGCCGTCCGCGACCCGGCCCTCGCGCGAGACCGTCTTGATGCTTCCCGAGAAGCGCCGGGCGGCCAGCCAGAACAGCGGCGCCAGTACGAAGGTCGCCGCCGCGAGGTCCCAGCGCAGCCAGAACGCGGCGGCCGCGTAGAAGACGGCGCTGAAAGCGGCCGAGGCGGCTCCGACCAGCCCGGACACCACCATCGTCTCGATCGCCTCGACGTCGCCGGTCAGCCGGGACAGCAGGTCGCCCTGCCGGTGGCGTTGGAAGAAGTGCGGCGGCAACTGCTGGACGTGGTCGAAGACGTGCTCGCGCAGCCGCATCACGAAACGCTCGGTGATCCAGGTGGCCAGGGAGTTGCCCGCGTACCCGATGGCCGCGCCGAGCACGGCGACCACGAGCCACTCGGCGGCCGGCGCCCAGAACGCGCTCAGCGAGCCCTTCTGCAGCGCGTGGTCGGTGAGTTCGCTGAACAGCAGGATGGCGGCGGTCTCGGCGAGCGCGGCGAGCACCGTGCACCCCCAGACGATCGCCAGCCGGCCCCGCAGCCCCCTGGTCATCGGCCAGAAGCGCCGGAAGGCGGTGCGGGCGGGGATCGTGGGGGTGTCGTTCTCCTCGCGGTCCGCGTACTCGTCCGCGTGGTCCTCGTACTGATCAGTCCTGGTCATGCCCAGAGGTTCTGTCACGGGGATTGGTCGGCCCTTTGAGTGATCTCGGCACAGGCTGTGAAATGCAGCCGAAATCGGCCGGGAAAAGCGCGAAAGAGGGCCGACGGTGTACCCGTCGGCCCTCTTCGCGGTTACCGGATTACCGGATTCAGTGGTCGTGGCCGGGCAGCGGCTGGGGCAGCGGCTTCGGCTGGTGCTTCTTCTTCGGCTTCGGCGGGGGCGGGAGCTGCTTGGCCTTGGGCTTCGGGGGCAGCGGGGCAAGCTTCTTGAAGCTCATTTCCGTCTCCTTGCGGGTTTCTCGATATTGCCGTGGTGCGAGAATTCTCGGCGGACGGAGCGGGAATTCCGGATCGCTTGTCCCGGGAATTCCTTCGCCGCCCGACACGGAAGAACTTACACGGCCCGGGACCGCAAAACGGCAAGGAACTGCAAACGGGGGCTGTGAAAACCTTGGGAATTGCTGGCAGTCGGTCACGGAAGCTGAGCGTTGGTTGTTCCCGAGGCCCCTGCCTGTGAGCCCCCTGAGCGTCGACGATCCATGCAAGCACGCTTGCTTGTTTCTCCGCCCGCTGCCATGCTCCCCACGCACACCGTCGTGCCCCGAGGGGAGCGCATCGTGTCCGACGTATCGTCCGTGATCGACGACCTGGGCCGGGAGAGCGAGGAACTCGACCGACTGGTGGCCGAGTCGGGGGAGGACGGCTGGGCGTTGGACACCCCCGCCGAGGGCTGGACCATCGCCCACCAGATCGCGCACCTCGCCTGGACCGACCGCGCCGCCCTGCTGGCCGTCACGGACCCGGAGGCCTTCGCGACGGAGGTCGAGAAGGCCCTCGCGTCGCCCGGCACCTGGGTCGACGAGGCCGCACGCGAGGAAGCCGGGCGCCCGCCCGCCGAACTGCTCGCCCGGTGGCGCGAGGGCCGCGCCGCGCTCGACCGGGCCCTGCGCCAGGCACCGCGCGGCGCCCGCTTCCCCTGGTACGGGCCGCCCATGTCGACCGCCTCCATGGCCACCGCCCGCCTGATGGAGACCTGGGCCCACGGCCTGGACGTGGCGGACGCGCTCGGTGTGGCGCCCGCGCCCACGGCCCGGCTCCGGCACATCGCCCGGCTCGGATTCCGCACCCGCGACTTCTCCTACGCGGTCCACGGACTGCCCGCTCCCGCCGACCCGTTCCACGTCGAACTCCTCGCTCCGAACGGGGACGTGTGGACGTACGGCCCCGAAGACGCCCCGCAGCGCGTCACCGGACCCGCCCTCGACTTCTGCCTCCTGGTCACCCAACGCGCCCACCGCGCCGACCTCGCCCTGCGCGCCGAGGGCCCGGACGCCGACCACTGGCTGGACATCGCGCAGGCCTTCGCGGGCCCACCGGGCAGCGGACGCCCGGCGAAGGGAGCCTCCCGGTGACGACCCCGCCTGCCCTGCGCATAGGCAACGCCTCCGGCTTCTACGGCGACCGTTTCGACGCCCTGCGCGAGATGCTCACCGGCGGCCCCCTCGACGTCGTCACCGGCGACTACCTCGCCGAGCTGACCATGCTGATACTCGGCCGCGACCGCCTGAAGAACCCCGGCGGCGGCTACGCGCGCACGTTCCTCGGTCAGTTGGAGGAGTGCCTCGGCCTCGCCCACGAGCGGGGCGTGCGGATCGTGGCCAACGCGGGCGGCCTCGACCCGGCCGGTCTCGCCGAGCGGGTACGGGAGTTGGCGGGGCGTCTCGGCATACCCGTCCGGGTGGCGCACGTCGAGGGCGACGACCTCACCGCGTCCCTCCCCCAAGGTCTCGACTTCGCTAGACCAGGGGGGACCCCCACCGGCGCCCTCACCGCCCACGCCTACCTCGGCGGGCACGGGATCGCCGCGTGTCTGCGCGAGGGCGCCGACGTCGTGGTCACCGGGCGCGTGACGGATGCGGCGCTGGTCACCGGGCCTGCCGTCGCCCACTTCGGGTGGGGGCCCGAGGAGTACGACCGGCTGGCGGGCGCGGTCGTCGCCGGGCACGTCCTGGAGTGCGGGGCGCAGGCCACCGGCGGCAACTACGCCTTCTTCGCCGACCATCCGCCCGAGCGGCTGCACCGGCCCGGCTTCCCGCTCGCCGAACTGCACGAGGACGGCAGCAGCGTCATCACCAAGCACGACGGCACCGGCGGCGTCGTGGACGTCGGCACGGTCACCGCACAGCTGCTGTACGAGACGGCCGGCGCCCGGTACGCGGGCCCCGACGTCACCGCCCGGTTGGACACCGTCCGGCTCACCCAGGAGGGGCCCGACCGGGTGCGGATCGACGGCGTGCGGGGGGAGGCACCGCCGCCCACCCTGAAGGTCGGCCTCAGCAGGCTCGGCGGCTTCCGCAACGAGGTCACCTTCGTGCTGACCGGGCTCGACATCGAGGCCAAGGCCGCGCTCGTGAGGGCGCAGATGGAGGCGGCCCTGGACGCGGCCAAATCCCTCCCTCAAGCTCTCGGCTCCGCTCGAGCAGGGGGGACCCCCATCGCCGAGGTGCGCTGGGAGCTGGCCCGCACCGATCACCCGGACGCGCCCACCGAGGAGACCGCGAGCGCCCTGCTGCGGCTCGTCGTACGGGACCCGGTCCAGGAGGCCGTGGGCCGTGCGCTCACCGGCGCCGCCGTCGAACTGGCGCTCGCCAGCTACCCCGGCTTCCATGTGGTCGCCCCACCGGGGAAGGGCGAACCGTATGGAGTCTTCGAGTCGGCCACCGTCGACCGTGGTGCCGTAGACCATGTGGCGGTCCTCCACGACGGCCGCCGTATCCCCGTGCCGTCGGCCCAGAACACCCGCGTACTCGACGACGTGCCGGAACCGCCCCTGCCCGAGCCGCTGCCCCCGGGACCCACCCGCCGCGCACCCCTCGGTCTCGTGGCAGGAGCCCGCAGCGGCGACAAGGGCGGCAGCGCCAACGTCGGAGTCTGGGTCCGCACCGACGAAGCCTGGCGCTGGCTCGCCCACGCCCTCACCGTCGACCGCTTCCGCGCACTGCTCCCGGAGACGGCCAACCTGCCCGTCGTACGCCACGTCCTGCCCGGCCTGCGCGCCCTGAACTTCGTCGTCGAGGGCATCCTCGGCGAGGGCGTCGCCGCGCGGCACCGGTTCGACCCGCAGGCCAAGGGCCTCGGCGAATGGCTGCGCGCCCGCCACCTGGAGATACCGGAGGCCCTTCTGTGACCGTCCTGTCGTCGGCGCTGGACCCCCGAAGCCCCGACCACCTCGCCCACCGCGACGCCATGCTCGCCAAACTCGCCGAGCTGGACGCCGAGCACGCCAAGGCGCTGGCGGGCGGCGGCGAGAAGTACGTCGCCCGCCACCGCGCACGCGGCAAGCTGCTCGCCCGTGAGCGGATCGAACTCCTCCTCGACCCCGACACACCGTTCCTCGAACTGTCCCCGCTGGCCGCCTGGGGCAGCGACTACACGGTCGGCGCCTCCCTCGTCACCGGCATCGGGGTGGTCGAGGGCGTCGAGTGCCTGATCACCGCCAACGACCCCACCGTGCGGGGCGGCGCCAGCAACCCGTGGAGCCTGAAGAAGGCCCTGCGCGCCAACGACATCGCGCTCGCCAACCGGCTGCCCTGCATCAGCCTCGTGGAGTCGGGGGGCGCCGACCTGCCGTCCCAGAAGGAGATCTTCATCCCCGGGGGCGCCGTCTTCCGGGACCTGACCCGCCTGTCCGCCGCCGGCATCCCGACCCTCGCGGTCGTCTTCGGCAACTCCACGGCCGGGGGCGCGTACATCCCCGGCATGTCCGACCACGTGATCATGGTCAAGGAGCGCGCCAAGGTGTTCCTCGGCGGGCCGCCGCTGGTGAAGATGGCCACCGGCGAGGAGAGTGACGACGAGTCCCTGGGCGGCGCCGAGATGCACGCGCGTGTGTCGGGCCTCGCCGACCACTACGCGGTCGACGAGCAGGACGCTATCCGGCAGGCCCGTCGTGTGGTCGCCCGCCTGAACCACCGCAAGGCGTACGCCGACCCGGGCCCGGCGGCCCCTCCGAAGTACGACCAGGAGGAACTCCTCGGGGTCGTGCCCGGCGACCTGAAGGTGCCCTTCGACCCGCGCGAGGTCATCGCCCGCATCGTCGACGCCTCCGACTTCGACGAGTTCAAACCGCTGTACGGGACCAGCCTGTGCACCGGATGGGCCGCCCTGCACGGCTACCCGATCGGCATCCTGGCGAACGCCCAGGGGGTGCTGTTCAGCGAGGAGTCCCAGAAAGCGGCCCAGTTCATCCAGCTCGCCAACCAGCGCGACATCCCGCTCCTCTTCCTGCACAACACCACCGGCTACATGGTCGGCAGGGAGTACGAGCAGGGCGGCATCATCAAACACGGCGCGATGATGATCAACGCCGTCAGCAATTCGACGGTGCCGCACCTGTCGGTCCTGATGGGCGCCTCGTACGGCGCCGGGCACTACGGCATGTGCGGACGGGCCTACGACCCGCGCTTCCTGTTCGCCTGGCCCAGCGCCAAGTCGGCGGTCATGGGCCCCCAGCAGCTCGCGGGCGTCCTGTCGATCGTCGCCCGGCAGTCGGCGGCGGCCAAGGGGCAGCCGTACGACGAGGACGCCGACGCCGCCCTGCGCGCCATGGTGGAGCAGCAGATCGAGTCCGAGTCCCTGCCGATGTTCCTCTCCGGGCGGCTGTACGACGACGGGGTCATCGACCCGCGCGACACCCGCACCGTCCTCGGCCTGTGCCTGTCCGCGATCCACACCGCGCCCTACCAGGGCGCGCGTGGCGGGTTCGGCGTCTTCCGGATGTGAGGCCCTGATGCCCCCGATGCCCTCGAGGCCCGTGATCACTTCCGTCCTGGTGGCGAACCGCGGCGAGATCGCCTGCCGTATCGCCCGCACCTGCCGCGACCTGGGCATCCGTACGGTCGCCGTGCACTCGGACGCCGACGAGAACGCGCTCCACGCGCGCGTGACCGACGCGGCCGTACGCCTTCCCGGCGCGGCACCCGCCGACACCTATCTGCGTGGCGACCTGATCGTCGAGGCCGCCCTCGCGTCCGGCGCCGACGCCGTGCACCCCGGCTACGGCTTCCTCTCCGAGAACGCCGACTTCGCGCGCGCCGTGCGGGACGCGGGCCTGGTGTGGATCGGGCCGCCGCCGGAGGCGATCGAGGCGATGGCGTCCAAGACACGCGCGAAGAAGCTGATGGGCCTCGAACCGCTCACCTCCGTGACGGAGGCCGACCTGCCGGTCCTGGTGAAGGCGGCGGCGGGCGGCGGCGGACGCGGCATGCGGATCGTACGGCGACTGGCCGACCTGGACGCCGAACTGACGGCCGCACGTGCGGAGGCACGCGGCGCCTTCGGCGACGACGAGGTGTTCATCGAGCCGTACGTCGAGGGCGGACGCCACGTCGAGGTGCAGATCCTCGCCGACGCCCACGGCACGGTGTGGGCGCTCGGCACCCGGGACTGCTCCCTCCAGCGCCGCCACCAGAAGGTGATCGAGGAGGCCCCCGCCCCCGGACTGGCCCCCGAACTCGAGGAAGCCCTGCGCTCGATGGCCGTACGGGCCGCCCGTGCCGTCGACTATGTGGGCGCGGGCACGGTCGAGTTCCTGGTCGCCGGGGACAGGGCGCACTTCCTGGAGATGAACACCCGTCTCCAGGTGGAACACCCGGTCACCGAGGCGGTGTTCGGGATCGACCTGGTGGCCCTGCAGATCCGGGTCGCGGAAGGCGCGGCACTGGACGACGAGCCGCCACGCGTGCGCGGGCACGCGATCGAGGCCCGCCTCTACGCCGAGGACCCGGCCCGGGACTGGGCCCCGCAGACCGGCACCCTCCACCGCATGGCCGTACCCGGGGTACGCCTCGACACGGGATACACGGACGGCGACACCATCGGCGTCCACTACGACCCCATGCTCGCCAAGGCCGTCGCCCACGCCCCCACCCGCGCGGAGGCGATCCGGAAGCTGGCGGGTGCCCTGGAGCGCGCCGAGGTCCACGGTCCGGTGACGAACCGGGACCTGCTGGTCCGCTCCCTGCGCCACGAGGAGTTCACGGCGGCGCGGATGGACACCGGCTTCTACGACCGCCACCTCGCCGTCCTCACCGAGTCCGCCCCCGACCCGTACGCCCCCCTGGCCGCCGCGCTCGCGGACGCCCACGGCCGCTCACGGTTCGGCGGCTGGCGCAATCTGCCGTCGCAGCCGCAGACCAAGCGGTACCGCATGGCGGGCGAGGAGCACGAGGTCCACTACCGGCACACGCGCGGGGGCCTGGCGGCGGACGGGGCGCGGGTGGTGCACGCCGACGCGCACCTGGTGATCCTCGAGGTGGACGGCGTACGCAGGAGGTTCCCGGTGGCCCGCTACGGCGACGAGGTGTACGTCGGCTCGACGGCCCTGGCGGCCCTGCCCCGCTTCAACGAACCCACGGCGGCCCATGCCCCGGGCTCCCTGCTGGCCCCGATGCCCGGCACGGTCGTACGGATCGCGGAGGGGCTGACGGCCGGCGCGACGGTACAGGCCGGGCAGCCCCTGCTCTGGCTGGAGGCGATGAAGATGGAACACAAGATCACAGCCCCGGCCACAGGGACGGTCACGGCCCTGCACGCCGCTCTTGGCCAGCAGGTCGAGGTTGGGGCTCTGTTGGCAGTGGTTCAAAGCACCGAGTAGGGAAGCGCCCCGTCAGGGGCGCGGGGCTGTATCGATATGCGGCCACCGCCGCGTGAGCGCGAGCAACCAAAACGGACCCGCACCCGGGAGACAACAATGAGCCCCCTCATCGAATCCGAAGAACAAAAAGCCCTCCGCGCAGCGGTAGCCACCCTCGGCACCCGCCACGGCCGCAACCACGACCCCGTCGAACTCTGGTCGGAAGCCGCCAAGCTCGGCTACCTCGGCGTCAACCTGCCGGAGGCACACGGTGGCGGAGGCGGCGGCATAGCCGACCTCTCCATCGTCCTCGAAGAGCTGGGCGCAGCCGGCTGCCCCCTGCTCATGCTCGTCGTCTCACCCGCCATCTGCGGCACGGTCATAGCCCGCTTCGGCACCGAGGAACAGAAACAGACCTGGCTCCCTGGAATCGCCGAGGGCACTCGCATCATGGCCTTCGGCATCACCGAACCCGACGCCGGCTCCAACTCCCACCGCATCACCACCACCGCCCGCCGCGACGGCGACGACTGGATCCTGAACGGCCGCAAGGTGTTCATCTCCGGCGTCGACATCGCGGACGCGACCCTCATCGTCGGCCGCACCGAGGACGCCCGCACCGGAAACCTCAAGCCCTGCCTGTTCATCGTCCCCCGCGACGCGCCCGGGTTCGAGCGGCGGCAGATCGACATGGAACTCACCGGCCGGGAGAAGCAGTTCGAGCTGACCCTGGACGACGTACGGCTGCCCGCCGACGCCCTCGTCGGCGACGAGGACGCCGGGCTCCTCCAGCTCTTCGCCGGCCTCAACCCCGAACGCATCATGACGGCCGCCTTCGCGATCGGCCTCGGCCGCTACGCGGTCTCCCGTGCCGTGGAGTACGCGCGCGACCGTACCGTCTGGCGGCAGCCCATCGGCGCCCACCAGGCGATCGCGCACCCTCTGGCGCAGGCGCACATCGACCTGGAACTGGCCCGCCTGATGATGCAGAAGGCCGCCTTCCTCTACGACTCCGGGGACGACACGGCCGCCGGGGAGGCCGCCAACATGGCCAAGTACGCGGCCGGGGAGGCCTGTGTGAAGGCCGTCGACCAGGCCGTGCACACCCTCGGCGGCAACGGCCTCACCCGCGAGTTCGGGCTCGCCTCCCTCATCACGGTCGCGCGCGTGTCTCGTATCGCACCGGTGAGCCGGGAGATGATTCTCAACTACGTCTCCCACCAGAGTCTGGGCCTGCCCAAGTCGTACTGACGGCCGGCGCGCCGGCGCGAGGAGGAACAGTGTTCCGCAGCGAGTACGCAGACGTCCCGCCCGTCGAACTCCCCATCCACGACGCCGTGCTGGGCCGGGCCGCCGAGTTCGGCGAGCTGCCCGCGCTGATCGACGGCACGGACGGCACCACCCTCACCTACGAACAACTGGACCGTTTCCACCGGCGGATCGCGGCCGCGCTCGCCGAGGCGGGTGTGCGCAAGGGCGACGTGCTCGCGCTGCACAGCCCGAACACGATCGCCTTCCCGCTCGCGTTCTACGCGGCCACGCGCGCCGGTGCCTCCGTCACCACCGTGCACCCGCAGGCCACGGCCGAGGAGTTCGCCAAGCAGTTGCGGGACTCCGCGGCCCGCTGGATCATCACCGTCTCACCGCTCCTTCAGACGGCCCGCCGCGCCGCCGAACTCTCGGGCGGCGTCGAGGAGATCCTCGTCTGCGACAGCGCGCCCGGCCACCGGTCGCTGATCGACATGCTGGCCTCCGCCGCGCCGGAGCCCCAGGTCGTCATCGACCCGGTGCAGGACATCGCCGCGCTCCCGTACTCGTCCGGGACGACCGGCATCCCCAAGGGCGTCATGCTCACCCACCGCCAGATCGCCACCAACCTCGCCCAGATCCGGCCTCTCATAGGCACGGGGCCCGGCGAGCGCATCCTCGCCGTGCTGCCCTTCTTCCACATCTACGGCATGACGGCTCTCATGAACGCCCCCCTGCGGCAGGGCGCCACCGTCGTCGTGCTGCCCCGCTTCGACCTGGACTCCTTCCTCGCGGCCATCCAGGACCATCGCATCACCGGCCTGTACGTGGCCCCGCCGATCGTGCTCGCCCTCGCCAAGCACCCGGTCGTCGCCCAGTACGACCTGTCGTCGCTGAAGTACATCATCAGCGCCGCGGCGCCCCTGGACGCCAAGCTCGCCGTGGCCTGCGCCGAGCGCCTCGGCCTGCCGCCCATCGGCCAGGGGTACGGCATGACGGAACTGTCCCCGTGCACCCACGTCGTCCCCCTCGACGCCCGCGACGCGCCCCCCGGCACCGTCGGCAAACTGGTCCCCGGCACCGAGATGCGCGTCCTGTCCCTCGACGACCCCGACAAGGACCTCGGCGTCGGCGAGGCCGGCGAGATCGCCTTCCGCGGCCCCCAGGTGATGAAGGGCTACCTGGGGCGGCCCGAAGCCACCGACGCGATGATCGACCGCGACGGCTGGCTGCACACCGGGGACGTCGGGTACGTCGACGCCGACGGCTGGCTGTTCGTCGTCGACCGCGTGAAGGAACTCATCAAGTACAAGGGCTTCCAGGTGGCCCCCGCCGAACTCGAAGCCCTCCTCCTCACCCACCCCCGCATCGCGGACGCCGCCGTCATCGGCGTCTACAACGACGACCACAACGAGGTCCCCCACGCCTTCGTCGTCCGCCGGGCGGGCGCTGACGACCTCTCAGAGGGCGAGGTCATGATGTACGTCGCCGAACGCGTCGCCCCCTACAAACGCGTCCGCAACGTCACCTTCATCGACGGCGTGCCCCGTGCCGCCTCCGGGAAGATCCTCCGCCGGCAGCTCAGGGAGCGGATATGACCGACCTCGTCCGCACCGCCCACGACCGCGGCATCAGCACCCTCACCCTCGACTCGCCCGGCAACCGCAACGCCCTGTCGGCCGCACTCGTCGGCGGCCTGGCCGACGCGCTCACCGCCTGCGGCAAGGACCGCGACGTACGCGCCGTCGTCCTCACCCACACCGGCACCACCTTCTGCGCGGGCGCCGACCTGCGCGACCCACCGCCCCCGGAGGCCCTGGTCGGGCTGCTGCGGCAGATCGTCGAGCTGTCCCGACCCGTCGTCGCCCGGGTGACCGGGCACGTACGGGCGGGCGGCCTCGGCCTGCTGGGCGCCTGCGACATCGCCGCCGCGTCCACCGCGGCGACCTTCGCCTTCACCGAGGTGCGCATCGGGGTCGCCCCCGCCGTGATCTCCCTGCCCCTGCTGCCGCGTACCGACCCCCGCGCCCTCACCCGCCACTACCTCACCGGCGAACGCTTCGACGCCCCCGAAGCCGTACGCACCGGCCTGCTCACCGCCGCCGGCGACGACGTCGACCAAGTGCTCGAACCCATGCTCGACGGACTGCGGCGGGCCGCACCCCAGGCCCTGGCGGAGACCAAACGACTCCTCACCGCTACTGTGCTGCAGACCTTCGACCGGGACGCGGCCGACCTGACCGCGCTCTCGGCCCGGCTGTTCTCCTCCCCGCAGGCCCGCGAGGGAATGACGGCCTTCCTGGAACGACGGGACCCCCAATGGGTGGTGTGAACACAGTCGAACGCGAGCGCGTGCCCAAGCAGGACCGCAGCCGGGCCACCCGGCAACGGCTCCTCCAGGCCGCCGTGGCATGCCTCGCCGACCACGGGTGGGCCGGCTCCACCGTCCTGGTCGTCGCCGAACGCGCCGGCGTCTCCCGGGGCGCCGCCCAGCACCACTTCCCGACCCGGGAGGACCTGTTCACGGCGGCCGTCGAGTACGTCGCCGAGGAGCGCTCCACCGCGCTGAGGGCCCTGTTCCCGCACGGGGCCGCCGACCGCCGAGCGGTGGTCGCGGCCCTCGTCGACCTCTACACCGGGCCGCTGTTCCGGGCGGCCCTGCACCTGTGGGTCGCCGCCTCGAACGAGGAGCAGCTGCGCCCCCGTGTGACCGAGCTGGAGGCCCGCGTCGGCCGCGAGACCCACCGCATCGCCGTCGACCTGCTCCGCGCCGACGAGCGGAGGCCGGGCGTCCGTGAAACGGTCCAGGGCCTGCTGGACATGGCCCGCGGCCTGGGCCTCGCGAACCTCCTCACCGACGACGCCGCCCGCCGCGAACGGGTGGTGGCGCAGTGGGCGGCGCTGCTGGAGGAGACGCTGGGCTGAGGACAGCCCAGGCCGCGCCGTCGTCAGTGCGGGAGGTTCCGGGCCGCGCCGTCGTCAGTGCGGGAGGTTCCGGGCCGCGCCGTCGTCAGTGCGGGAGGTCGCGGGCCGCGCCGTCGTCAGTGCGGGAGGTTCCGGGCCGCTCGCCGTCAGCGCGGGAGGTTCCGGGCCGCTCGCCGTCAGTGCGCGATGTCCGCGTACCCCTCGATCTCCTGCGGGCTGCGCGACCCCGGACCCACATAGCGGGCCGACGGACGCACCAGGCGGCCCGTGCGCTTCTGCTCCAGGATGTGCGCCGACCAGCCGGCCGTACGGGCACACGTGAACATCGACGTGAACATGTGCGCCGGCACCTCGGCGAAGTCCAGCACGATCGCCGCCCAGAACTCCACGTTCGTGGCGAGGACACGGTCCGGACGGCGGTTGTGCAGCTCCTCCAGAGCCGCCTTCTCCAGCGCCTCCGCGATCTCGAAACGCGGCGCGCCCAGCTCACGGGCGGTACGGCGCAGCACGCGCGCCCGCGGGTCCTCGGCCCGGTACACCCGGTGGCCGAAGCCCATCAGCCGCTCGCCCCGGTCCAGGGCCTGCTTCACGTACGCCTCCGCGTCCCCGGTGCGCTCGATCTCCTCGATCATGCCGAGGACCCGGGAGGGCGCACCGCCGTGCAGCGGCCCCGACATGGCACCCACGGCCCCCGACAGCGCCGCGGCCACGTCCGCGCCCGTGGAGGCGATCACCCGCGCGGTGAAGGTGGAGGCGTTCATGCCGTGCTCGGCAGCCGACGTCCAGTAGGCGTCGACGGCCGCGACGTGCTTCGGGTCCGGCTCGCCCCGCCAGCGGATCATGAACCGCTCCACGACGGACCGCGCCTTGTCGATCTCCCGCTGCGGCACCATCGGAAGACCCTGGCCGCGCGCCGACTGGGCGACGTACGACAGCGCCATGACGGCGGCCCGGGCCAGGTCGTCGCGGGCCTGTTCGACGTCGATGTCCAGCAGCGGTTTCAGGCCCCACACCGGGGCGAGCATGGCCAGCGCGGACTGCACGTCCACGCGGATGTCGCCGGAGTGCACCGGGATCGGGAACGGCTCGGCGGGCGGCAGTCCGGGGTTGAAGGCGCCGTCCACGAGCAGCCCCCACACGTTCCCGAACGAGACATGGCCGACCAGGTCCTCGATGTCGACGCCCCGGTACCGCAGGGCACCGCCCTCCTTGTCCGGCTCGGCGATCTCCGTCTCGAACGCGACGACTCCCTCGAGCCCGGGTACGAAATCGGACATCAGGCGGCTCCTCGTGATGTGTACGGCGGAAAGGGTGCGCCGCCCCGGCTCCACGGTCTGTAGCGGTCGTTCTCGAAAACTCGCGGTCCGAAACGGTCACCCCGGTTGATGCCCCGATCGGTCGGCGGTCACCCAACCCGAACGGCATCTGCACGATATCCCCGAGTGCCACCTTTGGGGAGACCAAGCGGCACTCAGTGCCACACAGTGATGAACCGCACTCTCGCCGTGCCCGCCGTCCACAAGCCGCCGAGGGCCCCGGGAACGTACGGCAAGATGACGACGTGACCGACCGCTACCCGGACGAACCCGCAGCCCAGCACCCCGTTCACCCTGCCGCCAAATCCACGACGGACCCGGTTATCGAACCCATCGTCGAACACGCGGCCGAAGGTCCCGCCGAGGACCTGTCCGCCAACCCCGCAGAAATGCGAGCCCACTACCGCGCCGAAGGCCTCGACGAATCCGCCCTCGCACCCCACCCCATGGACCAGTTCGCCCGCTGGTTCAAACAAGCAGCCCAGGCCGCCATCGCCGGAATGATCTACGAACCGAACGCGATGGTCGTCTCCACCGCCGACGCCGAAGGACGCCCCAGCTCCCGGACCGTCCTGATGAAGCAGTACGACGAACAGGGCTTCGTCTTCTACACCAACTACGACTCCCGCAAGGCACAGGACCTCGCCGCCAACCCCTACGTCTCGCTGCTCTTCCCCTGGCACCCCATGGCCCGCCAGGTGATCGTCACCGGCACCGCCCGCCGCACCGGCCGCGAGGAGACAGCCGCCTACTTCCGCACCCGCCCCCACGGCTCCCAACTCGGCGCCTGGGCCAGCTCCCAGTCCTCGGTCGTCTACTCCCGCGCCGAACTCGACGCCACCTACCGGGAACTCACCGCCCGCTACCCCGAGGGCGCCCAGGTCCCGGTCCCCCCGCACTGGGGCGGCTTCCGCATCGCACCCTCGACGGTCGAGTTCTGGCAGGGCCGCGAAAACCGCCTCCACGACCGCCTCCGCTACGTCGCGGAACCGGACGGCACCTGGCGGGTGGAGCGCCTCAGCCCCTGATCCGGTGCCCGGAAACGCAGACGACCCGCGAGCTCAGGTCCTCCGCCAGAAGACGAAGGAGCCGGCCGGACGTACCGGCGAGCCCGCGGGCCGGGTGACTGCGTTGGATTGGCCGGCTGCGCGCATCTCGCACGCGCTGGTCCGGCGCCGAACTGAGTACGACGGCGGGCCGCTAGCCCGCAGTCACCTCACGCGTCCGGTTGTCATACATCTGCCGAACCACCTCCCTTCCGTGTACCTCACACCCTAAGAAGCGGTTGGAACGTAATCAATCGGTTTTTCGAGATGTTGACGGCGCGGGTTCTGGGCGGGTGTCGAAGCCGTACGCGTCGCCTCGCCGCAGGTGCCACAGGTTCCCATGGGAGACGTCTCACCATGCGCTGATGACGGGCGCGTCGGGTTCGTGCCGCCGCCAGGCCTCATCGAGGCGCGCGAGCCGGTCCGCGGCGGCGATGCCGCGCAGATACGCGATCTTGCCGTCGCTCACTTCGAACGCCACGGCACCCACGACCCGGCCTTCGACCACGGCGATGACGGCCGGGGAGCCGTTGACCAGCGCGATGTGGAACGCGGGGGAGCCGCCGGCCAGCCGCCGCTTCGCCGGAGTGGGCTTGAAGCCGGCCCGCACGTAGGAGGCGATGCGCTCGCGCGTCGTGTACCGCAGCAGCCGCCTGGCCAGTCCGTATCCGTCCGAGACCGCGGTCGCGTCGGCGGTGAGCATCGCCACCAGTCGTTCGGTGCGCCCCGACGTGGCGGCGACGAGGAACTCCTCGACGATCCGGCGCGCGGACGCGGGGTCCACCTCTCCGCCGCCGCGGCGCTCGGCGGCGACCCGGCGTCGGGCCCGGTGGACATGCTGCTGGCTCGCGGACTCGGTGATGTCGAGGATCCCCGCGATCTCGGAGTGGGTGTACGAGAAGGCCTCGCGCAGGACGTAAGCGGCCCGCTCGACCGGCGAGAGGCGCTCCATGAGGGTCAGTACGGCCAAGGACACCGATTCGCGCTGCTCGAAGGTGTCGGCAGGGCCGAGCATCGGGTCGCCCTCGAGGAGTGGCTCGGGCAGCCAGGCACCGGCCGCTCGCTCGTGGCGCGCCTGCGCCGAGCGGAGCCGGTCGAGGCAGAGATTGGTGACGACCTTGGTCAGCCACGCTTCCGGCACCTCGATGTGTTCCCGGTCCGCGGCCTGCCAGCGCAGGAAGGTGTCCTGCACGGCGTCCTCGGCGTCGGCCGCCGAGCCGAGCAGACGGTACGCGAGCGAGGCCAGCCGGCCCCGGCCGGCCTCGAATCGATCGATGGCTGCGCTGTCCATGCGCTGGAGCCTATGCGGCGGCCTTCACACCGGCCCGGTCAGGCGCGGTGGCCAGACGGCGCCGGCGCTTCGGCATGCCGAAGGTAGGGTGGGCGATGCCCCACCCGGCTCCCTTGAGCACGCCCGACTTGAGCCACGCGGCGGTCCGGCCGCCCAGGTACCAGGACTTCGACCGGACGTCCTCATCCACCATCTGGAAGATCGCGTCTCGCCGCCCGAGGCTGATGTGGTTGCCGTGGTACTTCAGCCCGACGGTCGGGACCTCGCCGCCCGTCAGGCGTGCGACGATCGCGGCGGTCGCCTGCATGTTGGTGTAGCCGGCCGAGGCGCACGACATCGGCAGTGGCCGGCCGTTGTCGCCGATCGCGTAGGCGCAGTCACCGGCGGCGTAGACGTCCGGGTGCGAGACCGACCGCATGGTGCGGTCGACGACGATCTGGCCCGTCTCGGCGACCTCCAGGCCGCCGGCGGCCGCGATGGGATGCACGGTGAACCCGGCCGACCACACGGTCACGTCAGCAGGGATGGACGTACCGTCGGCGGCGATCGCCCGTTTCGGCTCGACGGCTTCGATACCGGTGTGCTCGTGGACGGTGATGCCGAGCCGGTCGAAGGCCTGGCGCAGGTGGCGGCGGGCCTTCGGGGAGAGCCAGGCGCCCAGCTCGCCGCGGGCGGCGAGCGCGACCGAGAGGTCGGGCCGGGACTCGGCGAACTCGGTGGCGGTCTCTATGCCGGTCAGCCCCTCACCGACGACCAGCACGGTGCCGCCCTCGCCCAGGCCGGACAGGCGCTCGCGCAGGCGCAGCGCCGATGACCGGCCGGTCACATCGAAGGCGTACTCGGCCACGCCGGGCACGCCATGGTGGGCCACGGAGCTGCCGAGCGCATAGAGAAGCGTGTCGTACGGGAGCTCGCCGTCGCCGTCCTCGCCGGTCAGGGCGACGGTCCTGCGCTCGGGGTCGACGCCGGTGACGCGCGCCAGGCGCAGCCGCACCCCGGTGCCCGCGAATACGTCGGCGAGCCCCCGGAACGTGAGGTCCTGGCCGGTCGCGAGCTGGTGGAGCCGCATCCGCTCGACGAAGTCGGGCACGGCGTTGACGACGGTGATCTCGGTGTCGGCGGGGGAGAGCCGGCGGGCCAGGTTTCCGGCGGCGAAGGCCCCGGCGTATCCGGCGCCGAGTACGACGATGCGGTGCTTCATGGCGATGCTCCTGTCTCGTTCGCGTGCCCCTTGAACGAGACGGCGCCCCGATTGCTGACAGGAGCCAGGTGTGACGTGGGTCACCTGAAGCAGGGCGAGCGGCTGAGCCTCCGACAGGTGCCTGACGGTGGCAGCAGACTCGATTCCTCCGGTGACAGAGCTGTGACACGACAGCCCGCAACTGGCTGCCGGGCCGGTCGGTCCAACTGTGCGTGACGACGACACACTGCCCGCCGTCACCGAGCGCGGCGACACCGCGCGACACGCGCACCCGGGGGAATACGTTGAACACGCTTGCACACAAGGTCCGTTCGTCGGTCGCGGTCTCGGGGACGGTCCTGCTGCTGGCCGCCGCGGGCTTCGGCCTCGCGCCGGCCGCTTCCGCGGACGGATCGCAGCCGCCGATGCTGGCGGTCGCCACCGCCGCGCCCGCGGAGGTCGGACTGGGCGGCCTGCCGGTCGCCTTCACCACCAAGGTCGCCAACACCGGCTCGTACGACACCTCGTCGGCACGGCTGATCTACGAGGTCGACGGGGGAGCCGGCCTGCCGCCGAACGCCGTCAGCCTGCAGTACCGGCTCAGCGGCACGGCGTGGAAGACGGTGCCGCTGACGTACGCCGACCACAAGTTCTCCGGCGAGATGCCCGAGACCTTCCCGCTCGCCGCGGGCAAGTCCCGCACCGTGCAGCTGCGCATCGGGGTGCCCATGGGCACCCCGCACGACGGCGACACCAACGGCGGCACCCAGCAGCTGAAGCTGACCACTTTCGTCTCCTACGGCGCCTCCGGAGCAGCCACCGACCGCGACGACGACACCATCAAGGTCGACGGCCTCAGCACCGGGCTGTCCGGCGTCCCCGCCACCGTGACCGCCGGCGGCCCCGCCGTCAGCTTCGAGGCCACGGTGACCAACCCCACCGCGTCGAGGTACGAGAACGTCACGGACACGCTGATCACCAGCAGGTACGCCTCCGTGCAGGTACTGCGCTCCGGGACCTGGAAGACCCTCACGCCGGTCACGTCGAACGCCGAGGCCGAGGTGTACGGGTTCGACGTGATCGGAAAGGACGCCTCCCTCGCCGCGCACAGCAGCACGGCCGCCAAGGTCCGGGTGACCTACCGCAAGGACGCGCCCACCGGGAAGGCCACGTTGCAGCCCTGCGCATTCGTCAACGAGGGGTCGATACCGTTCCGCGGCACCACGTTCTGCGGAGGGCAGGCGACCTTGACGGTGCTCGCGGCGGGCTCCACCGGCTCCACCCCCGGGGGCACGCCCACCCCGACCGCCTCCGCGACCCCGACCGCCTCCGCGACACCGACCCCCTCCACCTCGCCGTCCACCTCGACCGCGGCCCCGTCCGCGACCTCGGGCACGACCTCCGGCACGTCCGGGGCGAGCTCGCAGCTGGCCAAGACCGGAAGCGGCGGGACGTCCACGATCGCCGCAGCGGCCGGCGCCTTCCTCCTGGCCGGAGCCGGGGCGCTGGGCGTCGTGGTCCTACGCCGCCGCACGAGGGCCTGACTTCGGAAGCAGCACAGGCACCTCCCGTCCAGCCGGTACGGGAGGTGCCTGTGCTCGGCCGGCCGCCTGGACGGCTCGGCGAGGACAGCCGCTGGTCGTCATGCCGGCCGGGCGGCCGGAGAGGCCCGGTGGCGCTCAGGGAGACAGCACGGCGGTAAGGAACGGCTCGATCGCGGCTCGCCATGCCTCCGGCTGGGCGTGGTGGAGGAAGTGGTCGGCGTCGGGGACCTCCGCGTACTGGCCGTGGGGGAGGACGCGGACCATCTCCTGGGCCTCCGCGCGGCCCAGTTCGCCGTCCAGGCCTCGGACGACCAGGGTGGGGCAGCGCACCTGCGCCAGTTCCTCCCAGTGCGCGTCGTACACCCAGGTCTCGCGGGACCTCAGCATGTGCTCTGGTTTGAAGACGGGGCGCCAGCCGTCCGGGGACTCGGTCATCACCTCGACGTAGAACTCGCCGCGGGCGGGGTTCGGGCGTTCGACCCAGGGGTCGTCCTCTCCGAACCACTTGCGTACGTCGGCGAGTGTGGCGAAGGGGAGGGGCCAGGACTTGAACCAGTTCTCCCATTCGCGCTGGGAGGCGGCGCCGAGTGCGGAGGCCCGCATGTCGCAGATGATCAGCGCGCGTACCAGGTCGGGGCGTTTGGCGGCGAGCTGCCAAGCGGTCAGGGCGCCCATCGCGTGGCCGATGAGGACGGCCGGGGCGAGGCCGAGTTGTTCGAGAGCGGCTTCTGCGTCGTCGATGTAGGCCTCACGGGTGTAGCCGTCGGCGGGCTTGTCGCTCTGGCCGTGGCCGCGCTGGTCCAGAGCGACGGCGCGGTGCCGTTCGGCGAGCAGGCGGGCGGTGGGCGCCCAGTGCGAGGCGCGGCCCATGAGCCCGTGCAGTAACAGCAGGCCCGGCGTCTGCTCGCCGTCGCCGGTCTTGGGCGGGTCGGCGAACTCCCATGCGGCGAGGCGTACGCCGCCCGCTCCGGTCACGTCGATGCGACGCATCGTCCTGGCACCCCCCTGCTCGGCCGGGACCGCTCGCTTCCGCGTCGGGCGGTCGGTCCGCGCGCTTTTCGTACTGGTCGTACTTCCGCTGTCGTGCTGCTTCTGCTGGTGTCGGTGGGCACCGCCGCCGGGTGTCGCCGCCGGGCGGTGGTGCCAGTGCTCGCTGTGTGACGGACGCGTCATCGGTACAGCGCCCGGCCTGGCGAGATCATCACCGCCCACGCTATCGAATGACTATTCGAAACCGCCGTTTCCCGCGGCAACACCCCACCTTCGAGTGACCTCCCTCGAGGATTGGCCGCCGTCTGCGCGGGGAGATCTTCTGCGGGAGGCGGACCGCTCGGGGAAAACCGGTCCGAGGGGGCGACCCTGAGAGCTCGGGGCTCCGGGTCGAAACAGGGGAGGACAGGCCCCGGCGCCGATGGGTGCCGGGGCCCTCCCCAGGTCCGGGGTCGCGTCCGGGGCACATCCTCCCTCCCCTTCCCGGCCGTTGACATCGCTGCCATCTCCGGCCAAGAGCCCTCAGGTCATATGCCTCACGCGACAGCCTCGCATGCGAACGGTCCGAGCGCTGCGATTCCGCTCACTGAATCTTGATTGCAGTACGATCGCGGAATCATCACAACCGCCCCAGAACGTACATGAGTTGTGGAGGGCCGGGTGGGGTGAGGGGGACACGGCTGGACGGAGGAGCAAGAGGGACGGAGAGGGGGCAAGAGGTCCTGTGGGGCCTCGGTGCCTGTGTCAGGGCTTGGCCACGAAGACGTGGGACGCCACGTCCGCCTGCAGCTCCGCCGCCTCGCCGCCGCTGCCGACCAGGACACCGCCCGCCGACTCCGTCACGCTGACCACCGAGCCGGGCTGCACGCCCGCCCGCCGCAGCGTGTACATGAGCTGCGCGTCCGTCTGGATGGGCTCGCCGATACGGCGTACGACGACCGTCTTGCCGTCCGTGCCCGGGTCCAGGTCGGCCAGCGAGACCATGCCCTCGTCAAGGAACGGGTCCGCCATCTCCTTCTCGCCGAGCTCCTCCAGGCCCGGGATCGGGTTTCCGTACGGCGACTCGGTGGGGTGGCGCAGCAGCTCCAGGACGCGGCGCTCGACCGCCTCGCTCATCACGTGCTCCCAGCGACACGCCTCGGCGTGCACCTGCTCCCACTCCAGCCCGATCACGTCGACCAGGAGGCACTCGGCGAGGCGGTGCTTGCGCATGACGCGGGTGGCCAGGCGGCGGCCCTCGTCCGTGAGCTCCAGGTGACGGTCGGCGGCGACCGACACCAGGCCGTCGCGCTCCATTCGCGCCACCGTCTGGCTGACGGTCGGGCCGCTCTGGTCGAGCCGCTCGGCGATCCGGGCGCGCATGGGGACCACGCCTTCCTCCTCGAGCTCGAGGATGGTGCGGAGATACATCTCCGTGGTGTCGATCAGTCCGGACATACGTGCCCCTCGAAGAGATCTGCCGGAGGCTCGACTGCTCACCGGCGTGTGCGCTGGCCCTGGATTCAATTCTGACTCATCCCACTGACAACCGGGGCGCGGCGAGTGGACCACGGGCTGCGGGGCGCGTCGGCACGGCTCCCGGCGCGCCTCAAGGGGGGCCGCGAGCCGAGCCCCGACCGCGCACCATCCCCCGGGTCGCGCAGCCCCGGCGCCGGGCGGGCCGTATTGACATCCCGCTGGTCCAGACCGCAACGTGATCCGCGACACGGGCCGACTTCGAAGGGGCGTCGCCGATGAGCGCAGGGCCGAGCGGTGGGCAGCCGCGGGGCGGGAGCACGTCGGCGGAGCGGTTCTTCGACGCGGCGATCGGGCTGCTGCGGCGCGTGCGGGACGAGGACGCGGAGGAGATCGCGGCGGCCGGCACCTTGATCGCGGACACCGTGGCCGCGGGCGGCCGGCTGTTCGCCTTCGGTGCCGGGCACTCCTCGCTGGCCGCGCAGGACCTGGTCTACCGCGCGGGCGGCCTGGCCCTGATGAACCTTCTCGCGGTGCCGGGAGTCGTCGGCGTGGACGTCATGCCGACGACGCTGGGCTCCGCGCTGGAGCGGGTCGGCGGCCTGGCGAGCGCGGTCCTCGACACGAGCCCCCTGCGCTCCGGCGACCTCCTGGTGATCATCTCCCTGTCCGGCCGCAACGAGCTGCCGGTGGAGATGGCGATGACCGCCCGCGCGCGCGGCATCAAGGTCATCGGCGTGACCTCGGTGGCGTACGCGGCGGAGACGAAGTCCCGGCACGCCTCCGGCACGTACCTGAAGGACCACTGCGACCTCGTCCTGGACTCGAAGATCGCGGTGGGGGACGCGGAGCTCACCCTCGACACCATCCCGGCGCCCTTCGCACCCGCCTCCACCGTCGTCACCACGGCCCTGCTGCAGGCGGTCATGGCCACGGCGGCCGGTGTCCTCGCGGAGCGCGGCATCGAACCGCCCCTGCTGCGGTCGGGGAACGTCGACGGCGGTCATGAGTGGAACGCCCGGGTACTGACGGAGTACGCCGACCGGATCTTCTACCGCCAGGCGTAGCCGCGTCCCACGGCCCTACTTCGCGGCCCGCCCGGTCACCACGTCGGACAGGTCCAGCGCCGCGGCGATCCGTACCGCCACGTCCTCCGCGTACACCGCGTCCACCCGCTCGAACCGGCTGCGCCCGGCCCCCCGCAGGAATGTCACCACACCCAGCGTCCGCCCCCGGCTGCGCAGCACCGCGCACAGGGCGTGCACCGCGTCCGCGGGCCACTGCCGGGCCAGCGCCCACGCGCGCGTCTGGGCCGGGTCGGCGGCGCCCGCGTCGGCGCGTACGGTCCCGGAGCGCTCCACGCACTGCAGGGCGGGATGGCCGTCGTCGTACCGCACCGGCAGTCCCGCCTTCCCGGTGAGCATGCTCGGGCCGGGGGCTCCGGACGGCGTCTCGGCGGCCCGCACCAGCCGTACCGGTCCCGCCCCGTCCGCCACCCAGCCGCCCGCCACCCGGTCGATCAGGGCGTGGTCGGCGAATCCGGCGAGGGCGAAGTCCAGATGGATCGTGGCCGCCTCGCCGGGGTCCTCGCACTCGGCGGCCGCCCGCGCGGCTCGGTGCAGCTGGTTGGAGCGGAAGCGCAGCAGGGCCGCCTCCTGCTCGCTCTGCTTGGTCTCGGTGACGTCCTGGAACAGCCACCCGACCCCGAGCGGGACCGGCTCCTCCGCCAGCGGTGAGGCCAGCCGCAGGAACCCGCTCCGCCAGCACCGCCGCTTCTCGCCGTCCGCGGTCCGCACGCTCACCCAGATCTCGGCGGGCGCCGGCGGCGCCCCTTCGGCGAGCACATGGGTCAGCGCGCTCTCCAGCTCCTCGACGCCCCGTGCGAGCAGGTCCCCGAGGGGCCGTCCCAGCACGGCGGTACGCCCGATGCCGAGCGCCCGGGCCGCGTGGGCGTTGACGACGGCGGGCCGCAGGTCCGCGTCGACGAGCACGACACCCCAGCTCGCGTCCTCGAAAAGGGCCTCGCTGAGCGCGATCGACCGTTCCAGATCGATCTGCGCGTGCACCTCGCTGAACGCGCAGTACACACCCGCGGGTTTGCCGTCGGGCCCGCGCACCGCCGCGGACTGGGTCCGTACGAGCACCCGCCCGCCGTCCTTGGTCAGCAGCGCGAACTCGTGCACCTGCCGCCCGGAGGCCTGCATCGCGGACATCAGCCACGCCTCGACCTCGGCCGCGTCGGCGCTGCGCACGGCCCACCCGGCGAAGCCGCGCCGCCCCACCGCCTCGGCCGCCGACCACCCGAGAATCCGCTCGGCCTCACGGTTCCAGTGGGTCACGACCCCGTCCGCGTCGAAGGCGCACAAGGCCGCGTCCATCCCGTCGAGGAGCGCGGCGAGAAGATCCGAACCATCCCGCTCCGGCTCGTCCGGCACCGGCTCGTCCGTGGTCCCCCTCCGCCGGGAAGCACTCACCCGAACCCCCCTGCAGCCTGCGCGTCCGCCCATACGGCACGCTCGTCCGCTCTCTCGACCACATTCAACTCGACCGTGACCCAGCCCACATCTCCTTCACAAAAGATTGGGCGAAATCCTTGCGCCGCGGGTTCCCGTCTCCTGGGAACTAGCCCTTGCTGACCGCCGCCAGGATCTCCGGCAGCCGGCGGGCCGTTCGGGGGGCCGCGAGGCGGAGGCCGAGGAGGGTGATCAGGGCGCCGTAGGCGGCGCCCGCGGGCAGCAGGAGCCAGGTCCAGTCGTCGCCGTTCGCGGTGACGTTGAGCCAGATCGTCGCCGCGATCACGGGCGCGGAGAGCAGGGCGGCGGAGACCATGCCGCCGAGGATGGAGATCCAGGCGAGCCCCGCCTGCCCGGGGACCACGTTCTTGTAGCCCTCCTGCGGTATCGAGTACGGGAAGCGGGCCGAGGACCAGGCGCCGGTGGCCAGCATCGCGCCGAGCAGCGCGAGGGACAGTCCGAGAACCTCGGGCAGCCTGTCCCAGGTGCCGAGCAGGGCGGTGGTGGCGACGGTGACGAGGGCGGCGTACGGCAGGGTGATCAGCAGCAGGGCCAGCGCCCGGCCGCGCAGTTCGGCGTGGGCGTCGCGGTTGGAGGAGATCGTCATCGCGACCATCCAGAACGCGGAGGTGTCCTGCCCGAACTGGTTGTACATCTGGATGCCGAGCATGCCGGCCGCGAAGCAGGCGAAGTAGACGGAGCCGGTTCCCTGGAGGGCGTTGAAGACGGGCACGATCAGCCCGATGGCCAGCGACGTCACCCACGCCGCCTTCGTCTTGGGGTCGCGCCAGACATAGCGCAGGCTGCGCTCGGCCACCGTGCCGGTGCGGCCCGCGGGCAGCAGCCGGGACAGGCCCCTGGAGGCCCGCTCCCGGGGCCCCGGTTCGGCGGCCTGGAGCGTGGAGGAGTCCGGTGCGGTCATCAGCTTCGTGAGGTTGCGCGACCACACGGCCAGCAGGCCCGCCAACGCGACCGCGCTCAGCGCGAGTTGGGCGGCCGCGACGCCGTACGACCCCTTGCTCGCGGAGTCCACGGCGCCGATCGCGGAGGCGGGTGGCACCCAGCGCACGACGTCGCCCACCGGCCCCAGCCGCGACAGCCCGGCCATACCCAGCTCGCGGGCGCCGAAGTTGACGAGCTGCGCGCCGACGGCGACGACCAGCCCGCTCAGTACGGCGAGGTCGCGGCCCTTGCGGCTGGTCAGCAGGCGGATGTTGGCGGCGGCGACGGCCCGCGCGAGGGTGACGCAGACCAGCAGCGTGAGCACGACGGCGACGACCGCGGTGCCGTACGCCGCCGCCCCGTGTGCCACGGAGATCACCGAGCCGACGGCCATGCAGAGCGTGAACAGCGGCCCGATGCCCACCAGGGACGCCACCAGCAGGGCCCGGACGAGGGGCCCGGGGCGCAGCGGCAGCATCGCCAGGCGAGTGGGGTCGAGCGTCTCGTCGCCGCTGGGGAAGAACAGCGGCATCACCGCCCAGCCGAGCGCGACGACCTCGATGCCGAGCACGGCGACGGAGGCGGCGTGCGCGTTGCCGCGCAGCAGGATCAGGCCGAGCAACTGGGTGGCGGCGAACAGCAGGACCATGACGAGGGACGTGACGTACGCGGCGCGCCGCCCGGCGGACCGCCGCAGCCCGTTCCGCAGCAGGGACAGCTTCAGCCGTACGACGACGGCCGTCAGACCGGTCATCGGGCGCCGCCGCCGAGCCAGTCGAGGTCGGCGCCCGCGGTGCGGCCGTGCGCGCCGACCAGCTCCAGGAACGCCTGCTGGAGGGTGGGCGCGTCGCCGCGTACGTCGGCCAGCGGGCCGTGCGCGCGGATGCGGCCCGCGGCCATGACGGCCACCCAGTCGCACAGCGACTCGACCAGCTCCATGACGTGGGAGGAGAAGACGACGGTGGCGCCGGAGGCGGTGTACCGCTCCAGGACGCCGCGGATGGTCTGCGCGGAGACCGGGTCGACGCCCTCGAACGGCTCGTCCAGGAAGAGGACTTCGGGGTTGTGCAGCAGCGCGGCGGCGAGGCCGATCTTCTTGCGCATCCCGGTGGAGTAGTCGACGACGAGCTTGTGCTGGGCACCGGCCAGATCGAGGACGTCGAGGAGCTGGGTGGCCCGCTTGTCGACCTCGGCGCCGGGCAGTCCGCGCAACCGGCCGGTGTAGGCGAGGAGTTCGCGCCCGGACAGCCGCTCGAAGAGCCGCAGCCCTTCGGGCAGCACCCCGATACGGGCCTTCACCTGGGCCGGGTCGCGCCACACGTCGTGCCCGACGACCTCGACGGTGCCGCGGTCGGGTCTGAGCAGCCCGGTGACCATGGACAGCGTGGTGGTCTTCCCGGCCCCGTTGGGCCCGACCAGCCCGATGAACCGCCCGGCGGGCAACTCGAGATCGACCCCGGCGACGGCGACGTGTTCCCCGAACCGCTTCCACAGGTCATGCACGCGTACAGCGGCAGGAGCGGTCACTGTTCCCTCGTTCATGTGAGAACCCTACGGCGCGGGGGCGCCCCTGGAAGGGGCGCGGGACAGTGCCTGTATACGGCTCCGCCTACCGATCCCTGCCGCACGCATAGGCCAACGGCGACACCAGTTCCTCCGCGTCCGGCAGCCACCGGTTCGCGGACGTGGGCCGCCGCGCCCACTGCACGGCCCCCCGCGATCCGAACCGGGTGGGCGGCGCGGCGACGTACGCGCCCTCGCCGAGCGTGACCAGGTCGAGTGAGGCGGCCTGCCAGCCCAGTTTGCGCAGCAGGTCCGGCACCTTCGCGGACGCGCCCGGCAGTACGAAGAACTGCATGCGCCGCGCCGGCGTCAGCGTCACCGGACCGAGCGTCAGCTCCATGCGCTCCATGCGCGCGAGGGCGAGGAAGCCGGCGGTCTCCGGGACGTCGATCGCGTCGAACGTGCGCCCGGTGGGCAGCAGGATCGACGCGGTCGGCCGCTCGGACCACAGACCGCGCGCGACGGTGGCACTGCCGGTCGCCTGCGTCGCCCAGTCGTCGCGTGCCGGGTGCGCTCCGGGCGCGGGACACGCGGACTGACCGCAGGAGCAGCGGTGCATCCCGTCGACGGCATCCAGCCAGGTGCCGGGGAACACGTCCCAGTGACGCTCCTCGACGTAACGGACGGCGGCGTCCAGGAGCGATTCGCCGCGCTGCTTCGGGATGTGGGCAGCTTCAGGGCCCGCGATGGTCTCTTCCACGATGAACTCAACTCTAGCGATCACCGGGGGTTACGCCCCGCTCACCGGGGGCCGTCTCGATGTGGACCGATGCTTTTTGAGCACGTCCTTTTCATCCCACATGCGCCGGGGAGGAGCACCGTCCCCGCGGGTGGGGCGCATGGATGCACGGGTGGGGGCGCGCACGGGGAACCGCGGCGGGGGCTGGGTATCCAGGTGGGGGGTGCGGGACCAGCCTTTACCCCGGCAATCTTCGCATGTCTCGCATCAGAGGAATGTCCGCTGGGCATCGATCTTCAAGGCCGGATCTTTTCGCTGCACCGGCCACTCGGCGAACCGAGCCAGGAAGTAGGGGGTACGCCATGGCCGCCAGGCCTCTTGTCGCGCGGCAGCCGAACGAACGACTGCAGGCGCTCATTCAGGAAGCGGGCTGCTCGAACGCGGGACTCGCCCGCCGGGTCAACATGTGCGGCGCGGAGCACGGCCTCGACCTGCGCTACGACAAGACGTCCGTGGCTCGTTGGCTGCGCGGACAGCAGCCGCGGGGCCGCGCCCCGGGGATCATCGCGGAGGCGCTCGGCCGCAAACTGGGGCGCACGGTCACGATCGACGAGATCGGCATGGCCAACGGCAAGAACCTCGCGTCGGGCGTGGGCCTGCAGTTCTCGCCCACGGTGCTCGGAGCGATCGAGCAGGTCTGCGAGTTGTGGCGCAGCGACGTCGGACGCCGGGACTTCCTGTCGGGGTCCTCCGTCGCGGCCTCCGCGCTCGTCGAGCCGAGCCGTGACTGGCTGATCTCCGGGCCGGACCCGCAGGTCGCGCGGTCGGCCGGGCCACGGGTGGGTCAGTCGGACGTGGACGCGGTGCGGGCCATGACGCAGGCCCTGGTCGAACTGGACCACCAGTACGGCAGCGGGCATGTGCGGCCGGTCGTCGTGCACTACCTCAACAGCGTCGTCTCCGGGCTGCTGGCCGGGTCGTACCGGGACGCGGTGGGACGCGAACTGTTCGGGGCGGTCGCGCGGTTGACCGAGCTCGCGGGGTACATGGCGGTCGACACCGGACAGCCGGGCCTCGCGCAGCGGTACTACATCCAGGCGTTGCGGCTCGCGCAGGCGGCCGGTGACCGGGGGTACGGCGGCTATGTGCTCGCCGCGTCGATGAGCCACCTCGCGGCGCAGCTCGGAAACCCGCGTGAGATCGCGCAGTTGGCGCGGGCGGCGCAGGAGGGGGCGCGGGGGCGCGTGACCCCGCGCGCGGAGGCGATGTTCTACGCGGCGGAGGCGCGCGGGCATGCGCTGATGGGCGATGTGCGCGCCACGCAGATCGCGTCCGGGCGGGCGGTGACGGCGCTGGAGTCGGCCGACGCGGCGTCCGGGGACGATCCGGCGTGGATCGCACACTTCGACGAGGCGTACCTGGCGGACGAGCTGGCGCACTGTCACCGGGATCTGGGGCAGGCGGAGGCTGCGGCCCGGCGGGCGGAGGAATCACTCGCCGGGCATCCCGAGTCCCGGGCCCGGCGGCGGGCGATCGGGCTGGTGCTGCTCGCCACCGCGCAGGTGCAGCAGCGGGAGGTGGAGCAGGCGTGCCACACCGGGTTGAAGGCCGTGGAACTGCTCGGCACGCTGCGCTCCAGTCGGGGGGCGGAGTATCTCGAGGACCTGCAGCAGCGGTTGGAGCCGTATCGGGAGGAGGCCGTGGTGCGGGAGTTCGGGGCGCGGCTGGATCTGGCAGCCGCGTGACGCCTCCGGCGGTTGCGTGACGTCACCGGTGGTTGTGTGACGTGCCCGGGGCCAGGGGTGCCGTCGCGGGGCTCCGCCCCGGGCCCCGGGGGTATCGCCGTAAGGGTGACGGATGTCTCGTTGGTGCGGATCGTTCGTGGCTGGGCGCGCAGTGCCCCGCGCCCCTGTGGGGCGCCTCCCCCTGTCCGGCGTAGCACTGGTCAGGGGGACCCGGTAGCGTGAGCCGACGATTCCGAAGGTCCCCCATTCGTAGGAGTCCCGGTGACGCAGAGTGGACAGGGCGAGGAGCCCTCGGCGCAGCCCGCGCGCGAAGGCAT
This sequence comes from Streptomyces cynarae, assembly GCF_025642135.1. Taxonomy (NCBI): domain Bacteria; kingdom Bacillati; phylum Actinomycetota; class Actinomycetes; order Kitasatosporales; family Streptomycetaceae; genus Streptomyces; species Streptomyces cynarae. The sequence continues at coordinate 4,039,468 of NZ_CP106793.1, read as the reverse complement.
CGTGCTGCCCTCCGACGGCGGCGCGCCCCTGCTGCCGGGCCAGATGGGCGGAGTGAACGGTTCCATACCCCCGGCGCAGGCACCCGCGCCCGGCCCCACCGGCGGGCAGGCATGGGGACAGCCCTGGGGGCCGGGGCAGGCTGCCCAGCACCAGCACCAGGAGAACCAGAACCAGCAGTGGGGCACGCAGCCGTCCTGGGAGGGCTCGGACCCGCGCTCGGTCTGGGGCAGGCAGCCGTCGGCCGGCTCGGGACAGCCGCTGCCCCCGCAGCAGAGCGCCGGTGCCGGGCCCCTGCCCCCGGCGGCCGGCTCCGCCGACGAAGGCGCCACGCAGTACCTGCCGCCCGTCGCCGCCGCCCCGAACGAGGGTGCGACGCAGTACATACCCCCGGTGGCCGCCTCTCCCGACGAGGGGGCCACCCAGTACATCCCGCCGATGGGCCCGGGCGCGCTGCCCCCGGAGATGCCTGCCGACCAGGCCACCCAGATCCTCGGACGCGCCGCCGGTCCGCTGCCGCCCGCCGCCGACCCCGACGCCCAGGCCACGCAGTACCTTCCGCCCGTGCCCGGCCAGCCTTACGCCGTGCGGCCCGGGGCGCCCGGCGCGCCCGGGCAGGCGCCGCCGCCGAGTTCGACAACCTCTTCCGTGACGGCGCGGGTGGGTTCGCCGCATCCACCCAGCACCTGCCGCGGTTCGACGGCGCGGACGCCCCGGCGCACCCGGGGGCCGGGAGGCCGACCAGCGTGGTGGCCGTACCCGCTCGCGCGTCCCCCTCATCGCGGCCGTCGGCGTCGGCATAGTCGTCCTCGGGATCGGGGCCGGCGCCCTGCTCAGCGGTGGTGGCGGCAGCGACGGCAAGAGCGACGACAGCAAGTCCGTCGCCGCGACCGGGCCCGCTCCGGACGCCTCGGGGTCGGGTGCCGCCGACCCGGCCCGGGCGCAGGCCGTCGCCCTGGACAAACTCCTCGCCGACAGTGGCAACAGCCGCGATGCGGTGATCAGGGCGGTCGCGAACGTCAAGGCGTGCCAGAACCTCGACCAGTCGGCCGGCGACCTGCGGGACGCGGCCAAGCAGCGCAACGACCTGGTGAGCCGGCTGTCCGGACTCCAGGTCGAGAGGCTCCCCGACCACGCCGCGCTGACCGCCGCGCTCACCAGCGCCTGGAAGGCGTCCGCGTCCGCCGACACCCACTACGCGGCCTGGGCCGACCAGGTCTCGGGCAAGAAGGGCTGCAAGACGGGCCAGGCGCGCGTGACCCCCCAGGCCCAGGCGGGCAACCGGGACAGCGGCACCGCCAGCGCCCAGAAGGCGAAGGCGGCACAGATATGGAACGTCATCGCGCAGAAGTACGGCCTGACCGAGCGCCGGCCGACGCAGCTGTGAGCACGGCGGTGCGCGCCGCCCGGTGAACGGGGCGGCGTGCACCGGCACGCCTCACTCGCTGTCCGTGCTCTCCAGCGTCTTCGACACGTTCACGAAGCCCTTGCGTGCCGCCACCAGCCGCCCGTCGCGCACGATCTGGAAGGTCACCTCGGAGTTGATCAGGCGGGGGAAGTCGACGACCGCGGTCAGGTCCTGGAAGCGCCAGCGCAGCGTCGGGGTGAGGCCGCCGGTGTCGACCTTCAGGCCGTTGTCGAGGGCAATGCGGATCGTGCGGGCCGACACCTCGCCGTCGCCGAGCGACTCGACGACCTTCTTGAGGACCGTGTACGCGATCCATGTGGTCTGCACGCCCGCGTCCGCCGGATCGATCCGGTCGTCGTCGAAGGCCTGCTCCTTGATCACTTCCTTCATCTCGTTCCAGCGCGGATCCGACGCCTCCGGGTACCAGCCGGTGACGTACGCGTCCTCGTAGGGTCCGGAGCCGCCGCCGGAGGAGTCGATCACCGACTGGTCGACGCTGCCGAGCACGGACGCGGTGCGCACCGGCCGGTAGTCGGCGCTCAGACGGCGGAAGGAGTCCATGAAGGTGCCGGTGCGTTCGTCGAGCGCCGGGACCACGCAGCCCTTCTTCCGGGGGTCCGCGGTCGCCTCCTCCAGCGCCTGCCGCGCCTGGTCGTCCAGGGCGGTGGCGTCCTCTGCGGCGCGCACGTCGGCCGCCGAGGCGTGGTGCGCCGCCTTCAGTCCGGCGTCGAGCAGCAGGGGAAGCTCGTCGCCGGCGACCGTGTCGGGGCGCACCAGGGCGACGCGGCCGCAGGTCCGGCCGAGCTCCTCGCCGAGGCCGGCCAGCAGCGCGGGCTGGCCGCCGTTGACGGGATAGGACAGCACGCTCTTGAACTCGTCGTCGGTCAGGCCGTACCCGCCGATGTAGGGGATGCCCGCCGACTCCAGCGGGGAGAGGAAGGAGCCGGCGTACTGGCTGTAGGAGCCGACGACCGCGACCGCGTTCTCCTTCACGGCGAGCCGGGCGCACTTCGCGGCGTCCACGTAGTCGTTGTGGTCGTTGCAGGTCAGGACCTCGAGCTTGCGGCCGTTCAGACCGCCGTGGGCGTTGACCCAGCGCGCGTAGGCCTGCGCCATCGCCGGCATGCCCGGCTTGTCGGTCGCCGAGGTCTTGTCGGGTGCCCAGGTCATGACGGTCACGCGGTCGTCCCCGGAACCCCCCGTGGTACCGGGGACGACCCCGCAGGCGACCGCTATCGACGCAACTGCCACCAGCGCGCCCGCGGACACCAGGACGGTCCTGACGCGGGGAGTCGCTTTTTCAGGGACGGAGCCCGGAACGCGGGGGCGGATGGGGGAGGAGCTGGTGCGTCGCCTGCCGGTCATGGACACGCACGATTCCCTCACACCACTAACCGTCGTGTCATCGGAGGTCAACGGAAGGTGGCGCCGAGGTGAATTGCGGGGTCCGATGATCCGTGTTTCACAGGGAACGTACGATCGATGACCGTGCAAGCTCCGGAGAACCCTTCCCGTCGCGGTCGTCGCTCATCCACCATGGGCGGCATGCCACTCAACGACATGCCGTGGTGGCGCTGGCGCAGCAATGTGCGCTCCGCGCTGCACATGCTCTCCGATCCCGTCTTCCAGCGGGACGTCTGGCTGGCCGGTGTCGAGGGGTACGGCGACGTCACCGACGCCGTGTACCGCCTGGTCGAGGACACCTGGCTGGACAACTGGTCCGCCGAGAAGTACGTCGGCACGATCTTCCGGGACTCGCAGGAGGCGGCCCTCGTGGACTCCGCCGTCCTGCGAGTGCTGCGGATCATGCACCAGGTCGGGCCGGACGCGCCGGTGGACGCCTACCTCAACCACCAGGCGTGGCCGGAGGCCGTGCGGGCGGCACGGGACGCTCATGTACGGCTCTCCGTGGCCGACGGGGAGGACCCGGACGTGCCGCCGCGCACGCTCGAGGTGTTGCGGATCCTGACGAGGAGCGCGTAGACCCGCTAGTCCGGGGTGGGCCCGTGCCGTTCGGGGGCCCTGCCGCAAGGCGGGGCCCCGTCGTCCGCCGGACCGTCCGGGTTGCGGGACGACGGTCCGCGCGGGCCCGCGGACATGAGACCCTGGCGTGCATGAACGAGCAGTCCACCCGAGCCTCGGCCCCGGCCGACCAGTACGTCCTCACCCTCTCCTGCCCGGACAAGCAGGGGATCGTGCACGCCGTGTCGAGCTACCTGTTCATGACCGGCTGCAACATCGTCGACAGCCAGCAGTTCGGCGACCAGGACACGGGACTGTTCTTCATGCGGGTCCACTTCTCCGCCGAGGCCCCGGTGACCGTGGACAAGCTGCGCGCGAGCTTCGCGGCGATCGGTGACTCCTTCCAGATGGAGTGGCAGATCCACCGGGCCGACGAGAAGATGCGCGTCATCCTCATGGTCAGCAAGTTCGGCCACTGCCTGAACGACCTGCTCTTCCGCGCCCGGATCGGCGCGCTGCCCGTCGAGATCGCGGCCGTCGTTTCCAACCACACCGACTTCGCCGAGCTGGTGGGCTCGTACAACATTCCCTTCCACCACATCCCGGTGACGAAGGACACCAAGTCCGAGTCCGAGGCGCGGCTGCTGGAGCTGGTGCGCGAGCTGGACGTCGAGCTGGTGGTCCTGGCCCGCTACATGCAGGTGCTCTCGGACGACCTGTGCAAGCAGCTCAGCGGCAGGATCATCAACATCCACCACTCCTTCCTGCCGAGCTTCAAGGGCGCCAAGCCCTACCACCAGGCCCACGCGCGCGGTGTGAAGCTGATCGGCGCGACCGCGCACTACGTGACGGCCGACCTCGACGAGGGCCCGATCATCGAGCAGGAGGTCGAGCGGGTCGGCCACGACGTCACTCCGGACCAGCTGGTGGCGACGGGGCGGGATGTGGAGTGCCAGGCGCTGGCACGCGCGGTGAAGTGGCACGCGGAGCGCCGCATCCTGCTCAACGGCCGCCGGACGGTGGTCTTCGCCTAGGGCCTCTCGTTTGGAAGACCCTAGGGGCTCCCCATGGCCCCCCGAGGCCGTCCCCGAGGTCCCGCTACATCCGGCTCAGGGACGCCGCCGCGAAGAGCACGTCCCTGATCGCCTCCCGGTCGCCGACCTGCCCCGCGGCCGCCTCCTGCGGTGGCACATGGCCGGCGGCCAGGCGGCAGAACTCCACCCCGTCGAGCGCGACGTGCGCCACCTCGTGCTCGGCGGAGGCCACCGCACCGGGCGAGTCGAGCGGAATCAGCCACTCGCCGCCGCCCAGGCCCTCGATCTCCAGGCGCAGACTGCGCCCGGGCTCTCCCGCCGGAACGAGGTGCCGGCCGCCGCGCGGGGGCGCGGCGAGGCGGCGCGCCGCCGGGCGGCCAGGGTCAGCGGCAGTATCCGTACCGCCAGGTCGAACATCTGGTGGAGATGGCGCGGCGCCGGCGGGTCGTAGGGGTAGTCGACGGCGTTCGCGATGTCCTCCGCGTGCACCCAGCACTCGAAGGCCCGATCCAGCATCGCGTCGTGCAGCGACAGCCCGAAGGCGCCGTACGACACCGGGACCGCCCCGCTGGTGTCTTCGGTGAGGGAGACCGCCCGGACGAGCTGGTGGGTCTGGTCGCGCCACGGGACGCGGATGGAGCGGGTCGGAGGGAAGTGGGAGGCGCGCCAGTACGCCTCCGTGCGCCCTTCGGGGCTGCCCTCGTCCCCGGCGGTGTCCCCCAGGGGATCCTCCAGCCCGAGCGCCACCGCGACCAGGCCGTCGACGGAGAGCAGATGGGCGATGACCCCGGCCACGGTGGTGCGGCGGCTCGCCGCTGCCTTCCCGTCGAACCACCGCAGCCTGACCGGGGTGTGCCACTCGGCTTCGCCGATGTCCTGCAGCAGGGCGTCCAGGCGCGCGGCCTCCGCGTCGTAGGGGGCGGCCCACCCCGGCACCGGGATGCGCGGCGGGCGCCGGTCGAGGCAACTCGCCAGGACACGGGTGCGCAGGGCGGGGTCGAGATCCAGGCTCTCGGGCCGCTGCAACAGCCCGACGGCCTTCCGCAGCCGCCGCGCCTCCTCCTCGCACGGGCCGCAGCCACCGAGATGCGCCTCCACGGCGGCGGTCTCCTCCGCGGAACAGGCGGCCAGCGCCCAGGCCCCGAGCAGCGACTTCAACACCCGGTGCTCGAGCGGGACCGCCTCGGCCCCGGGCGTCGCGGCCCCACCGGCCAGCGGTCCTCGGGCCACTTCGGACACCTCACGCTCGTCGGCGGCCCCGGGTGCGCCCTGCCCGTCGCTCCCGTACGCGCCGTACTCCTCGAACTCCTCGGGCCCCCGGGAACGCTCCGCCCCGCTCACCACACACGCCCCGCTTCCGGCGGCGTGCCCGAGGGCCGCGTCTCGTGGGCGGTGGCGAGGAGCTGGAGGCCGAGGCGGAGCCGGCGGCGCGCCTCGTCCTCCGTGATACCGAGGTCGGCGGCGGTCTGGCGGTAGTCCCGGCGCTGGAAGTAGGCCCGTTCCAGAGCGGCGCGCAGCGGCACCGGCATGGAGGTGACGATGTAGTCCGCGCGGGCCGCGACCGAGGCCTGGCGCACCCTGCGCTCCAGGTCCTCCGCCGTGCCCCGGCCGTCCCGTGCCAGTGCGGCGGTCTCGGTGGCGCGCAGCCGCTGGACGGCGAGCCGGTGGGTCAGTGTGGCGACCCAGGTCCGCAGCGGCTCCCGCCTGGGGTCGTAGGACTCGGGGTTCTCCCAGACGTGCGCGAACACCTCGCGAGTGACGGCGTCCGCCTCCTCCTCGTCCCCGAGCACCCGGTGGGCGAGGCCGTGCACCAGGGAGGCGAACCGGTCGTAGCACTCTCCGAGCGCGGCGGCCTCACCCCGGGCGAGCCGCTGCTGCATCCTGCGGTCCCACCGGGGCGGTGCGTCCTTCTTCGCCATGCGGCCCCCTCGTCCCCGGACGTGCCCTGCGCCCTGTCCCGGTTCAGCGTGCGCCCCCCACGCCTTCGAATGTAGTCGGCACATCGGACAACGCACGCCCCTTTGTGGCAATGTGCGCCCCTCGGCGAGCCGCGGATGGTAGAGGCGGTCCCGCGCGGGACCGTGCCGGACGCGAGCGCCTACCCAACCGACTACGGATCAGGGCTGAACGAACAAGACCGTTACCGATTGAATTGGCTCATCTAATACCCAGTTTCGATCGGCGGTTCGGTGTTTCATAGAAGAGCGTTCGGGCAGCCGCGCTCCAAAGGAAGCGAAGGGACCGCTTCCGTTTCATGGACGGCGCGGGCAGGCGCGGGCAGGCGGGAGGCATGGCGGTGACGCTCACAGTGACCGGCGAAAAGCGCGGCGAGTGGACCGTGCTCCAAGTGGCGGGCGAACTGGACCTGATGACGTCACCGGTGCTGCGCCAGCGGGTGCACGACGCGGTGGCGGACGGCCGCCACTGCCTCGTACTCGACCTCTCCCAGGTGGTCTTCTGCGACTCCAGCGGCGTCGGCGTGCTCGTCGCCGCACGCAGACTGATCCGCTCCTGCCGGGGCCGGCTCCGCCTCATCCTGCCCGGGCACGGCGCGCCCGAGGGCACACACGTCAACCGTGTCCTCGCCGCCCTCGGCGTCCGCCGCCTCTTCGACGTGCACCCGGACCTCGGCTCGGCCACCGACGACACCTCACGGCCCCTGTCGGCCTGACCGCAGGCCTACCGCACGACCGGCCGCAGCCAACCGAACGTCCCGACCGCACGCCACCGCCCGGTCCGACGCCACGGCACCCCTCCCCGGTGTGAGCGCCGGCACACCAGGGTCAACGGAACGTCGCAGGACGGCCACACTGTTGTCCCGGAATTCCTGCGGTCTTGGTACAACGGCCGTTTTCCGGCTCCCCGCAAGCTCCCCGCGTCGTACGCTCCCTGCCAGAAACACCCCCGATGTGACGTAAGGCGGCCCGAAACACCATGGTCAGCACCGAGTACGAGCGCAGGATCGCCGCCCGGTTCGCCGGCTTCGACCAGGACGGCAACGGCTACATCGACCGCGCGGACTTCAGCGCGGCGGCCAAGGCGGTCCTCACCGAGTTCGGCACCGCGGCCAGGTCCGAGCAGGGGCAGGCCCTGTACGCCGGGGCTGAGGCGTTCTGGCAGGGCATGGCCGGGATAGCGGACCGGGACGGCGACCAGCGCATCACCCGCGAGGAGTTCGTGGGCGGCGCGGTGAAGCGGCTGCGGGACAACCCCGAGCGGTTCGCGGAGATCGCCCGTCCGTTCCTGCACGCGGCGCTCGCCGTGGCGGACGGCGACCGCGACGGCGCCGCCACGGTCGCGGAGACCGCCCGCGCCCTGAAGGCCCTCGGCGCACCGGAGGACGTGGCCCGGGCGGCGGCGACGACGCTCGACACGGACGGGGACGGCAAGGTCGGCGAGAGCGAGATCGTGTCCGCGTTCGCCCGCTACTTCACGGTCCCGGAGTAGTCCCCGAAGCCTCGGAGCCCGAAATCTCAGGGTCCGAATAGCGCTCCCGAAGCTTGTACTTGAGCACCTTCCGCAGGGTCTCCCCCCGCGGAAGGGCCTCCACCACCTCCAGCTGCTCCGGCAGCTTGTGCACGGACAGCCCTGCCGCCCGCAGGTACGACGTGACCGCGGGGAGCGTCAGTTCCTCGGCGCCGGGCGGCTGTTCGACCACCGCGCACACCCGCTCCCCGCGCACCTCGTCCGGCAGTCCGATCACCGCCACGTCCTGCACCGCGGGGTGCGTGTGCAGCAGGTCCTCGATCTCCCTGGCGGAGATGTTCTCCCCCTTGCGGATGATGACGTCCTTGCGGCGCCCCGTCAGCACCAGATGGCCGCTGTCGGTCAGGTACCCGAGGTCGCCGGTGCGCAGGAAACCGTCCTCGTCGAAGGCCTCCGCCGTCTGCACCGGATCCAGATACCCCTGGCAGACGGCCTCTCCCCGCAGCCGTACCTCCCCGTCGACGATGCGTATCTCCATCCCCTCGGGCGGCCTCCCCTCCGTCGTCGCCAGGTTCCCGGGAGTGTCCTCGGGGTCCCCCATGGTGATCATCGGGACCTCGGTCATGCCGTAGCCGTGGGTCAGCCGGACGCCCATCTCGCGGACCACGCAGTGGTACAGCTCGGGCGGCTTGGGGGCGCCGCCGCCCGCGAGGAGCCGGAGCGAGCGGATCAGCTTCTCGCCCGGCTGTCTGCGCTGCTCGGCCAGGAACATCGAGTAGAACGCCGTCGAGCCGCCCGCGACCGTCACCCCGTGCCGCCGGTACTCCGCCAGCGCCTGGGGGAGTGCGAAGTGCTCGAACATCACGGCCGGGAAGCCGTGGAGCAGGAGCATCACCGTGTAGTCGGGGCCCGCTATGTGGGCGTAGGGGAAGGCCATAGAGCCGACGTCGTCCGGGGTCAGGCGCAGGGCGTGGGCCAGGCAGGAGCCGCCCGCGATCAGGGAGCGGTCGGTGTGCAGGACGCCCTTGGGGTCGGAGGTGGTGCCCGAGGTCCAGTAGACCCAGCGGACCGAGGTGCCGTCGGCGGGCGGGGCGGGGAGCGTCGACGGGTCGCCGTCCGGCAGGTCGTCGTACGCCTCGAAGACGCCTTTCGCGCCCAGCCGGCGGGCCATGTCCGTGTGGTCGTACCCGCGCCAGACGCCGGGTACCGCGAAGAACTCCGCCTTCGACGCGCGCAGCGCGAAGCCGACCTCGCGGTCCCGGTAGTAGGGGATCACCGGGGACTGGACGGCGCCCAGGCGGGCCAGCGCGAAGGACAGCAGGGCGGTCTCGATGCGGGTGGGCAGCTGCCAGGCGACCACCGTGCCGGGGCGTACGCCCATGCCGTACAGGCCGGCCGCCACGCGCTCGGCGCGGGTGCGCAGATCGCCGAAGGTGAGAACCCGGTCCTCCTGGAGCAGGACCGGACGGTCGGGAGTGAGGTCGGCGCGGCGGTCGACCAGCTCCCACAGCGTACGGGCGGAACTCAGGACGTGCGGGGTCTCGTTCACGGCCGGCCCCTCTGCTTGGCTGACGATCCGTCAGGTGACATGCTATCTGACGAGCCATCAGATGAGAGCCGGTCCGGCGGAGGGGAACCATGGCGAGTGAACTGCCCCGCATCATCAGCGTCGACGACCACGTGATCGAGCCCGCGCACCTCTTCGAGACCTGGCTGCCCGCCAAGTACCGGGACCGGGGCCCGCAGCCGCTGACCGCCGGGATCGGCGAACTGGCCTACGTCGGCGGGAAATACCAGATCACCATGGACCCGGAGGGGCCGCCGACGGACTGGTGGATCTACGAGGACCTGAAGTTCCCCTACAAGCGGAACATCGCCGCCGTCGGCTTCGACCGGGACGAGATGACCCTGGAGGGGATCACCAGGGAGCAGATGCGGCGGGGGTGCTGGGACCCCAGGGCCCGCCTGGAGGACATGGACCTCAACCACGTCGAGGCCAGTCTCTGCTTCCCCACCTTCCCGCGCTTCTGCGGTCAGACCTTCGCCGAGGCGCACGACAAGGAGGTCGCCCTGGCCTGCGTACGCGCCTACAACGACTGGATGGTCGAGGAGTGGTGCGGCGACAGCGGCGGCCGGCTCATCCCGCTCTGCCTGATCCCCCTGTGGGACATCGACCTCGCGGTCGCCGAGATCCGGCGCAACGCCGGGCGGGGGGTGCGGGCCGTCACCTTCTCCGAGATCCCCACCCACCTCGGCCTGCCCTCCATCCACTCCGGCTACTGGGACCCGTTCTTCGCCGTCTGCCAGGAGACCGGGACGGTGGTCAACATGCACATCGGCAGCAGCTCGCAGATGCCCGCCGCCTCGCCCGACGCGCCTCCCGCCGTGCAGGCCTCGCTCAGCTTCAACAACGCGATGGCCTCGATGATGGACTACCTCTTCAGCGGGGTCCTGGTGAAGTTCCCGCGCCTCAAGCTCGCCTACTCCGAGGGGCAGATGGGCTGGATCCCGTACGCGCTGGAACGCGCCGACGACGTCTGGGAGGAGCACCGCGCCTGGGGCGGGGTCCGCGACCTGATCCCCGAGCCGCCGTCGGCGTACTACTACCGGCAGATCTTCTGCTGCTTCTTCCGCGACAAGCACGGCGTCGCCTCGCTCGACGTGGTGGGCCGGGACAACGCCACCTTCGAGACCGACTACCCGCACGTCGACTCGACCTTCCCGCACACCAAGGAGGTCGCCCTCGACCATGTGAAGGGCCTGGACGACGAGACGGTGCACAAGCTGATGCGGGGCAACGCGATCCGCATGCTGGACCTGGACCTCGAGCGCTGATGGACCTGTCCTGCACCCCGGAGGAGGAGGAGTTCCGGGCCCGGCTGCGGGAGTGGCTCGCCGAGGTGCTCCCCACCCTGCCGCCGAAACCGTCCCCGGACGACTGGCCCGGGCGGCGCGCCTACGACCTCGGGTGGCAGCGCATGCTGTACGACGCCGGGTACGCCGACGTCCACTGGGACGCCTCCCCGACCGTGCGGCTGATCTTCCTGGAGGAGGCCGAGAAGGCGGGCGCGCCCTATGTGGGGGCCAACTTCGTCGGGCTGCTGCACGCCGGGCCCACCATCGCCGCCGAGGGCACGCCCGGGCAGCGGGAGCGCTGGCTGCCGCCGATCCTGCGCGGGGACGAGGTGTGGTGCCAGGGGTTCAGCGAGCCGGACGCCGGGTCCGACCTCGCCGCGCTGCGCACGCGCGCGTGGCGGGACGGCGACGACTACGTGGTGAGCGGATCCAAGATCTGGACCTCCCACGCGGAGGTCGCCGACTGGTGCGAACTGCTGGTGCGCACCGACCCCGGCGCGCCGAAGCACCGGGGCATCACCTGGCTGGCGATGCCCATGGACGCACCGGGCGTCACCGTACGGTCGCTGCGGACGCTCGCCGGGTCCGAGGAGTTCGCTGAGGTGTTCCTCGACGAGGTGCGGGTGCCGGTCGCCAACCGGATCGGCGCGGAGAACGACGGCTGGCGCGTGACCATGGTGACGCTGTCCTTCGAACGCGGCACCGCGTTCGTGGGGGAGGTGGTGGCCTGCCGTCGCGTGCTCGGCGAACTCGCCCGCCAGGCGCTGGCGAACGGCCGCTGGGACGACCCCTCGCTGCGGCGGAGGCTGGGGCAACTGAACGCCGAGTTCCGTGCCCTTTGGCGGCTCACGCAGTGGAACGTGAGCGAGGCGGAACGGAAGGGCGGGGCCCCGGGCGTGGGCGGCTCGGTCTTCAAGCTGCGGTATTCGCACGCGCGTCAGGAGCTGTACGACGCAGCCGCCGAGGTCCTGGGCCCCGAGTCCCTGGACCTCGGCCGTCCATGGGTCCTGGACCGGCTGTCGTCCCTCTCGTACACGATCGCGGCCGGCACCTCGCAGATCCAGCGGAACATCGTGGCCGAACGCATCCTCGGCCTGCCGAAGGGACGGTGACGCGGCCGTGCGCTTCCAGCCGACCGACGACCAGCGGGCGTTGCGGGCAGGCGTGCGCGGTCTGCTCCAGCGCCGCTTCGGCCGGGGCGCGCTGCGGGCCGCCGTGGACCGGCCCGGTGCGCTCGACCGTGGGCTGTGGCGGGAACTGGGCGAGGCGGGCTTCTTCGCGCTGCGGCTGCCGGAGGCGGACGGCGGGGTCGGACTGGGCCTGCCGGAGGCGGTCCTGGCCTTCGAGGAAGCCGGCCGGGCGCTGCTGCCCGGCCCGCTGGTGGCCACCCACCTCGCGGCGGGCCAGGTGCCGGGCGCGGCGAGCGGACAGACGGTGGTCACGGCCGTGTACGGCGGGCTCGTGGAATGGCTGGGGGAGGCGGACGTCGTCCGGGGTGACGCGACCGGTGCCCTGCCCCTGACGTCGGTGGACCCGATGACGCCCCTGCACCGGGTCGTCCGGGCCGCCGAAGACCGCCTGCCGGACCCCGTCGCGGTCCTCCTCACCGCCGCCGAACAGCTCGGCGGCGCCGCGCGGACCTGTGAGCTGGCGGCGGAGCACGCGCGGGTCCGGGAGCAGTTCGGTCAACCGATCGGGGCCTTCCAGGCGGTCAAACACCTGTGCGCAGAGAGCCTGGTACGGGTGGAGACGGCCCGCGTCGCGGTGTACGCCGCCGCGATCACCGCCGACCCCCTCGACATCGCCGCGGCCCGTCTGCTCGCCGACGAGGCGGCCGTCCGCTGCGCCCGCGACTGCCTCCAGGTGCACGGCGGTATGGGCTTCACCTGGGAGGCGGAGGTGCACCTGTACCTGAAGCGAGCGTGGGTACGGGCCCAGCGTATGGGTTCGAGTGCGGAGAGTGAGGAAAAGCTCGCTGGGGAACTGCTCTCAGAGGTGAGATAAAAGCCCCTGAGCAGGGCTTATTCGCCGCGTTCGGACCTGGATGTCGCGGATTGTGGCAATCCGGAATCACGGAGCGTTGATACCGGGTTGTGTCCTACGCGTGACTTGTCACGGGGTGGAGTCGCGGGAGGGCTCCGGTACCTTGTGTGGGATGCGAGCGGTTCTGAGCCCGATCCACCACGGTGCGGCCCCTGAGGCGGCGCCGGATCCGGCGATGTGTGCCGTTCGTGAGGCAGGGCGGCCCGTCGTGCCTGCCTGTTCGACTCACCGTGGCAAGCGTCGCACAGTATGGCGTACGCGTACTCCTTCGCGCTGGAATATGCCCGAAGCGCTTGTTGGGGTGACTGTACGTCAACCATGCTGTCGTGCAAGGGAATCACGGTCCGTGATCCTGGTTCCTGCCATGCAGACGATGACCACGATCGTGACCCTTGCGAGGCGCGAGGCGATGTGTCCGCCGGTTCGGATGGTGTGAGCGGTGCAGGTGCTTCAAGTGCAGCTGGAGATCCGGCCCGACCCCGCGGAAGTGGGGCGGGCCCGGCGGTGGGCGCGCTCGCGTCTTGCCGGGTCGGGCATAGCGGCGGACGAACCGCTGGCCGAGACGCTGATCCTGCTCGTCTCGGAACTGGTCACCAACGCCGTGGTGCACACCGGTTGTCCCGCCGTGCTGCGCCTGCTGCTGACCGGCTCCTGTGATGGCCCCTCCGGCGCCCCTGCGGAGACCGTCCGTCTGGAGGTCGCCGACCGCAGCGCCCGCCCGCCGCAGCCCCGGCACGCGGGGGCGAGGAGACCGGGGGCCGCGGCCTGGAGCTGGTCGACGGGCTCGCCGACCGCTGGGGCTGGGACGCCGAGGGTGCGGGCAAGCGCATCTGGTGCGAGGTGGACCGCTGCGCGGCGCCGCCGAGGACCGGGCGACGGTGTGCGGCGTGGAGGCGGCGGCCTGCGGCGTGGAGGCGGCGCCTCGGTTCGCGTACGGCGTGGTGTGACGGGACCCTGCGGCGAGGCGTGAGCGGACCGGACCGGGTGGTCGCCCGGGGCGCCGGTGCATGCGCCTGGGCACGGGCGGCTCGACGGTCGTACGGGCATGGCTGCCTGGAGTGGATCGTGGGCGAGTGCGCCGGGGTCTGCTTCTGTTCGCGCCGTCACAAGAACGGCATATGTGAGGAATCACCGAGGGCCTGTTGACGCCGTGTGTCTGTGTGATCACGCTGGTGTTCGGCGATCCGTCGTGAGGGGACGCCGAGGACTCGGGTGACGGGAGCCCTCGACGAGTGCGGATCGTGCTTCGGCCCCGGCTCTTGCAGGGGCGGGCGGCCCGGGGGGACCGTCCGGGGACGGGCGGAGATGTCGAACCGGCCGACGGCGCACCGTCGGCCGGTTCGGCATCTCCGGCTCACAGGACGGCCACGGGTGCCACGGGGCTTCCGGTGCCGCCGACGAACGGCTCGGGTGTCGCGGACAGCAGGAAGGCGTAGCGCCCCTCTTCTCCACAGGCTGTGGACAACTCCTCGAGGTTCCAGTTCTGCCCCTGTGGCATCCCCATCTCCACGAGGTGGAGGGCGTGCACGGGCAGCCACAGATCCTCGATCTCGGGGGGAAAGACCTCGAAGGTGAGCGTGTCGTTGGCGACGGCCGCCACATCGCGCGCGTGGAACCACTCCGGGGTCCGCACCGACAGCCCCGGCGAGGGATACCCGTAGGCCTCTTTGCCGCCCGAGAGATAGGTGCGGATCTGCCCGGTCCGTACGAGGACGATGTCACCCGCCCGAACCCGCGTACCGGCGAACTCCTCGGCCGCGTCCAGATCCTGCGGCGTGACCGCGTACGAACCCTCGAGCCGCTCCCGGCCGAGCGCCCGGGGGATGTCGAGGAGCACCCCCCGGGAGACGATGTGCCGCGGCTTGTCGATCCCGCTGAACGCGGCGCCGCCGTGCGCTGTCACCGTGCCGGCCGGACGGCCGTTGTAGAGCTTCCCGGAGTGCGATACGTGCGGGAGCGCGTCCCAGTGCGTGGCCGCCTGGAGGCCCATGGTCACGGCGTCGTCGCTGCACGCCACGGTGCCCGGGCCGAAGATCTCCTGGTTGATCTGCACCATCACGTGCAACGGATTGACCCGCCCCGGGATGACGCCGGTCTGCACTCCGTCCTGTCGGAGCGGCAGGGCGAGCGGTATGCGCCGCCCACTGCGCACACAGGCCGCGGCCTCGCGCACCACCTGGTCGGTGACGAGGTTCAGCGTCCCGATCTCGTCCTCCGGGCCCCAGCGCCCCCAGTTGTTCACGCGCTTCGCGATCTCGTGGAACTCGCCGGGCAGTGGCATCGGCCCTCCCGGGGGCTTGCCTCGGAGTATCTGACGACCCGTAAAATCCGACTGCGAGAGAATCTAACGGACGGTCAGAAACTCCGGAAGGGCAAGGGGAGGGGCTGAGCATGGCGAACTTCCTGGCGGGCAAGGTCGTCGCGGTGACGGGCGCGGGCCGAGGCATCGGGCGGGCGGTGGCGCTGGCCGCGGCGGCGGAGGGGGCGCGGGTCGTCGTCAACGACTACGGGGTCCTGGTGGACGGCGCCTCGCCCACGAGCGAGATCGCCGACGCCGTGGTCAAGGAGATCGAGGCGGCGGGCGGGGAGGCCGTCGCGGTCGCCGACGACATCTCGACCATGGCGGGCGGGCAGCGGGTGGTGGACCGGGCGCTCGCGGCGTACGGCCGCCTGGACGGGGTGGTGTGCGTGGCGGGCATCCTGCGCGAACGGATGCTGTTCAACATGACCGAGCACGAGTGGGACCCGGTGCTCGCCACACACCTCAAGGGCACGTTCACGGTGTTCCGCGCGGCGTCGGCGGTGATGCGGGAGCAGCGCTCGGGCACGCTGATCGGTTTCACGAGCGGCAACCACCAGGGCTCCGTGTCGCAGGCCAACTACAGCGCGGCAAAAGGCGGAATCATCTCCCTTGTCCGCAGCGCGGCCCTGGGTCTGCACAAGTACGGGGTGACGGCGAACGCGGTGGCCCCCGTGGCCCGGACCCGCATGTCGGCGAACGTCCCCATGGAACTGAAGGAGATCGGCGACCCCGAGGACGTGGCGGCGCTGGTGGTCTACCTCCTGTCCGACCGCGCGAAGGAGGAGGGCGTCACGGGCCAGGTGTACACGATCGCGGGCCCGAAACTGGCGGTCTGGGCACAGCCGAGGGAGCTGAGAGCGGCGTACGCGGAGGGCGCGTGGACCCCGGAGAGGATCGCGGACTTCCTGCCGGGAACGGTGGGGACGGACCCGATGCCGCTGCTGGAGCAGGTGGAGGCGATGGAGAGGGCGGCACGCCGCGGCCGCTGAGCTTTGCGGTGCCGTGCGGGCTGGGTTTGTGCGGTGCCGTGCGGGCTGGGTTTGTGTGGTGCCGTGCGGGCTGGGCTTGCGTGGTGCCGTGCGGGCTGGGCTTGCGTGGTGCCGCTCGCGCCGGGCCTGCGCGGGGCGCGGTAGAGCTCGGGGCTGCGGGTGTGTCGGCGGCTACGGGTTCGTTGTGGCTGGTCGCGCAGTTCCTCGCGCCCCTGATGGCGGGGGGCTGCCCCGCCATATCGAGTCCGTCTGGGGGTCCCCCTGCTCGAAGAGTTTGGGGGAGTTCGAGGACGAGGCCGTCAGGCCGAAGCGGGGGTCTGGGGGCGCAGCCCCCAGGGACGGGACGGGTAGGGGCGGCGGGGGCGAGAAACCCTCCGGCCGCCACCACGCAGCGCCGGCGGACGACACAAGGCGGAAACCATGAACTTCGAGCCAGACCCGCAAGACGAGGTGTTCCGTGCGCAGGTCCGCACCTGGCTGGAAGCCCACCTCGGCACCCCCCACACCCGCCGATCCTGGGAACGCACCCTCGGCCGAGCCGGCTGGATCGGCCTGTCCTGGCCCGAGGACGGCTACGGCAACCGCCGCGCCCCTCTCACCCAACAGGTCGTCTGGGCGGAGGAGTACGCCCGCTCCCAGGCACCACCCCGCTCCGGCCACATAGGGGAGAACCTCCTCGCCCCCACCCTCCTCACCCACGGCACCCAGGCCCAGAAGTCCCGCTTCCTGCCGCCCATAGCCCGGGGCGAGGAACTCTGGTGCCAGGGCTACAGCGAACCCGGCGCCGGCTCCGACCTGGCGGGCCTGCGCACCGCCGCCGTGCGCGACACCCCCACCTCGTACCGCGTCACCGGCCAGAAGACCTGGACCTCCCTCGCCCACGAGGCGGACTGGTGCTTCGTCCTCGCCCGTACAGACCCCACCTCCCACCGCCACCACGGCCTGACCTTCCTCCTCGTCCCGATGGACCAGCCCGGCCGTATCGAGGTCCGCCCCATCCGCCAGCTCACCGGGACCAGCGAGTTCAACGAGGTGTTCTTCGACGGGGCGGCGGCCCGCGCCGAACACGTCGTCGGCGGCGAGGGCAACGGCTGGCGCGTGGCGATGAGCCTGCTCGGCTTCGAACGCGGCGTCTCCACCCTCGCCCAGCAGATCGGCTTCGCGAACGAACTCGCCGAGGTCGTCCGCACGGCCCTGGCCACCGGCGCGGCGGACGACCCCGTCCTGCGCGACCGCCTCGTCACCCAGTGGGCCGAACTGCGGACGATGCGCTGGAACGCCCTGCGCACCCTCGGCGACACGACGGACCCGGCCGCGCCCAGCGTGGCCAAACTGCTGTGGGCGCACTGGCACCAGCGCCTGGGCGAACTCGCGATGCAGGTCAGGGGCGCGGCAGGCGCGGCAGGCCCCGCCGACTGGTCGCCCACGGAACCGTACGCGCTGGACCCGCTCCAGCACCTGTTCCTGTTCAGCCGGGCCGACACCATTTACGGCGGCTCCGACGAGATCCAGCGCACGATCATCGCCGAGCGCGTGCTCGGCCTGCCGAAGGAACCCAGGGGAACCAAGGGCTGAGGGGGTTGCGATGCGAGGCGTGCTCTACGACGGCACCCAGAGCCGGATCGTGGACGACCTGGAGGTCCGGGACCCGGGGCCCGGCGAGCTCCACGTGGCGATCTGCGCGGCGGGGCTGTGCCACAGCGACCTCTCCGTGGTCGACGGGACCATCCCCTTCCCCGTTCCCGTGGTGCTCGGCCATGAGGGCGCCGGTGTGGTGGAAGCGGTCGGCGCGGGCGTCACCCATGTCGCACCCGGCGACCACGTGGCGCTCTCCACCCTGGCCAACTGCGGGACGTGCGCGGACTGCGACCGCGGTCGCCCGACGATGTGCCGGCAGGCGATCGGCCGCCCCGGCCGCCCGTTCACGCGGCGCGGCGGGCCGGTGTACCAGTTCGCCTCCACCTCCGCCTTCGCAGAACGGACGGTCGTCAAGGCCGTCCAGGCGGTCCGCATCCCCAGGGACATCCCGCTGCCGTCGGCGGCCCTGATCGGCTGCGGGGTCCTGACCGGCGTGGGCGCCGTACTGAACCGCGCCCGGGTGGACCAGGGCGACACGGTCCTCGTCATCGGAACGGGCGGAATCGGTCTCAACGTCCTCCAGGGCGCGCGGATCGCAGGCGCCTCGCGGATCGTGGCGGTGGACGCCAACCCGGCGAAGGAGGCGGTGGCCCGCCGGTTCGGTGCGACCGACTTCCTGACCTCGACGGACGACGTGAAGGACGTCCTCCCCACCGGCGCCGACCACGCGTTCGAGTGCGTGGGCCGGGTGGAGCTGATCCGCGCGGCCATCGACGCCCTGGACCGCCACGGCCAGGCGGTGCTCCTCGGCGTCCCGCCGGCGACGGCCGAGGCGTCGTTCCTGGTCTCGTCGATGTACCTGGACAAGGCCGTCCTGGGCTGCCGCTACGGCTCCTCCCGTCCCCAGCGGGACATCGCGCTCTACGCCCGGATGTACCGCGAAGGCCGCCTGCTGCTGGACGAGTTGGTGACGGCGACCTACCCGGTGGAGGACTACGAGAAGGCGGCGGCGGACGCGCACGCGGGGCGGGTGGCGAGGGCGGTACTGACGTTCTGACCCGGTCCGCCGCCCGATGAGCCCAGTGCCGCGGCCCTGGTCTTCCGAGTCAGGAATTCTGTTCAGATGTGCAGGTTGCGGGGTGGGCGCGTACTGGGCGATTCCAAGGCCGAGTTGATCCTGTCGGATGAGGAACGGGCTGCGCTGGAGGGGTGGGTGCGGCGCGTCGCGGATCTGGCGGGCGTTCGGCCTGCAGCCGCACCGCTCGGAGACCTTCAAGCTGTCGACGGACCCGTACATCGTCGACAAGGTCCACGACGTCGTCGGTCTGTATCTGGGCCCGCCCGAGGGCGCGTTGGTGTTCTGCGTGGACGAGAAGTCGCAGATCCAGGCCCTGGACTGCTCACAACCCTTCCGAGCACCGTCCGCGCCCTCTGGGGTCCGACCGGGCGAGTACGCGACCCAGCGTGGGCCGGGGCCTCGCCTCCGCCCTCGATGCGGACCGGCGCGCTGGCGACCTGCTGCTGATCGACAACGTGCTGGTCGGCCACGGGCGTCGGCCGTACACCGGCGCCCGCCGGGTGCTGATGGCCATGTCTGAGCCACTCCACCCTCTTCATCCGGCTCATGTGTTCGGTTCAAGGGTGGGGACGGGCGCCCTGGGGCCGGCACGCGCCCGCCCCCGGCCCTCTATTCGGCGCGCAGGGCGTTTGCCGTTCCGGCCTGCGCCGCCCAGCCGGCCGGGCCGAGGGCGCCGACGGTTGCGATGACCGGCCCGGCGAGTCCCAGCAGGATCAGCTCGCGCGTGGAGTACACGGACAGCAGGGACTGCGGGTATCCGGAGTTCGCGGCGTGCGCCATCAGCGGCACCACGGCATGGTGCAGGAAGACTCCGGCGGGGACTCCGACGATTCCGGCGACCAGGCCGACGCCGGCGACCGAGCACACCGCCATGAGGAGGGTCTGGCGCGGCGTCATGCCGATCGCCTTGTACACGCCGATGTCGTGGGCTCGCTCGCGGATCTGCAGCGCCACGGTGTTCAGCACGCCGAGGCCGGCGACCACGGTGATCAGGACCGTGAGCATCGTGATCAAGGTGAGTACGGCGAGGAACTGCGTGGTCGAAGCCTGGGAGGAGGTGGCCCGGTAAGAGTGGCCGAGTGCCGCGGACACGTTGTTGGTGTACGCCTGCGCGCTGGTGCCGGGCTGGAGGGCCACGTCGAAGTACTGCGGCTGCGCACCCGGGTCGATACGGGAGAGCGTGGCCCGGCTCAGGTACATGGCGGGCTGACTGCCCGTCCTGAACACCTCGCCCACGATGTGGACCGTCAGCCGGTGTCGGCCGGAGATCAGTGTGTACGTCGACCCGACCGAGGTGCCGGTGTCGGTGAGGAACAGGGTGTTCACGTCCACCTCCGCGGCTCCTGGGGAGGCGGAGTACCAGCGGCCGGAGATCAGCGGAATCCCGCTCAGGGACGGGGTGTCGCCGTAGGCGGTGGCGGTTGCCTTCTGCACCGCGCCGGGCACGCTGAACTGGGCGTCGGTCTCGGTCACGTAGTACCGCGTTCCGTCCTGTGCTTTCAGCACCGACTCGACCGCGCGCTGCTGCGCGTCGCTCAGGGACGGGGCCTTGCCGCCTGTGCCGCCCGACACCTGCACGGCCATACGCGAGTAGGGCGAGTCGTCGCCGACCCGGTTCAGCGTCGACCCCAACCCGATGCCGAACGTCACAGCCGCGGCGCCGAACACGATGACCACCCAGGTCGTCACCGTCCGGGCAGGCCGGGCGGCCGGCGCGGCCAGGCCGAGCGTGATCGAGCGGGGGAGTGACCGCAGCGCGCCGCGGCCCGGTGCGCGAAGAAGCCGTGGACCGGCCGGGGGCACGGCCGGTGGCGATCGCCTGGATGGCGCTCATCCGGCCCGCCCGCAGCGCGGGAAGGACCCCGCCGACCGCGGTCAGTGCGAGTGCCGCCAGCGGAACCAGGACGTCGACCCACAGCGGAACGCTCAGCGTCCCCACCTGGAAGACGTGCGCGTTCACCTCGAGCATGGGAATCGCCAGCAGGTTCCCGACCACGACACCGACGGCGCAGCCGACCAGCGCGGGAATCAGCACCAGCAGCGTGTACGAGACGACGACCTGCACCGGGCTGAAACCGATCGCCTTGAGCACACCGATCCGGGTGGTTCCGGCGATCACCGCACCGGCCACCACGTTCACCACGATCAGCACCGAGATCACCAGCGCGATCACGCCGAACGCGATGATGAACGGCACCCAAGGCTGGATCCCGCCCTGTTCCGCTTGCCGAACGTCCAGATAGGACGTACTGCCGAGCACCGCGCCGCTCGGCAGCGCCGACCGCACCGAGGCGATGTCGGCGGCGATCGCGGACTGCGACTCGGCGTGGGTGAACCGGTAGAGCATCTGAGCCTCCCCGGTTCCCACCACGCTCCGGAGCGAGGCGATCTGGGACGGCGTCACCCAGCCGGCGGCGGTGTGGGTGATCGAGTTCGCGGTACCGACCACGGTCAGCGTCTGCGAGCCGATGGTGAGAGTCGACCCGGTGAACACCCCGTTGCCTCGGTCGACCACGATCTGCCCGTCGCGGTTCGGCCAGTGGCCGTCGAGCAGCGTGAGGTTGTCCACCGAGCCGTCAGGTGTGGACCGGCCGACGATCCGGAGCGGTGTCGTCGACGTGCCGGGTACTCCGGGAACCTTGACGCGCGCGGTCACCTCGACCTCGCCGAACGGGCCGGACGCGGCCGTCACGCCGGAAAGCCGGGACGTCGCGGCCAGTTGGCCGACGTCGGCGCCCGAGGTGTTCACGGTGACGACAACGTGGGCGCCGTTCTGTTTCGCGAACGCACGGTCGAACGCGCCATGGGCGCCTGCGAGCAGACCCAGGGCGACCGTCGAGGTTGCGGTGGCCGACAGCATGACCACGCCGATGATCAGGCCCTGCAGGCGGCGTCCGCGCAGGCCGCTCAGGGCCGCTCGGAGGACCGCGGTCATCGCTGGGCCCCCATGCCGGGCGCACCCGCGGAACCTGCCGGGTTGGCCGAGTCCGACCTGATCCGGCCGTCGGCGACAGAGATCACCCGGCTCGCGTACCTGGCGGCCAGCTCCGGGTTGTGGGTGACCAGGATCAGCGTCTGCCCCGTCGAGTTCAGATCCAGCAGCAGTGCGCCGATCTCCTCTCCGGCCCTGGTGTCCACCGCACCGGTCGGCTCGTCGGCGAGCAGCAGCGCGGGCCGGTTGATCAGGGCGCGGGCGATCGCCACACGCTGCCGCTCACCGCCGGACAGCCGCGCCGGGTAGGCGTCGCGGCGGTGGTTCAGCCGGAGCCTGTCCAGCAGCTCGTCGGCCCGCTGCCGCGCGGCGTCCGACCGGCCACCGGCGAGCTGGGCGGGCAGCAGGATGTTGTCCAAGACGGTCATGTCGTCGAGCAGGTTGAAGAACTGGAAGATCATGCCGACCTGGCGCCGCCGGTACTTGGCGGCGGTGGTCTCGTTCATCTTGTCCACGCGGTCCCGGCCGACCTGCACCGTGCCGGTGGTCGGCCGGTCCATCGCCGCAATCAAGTTGAGCAGCGTCGACTTGCCGCTCCCGGACGGGCCCATGATCGCGACCGCTTCGCCCTGCGCGATTGCCAGGTTCACTCCTGTCACCGCAGGCGTTGCGGCCCCGTTGTACTGCTTCGATACGTTCTGCAGGTGAACGAGCGTCTCCATGACCAGCACGATGGATCGCCGAGGCCGCTTCACGCGTCGCTCGCCATGGCCAAATCGCCTACCGTAATCGGCTGACCATGGGCCGCTGTCATCCCCTGGATGTAAGCAAGTACCCCTGCTGGATGATGCCCGGCGGTGGGGAGGCGGCGACAATGATTCCCATGGCGGCTCTTATGAAGGCGCTGCTCGCCTTCTTTCGGCAGGCCGAGCCTCGCACCGCCCCGTCCGGCTGGGGGATCGCGCTGGATGGAGCGATCGCGGTGGGGGCGGCCGCCGCCGCTGTGTTCGAAGCAGCACAGACCACCAGCCATGGGCCGGTTCTGGGCCTCGTGGCGCTGACCGCGCTGCCGCTCGCGCTGCGGCGGGTGTTCCCCATCTCCGCATGGCTGGTGGTCATCGCCGCCATCGTGGTCGTACAGCAGACGACGGTGCCGCCAGTGGCCCTCGGTGCGGCGGTGTTCGCCGCCTACAGCGCCATCGCCCACAGCAAGTACCGGAACCTGGCCATTGCCTGCGTGGTGGTCGTCACGCTGGCCGCCACCGCGTACTCCCCCCTGCCCAGGTTCCCCGGCCGGCTCACCGCGGTGCTGACCATCGCGCCCACGGTGATCGCCGGGCTCGGTATTCGCGAACTGCGGCGGAGGCTCAACGATTCCGCCGCGCGGCTACGGCGCGCCGCGGACGAGCAGGAGACCGCCACACTGCAGGCGATCGAGACCGAGCGGGCCCGGATCTCGGCCGAGCTGCACGACGTGGTGACGCACAATGTCAGCGTGATGGTGATCCAGACCGGCGCGGCACGCAAGATGCTGAACACCTCACCGGGCGAGGCCGAGGAGGCGCTGCTGGCCGCGGAGGCCAGCGGCCGGGTCGCCATGGCCGAGCTGCGGAACCTGCTGGGGCTGCTCAGCCCGGCGCAGCGGGACGGGGAGAGCGCCGCTCTGCACCCGCAACCGGGTCTGCACGAGTTGCCTGCCCTGATCGAGCGGGTGTCCGCCGCGGGGCTTCCGGTCAAGCTGGATGTCAGCGGCCCCCCTCGGCCGCTGCCACCGGGCGCGGACCTCGCCGCCTACCGGGTGGTTCAGGAAGCCTTGACGAACGTTCTGCGACATACCGCGAAGGCGGCCACCGCCGTGTCGATCCACTGGGGAGACGAACTCCTGATCACGGTCAGCGACAACGGCCCGGGCACCGGTGGCAACTGGGGCCGGGGGCTGCTCGGGCTGCGGGAGCGGCTGGCGCTGTACGGCGGAGAGTTCGAGGCGGGGCCGCGCGCGGAAGGCGGCTGGTGGGTGCGGGCGGTCCTGCCGACATGAAGGTCGTCATCGCCGATGATCAGGCGCTGGTCCGCGGCGGGTTCCGGCTGATCCTGCGGGAGGCGGGAATCGACGTCGTGGCGGAGGCGGCCGACGGAGCGGAGGCGGTCGCGGCCGTCGCCGAGCATCGGCCGGACGTGGCGCTGATGGACATCCGCATGCCCGAAGTGGACGGGATCGAGGCCACTCGCCGCATCCTGGCGGACGGCGCGGGCGGGCCCGACGGAGTGCGGATCATCATCCTGACCACGTTCGACCTGGACGAGTACGTCTACGAGGCCCTGGCCGCCGGGGCCAGCGGGTTCCTGCTCAAGGACATCTCCCCCGAGCAACTGGTCGCCTCGGTCCAGCTCGTCCGCGCCGGTGACGCGCTGCTGGCGCCGTCGATCACCCGCCGCCTGGTCCATCGCTACGCGGCGCGCCCCGGGGCGGTCCCGACCGCTGCGAGTGGCGCCCGGGCGAGAGGACGGGACCTGTCCGCTCTCACGCCGCGAGAGCACGAGGTGCTCGGCCTGGTCGCGCGTGGCCTGAGCAACGCCGAGATCGCCGCCTCGTTGACGCTCAGCGAGGCGACGGTGAAGACGCACGTGGCGCGACTCCTGACCAAGCTTCAGCTGCGCGACCGGGTCCAGGCGGTCGTCCTCGCATACGAGACCGGGATCGTACAACCGGACGCCCGGGCGTCGGGCCGTCCCGCACCGTAAATACCGCTGGATTCCGCAGCGATCGTAACCGCGCCTATTCCTGAGTTCGCCCCTTTGACGGGTTGCCCATGGCGGAGCCCTCAGCAGCAGTGCGAGGGTCGGTACCCGGCCGGGTCAGAGGTGGCGCGTCCGTACGTGGAGGTGACCGGCAAGGGGGTAGGCGGGTGGTGCCGCCGGTAGGAGCCTGGTCAGGGCGTACCGGCTCTTCTGCGCGACGCGGCATGACGCTGCGTTGTCCACTTGGTGCAGGAGTTCGAGGCGTGTCAGTTCCTCACCGGGGAAGGCGGTGAAGGCCCAGTCCGTCAGCGCCTGCAGTGCTCGGGGCGCCACTCCCCGGCCGCGCGCATGCGCCGCGGTCCAGTAGCCGACCTCGGCGGACGAAGTGCCCGGTGCGACGATCTTGAGGACCACGTGGCCCGCCAAGCGACCATCAGTCCCTGCGGTTTGGGATTCGATGACGGCAAATGCAAAGCGGTCTCCCCTCTCCCACCCCCATTGCTGGTCCTGAATCCACCGTGCCGCGCTCGCCTCGTCGTTCACGGCTGAGCTCGTCCATCGGCGCAGCGCGGCATCCCGATACAGCTCGACCAGGTCGGCAGCGTCCAACGGGCTCCAGGAACGCAGTATGAGAGCGGGGGTTGACGGTGTGGCGTCTGCCTTCAGTCGTGCAGCGATCTCGTCCATCGGCCGAGAGTATGTGGTCGCTGCGGCATTCAGCGCTAGGTGTGACTGTGCGGCTTGCGTCATCGGGCTGCCCGAATCCGCAGAGCTGTGACGGACCAGTCGATCACTGGGCGAGGCATTCCGGTGTCGGCCAGTCGTTGATCAGTGCGAGCAGCCGGAAGTACCGGTCCCTGTGCGGATCGCTCGGGGCTTGCAGACGGTGCAGCAGCCACCGCCGGTGCAGCTCGGCATCATCGCGGCGGCCGTGGGCCCGCGTGCAGTAGGCGGTGAGGGCCGCGACGACAGCATCGGCCTGGGGCGAATCCGGGCTGATGCCGTCCACAGCCGTCCTGGGTTCGATCTCCAACGCCAAGTCACCCAAGGCGAATTGCGTGCGGGCGGCCTGCGCGATCAGTTCCTTGGTCCAGTTGAGCTGACGAGCGCCCTGGTCCAGGCGGGAACTGGTTGATCGTGAGCTGGTGAAGGAACCAGAGCAAGAGCGGCGGGCGTCTCCTCAAATGATCAAGCTTGAGGAGACTGCGCAGTGCGGATCTACATCAGTGTGGACATGGAGGGCGTCACCGGGCTGGTGGATGCCGACGATGTCCAGCCCGGCGGCCGAGACTACGAGCGTGGACGGCTGATGATGGCCGAGGACGTCAACGCCGCCATCCGCGGCGCCGTCGCAGCGGGTGCCACCGAAATCACCGTCAATGACGCGCACGGCCCGATGCGCAACCTCCTGCCCGAGTCGCTGCACCCGGCGGCGCGCCTCATCCGGGGCAAGCCCAAGCAGATGCTCATGCTCGAAGGACTCGCTCCCGAGCACGACGCCGCGGTCTTCGTCGGCTACCACTCACGGGCCGGTGCGCTCGGCGTACTGAGCCACAGCTTCATGGGGCACGAGATCGAAGACATGTGGCTGGACGGCCGGGCTGTGGGTGAGATAGGTCTGGCCCATGCCACCGCGGCCGCCATCGGCGTGCCGGTGACGGTCCTCACCGGTGACGACTGTGCCTGCACAGAGATGACGGAATGGGACGCCTCGGTGACGACCGTGGCCGTGAAGTATGCGCGGGACCGGTTCACGGCAGATCTACGACCGGCGGAAGAAGCACGTGCGGCAATCGAGAATGCGGTCGCCGCCAGTCTCTCCGCACCGCCGAAGGTCCCAGTTGTCGCGGCGGCCCCGGCCACCCTCACGGTCCGGTGGCAGTCGGCTTCAGTGGCCTCGACGCTCCTGGGAATTCCAGGCGTCACCTTGGCAGATACCCGGACCGTCCAGGCGCAGGGAACTGTCCCCGGCCTCTATCGGCTGTTCGGCGTGTGGATGCGAGTGGCAGCGTCCCTGACCAACCAGCCCCCCTACTGCTGACCATCGCGAGCGACGGCCGGCCGGGAGATCGGGCCTTCGCCCGACGGTGGCCTCATGGCCAGGAACGGGCTGCCGCGGCTGCGGAACGCCCTAGGAGGTGACGACCGGGTCGGCGGCTCCCGTGCGGAAGGTCCGCCGGTACGTGGTGGGCGTGACGCCGAGGGCCGCCTGGAGGTGCTGGCGCATCGACTGGGCGGTGCCGAAACCGGCGTCCCGCGCCACCTGGTCCATCGACAGGTCGGTGGACTCCAGCAGATGGCGGGCCCGCTCGACGCGCTGCTGGGTGAGCCACTGGCCCGGGCTCATGCCGACCTCCTCGCGGAAACGGCGTGTGAAGGTGCGTACGGACATGGCTTCCTGCTCCGCCATGTCGCGCAGCTGGATCGGTTCGTGGAGGCGGCCGAGCGCCCAGGCGCGGGCGGTGGTGGTGGTCGCCAGCTGCGGCTCGGGTACCGGGCGGTGGATGTACTGCGCCTGGCCGCCGTCGCGGTGCGGCGGGACGACCGTGCGGCGGGCCACCTCGTTGGCGACGGCGCTGCCGTGGTCGCGGCGCACCATGTGCAGGCACAGGTCGATCCCGGCCGCGACGCCCGCGGAGGTCAGGATGTCGCCGTCGTCGATGAACAGGACGTCCGGATCGACCTTGATCCGGGGGAAGAGCCGCTGCAAGTGCGCGGCCTCGGCCCAGTGCGTGGTGGCGGGACGCCCGTCGAGAAGGCCGGCGGCTGCGAAGACGTAGACGCCGGTGCAGATGGAGGCGAGCCGGGTGCCGGGCCGGATACGGGCGAGCGCGGCGGCCAGCTCGTCGGTCAGCACCCCCTCGTCGAAGACCGGACCCATCTCGTAGGACGCCGGGACGATCACGGTGTCGGCGGTGGCCAGGGCCTCCGGGCCGTTCTCGACGTGGATGGAGAAGTCGGCGTCCGTCTCGACCGGGCCCGGTGGCCGGACCGAGCAGGTGACGACCTCGTACAGGTGCCGGCCCTCGGCGTCCTTGGGACGCCCGAAGATCCGGTGCGGGATGCCCAGTTCGAAGGGGAGCAGCCCGTCGAGGGCGAGGACGACGACGCGGTGCGGCCGGAACGTGGACTCACGGGTCATGGCCCGATCCTAACGAATGCTGTCCCTCGGGCCACTCGATGCGGAAGGCGCCCAAGCCGGAAGATCTATGACGTGACCCAGACAACCGCCACCGCACCCACTGTCGAGGAACCACAACCGACCCGGACGACCCGCATCCACCGCGCCTGGTTCGTCGCCGCCGTCACCTTCGTGACGATCATCGGCGCCGCGGCCTTCCGTTCGCTGCCGGGCCTGCTGATCGACCCGCTGCACCAGGAGTTCCACTGGTCGCGCGGCACGATCGGCGCGGCGGTGTCGATCAACCTCGCGCTGTACGGCCTGACCGCCCCCTTCGCCGCCGCCCTGATGGACCGCTTCGGCATCCGCAGGGTGGTCGCCGTGGCCCTCGTGGTGATCGCACTCGGCTCGGGCGCGACCGTGTGGATGACGGCGCCTTGGCAGCTCCTGCTGTGCTGGGGCCTGCTGGTGGGCCTGGGCTCCGGTTCGATGGCGCTGGCCTTCGCGGCGACGGTCACCAACCGCTGGTTCACCACGCGGCGCGGCCTGGTGAGCGGCATCCTCACCGCGGGCTCGGCCTCTGGGCAGCTGATCTTCCTGCCCCTGCTGTCCTGGATGGTGGAGCGCCACGGCTGGCGCCCGGCCGCGGTGACGGTGGCCCTCGCCGCCCTCGCGGTCGTCCCCTTCGTCTGGCTGCTGCTGCGCGACCACCCGGCGGACGCGGGTCAGAAGCCGTACGGCGCCGAGGAGTTCGTACCGAAGCCGGAACCCGCACGGGGCGCCGCCCGCCGCGCCGTCACCGTGCTGTTCTCGGCGGTGCGCACGGGCCCGTTCTGGCTGCTGGCCGGCACCTTCGCGATCTGCGGCGCCTCCACCAACGGCCTGATCCAGACCCACTTCGTCCCGGCGGCCCACGACCACGGCATGCCGATCACGGCGGCGGCCTCGCTGCTCGCGGTCGTCGGTGTCTTCGACGTGGTGGGCACGATCGCCTCCGGCTGGTTCACGGACCGCTTCGAGCCGCGCCGCCTGCTCGCCGTGTACTACGCCCTGCGCGGCACCTCGCTGCTGTTCCTGCCCATGCTGCTGGCCCCGTCCGTCCATCCGCCGATGATCTTCTTCATCGTCTTCTACGGCCTGGACTGGGTCGCCACGGTCCCGCCCACGCTGGCGCTGTGCCGGGAGCAGTACGGCGAGGACAGCGCCATCGTCTTCGGCTGGGTGCTGGCCTCCCACCAGGTCGGCGCGGCCCTGGTCGCCTTCCTCGGCGGCGTGGCACGGGACACCTTCGGCTCGTACGACGTGGTCTGGTACGCGGCCGGGGCGCTGTGCGCGGCGGCGGCCCTGATGGCCCTGGTGATCCGGCGCCGCCCGGCGGGAGCACCGGCACCGGCGTGACCCGGCCGGCGGTTCCTCCGGGGCATGGCCCTAGAGGAACCGCCCCTTGTGGAACAGCAGCGGCCTGTCGTCCCCGTCGCCGGTACCCAGGGCCTCCACCCGGCCCACCACGATGAGATGGTCGCCGCCGGTGTGCACGGCGTGGATCGCGCAGTCGATCCACGCCGTGGCGCCGATGAGGCGCGGGGCGCCGGAGAAGGGTGCCGCCTCGTGCCGGACCCCGGCGAACTTGTCCCCGCCGCTCACCGCGAAGCCTCGGCACAGCGCGGCCTGGTCGGCGGCGAGCACGTTCACGCAGAACACCCCGGCGCGGGCGATCCGCGGCCAGGTGCTCGAGGACCGGCCGACCATGAACACGACCAACGGCGGTTTCAGGGAAAGCGACGAGAACGACTGACAGGCGAAGCCGGCGGGGCTCACCTCACCGTCCGCCGCCGGCGCAGTGACAACGGTGACACCGGTGGCGAAGTTTCCCAGCACGCTCCGGAACTCGGCCGAGTCGACGGGCGCCCGCTCATCCTCCCGCACGGCCCGCAACTCCGGGCGCGGCAACGCTTCGACGGGCCCCGCGGCCGTGCGCGCCCCGATGGACCTGAGGTAACGGACGGCGGTGGCGGCCATCCCTGCGTGTCCCATCACGCCACCCATTGAAACTGACGGTACGTCAGAAGTGAAGTCGGAAGTGACATCGGAAGCGAAGGTCCGCACGGTCCTCAGCGGCCGTGGTAGCGGGGCTCCCGCCGTTCCACGAAACTCGCCACGCCCTCCCGGGCGTCCGTCGTCGTCATGTTGATCTCCTGGGCCGTGGCCTCGGCCGCGAAGGCGGTGGCGCGGTCGGTGTCCAGGGAGGCGTTGACCAGTTGCTTGGTGAGGGCCAGGGCGCGGGTGGGGCCGGCGGCCAGGCGGGCGGCCCACTCGCGGGCGGTCTTCTCCAGGGCGTGCCCCGGTACGACACGGTTGACCAAGCCCAGGCGTTCCGCCTCCGTGGCCGGCAGGGCTTCGCCGAAGAACATCAGTTCCTTCGCGCGTTGCGGGCCGACCAGCCGGGGCAGCAGATACGCCCCGCCGCCGTCCGGGACCAGGCCGCGGCGCACGAACACCTCGATGAACTTCGCCGACTCGGCCGCGAGGACCAGGTCGCAGGCGAGGGCGAGGTGGGCGCCGAGTCCGGCGGCGGTGCCGTTCACCGCGGCGATCACCGGCTTCTCGCAGTCGAGGACCGCGGAGATCAGCCGCTGGGCGCCCCGGCGGATGGTCCGTGCGACGTCACCGGCGATCCGCTCAGCGGACCCCGCCCCGCCGCGCAGGTCGGCGCCGGCACAGAATCCGCGTCCGGCGCCCGTGAGGACCACGACGCGCACGGCGGGGTCCGCGGAGGCGTCCTGAAGTTCTTGGATGAGGAGTTCGCGCAGGTGGGGGGTGATGGCGTTGAGGAAGTCGGGGCGGTTGAGGGTGAGGTGCGCGACGTGATTGTCAGTGGTGTGCAGTACCAATGACTCGACGGGATCTTCGGTGTCCACGGAGTCTTCGGGGGAGGACGTCATCATGTTCCGTTTCGTGAGTCGGCTGATCCGGGCCTCAGCGGCACACCGCCAGCGCGTCCAGCGCCACGGCTCCCTGCCCCCTGGGCAGCACCATCAGCGGATTGATGTCCAGCTCCGCGATCCGGTCCCCGAGTTCGAGCGCCATGCGCTGGACGCGGAGCACCACCTCGACGAGCGCGTCGAGGTCGGCCGCGGGGCGCCCGCGCACCCCGTCCAGCAGGGCCCGCCCGCGCAGCTCCAAGAGCATGTCCCGGGCCTGTTCCTCGCCGAAGGGCGGCACGCGCACGGCCGCGTCCCGCAGTACCTCGACCAGCACGCCGCCGAGTCCCACGGTCACCGTGGGCCCGAAGAGCCGGTCGTGCGAGACGCCGACGACCATCTCGACACCCCGCTCGACCATCTGGCACACGAGGACACCGTCGAGCTTGATCCCCTCGTAGCGCGCGATGTCGGTCAGCTCCCGGTAGGCCTCCCGGACCTGGCTGGCGGAGGTCAGCCCGATCTTCACAAGTCCCAGCTCTGTCTTGTGGGCGATCTGGGCGCCGGACGCCTTCATCACCACCGGGTAGCCCACGAGCCCCGCCGCGCGCACCGCCGCCGCCGCGCTGGTCACCAGCTGTTCGCGCGGTACGCGGATGCCGTACGCCCGCAGCAGCTGCTTCGCCGCGTGCTCGCTCAGCTGCTGCCCGGGCCGCATCAGGGCCTGCGCCTTACGGAAGGAGGGCGAGGGGGTGCGGGGTGCCTCGTCGAAGGGGGAGCGGTAGCCGCGCGCGAAGCGTCGGTGGTCGAGGTGGGCGCGGACGGCCGAGACGCAGTTCGCGACCGTGCGGAAGGTGACCACGCGCGAGGAGCCCAGCAGCGTCTCGCGGTAGGCGGCCTCCGTGCCGACCGGCGACCCCCACACCACGCACACCAGCTTGTCCGTGTGCTCCGCCGCGTCCACCAGGTCCCGCACCAGCTTGTCGCTCAGCGGAGGGAAGGGCCCGGTGATCGGGCAGATGAGCACGCCCACCTCCGGGTCGTCCAGGAGTGCGTCGATGATCTTCCGCCCGCGCTGGTCACCCACCGGGTGACCGCCGCTGTCGACGGGGTTGGCGACGCTCAGGTACTCGGGGATCCACTGGCGCAGCTCGGCCCGCTTGGCCTCGGACAGCACCGGCAGCCGCAGCCCCGCCCCGGCCGCCAGGTCCGCGACGTGCGCGCCCGTGCCGCCCGAGATCGAATAGACGACGACACCGTCGGCGCGCGGGGTGCGGGCCCGGGCCAACAGGGTGGCGGTGTCCTGGAGTTCGTCCAGCCCGTCCACGCGGATGACCCCGTACTGCCTCATCGCCGCGTCGATCACGTCGTCCGCGCCGGTCAGCTTGCCGGTGTGGGAGGCGGCGGTGCGGGCGCCGGCCTCGGTGCGGCCGACCTTGACCGCGACGACCGGCACACCGCGCCGGGCGGCCCGGTCGGCGGCCAGCAGGAAGGCGCGGCCGTCCTTCAGACCCTCGATGTAGCAGGCGATGGCGCCGACCTCGGGCTGCTCGACGAAGTAGGAGAGGAAGTCGGCGGTCTCCAGGTCGGCCTCGTTGCCGGTGGGGGCCCAGTGGGAGAGCCGTATGCCGAGCTCCTGCAGGGCGAAGACGGGCCGCCCCTGGTGTCCGGACTGGGTGATGAGCGCGATGGCCGGCCCGTCGAGGTCGTCCCGGAACCGCTCGAAGGCGTTGAGGTTGGTGTTCGGCCCGAGCAGCCGCACCCCGGCCCGCCGGGCTGCGGAGGCGAGCACCGTTTGGGCGGCGGCTCCCTCCTGGCCGGTCTCGGCGAATCCGGAGGCGAAGACGACGGCGAACTTCACCTTGGCCGCTCCCAGTTCCTCCAGCACGGGAAGCGGGTCGGAGACGAGGAGCACGGCGAGGTCGACCTGTTCGGGCAGGTCCGCGACGGAAGGAGAGCAGGGCATGCCGAAGACGGACTGACGGGTGGGATGCACGGGGTGCAGCCGGGCGCCGACCCGCTCGGCCCAGGCGAGCAGCTGCCGGGTGATGCCGGTGTGGGGGCGCCCCTCGGCGTCGGAGGCGCCGACGACGGCGACGGACTCGGGCCGGAAGAACCGGTCCAGGTCGGGCACGTCGGCATGCAGCGGCCGCCCGCTGACATCGAGGTCACCGGCGTCGGCGGCCCGGCCCCGCACCACGGGCGAAGGCGGTTCCCCGCAGGCGGCGACGCGGGCCCGGCGGGAGTCGGTGGTCAGGGTGCCGTGGGTCGATCCAAGCATCGCTCCGCCCGCTTCCGTGTGACGGCTCAGTAACTGACGCTCTGTCAGATTACTGAACCGGCGCGAGGTCAGGAAGAGATGGGGCGCGCGAGGACGCGGGAGGTTGCGGGAGGAGGTGCTCGGCGACGCGGGTGGCCGGGTCGGCGACCGCGGTGCCGAGTCACCGGGGCGGTCACCCGCAGTCGGTGGCCGGGTCGGGGACCGCCGTGCCCGACCCACCGGACCGGCAACCGTCGTGCCGGACACGCCGGGTCGGTCGCCGGTGGTCGGTCGACCGTGTCGGAGGCGCCGGGTCGGTCGCCGGTGGTCGGTCGACCGTGTCGGAGGCACCGGGTCGGTCGCCGGTCTCGGGTCGGCGGCCGTCGCGCCGGACCCGCCCGGTCGGTGTCAGCCTGCGGCGCGCGTCCGCTCCGCCTGGCGGGCGACGGCCTTCGCGATCTTCTGTGCGTCGATGGCCAGTTCGCGGAGCATGCCGCTGATCGGATTGGTGAAGCCGGTGAAGTACAGGCCGGGGGCGGTGCCCGGGGTGCGGGCGCCGTGGACGACCGGTCTGCCGCGGGCGTCGAGCACGCCGAGGTGCCCGACGAGGCCTTCCAGGGCGCGGACGTACCCGGTCGCGGCGATCACGGCGTCCGGCTCGATCCGGCTGTCGTCGGCGAGGACGACCTTGCCGCCCTCGAAACCCTCGACGGCCGCCACCACCTCGACCCGCCCCTTGCGCACGGCGTCGATGAGCCCGACGTCCTGCACGGGGATCGAGCCGTCCTTGACCCTGCTGTACAGCCCGGTGCCGGGCCGGGGCAGCCCGTACGCCGACAGGTCCGGCACGCTCAGCCGCGCCACCGGCCGGGCCAGCCGGTCGACGAGCCCCACCGGCAGCCGCCGTACGAGCACGCCCGTGTACTGGGTGGCCCACCCGGCGGTCGAGCGCCGCAGGATGTGGGGCGCCGTCCGTACCGACAACCGCACCCGCGAGGCGCCGCCCTCCGCCAGGTCGACGGCGATCTCGGCGCCGGTGTTGCCGGTACCGACGACGAGGACGTCGCGGCCGGCGTAGGGCTTCGCGTCGCGGTACTCGCCGGCGTGCAGGAGCTCGCCGGTGAAGGCGTCGCGGCCGGGCCAGTCGGGCACGCGCGGGGTGTGGTTGTAGCCGGTGGCGACGACGACCGCGCTGCCGGTCAGCTCACGGCCGCCGGTGGCGTGCAACAGCCAGCCGGTGCCGTCGGGGGCGGGGTCGATGCGGGAGACCTCGACGCCGGTGACGATCTCCAGCTGGTGGTGCTCGGCGTACTTCTCGAGGTAGCGCACCACGTTGTCGCGGGACACCCACCGCCCGAAGGACCGCGGCATCGGCAGCCCGGGCAGGGCGGACAGGCGCCGCGTGGTGTGCAGGTGCAGCCGGTCGTAGTGACGCCGCCAGGACGCTCCGACCCGGTCGGACTTCTCCAGTACGACGGCCCGTACGCCCCGGGCGCGCAACGCGTACGCGGCGGCGAGACCGCCCGGGCCGCCGCCTACGACGTACACCGGTCGGTCCTCGTGGGCGGGCACCACGGCACGCGGTGAAGCGGAAGACGAGTCGGCCATGAGCGGGAGCGTAACCACGCGCAGCGTTGATGGGTCTCGGTCAAGACCGGAATCGGTTGCGAATTGATCACGGCTGTAGGGGGAGTGGGTTGGCCCGGTGGCGCAGGCGGACCGGTTGTGGCGGAACGGTGGACCGCCCTCTTGCATGTGTGTCCTGCTTGAGCTGAACTGACATACCGTCAGATCTACTCGGCGGCAGGAGAGCCCATGGACACGATCTGGCTCAGCGGCGGGGAATGGCTCGCCGTGCTGCGTATCGGGCTCGGGCTGTGGTGGCTGGAGAGCTGGCGGCACAAGGACAAGAAGGCGTGGTTCCAGCGGGGCGCCGGGATCGCGTGGGCCGCGGGGATCGCAGCCGAGCACCGCTGGACGGCGGTGCGCAGCGGCTTCGACGCGGTGGTCGCGCCCCGGCCCAAGGCGATGGCGTACGTGGTGGCGTACGCGGAACTCGCGCTCGGGCTCGGGCTGGTCACCGGCTTCCTCACGCCGATCGCCCTGATCGGCGGGCTCGTGCTCAACGTCCTCTACTTCGTCCTCATGATCCACGACTGGGCCGAACAGGGGCAGAACTCGATGATGGCGCTGATCTCGGTGGTGGCGCTGTTCGGGATGTCGTGGCAGGCCTGGTCGGTGGACGGCGCGCTGGGGCTGTTCCGGTGAGCGGGCGCTTCGACGTCCCCGACGTGGACGCCTTCACGCGCCCCTACTGGGACGCGGCGGCGCGGGGACGGCTGCTGGTCCGCCGCTGCTCGGCCTGCGGGCGCGCCCACCACTACCCGCGCGAGTTCTGCCCGTTCTGCTGGAGCGACGACGTGGCCTGGGAGCCGGCGAGCGGCCGGGCGACCCTCTACACCTGGTCCGTCGTCCACCGGAACGACCTGCCGCCCTTCGACGGGCGCACACCGTACGTCGCCGCCGTGGTCGACCTCACGGAGGGGCCGCGGATGATGACCGAGGTGGTGGGGTGCGGACCGTCCGGGCTGCGGGTCGGCATGGCACTGGAGGTGGCCTTCAGGGAGGGCGTGCCCGTGTTCCGGCCGCGGGAAAACCGGTGATCGCGTCCGGCCCGGATTGATTGAATGGTCGGATGGCCGACATACGCGAGAGGTCCCTCAGCCGCCCCGTTCCCGAACCCCAGGGCCACGGCCTGCGGTTGAGTTTCTGGGACCCGGAGTCCGACGCCCACCTCGAGGCATGGTTCCGGGGGCTGACCGACCCGGATTTCACACAGTGGAACACTCCGCTGAAGATCGTGCGGAACAGGGCCGACGCGGCTGAGTCGCTGCGGTCGAAGGCGGAGGGCACGGCGAGGGGGAGCAGCGTGTCGTTCCGGATCGCGGACGCGGCGAGCGGTACGACACTGGGGCACATCGGCGTCAACGAGATCGACCGTGTCCTGAGCCTGGCCCGCGTCGGCTACTGGGTGCTCCCCGAGGCCCGTGGTCACGGCGTCGCGACCCGAGCGCTCGCGCTCGCCGCCCACTGGGCCCTCACCGACCTCGGCCTGCACCGCCTGGAACTGGGCCACGCCCTCGGCCACGAGGCGTCCTGCCGTATCGCCGAGCGGTGCGGCTTCCGGTACGAGGGGACGCTGCGCGACGCGATGTTCGCAGCCGGACGGCACGACGCGTTCCGGGACGTGCATCTGCACGCCAGGATCGCGAGCGACCCGGAGCCGCCGGGGCCCGGCCAGGAGGCGTAAATCGCATGCACGGCACGGTGGTTCACGAGATCGTGGCCCATGGCATCAGACGCGTACGACTGGCAGTTCACCGATGATCTCGAGGAGTTCCTCGACCGGGCCGGGGCGTTCCTGTTGTCCGAGCCCGCGCTGCACACCGTCCAGCTGACGGTCACCGACAGGCTCCGGACGGAAGGAACCGCCTCGTTCGGCGAGGAGGCGCCGTACTTCGGCCGACTCGTGGACGGCGACGGCGCCGTACGGGCCACCGTCTTCCGGACACCGCCCTACCCGCTCAACCTGACGCCGCTCACCGAGGGGGCCGCCGAGGCGCTGGCGGCACGGCTGGCCGAGGACGGACGAGCGGTGCCGTCCGTCATGGGGCCGGCGGATGCGGTAGCCGCGTTCGTCACCGCCTGGGCGCGCCGCACCGGTGCACCCGCCCGCCTCGGCATGCGTCAACGGCTCTACCGTCTCGGCACCCTCACCCCGCCCGACCCCGCGCCGTCCGGTCGCGCCCGCGTCGCCGGGGCGGACGACCACGAGCTGGTCGCGCGGTGGTACGCCGGGTTCGGCGCGGACGTCGGGGAGACGGTGCAGGATCCCGACCGATGGGCCGAGGGAAGGCTCGCACACGGTGGCGTGACGCTCTGGGAGCTCCCCGACGGTACGCCCGTCTCGATGGCGAGCGTCACCCCCGAGGTCGCCGGGCAGGTCCGCGTCGCCACCGTCTACACCCCGCCCCGTTGCGCGGCCGCGGCCACGCAGGCGCCGCCACCGCCGCGGTGAGCCGGGCCGCGCTGGACGCGGGCGCCAAGGAGGTGTTGCTCTTCACCGACCTAGCGAACCCCACGAGCAACGGCCTCTATCAGCGTCTCGGCTACCGGGCGGTGGCGGATTTCGCGGTGTACGAGTTCGGGGACGCGTGACGCTTCCTCACGGCCACAGCAGTTCCGTCGCCCAGCCTTCCTCCGTACGGAGGTAGCGGAGCCGCACGTGCCGGCGCCTCGCGTCCCCCTGGAAGAACTCCACCTCCTCGGGCCGGAGGCGGTACAGCGTCCAGGACGGGACCGGGGCGTCCGGCTCGCGCTGCGCCTGCTCCCATGCCTGCTCCGACGCCCGTGCCAATTCCTCGGTGGAGCCCAGTACTTCGCTCTGGCGGCCCGTGAGTGCCGCCGCCAGCGCCCCGGTCGAGCGGGCGTGCAGATCCGCCTGCCCCTCCTGCGACGGCGCGGCCGTGACCGGGCCGCGGACCCGGATCTGGCGGCCCTGCACGGGCCAGTAGAAGCCGAGGGCGGCATACGGCCGGTTCGCCAGCTGCCGGCCCTTGCGGCTGCCCGAGTGCGTCGCGAACGACCAGCCGTCCGCGTCCGCGCCGTGCAGCATCACGATCCGCACGTCGGGTGTGCCGTCCGCGTCCGCCGTCGCCAGCGACATGGTGTGCGGCTCGGTCTGCCCCGCCGCCACCGCCTGCGCGAACCACTCCGTGAACAGCGTGAGCGGCTCCCCGGGCGCCGCCGCCGGGTCGAAGGCGGGCAGCTCGGTGGTCTCCGGGTCCCACACCCGCAGGGACCTGAGCAGCTCGCGAAGATCCGTTGCCATGCCCCGAGTATCCGTCACCGGGGAACGTCGTCCTGCCGCCCTCACTCCCGCCCCAGCACCACCGTCCCCGATGAACAGAACCAGCCCCCCGTCCCCGACGCCACCGCCAGTTCCGGCAGCCGTCCGCCCGCCTTGCGGACCTGCCCTGCCCCGGCCTCGCCCCGCAGTTGCCGTACCGCCTCCACGAGCAGGAACAGCCCCCGCATCCCCGGGTGCTGGGCGGACAGCCCGCCCCCGTCCGTGTTCACCGGCAGCTCCCCGCCCGCCACCAGCAGCCGCCCCTTCTCCACGAACGCCCCGCCCTCGCCCTTCCCGCAGAAGCCGAGGTCCTCCAGTGTCACCAGCGTCATGTAGGTGAAGGCGTCGTAGATCTCCGCGAAGTCGACCTCCTCGGGGCGCACCCCGGCCCGCTCGAAGGCGAGGCGGCCGCTCACCGCGGCCGGGGACACCGTGAAGTCCGGCCACTCGGACATCGTCGTGTGCGAGACGTGCTCTCCGGCCCCCAGCACCCACACCGGGCGCGTACGGCAGTCCCGTACCAGCTCCTCGGCCACCAGCAGGACCGCCGCCCCGCCGTCGGAGCGTATGCAGCAGTGCAGCTTGGTGAAGGGGTCCGCGATCACCGGACCCGCCAGGACGTCCTCGACCGTGATCGGGTCCCGGAACATGGCCTCCGGGTTGGCCGCCGCGTTGGCCCGGGCCTGCACCGCCACCTCGGCCAGCTGCTCGATGGTCGTGCCGTGGGCGTGCATGTGGCGGCGGGCCGCCATCGCGTACTTGGCGATCAGAGTGTGGCCGTACGGCGCCTCGAACTGCAGAGGGCCGCGGGCGCCGAAGGACAGGGTGCCCGTGCGGCGGCCCGCCTTGATGTCCGCGCGGGCCGTGGAACCGTAGACCAGCAGCACCGCTCTGGCGCGGCCCGACGAGATCGCGTCCGCCGCGTGGGCCGCCATGACCTCCCAGGTGGAGCCGCCGACGGAGGTGGAATCGACCCAGGTGGGCCGCAGCCCGAGGTACTCGGCAACCTCCGCCGGGGCCAGTGTGCCGAGCCCGGCGGAGGCGAAGCCGTCGATCACCGCACGATCCAGGCCCGCGTCGGCCAGGGCGCGGCGGGCGGCCTGGGCGTGCAGGGCGTACGGGGTCGTGTCGTCCACCCGTCCGCAGTCGGAGAGCGCCACGCCGACGACCGCGGCGCGTTGACCGGACCTGGGAGTCATGAATCTGACGGTACATCAGATCTGGTGGCGCCGGCCCTGTGCGCGCGAAGACCGCCCGCCTAACATGACGGCCCATCAGATAGTGAAGGGCGGTCGCACATGGACACCAGCTTCACCGCCGAACAGAACGAGATCCGCCGTACGGTGCGCGAGGTGCTGGCCAAGCGCTGCGGACCCGAGGACGTGCGCGCCGCCGCCTCGACCGCCGCCGGGTACGACCCGGCCCTGTGGGCCACCCTCGGCGGGCAGCTCGGTCTGCCCGGGCTGGCGCTCCCCGAGGCGTACGGCGGTGCGGGCTGCGGCACGACCGACCTCGCTCTCGCCTGCGAGGAGGTGGGCCGGACCCTCGCCCCCTCCCCGCTGCTCGCCACCGCGGTCCTCGCCGCGCCCCTGCTGCTCGCTCTGGGCACCGACGCCCAGCGCGCCGCACTGCTGCCCCGGATCGCCGCCGGAGAGTTGACCGCCACCCTCGCCGTCCCGGGCGCCGCCCTCGCCACCGCCCTCGCCCTCGCCGGGGACAACCGGGGCGACTGGGCGGGCGGCGGACGCGCCGGTGGCGTCCAGGCGCGGCGGGCGGCCGGCACCTGGCGGCTGTACGGGGAGGCGGCCCAGGTCCTCCACGGGCACAGCGCCGGGCTGCTGGTCGTGGCCGCGCACGCCGGTGGGTTCGCGCGGTCGCGGACGCTGCTGTTCCTCGTACGGGACGGTGCCGTCCGTACGCGGCAGACCGCCCTGGACGGGACGCGGCCCTGCGCCCGGATCCAACTGCGCGACGTGGAGGCGGAATTGCTCGGTGAGGACGGTGCCGATGTGGCGGTGGCGCTCGCCTCGGTCGGGGACCGTGCCGCCGCCGTGCTCGCCTGCGAGGCCGTGGGCGCCGCCGACCGGGTGCTGGAGCGAACTGTCGAGTACGTCGGGCAGCGGGAGCAGTTCGGGCGGCCCATCGGGTCCTTCCAGGCCGTGAAGCACCGGCTGGCCGACGTGTACGTGCGGGTACGCGCGGCGCGCTCGGCGGCGTACTACGCGGCGTGGGCCGGTGGGAAGGAATCAGGGGGTGCGGCGCGACGGGGGTGCCCCCAGGCGTTGAGCGCCGGGGGAGGCTCCTTGGAAGGGCCGTGTCGGGAGACGGACGGGCAGGTCGGCGGGCTCGCGCTCGCCCAGGCCCTTCAGGCGCTGCGGACCGCCGCGGCCGAGGGGATCCAGTTGCACGGCGGCATCGGTTTCACCTGGGAGGGCGCGGCGCATCTCTACTTCAAACGGGCCGCCGGCGACGAGCTGCTGTTCGGGCCCGTGCACCGGCTGCGGGCGCACGCGGCGGACGCGGCGGGGCTCTTCGAGCGCGGGGAGGTGGCGGTGTGACGGCCCTCGGTGTACGGATCGTGCAGAAGGTGTCCTCCACGCGGGCCTTCGCCAGGGCCGCGCCGCACGTCGTGCCCGCCCTGGACCGCGCGGTGCACCGGTTGACCGGTGGAAAGGTGCTGCTCAGCGCGCAGATGCTGCCAGGCGTGATCCTCACGTCCACCGGCGCGAGAAGCGGCCTCGCACGCCGTACGCCGCTCGCGTGCATGCCGGAGGAGGGCGGCAGCTGGCTCCTGATCGGCTCCAACTTCGGGCGGCCCGGCCATCCGGCCTGGACCCACAACCTCCTCGCCCACCCCGACGCGGAGATCAACTGGAGGGGCGAGGACATCCCGGTCACGGCCCATCTGCTGCGGGGCCGGGAGCGGGACGCCGCCTGGAAGGCGGTGCTGGCGTTCTGGCCGCCGTACGCCACGTACCAGGAGCGGGTGGAGCGGGAGATCCGGCTGTTCCGGGTCCTGCCGCGGTGACCGCACTCCTGGACACGGGGCACTGGCACGGTGGGCCGGACGGCGCGACAGGCGGCGGTCCACTCGGGTGAACCGCCGCCTCGGTGACAGGACTTGGCGCCGTCGCGGCGAGTGCCGTGGCAGGGGGCTACTTCGTCGGCTTCCTGCCCGTGACGCCCAGGTACACCAACAACGCGAGGTTCGGCTTCAGTTCGGCCTGCTTGACGCCCCAGGACGTGAAGCCCTTCTGGTGGGAGGACACGGACGCCAGCATCGCCACGAGCGCGCCCGCCACGGCCGCCGGGTTCACGTCCTTGTCGACCCTGCCCTTGGACTGGAGCTCGGAGATCGAGTCCGCGAGTGAGTTGTTCACCGAGTTCAGGATCTTCATGCGGATCTTGTAGAAGCGCTTGTCGCCCTCGGCCGCGCCGAGGTCCACCACGCGCAGGATGGCGTCGTGTTTGCGCCAGAACTCCAGGAAACCCTCCACGAGTTCCTGCGCGGTCTGCCAGCCGGCCTTCCCGGCCCAGGAGCGGCCTTCCAGCAGCTGGGTCAACCCGGCACCCTCCGCGGCCATTTGGTCCGCGATCTCGAGGACGGCGCCCTCGACGTCCGGGAAGTACTGGTAGAAGGTCGCCGGTGACGTCCCCGCCTTCCGGGCGACATCAATGACTTTGACGTCGCGGTAAGGCGAGGAGCTGAGCATCTCGCTGAGGCAGTCGAGCAGCTTCTGCCGCGTCGCCTGCCCGCGTCGACCGGCCACGCGGCCGTCGACGGTACGCACTTGTCCTGTCATGCCGTCAGCTTACCGAGGGGTGATCGAAGCGCGATTCGGCCGACTGCAAATGGGGAGTACAGGGGCCTGCACCCGCTTCGGGGGCGGTGAAAAGGGAGTACGCCCGCGAGCGCTCCACGGGTCGTGCACGTTAGCTTGGCAGCATGGCCGAAAATCCGCCATCGTCTTCGCACGACGGCCCCTTCCCCGAGGGCGTCCCGTGCTGGATCGACGCGCAGTTGCCCGACGTCGAGGCGGGCAAGCGGTTCTACGGTGAGCTCTTCGGGTGGAGCTTCGAGGAGGCGCCCGGCTCGTCCGTGTGGGCGCACCTCCGCGGCGAACCGGTGGCTGCGCTGAACCGCAAGGTCGACGGGCGGATGCCCACCGTCTGGACGGTGTACTTCGCCACCCCCGACGCCACCGCGCTGGCCCGGCGGATCATGGCGGCCGGCGGCCAGGTCGTCGCCCTGCCCGAGCCCGTGGACGGGCTCGGCACCGCGGCGCTGGCCGCCGACCCCGAGGGCGCCGTGTTCGGGCTCTGGCAGGCCGGGGCGCACGCGGGCTTCGGCAAGCGGCACGAACCCGGCTCCTTCACCTGGGCCGAGCTGTACACGCGGGACACCGCCTCCGCGAACACGTTCTACACGGGCCTCTTCCACGACGCCCTGTTCGGCCCCGGCGCCGTCCCCGACTTCGGGCGGGCTCCGCTGGAGGACGTCTTCCCCGCCGAGATGCCGCCGCACTTCCTCGTCCACTTCGGCGTCCGGGACGGCGCGGCGGCGCTCGGTGCGGTGGCCCGGCTGGGCGGGCGCGTACAGGTACCGGCGTTCGACACCTCGTACGGACGGGTGGCGGTGGTCAGCGACGACCAGGGGGCGAGCTTCGCGCTTCTCCAGCGCTGACGCGGCCCCGCGGGCCCCTGTCCGCAGGCCCTTGTTCCACCATGCGGGCGCCCGCTTCCCGTACCCGCGTGCGCCATGCTTTTGTCCTGAGACACCCCGTTCCGCCCTCGGGTTAGCTTCCACACGCCCGGACAGGAAGAATCGGGGTGCGTGCCGCCACGGCGGTGCGGTGGTGAGACGCTGCACGGGGTCGCGTGCACAAGGCGCATGACGCGACCCGTACGGGGAGGTGGCAGGCAAGTGGTGGATCAGCTGACGCAGCACGATCCGCGGCGGATCGGGCCGTTCGAGGTGCTGGGACGGCTGGGTGCCGGCGGCATGGGGCTGGTCTATCTCGCGCGCTCGGCGTCCGGCCGGCGCGTGGCGATCAAGACGGTGCGCACCGAACTGGCCGAGGACCAGCTGTTCCGGGTGCGTTTCACCCGCGAGGTGGAGGCCGCCCGGGCGGTCTCCGGTTTCTACACCGCCGCCGTGGTCGACGCCGACCCCCGCGCGGCCGTGCCGTGGCTCGCCACCGCGTACGTGCCCGCGCCCTCCCTCGAGGAGATAGTGACCGAGTGCGGCCCGCTGCCGGCCCAGGCGGTGCGCTGGCTCGCGGCGGGCGTGGCCGAGGCCCTGCAGTCCATCCACGGGGCGGGCCTGGTCCACCGGGACCTGAAGCCGTCGAACGTCCTCGTCGTGGAGGACGGCCCCCGGGTGATCGACTTCGGGATCGCTTCCGGTGTATCGAACACCCGTCTGACCATGACCAACGTGGCCGTCGGCACGCCCGCCTACATGTCCCCCGAACAGGCCAAGGACTCACGCAGCGTCACCGGTGCCAGCGATGTGTTCTCGCTGGGTTCGATGCTCGTCTTCGCGGCCACCGGGCATCCCCCCTTCCACGGCGCCAACCCCGTCGAGACCGTCTTCATGCTGCTGCGCGAGGGCCCGGACCTGTCCGGGCTGCCGG
The DNA here is from genome assembly GCF_025642135.1 of Streptomyces cynarae. NCBI lineage: Bacteria > Bacillati > Actinomycetota > Actinomycetes > Kitasatosporales > Streptomycetaceae > Streptomyces > Streptomyces cynarae. The sequence continues at coordinate 3,996,276 of NZ_CP106793.1, read as the reverse complement.
ACGAGCTGCGTCCGCTCATCGAGTCCTGCATGCAGATGGACCCCACCGCCCGCCCCAACCCGGCCGACCTCCAGGCGCAGCTCGCCCCGCACCTGTTCGGCTCCGGCTCCGACGACAGCGGTACGGCGTCGGCGTGGCTGCCCGAGAGGGCGGTCACCCTGATCGAGGCCCGCCGGGGCGGGCGCCCTGCCACCAAGCCCTCCACCTCCGGCAACCGCAGCGGGGGCGGCGCGCGCCCCGCGGTGCCGCCCCCGCCCTCCCACGACCCGGTGCCGCCTACGCCGTCCCACGACCCGGTGCCGATGCCGGTCGGTGCGCCCGACTCCGGGCCGGTGCGGCTCGCGGGCGCCTCCGTGCCGATCGGCCCCGGGCCGCGGGTCGCCGACGCCCGGGCCGCCGCGCTGAAGGCGCCGCCGCCTCACGCCGCGCTCGCCGCGTCCTGGTCCCGTCCGGGGGCCGGGGTCAACGGCGCGCCCGGAGCGGCGCCCGCGGTCCCCGCGCCGCCCGCGCCCGCGGAGGCCGCCTCCGGCTGGCGCCCGTGGCGCTTCCGCATGTCGAACGACGTGTGGGGCACGCCCGCGGTCGCCGACGACCTGGTCTACGTCACCTCCTTCGAGGTGCACGCCCTGGACGTGGCGACCGGCCGCCGCCGCTTCAAGACCCGCGACGTCGCCTGGTCGATGTCGGTCGCGGACGGCCGTGTCCACGCCTCCGACGGGCCCACCCTGTTCGCCCTGGACGCCCGCGAGGGCACCGATCTGTGGCGGCTGCAGATGGACGGCTGGGTGTACTCCCTCAAGTCCGACCGCGGCACGGTCGTCACCGCCACCCGTGGCGGCGGCGTCCAGGCGTGGGAGGCGTCCGGCGGCCGGAAGCTGTGGGAGCTCACCGGCGCGCAGACCGAGTTCGAGACCCCGGAGGCGGGCCCCGCGCTCCACGACGGCACGGTGTACGTGTGGCAGGACGCCCGGCTGCGCGCCCTGGACGCCCGCAGCGGCGAGGAGCGCTGGTCGTACCCCATCGGCGACGCGGCCTCCTGCGGCGGGGTCCCCGTACGCCTCACCCACGCGAGTGACGGCTGTGTGTACGTCTGTGCCGGCACCCGGGTCCTGGCCCTGGAGGTGGCGAGCGGCATGCCGCGCTGGCACTTCGAGGCGCCGGCGGTCTTCCTGAGCCCGCCCGCCTTCGCACCGGGCCCGGCGGTGACGGGCGGCGGCGTCTACCTCGCGGACTACCTCGGCACGGTGTACGCCCTCGACCCGGCGGACGGCCGCGACCGCTGGCGCATCGCCACCGAGTCCCGGGCGGCGATCGACCCGGTGCTGGTGGCCGCCGGGCACGTCCACGTGGGCAGCGGCAAGGGCCTGTACACCCTCGACGCGGTCACCGGCACCCCCAAGTGGCGCTTCCAGGCGGGCGGCGACATCGTGGGCTCCCCGGCGGTCGCGGAGGGCCGCATCCACTTCGGCTCCACGGACCACCTGCTGTACACGCTGAAGGCCGACGACGGCCGCCTGCGCTGGAAGCTGGCCACCGGCGGCGAGATCACCGGCGCCCCGGTGGTGAAGGACGGCGTGGTGTACGCGTGCAGCAAGGACCGCTGCGTGTACGCACTGGACGCGGAGAAGGGCACCGGGACGTCCCGAACGTCCTGAGCCACAAGGCGAGGTGGGGGAGACGGCCGTCGTACCGGACCGGACGGAAGGGGCTCGGGACGGCGGCCGTCACCCCTGACGCTACGTGCTGTGGTCGGGATGTGCCATACCGTGGCGACCCGGAGGGGGGACCGAGCGGGGCCTCACCGCACCCGGAACCCATCCCTCTGTCGCCCCGCGAACAGCTCCGCCTGCTGCTCCGGCGGCAGGTTCCCGAGCGCGATCAGCGCCGGTGCCTGCGCCAGGGCCTGCGCCCGTGCCGCCTCCTTCGCCGCCCACAGCGCCCGCACGGTGCCCTGCACGCCCTCCGGCGGACAGGCGGCGACGACGGCGGCGCAGCGCACCGCGGCCTCCAAGTCGCCGCCGGGCGGGGTCAGTTCGGACACGAACCCGATCTCGTACGCCCGCCGCGCCGAGATCCGCTCGGCGGTCCCCATCAGCGCCATCCGGGCGGCCTCCCCGTACGGCATCCGGTGCGCCATGTACACCGCCTCGTACGCGCTGACCATGCCGTAGGTGGTGTGCGGGTCGAAGAACGAGGCCGTCTCGTCCGCGACGACGAACTCGCTCTCGCCGAGCAGATAGAACGCCCCGCCGCATGCCATGCCACGCACCGCGGCGATCACCGGCTTCCACAGGTCGTTCGCCTTCGGGCCGATCCGCAGCAGCGGATCGTCCAGCATGTACGGCGATGTGGGCTGCGGAACGTCCGCGTCCCGGTCGAGCCCGGTGCAGAAGGCCCGCTCCCCGGCGCCGGTGAGGACGACGGCCCGCACGGAGTCGTCGTACCTGAACGCGCGCCAGCAGGCGGCCAGTTCCTCGGCCGTGGCGAGGTCGACGGCGTTCAGCCTCCCCGGGCGGTCCAGGGTGACGACCGCGACCCCCGTGTCCTTGTCGGCGCTGATCCGCAGCCCTTCGCTCACGACCGCTCCAGCACCCACCGGGGCAACCCGTCCCCGCCGAAGACGGCCTCCACTCTCGCACCGATCCGGACCCGCTCGGGCGGCACGGAGTCCAGGGGCGCGCCGGGCCCGGCGACGAGGTTCCCGACCAGGCGGATGCGCGGCGCCTCGGCCAGCTCGACCAGGATCACGTTGTACGGGGCATGCGCCGCGTACGCCGGGAGCAGCGGCGGGTGCGGGACGACGTACGACCAGATCCTGCCCTTCCCGCTCATCCGCCGCCACTGGCCCGCGAAGGACCGGCAGTGCGGGCAGCAGGGCCTCGGCGGGAAGCGCGGCTCGCCGCAGTCTGAGCAGGCCTGGACGCGCAGTTCGCCCCGGGCGGCGTACTCCCAGAAGGGGGCGCCGTCCTCGTCGGGGACGGGGGACAGGAGGGCGGGGAGGGTCTCGGGGGACACGGTGCGGCTCCTTCAGTTCCTCAGCAGAAGGGCGGAGGTCGGGACGCCCTCGCCGGCGGTGACGAGACAGGTGGAGGCGCCCGGAACCTGGGCGGTGCTGGTCCCGCGCAGCTGCTTCACGCCCTCATTGATCAGGTTGAACCCGTGGACGTACGCCTCGGAGAGCCCGCCGCCCCCCGTGTTGACGGGCAGCCGTCCACCGGTCTCCAGCGCCCCGCCCTCGGTGAACGCCCCGCCCTCTCCCCGGCCGCAGAAGCCGTAGCCCTCCAGGGAGAGGAGGATCAGGGGTGTGAACGCGTCGTAGATCTGGGCGACGTCGACGTCGTCGGGGGCGAGGTCGGCGTGCTTCCACAGGTGGCGGGCGGCGGTCCAGGCGGGGCCGGTGAGCGGGTCGTCGTTCCAGTAGTTGACCATGCCGTGGTGCTGGGCGGGCAGCCCCTGGGCGGCGGCGTGGACGTAGACGGGCCGCTGCCGGCAGTCACGGGCGCGCTCGCGGGAGACGACCACGCAGGCCAACGCGCCGTCCGTCTCCAGGCAGTTGTCGAAGAGGCAGAGCGGCTCGCTGATCCACCGCGAGCTCATGTACATGTCTCTGGTCAGGGGCCGCTCGTACATGATCGCGGCGGGGTTCTGATTGGCCCTGTTCCGGCAGGCGAGGGCGACGTTGAAGAGGTGATCCCTACTCGCCCCGTACTGGTGCATGTACCGGCGTGCGAGCATCCCGATCTCGTCGACGGGCCTGAGGAGCCCGAAGGGCCGGGTCCACTGGGCGGGAGTGGGAAGCTGCACCGCCGTGTTCTTCCATGGCCGGGGCCCGCTGCCGCGCTTGCGGGAACGCCAGGCGACGCCGACGGTGGCCTGCCCGGTGGCGACGGCGGCGGCGAGATGGGCGACGGTCGCGCAGGAGCCGCCGCCCCCGTACCCGACCTTGCTGAAGAAGGTGAGGTCCCCGAGACCGAGGGCCTTGGCGACCTCCACCTCGTCGGTCTCCTCCATGGTGTACGAGGCGAGCGCGTCGACCTCGCCGGGCGCGATCCCGGCGTCGTCGAGGGCGGCGAGGACGGCACGGCAGGCCAGGGCCTTCTCGGACTCCGGGAGCCGCTTGGCGAAGTCGGTCTGTCCGATGCCGACGACGGCGGTCGCGTCCTTGAACCCTGCCATGGGGGCACCTCCGCGGGGTACGTCGGCTGACAGCCCGTCAGGTTACAGCTAATCTGACGGTTAGTCAGCTACGGCGATGGGCTGTGCGTACCGTGGGGAGGACGCCGTGCGCGGTGACCTGGAGTGGGGCGGCATTCCGGAGCTGGTGCGGAGCGCGGCCCGTCGCTACGACGACACGGAGGCGGTCGTCGAGGGCCGTACACGGATCTCGTACGCCGAACTGGCTGCCCGCGTCGAACGCGCGGCGGCGGCCTGCATCGCGAACGGCGTCGGCGTCGGCGACCGCGTCGGCATCTGGGCGCCGAACACGCTCGACTGGATCGTGTCCTCTCTGGGCGCTGTGTCGGCGGGCGCGGTCCTGGTGCCGCTCAACACCCGCTTCAAGGGCTCGGAGGCGGCCTACGTCCTGCACCGGAGCCGGGCGAAACTGCTGTTCGTGACGGGTGCGTTCCTCGGGACGTCGTACGTGGCGTCGCTGCGGAGGGCGGCGGGGGAGGGGCCCGGGGACGGTCCGTTGCCGGGCCTGCCGCACCTGGAGCAGGTGGTGGTCCTGGCGGACGACGCCCCGGCGGACTTCCGCACCTGGAAGGACTTCCTCGCGAGCGGGGAGGGGGTGGGCGAGCCGGAGGTGCGGCGCAGGTCGTCGGTCGTGACGGGCGACCGCCCCTCGGACATCGTCTTCACCTCGGGCACGACAGGCCGCCCCAAGGGCGCGGTGATCACGCACGCGCAGACGCTGAGGGCCTACGAGACCTGGGCGGACCTGACGGGTCTGCGACAGGGCGACCGCTACCTGATCGTCAACCCCTTCTTCCACACGTTCGGTTACAAGGCCGGGGTGCTGGCCTGCCTGATGCGGGGCGCGACGATGATCCCGCAGCCGGTGTTCACCGTGGACACGGCACTGGCGAACACGGCGGCGGAGCGGGTGACCGTCCTGCCGGGCCCGCCGACCCTGCACCAGGCACTGCTGGACCACCCGTCGCGGGCCTCCTACGACCTCTCCGCCCTGCGCCTGGTCGTGACGGGGGCGGCGGTGGTGCCGCTGCGCCTGGTGGAACGGCTGCGGGACGAACTCGGCGTCGCGACGGTCCTGACGGCGTACGGCCTGTCGGAAGCGAGCGGTTTCGTGACGATGTGCCGCAGGAGCGATCCGCCGGAGGTGATCGCGACGACGTCGGGCCGCCCGATCCCGGGAGTGGAGGTACGGGTGGTGGACGCGCAGGGAGAACCGCTCGGCGCGGGGCTTCCCGGTGAGGTCCTGGTCCGGGGATTCAACGTCATGCGGGGCTACTTCGAGGACGAGGCGGCCACGGTGGAGACCCTCACCCCGGACGGCTGGCTCCGCACGGGAGACGTCGGGGTACTGGACCCGGCGGGCAACCTCCGCATCACGGACCGCATCAAGGACATGTTCGTCGTGGGCGGCTTCAACGCGTACCCGGCGGAGATAGAGCAACTGCTGGCCCTGCACCCGGATGTGGCGGAGGCGGCGGTGATCGGCGTGCCGGACGCGCGGCTGGGGGAGGTGGGGAAGGCGTACGTGGTGCGCAGGCCGGGGGCGGTGCTGACGTCCGACGACCTGATCGCGTGGTCCCGCCGCGAGATGGCGAACTACAAGGTCCCGAGGGAGGTGGAGTTCGTCGAGTCCCTTCTGAGGAACGCGAGCGGGAAGGTGGTGAAGGGGCAGTTGCGCCGCCGCACGCGACCGGGCCTGGGGACGACGTAGGCCCGATGGAGGGGTGCCGAAGAAGGGGTGCGTCTCGATCCGCAGCCCGATGATGGAAGGCCGGCGTGCGCCTACCGTCGGGTCTCATGGACATCGACGGCACACTCGACGAGGCGTACGAACGGCTGCACCGGACGGGGCCGGAGTTCGACGGCTGGCTGAGCAACCACGGTCCCATGGCGGTGGAAGCCATGGTCAGGCACGGCCACGCGCCCCAGGTGCACCGCTGGCTGGACCTCTACACGCGCCGGTTGGACGATCTGCCGCGCGGCACCACTCCCATCACGGCCGACGACTGGCGCACGGCGCTCGGAGACCCGCGTCGTCTCGGCGACTGGCTGGCGTTCTTCGGCCGTGAGGTGACGGAACAACCCTGGCGTACGGTGCTGGCGACATGGTGGCCGAGGCTGCTCCCGGGCATCGCGGCCGGCGCCACCCACGGCGTGATCCGCACCGGGCACGCGGTCCACGCCCTGCTGGACCACGAGGACGGACCGCGCCTGGCCGAACTGGGCCAAGCCCTCGGCTACTGGGCGGCCCGCTGGCAACCGGTCCCGCTCACCACCCCCGCCGGAACCGCCGACCCGGCATCCGCGCTGGCCGGCGTTCCCCGTGTGCCCGACCAGACCGCGGGCATCAACCACCGCCTCGAGCAGCTCACCGACCTGCCCGACTGGCCCACCGCGCTGGCCGCACTGCGACCCGCCACCGAAGCCGACCAGGCCCGGGACCGCCTGGCCGACCTGACGACCGCCGCGGCCGTGCACTACCTCGCCAACGCCCACGGCTCGGCCGTCATGCTGGTCCACGCCGCGACCGCCCCCATGGCCGTCTTGCGCACCCTGCCCGCCGTGCCGCGGTCCCAGTGGGCGACGAGCCTGCACGCGGCGTGGGCGGCGAGCGCCGCAGTGACCGCGGCCTACACCCCCGCCGCACCCGCACCCCGGCACAGCCTCCCCACGGCCCCCGAATCGGCGGAGGAGGTCTTCGCCCTGGCCGTCCACCACGGCGACGAACACGTCATCAAACTCGCCGACACCTCCCTGGAGGTCCACCGACGCACGGGCAACGGTGACGCGCTGGCCGCGGTGATCCGCGCGGCGGGGCTGATCGAGGAGTTGTGAGGCGCTGGAGTCGAGCGCCGGACAGACTTCGGCCGCGACGGCTCCCCCTCCGCGCCGCCGCGGCCGATCCCCGTGTGGGAGAAGGTCTAGCTGGGGTCCGACGTGATGTGCGTGTTGTCCGGGGTGGCTTCGCCGTCGTTGACATCGGTGATGTGCGTGTTGAGCGGCTGAACCTCGGTGCCGGCCTCGGCGTCGGTGATGTGCGTGTTGTCCGGCTTGACGACCGGCTCGTCCTTGGTGGTGTCGCTCATGGTGGTGCCTCCCCTTGGTTGTTGCTGTCGGACTGTCGTCGGCCCGTCCGGCCACTCCCCCGAGGGTGGCCGGACGGGCCATCAAGTCGCCCACCCTAGACTGCGAGTCAGGCGACCTCACCGGCGGTCCGTCTGCCCCCCGACGCGACGGATCGACAAACAAGAGAGTGCCTGGCGGCGATAAACGAACGATGAACGTCCGTGTCGTGCGTCACGCGGCTGCCGCGGGAGCCAACAACGCCTGCACCTCGGCGGCCTCCGGGGAGTCCAGGCCCTCGTAGATTTCGAGGGCCTCCCGCCAGCAGACTTGCGCCCGTCCGGACTGTCCCAGCCGGGTCAGTGCTTTGCCGAGGACGGTGAGCACGTTTCCCCGGCGCCATTCCCCACCGATCCCCCTGAGCATGGCGAGGGCCATCTCGGCGTTGGCGGCGGCCTGCGCGGGGCGCTGGGCCAGGAGATCCACCTCGGCGAGACGGAACAGGGTCATGCCCTCCCACAGTCGCTGGCGACTGGCGCGGAAGACCTGGAGGGCTTGCATGAGGCGGTCGGAGGCGTCGGACTGCTGGCCGTTCTTGCTCAAGGCCAGGCCGAGTGCGTAGTGACCGTTCGCGGCCTTGAGCGTGTGTCCGAGCTCCTCGTACATCTCAGTGCCCTGCCGAGCGAGGCTGATCGCGCTGTCGGCACGATCTGTCGCCAGGTGCAAGCGGGAGAGGTTGCACAGGGCGGTCGCCGTGCCCGGCAGGTCACCGCAGGCGCGAAAGTCCTTGATGGCCCGCTCGAGGTAGTCCTCGGCGTCCCCGTAGCGGCTCTGGTAGAAGGCGAAGGCCCCGAGGATGTTGGCCGCCCAGCAGCAGGGCAGCGGATCCCCTGCGGCCTCGGACAGTCTCAGTGCCTCCCGCGCCTCCTGATCCGCCTGATCGAAGTAACCGGACCAGTGGCGGGCGTTGGCCAGGACGAGGTTGGCCCGGCCCTCCGAACGGCCGTCCGATGCCGCACGCGCGGCGTCACGCAGGGCGGTGGCTGCCGCCTCGTACTCCTTGAAGTTCGCCCCGGACTCCGCCAGGTCCACCGCTGCCCACAACAGGTCGACCGCGCGCCTGAGCCGGGCGCCGTCGGACGACTGGCGGACACAGGCGAGCAGCGAGACGGCTTCCGAGTAGAGCCAGTCCTGGGCCGCACGCCGGTCCGGAAAGACCAGGCCGGCCGTCCGGGTCTTCTCCAGGTGATCCACCAGCCGATCCCCCGGCCGCTCGATCGCGTACACCCCCGCCGCCGTGGCCAGGTAGAAGTCCAGCAGCCGCGACATCGCCGCGTCCCGCTCGCTCGGCGGGTGTTCGTCCCGTTCCGCGCACGCACGCGCGTAGAGGCGGACCAGGTCGTGGTAGCGGTAGCGGCCGGGTGCCGCCGACTCCAGCAGAGAGGTGTCGACGAGGGACTCCAGCAGGTCCTCCGTCTCCTCCAGCGGGAGGTCCAGGACCGCCGCGGCGGCCGCCAGGGAGATGTCAGGGCCGTCCGCCAGGCCGAGGAGGCGGAAGGCGCGGGCCTGGGCCGGCTCCAGTTGGCCGTAGCCCAGTTCGAAGGTGGCCTTCACCGCCAGGTCGCCCGCCTGGAGTTCGTCCAGGCGGCGTCGCTCGTCCGCGAGCTTCGCGGCCAGGACCGAGACCGTCCAGGTGCGGCGCGCCGCCAGGCGGGACGCGGCGATGCGGATCGCCAGCGGCAGGAAGCCGCACGCCGCCACCACGTCCAGCGCCGCCTCCCGTTCCGAGGCCACCCTTTCCTCGCTCACGATCTTCGTGAACAAGGACAAGGCCTCGTCGGGCGACATCACGTCCAGGTCCACCAGGTGCGCGCCCGCCAGGTCGACCATGCGGACCCGTGACGTCACCAGCGCCGCGCAGCCCTCCGTACCGGGCAGGAGCGGGCGTACCTGGGCGGCGTCGCGCGCGTTGTCCAGCAGGACCAGCACACGGCGGCCGTCCAGTACCGAGCGGTACAGGGCCGAGCGTTCCTCCAGCGAGTCGGGGATCGCCGAGTCCGCGGTGCCAAGGGCGCGCAGGAAGGAGCCGAGGACCGTCTCCGGTTCCGCCGCGCGCGGGCCCGCGCCCTGCAGGTCCACGTACAGCTGACCGTCCGGGAAGGCCGACCGGGCCTGGTGGGCCACGTGCACCGCCAGCGTCGTCTTGCCCACGCCTCCGATGCCCGCCAGCGCCGACACCGCCATCACCCGGCCCTCCGCCGACGCCAGCACCTCGCTGAGTTCGGCGACGAAGGCGGCACGGCCCGTGAAGTCCGGGACGGTGGCCGGGAGCTGCGCCGGGCGTACGGGGGTGGCCGAGGGCTCGGGTGCCGGTGCCGACGGTTCCGCCAGGGTCGGGTCCGCCTGGAGGATGCGCTGCTGGAGTTCCTTCAGGCCGGGGCGGGGGTCCACCCCGAGTTCGTCGGCCAGCAGGCGGCGCGTGTCCGCGTAGACCGCCAGGGCCTCGGCCTGGCGGCCGGAGCGGTACAGCGCCAGCATCAGCAGCTCCCGCAGGCGCTCGCGCAGGGGGTGCGCCGCCGTCAGGGCCGTGAGCTCGGAGACCGCCTCGGCGTGGCAGCCCTGCTCCAGGTCCATGTCGAGGCGGGACTCGAGGAGTTGCAGGCGCCATTCCTCCAGACGGGCCCGCTGCGCCTCCGCGTACGGGCCGGGCACCCCGGCCAGCGGTTCCCCGTCCCACAGCGCGAGCGCCTCGTTCAGGACGTGCCGGGCATGGCACAGGTCCCCGGAGTTCTTCGCCTTCTCCGCCTCCGCGGCCAGCTCCTGGGCGGCGGCCAGATCCAGGGAGCGCGGTTCGCCCAGCCGCACCGCGTAGCCGCCCGACTCGCTGAGCAGGACACCCGGTGAGAGCACCTTGCGCAGACGGGAGGCGTAGGTGCGGACCGCCGCCAGCGCCCGTGGGGGCGGGTCGTCGCCCCACAGCGCGTCGATCAGTTCGGACGCCGTCGCCGTGCGGCCCTCGCGCATCAGCAAGGCGGCCAGCAGGGCGCGCTGCTGCGGTGAGCCGGTGGCCAGCAGCTCCTCCCCGCGCCAGGCGCGCACCGGTCCGAGCACACCGAAGCGCAGTGTCGCCGAATCCTCGGGACCCTGCTGCTCAGGTACTCGCGGCACACCGTCCATCGTCGCCCCCTGGCCCCCCTGCCGAACCGTCCACAACCAAGAGGCCAGTTTGCCTTGTTCATGGCGGATGCGTCAGCCGTGGGAGACGGCGATCACAGGCCACTGTGCGGTGCGTCACAAGGTTCGCACACGCTCTTCGCATATCCGGAGCGCCCCGTCTGCCCCTGTTCCGAGCAGCCCCGGCCCGCAGTAGCTGACGGATCGTCAGATAAGCGCTACCTTCACCGGCATGGAGACCTCAGCGACCGGCACCGGCGCCGCCTTCCCGAAGATCATCTCCGTCGACGACCACACCGTGGAGCCACCGGACGTCTGGCAGGACCGCCTCCCGGCGAAGTACCGGGGCATCGGTCCGCGTATCGTCCGCGCGCCCCTGAAGGAAATGACGTTCCTGGGCGGCAGGTTCGCCCCGGCCATGGGCTCCCCCGGCGACGAGGGCCCGCTCGGCGACTGGTGGGTGTACGAGGACCTGCACCGGCCCCTCACCCGCCTCGACACCGCCGTCGGCTACAGCAGGGACGAGATCAGGCTCGAGGTGATCACCTACGAGCAGATGCGCCCGGGCTCGTACGACGTCCCGCAGCGCCTCGCCGACATGGACGTCAACCACGTCCAGTCCGCCCTCTGCTTCCCCACCTTCCCGCGCTTTTGCGGACAGACCTTCACCGAGGCCAAGGACCGCGAGCTCGGACTGCTGTCCATCAGGGCGTACAACGACTGGATGGTGGAGGAGTGGTGCGGGCCCGAGGCGCACGGACGCCTCATACCCCTCACCCTCATCCCCCTCTGGGACGCCGGACTCGCCGCCGCCGAAGTGCGCCGCAACGCCGAACGCGGCGTCCGCGCCGTCGCGTTCTCCGAGATCCCACCGCGCCTCGGCCTGCCCTCCGTCCACACCGACGACTGGGACCCCTTCCTCGCCGCCTGCGACGAGACCGGGACGGTCATCGCGATGCACATCGGGTCGAGCAGCAGGATGCCGTCCACGTCCGCCGACGCCCCGCCCGCCGTCGGCTCCACGATCACCTTCGCCAACTGCTGCTTCTCGATGGTCGACTGGCTGATGAGCGGCAAGTTCGAGCGGTTCCCGAACCTCAGGGTGATGTACGCGGAGGGGCAGATCGGCTGGATCCCGTACATCCTCGAGCGCGCGGACGTCGTCTGGGAGGAGAACCGCGGCTGGGGCGGCGTCGCCGACAAGGTCCACCGCCCGCCGTCCGAGCTGTTCGCCGAGCACGTCCACGGCTGCTTCTTCGACGACGCCTTCGGCCTGCGGAACCTGGACGCCGTCGGGGTGGGCAACGTCCTGTACGAAACCGACTATCCCCACTCCGACTCCACCTGGCCCAAGTCGCGCGAGGTCGGCGAGGCGCAGATGGGGCATCTGGAGCCGGACGTCGTCGAGCGGATCGTCCGGCGCAACGCCATCGAGCTGCTGGGGCTCACGGAGGACGGTCTGTGGCCGGGCGGCAGGCGTTGAACGGGCCCCTGCGGGACAGGACGCTCCGGTACGGGATGCAGCTTCCCGTCCAGTCGCAGTCCACGCTCTACGCCGAGTCCTGGGAAGCCGGGGCCGGTCCGGGCGACCTCGTCGCGGTCGCCCGGGCCGCGGACGCCGCCGGGTTCGACTACGTCGCCTGCTGCGACCACGTCGCCGTCCCGCGCCGGCTCGCCTCCGCCATGGGCACGGTCTGGTACGACCCGGTGGCCACGCTCGCGCACCTGGCCGCCGTCACCGAGCGGGTGCGGCTGCTCAGCCATGTCGCGGTCGTCGGGCTGCGGCATCCGCTCGTCACCGCCAAGCAGTACGCGACCCTCGACCGCCTCTCCGGCGGGCGGCTCGTCCTCGGGGTGGGAGCAGGGCACGTGCGCGAGGAGTTCGAGGCGCTGGGGGTGGACTTCGGGCGGCGCGGGCCCCTGCTCGACGAGGCGATCGACGCGCTGCGTGTAGCCCTCGGGCCCGAGGAGTTCCCGGTCCACCACGGGAAGGCGTACGACTTCGAAGGGCTCGGGCAGCGGCCCCGGCCCGCTCAGCCGCACATCCCCTTCTGGGTGGGCGGCTCCTCGCCCGCCGCCGTTCGCCGGGCCGCGCTCAAGGGGGACGGCTGGCTGCCGCAGGGGGATCCGCGCCACCGGCTGCCCGCGCAGATCGCCCGGATAGGGCGACTGCGCGAACAGGCCGGGCTGGACGGCCCCTTCACCGCGGGCGCCATCACCGAGCCCCTCTACATCGGTCAGGTCCACTGGGACGTCGGCCGGCGCACTGTCGCCGGCGCCCCGGAGGCGATCGCCGAGTCCCTGCGGGCCTACCGCGCGATGGGCGTGGACCAGATCCAGGTGCGGTTCCGCAGCCGGAGCCGCGCCGAACTCACCGACCAGATCACGGCGTTCGGGGTCGAGGTCGCGCCCCGCCTGAACTGAGGAGGAAGGCTCCATGGGCAAGCTGGACGGGCGCGTCGTCATCGTCACCGGGGCGGCGCGCGGGCAGGGCGAGCAGGAGGCGCGGCTGTTCGCGGCGGAGGGCGCCCGGGTCGTCCTCGCCGACGTGCTCGACGACCAGGGGGAGGCGCTCGCCAAGGAGCTGGGGCAGTCGTACGTGCACCTCGACGTGGCCCGCGAGGCCGACTGGGCCGCCGCCGTGGCCGTCGCGAAAGGGGCGTACGGGCATATCGACGGGCTGGTCAACAACGCGGGCATCCTGCGGTTCAACGCGCTTCTCGACACGCCCCTGGACGAGTTCATGAGCGTCGTCCAGGTCAACCAGGTCGGCTGCTTCCTCGGCATCCGGGCCGTCGCTCCCGAGATCGCGGCGTCCGGGGGCGGCACCATCGTCAACACCGCCTCCTACACCGCGATGACCGGGATGGCGGCCGTGGGCACGTACGCGGCGACCAAGCACGCCGTCCTCGGCCTCACCAGGGTCGCCGCGATCGAGCTGGCGCCGCGGGGGATACGGGTCAACGCCGTGTGCCCGGGGGCCATCGACACCCCGATGTCCAATCCGGCCCGACTGGACCCCGAGGCGGACCCGCAGGAGACGTCCCGCGCCCTGGACGGGCTGTACCGCCGGCTCGTACCGCTCGGCCGGGTCGGCAGGGCCGAGGAGGTGGCGCGGCTCGCGCTCTTCCTGACCTCGGACGACTCCTCGTACATCACCGGGCAGCCGTTCGTGATCGACGGCGGGTGGCTGGCCGGGGTCTCGGTCGTCTGAGGGTCCACCCAATGATCTGACCTACCGTCAGCTATTGACGGTCCAACGGGGCGGTGCGACAGTCGGCGGCAAGCCAATCTGACGATACGTCAGGTAGACACTCGTGGGGACGGTGACCTCCGTGGAATTCGGGCTCTTCGTACAGGGATACGTCGGCAAGCGGGCCGAGACCGACCCGCTCGCGGAGCACAAGGCGCTGATGGAGGAGACCGGGTACGTCATCCAGGCGGACAGGTCCGGCTTCAAGTACGCCTGGGCGTCCGAGCACCACTTCCTGGAGGAGTACTCGCACCTCTCCGCCAACGACGTCTTCCTCGGCTACCTCGCCCACGCCACCGAGCGCATCCACCTCGGCTCCGGGATCTTCAACCCGCTGGCCCAGGTCAACCACCCGGTGAAGGTCGCCGAGAAGGTCGCCATGCTCGACCACCTCAGCGGCAACCGCTTCGAGTTCGGCAGCGGACGCGGTGCCGGCTCCCACGAGATCCTCGGCTTCCTGCCCGGCATCACCGACATGAACTTCACCAAGGAGATCTGGGAGGAGACCGTCGCCGAGTTCCCGAAGATGTGGCTCCAGGACGAGTACGAGGGCTTCCGGGGCAAGCACTGGTCGCTACCGCCCCGCAAGGTGCTGCCCAAGCCGTACGGGAAGTCGCACCCCGCGATGTGGTACGCCGCCGGGTCCCCGTCCTCGTACGCCATGGCCGCGAAGAAGGGCCTCGGGGTGCTCGGCTTCAGCGTGCAGAAGGTCTCCGACATGGAGTGGGTGCTGGAGCAGTACAAGACTGCGATCGTGGACGCCGAGCCCGTCGGGGACTTCGTCAACGACAACGTGATGGTGACGAGCACCGCGATCTGCGCGCCTACGCACGAGGAGGCGATCCGCATCGCGGTGAACGGCCAACTGCACTACCTGCCGTCCCTCGTCTTCCGCTACCACGACACCTTCCCGCGCCCCGAGGGCTTCCCCGTGTGGCCGGAGACGCTCCCCGAGTACACCGAGGAATTCCTCGAACTGCTCATCGAGGAGGAACTGCTCATCTGCGGCGACCCGGACGAGGTGCTGCGGCAGTGCAAGAGGTGGGAGCAGGCGGGCGCCGACCAGCTCAGCTTCGGGCTGCCGGTCGGGATACCGAAGGAGGAGACGCTCCAGACGATCCGGCTGATCGGCGAGCACGTGATCCCGAAGATCGACACGGATCCGGTTCACCGGACTACGCGGTTCCGGCAGAGCGCCTGATCGCCGTCGGGCCGCGGGCCGTCCGGCGGCTGCGGGCCCGATGTGGCTGGTCGCGCAGTTCCCCGCGCCACTTCAGGGCGCCCCACCGGAGTTGAAGGAGGCGAGCCGTCGTGCTCGACCACGTCATCAAGGGCGCGACCGTCGTGGACGGGACCGGCGCCCCCGCGTACACGGCCGACGTGGGGATACGAAACGGCCGTATCGTGGCCGTCGGCGCGATCACCGAGGAGGCCGGGAGCGGCGAGGACGCCACCGGTCTCGTCCTCGCCCCCGGCTTCGTCGACCCGCACACCCACTACGACGCCCAGCTGTTCTGGGACCCGTACGCGACCCCGTCCCTGAACCACGGGGTCACCACGGTCGCGGCCGGCAACTGCGGCTTCACCCTCGCCCCGCTGAACCCGGCGCGGCCCGAGGACGCCGACTACACCCGGCGGATGATGTCGAAGGTGGAGGGCATGTCCCTGGTCGCCCTGGAGGAGGGGGCGCCCTGGACATGGCACTCCTTCGGGGAGTACCTGGACGCCCTCGAAGGGCGGATCGCGGTCAACGCCGGTTTCATGGCGGGGCACTGCGCGCTGCGACGGTACGTGATGGGCCCGGACGCGGTCGGCGGGCAGCCGACGGACGAGCAGCTGGACGCCATGCTGCGGCTGTTCCACGAGGCCATGGACGCGGGCGCCTGGGGGCTCTCGACCACGCAGTCCTCCACCCACTCCGACGGTGACGGGCAGCCGGTCGCCTCCCGGCACGCACGGCCGGAGGAGCTTCTGGCACTCGCCAAGGCGGTCGGCGAGCACGAGGGCACACAGATCGAGGCGATCGTCGCGGGCTGCCTGGACCAGTTCAGCGATCCGGAGATCGACCTCCTGGCGGAGATGAGCGCGGCGGCCGGACGGCCCCTGAACTGGAACGTCCTCACCATCGACGCGGCCGTCCCCGAACGCGTGCCGCGTCAGCTCTCCGCGAGCGAGCGGGCCCGGAAGGCGGGCGGCCGGGTGGTGGCCCTCACCATGCCCATCCTCACGCCGATGAACATGTCCCTGGGCACCTTCTGCGCCCTCAACCTGATCCCCGGCTGGGGACCGATCCTGGGTCTGCCCGTGCCCGAGCGGACCGCGAAGCTGCGCGACCCCGGGGTCCGGGCGCAGATGCTGCGCCGCGCCCACTCCAAGGAGGCCGGTGTCTTCCGCCGTCTCACCGACTTCGGGCGGTACGTCATCGGCGACACCTACAGCCCGCGCAACGAAGGCCTGACCGGACGCGTCGTGAAGGACATCGCGGCCGAGCGCGGCCAGGACCCCTTCGCATGCCTGGTCGAGATCTGCGCGAACGACGAGCTGCGCACGGTCCTGTGGCCCATGCCCACCGACAACGACCCCGGCTCCTGGGCCCTGAGGGCCGAGACCTGGCGGCACGAGGACGTCCTGCTCGGCGGCTCCGACGCGGGCGCCCACCTGGACCGCATGTGCGGGGCGCCGTACACGACCCGGTTCCTCGGGGACTGTCTGCGCGGCCGGAAGCTGGTGCCGCTGGAGCAGGCCGTGAAAATGCTGACGGACGACCCCGCGCAGCTGTTCGGGCTCCGGGAGCGCGGTCGGGTGCGGGAGGGCTTCCATGCCGACCTGGTCCTCTTCGACCCGGAGCGGATCGACGCCGGGCAGGCCACCCTGGTGCACGACCTGCCGGGTGACAGCCCGCGCCTGGACTCGCGGGCGATCGGGATCCGGGCCGTGTGGGTCAACGGCGTCGAGGCGATCCGGGACGACGTGGTGACCGGGGCCGTACCGGGGAAGGTGCTGCGCTCCGGGCGGGACACCAGGACGGTGAGCACCACGTGACCGAGCGGCAGCGGCTGTTGATCGGCGGGGCCTGGGTGGAGCCGGACGACGGCCACTACCGGGTGACCGACCCGGCGACCGAGGGGATCGTCGGGTGGGCGCCGGAGGCCTCGCGGGAGCAGGTGCGGGCGGCCTGCGCCGCGGCCCGCGAGGCGTTCGGGCCGTGGTCGAGGACGCCGCCAGAGGAGCGGGCGGCGGTGCTGGCGCGGACGGCCGACCTGATCCAGGGCCGCCTGGGGCCGTACGCCGAGCTGGCGCAGGCGGAGAGCGGCGCGACGACCGGGACGGCGCGCGGGATGCAGGTCGGGGTCGCGGTGGCGCGTTTCCGACGGTACGCGCGGGTGGAACCGGTGGAGCAGCCGCTGCCGCCGCAGATCAACGAGGCGGGGCCGTTCGGCCCGGCGACCGTCATGGGCGCCCTGGCCGTGCGCCAGCCCGTTGGCGTGGTCGCCTGCGTCACCTCGTACAACAACCCCTGGGCGAACCCGGCCGGCAAGGTCGCGCCCGCGCTCGCGATGGGCAACACGGTGGTCGTGAAGCCGGCCCCGCAGGACCCGCTGTCGGTGTACCGCATGGCGGAGGCACTTCAGGAGGCGGGCGCGCCGCCGGGCGTGGTGAACGTGGTCGGCGGGGCGCGCCCCGAGGTGGGCGAGGCGGCCGTGGACTGCCCGGACGTCGACATGGTGAGCTTCACCGGCTCGACGGCCGTGGGGCAGCGCATCGCCGAGGTGTGCGGCCGGTCCGTGAAGCGGCAGCTGATGGAGCTGGGCGGCAAGGGCGCGGCGCTCGTCTTCGACGACGCGGACCTGGACGCGGCGGTGGCCGGAATCGGCACCACGTTCTCCTTCTACAGCGGACAGATCTGCACGGCACCGACACGGGTGCTCGCGCAGCGGGGCGTGTACGACCGGCTGGTCGACCGACTGGCGGCGTACGCCCGCCACTTGAAGGTCGGTGATCCGCGTGAGCGGGACACGGTGGTGGGTCCGCTGATCTCGGCGGCGCACCGGGACCGTGTGGAGGCGTACGTCGAACTGGGCCGCAAGGAGGGCGCACGGCTGGTCACCGGCGGCGAACGGCCTCCGCACGACCGCGGCTTCTACGTCGCGCCCACCCTCCTCGCGGACTGCACGCCCGACATGCGGGTGGTCCGGGAGGAGATCTTCGGCCCGGTGGTCGTGGTGGTCCCCTTCGACGCGGAGGAGGAGGGCATCGACCTGGCCAACGCCTCCGACTACGGCCTGATCGACTACGTCTGGTCGGGCGACGTGGCCCGCGCCTTCCGCGTGGCGCGCCGGCTGCGCACGGGCGGCGTCGGTGTGAACACGGTCGGCCGCAACATGGAGGCGCCGTTCGGCGGCTTCAAGAAGAGCGGCGTGGGCCGCGACGTGGGCTCCTACGCCCTGCACGCCTACAGCGAGTTGCAGGCCGTCGTGTGGCCGGGTTGATCCGGACGAAAGACCCTAGCCGTCCAGGTCCACCCGTACCGTGAGCAGCTGCGCCCCGAGGGCCCGTACCGCCATGCCGTTCATGCGCGGCAGTTGCTTCAGGCGGGCCCGGGGGTCGTCGTCCGGGAGCAGGTGGGCCGTGCCCGTGTGCCAGCGGCCCAGGATGCGCACCTGGACGCGTGGATTCGCCTGGATGTTGCGGACGTACTGGGACCTCTCGCCGTATTCCGATACCAGCCAGAAGGAGTTCCCGACGCGGCGGCCGCCCACCGGGGTCTGGCGCGGCAGCCCGGACACGCGGCCCGTCGTCTCCAGCACCGTCTGGAGGGGCAGGCGGCGCAGCACCGGGTTCATCCGGCGCTGGAACGCCGTGACGGCACGGTACTTGCGGTCGACGAAGTCCGACATCGTCCCTCGCTCTCCTCGACGGCGGGACACTGCTGGCCACTCCGCGCAGTCTCGCAGACCGGGGACCGGGGCGCGCGGAGAACAGCCGCGCGCCCCGCGGATGCGTTTACGCCCCGCCCAGGAAGATCGGGTTGGTGAACGCGGCCAGCGCACCCGGCACCGGGCCCGCAGCCGCCTCGTGCCGCAGCTCGGCGCGGACGTAGGCCGCGTAGGCCGGTGTCGTACGCCATTCGGCCGTGCCCGAGCCGGTCACCGGCAGCGGGTCGCTCGTGAACAGCACGCCCTGGTCGGTGATGAAGCGGACCGTGCAGCGCGGTGCGCCCCGCACCTCCAGGCGGACCGTGACCGGGGTGTCGCGGTCCACCCGCAGCCGTTCGCCGATGCCCGCGTGCTCGCCGCGGCTGCCCGAAGCGGTGAAGGCCAGGGAGACGTTCTTCGACTCGGCGACGTACGAGCGGCCCGCGCGGAGGCCCTCCTGGACCGCCTCGCGGGTCAGGTCGTCGGCGAGGACCACCGTCTGAGGGCTGCCCACCGCGTCCGGGTCGCGGTGCGCGTCGCTGTTGCCCATCGCAGGCAGCCACCGGCCGTGGCCCTCCCGGACCGACGCCACCAGCGTGTTGTCCCACTCCGCGAGCGTCACCTCGTCGTCCGGGGTGTAGGGGCCGTTCCACACCTCCACCGCGTCCGCCTCGCCGAAGCCGAACTTCCAGCCGCAGCCGACGCAGGTGGCGTGCGGATGCGCCGGGACGACCAGACCGCCCGCGCGGCGGATCTGCTGGGCGAAGCGGGCCCAGCGGTTGTCGCGGGCCCGGTAGCGCCAGTCGATGAACGTGCCCGGGTCGGTGCCCAGCGCCACCACGTGGCCGTTGCGGGTCGTCACCTCCTCGCCCGTCATGATCAGCAGGTCGTCGCCCGCCTGGTCGGCCCAGTGGGCGTGCGAGGAGTGCGTGTTGTGGTCGGAGCTGTTGATGAAGTCCAGACCGGCCGCCCGGGCCAGCGCCGCGATCTCGGCGGGCGTGCGGCGGCCGTCGGAGTACCAGGAGTGCAGATGGCAGTCCCCGCGGTACCAGGCGCGGCCCCGGCCCACGGCCCGGGACGGCGGGTACACGGGCTTCGGGGTCTCGCTCTGCGCGCCGTGGGTGAGCGTGATCGTGACCTCGTACGTCAGGCCCTGCGGCGCCACCGTGTACGGGCCCAGCGCGATGTGCCAGGTGCCGGGGCGGATGCGGCCCGGGATGTAGCCGGGGGTCGCGTCGTCCGCGCGGAGGAAGAACTCGCTGCGCGCGCCGCCGGACCAGCCGCGGAAGCCCTTGCCGCCCAGCTCGGTGCCGCGCTCGTCGAAGATGCCGATGTCCAGGGCGTTGCCCGGGGTGCCGGCCGGGACGGACGGCCTGTCGTAGGTGTAGGCGACGTGGATCTCACGGACGCCCTCGGGGACGTCGACGGGCAGGTACACGAAGTCGGGGGAGCCGGTGGGCAGCGTGCCGCGCACCGTCCTCGTCTCCTGGTTGTCGGCCGCCTCGGCGGTGGGGCCCTCGGAGAAGCTCACGGTTCCCAACGTAAGCGCGGCGGCCGCACCCGTCACGAACAGCGCGCGTCTTCCCATGCCGGTGCCGTGGTCGTCCTCGCACATGCTGCTGCTCCCGGTGTGTCGGATGACAGGGGTGGTGCAGGGATGCACACACCACTGTGGTGTCCACCCGTGAACTCCGGTGCACGGGAAGCCGATCGGCAGCCAGGTGCCGGCATAACAGCGGATGGCCGCGGCGACGGTGACGCCCTGTGGCGGGTGAACCGCCCCACCGACGCACGTACGTCCTGTATGACCTGATCAACGCATACGTATGCTCGAGGGATGACGACTTCCGCGACCTCCGGAACCGGCCCCACCGAGAACTCCATGCGTCGCGCCCTCAAACGCGCCCGAGAAGGTGTCGCGCTCGACGTCACCGAAGCCGCGGTGCTGCTCCAGGCTCGCGGCGCGCACCTCGACGACCTCGCCGCGTCCGCCGCCCGGGTGCGCGACGCGGGCCTCGAGGCCGCCGGCCGGCCCGGCGTCATCACGTACTCGAAGAGCGTCTTCATCCCCCTCACCCGCCTGTGCCGCGACAAGTGCCACTACTGCACCTTCGTCACCGTGCCGGGCAAGCTGCGCCGCGCCGGGCACGGGATGTTCATGTCTCCGGACGAGGTCCTCGACATCGCCCGCAAGGGCGCCGCCCTGGGCTGCAAGGAGGCCCTGATCACCCTCGGCGACAAGCCGGAGGACCGCTGGCCCGAGGCGCGCGAGTGGCTGGACGCGCACGGCTACGACGACACGATCGCCTACGTACGGGCCATCTCGATCCGGATCCTGGAGGAGACGGGCCTGCTGCCGCACCTCAACCCCGGTGTGATGTCCTGGACCGACTTCCAGCGGCTCAAGCCGGTCGCCCCGTCGATGGGCATGATGCTGGAGACGACGGCGACCCGGCTGTGGTCGGAGCCGGGCGGCCCCCACTACGGCTCCCCCGACAAGGAACCGGCGGTCCGCCTGCGGGTGCTGGAGGACGCCGGCCGCTCCTCCGTCCCCTTCACCTCCGGCCTCCTCATCGGCATCGGCGAGACGTACGAGGAGCGCGCCGAGTCGCTGTTCGCGCTGCGGAAGGTGTCCCGCGCCTACCACGGCATCCAGGAGCTGATCATCCAGAACTTCCGCGCCAAGCCGGACACGGCGATGCGCGGGATGCCGGACGCGGAACTGGACGAGCTGGTCGCCGCGGTGGCCGTGGCCCGGCACATCATGGGCCCCTCCGCCTGTCTGCAGGCACCGCCGAACCTGGTCGACGGGGAGTACGAGCGGCTCATCGGCGCCGGCATCGACGACTGGGGCGGGGTGTCGCCGCTGACCATCGACCATGTGAACCCCGAGCGGCCCTGGCCGCAGATCGAGCGGCTGCGGGAGCGTTCCGCGGCGGCGGGCTTCGCCCTGCGGGAACGCCTGTGCGTGTACCCGGAGTTCGTCCGGCGCGGGGAGCCCTGGCTGGACCCGCGGCTGCGCCCCCACGTGGCGGCGCTGGCGGACCCGGAGACGGGCCTGGCGCGTGAGGACGCCGTGGTCGAGGGGCACCCCTGGCAGGAGCCCGAGGAGGTGTTCGTCGCGGCTGGACGCACCGACCTGCACCGCACGATCGACAGCGACGGCCGTACGGGCGACCGGCGGGACGACTTCGACGAGGTGTACGGCGACTGGGAGGCGCTGCGGGAGGCGGCGGCGCCCGGTATGGCACCGCAGCGCATCGACGCCGACGTACGGGCGGCGCTGCGCACGGCCGCCGACGACCCGACGCGACTCACGGACGACGAGGCGCTGGCGCTGCTGCACGCGGACGGCCCGGCGCTGGACGCGCTCACCCGCATCGCGGACGACGTGCGCAAGTCGGCGGTCGGCGACGACGTGACGTACATCGTCACCCGGAACATCAACTTCACGAACGTCTGCTACACCGGCTGCCGTTTCTGCGCGTTCGCGCAGCGCCGCACGGACGCGGACGCCTACACGCTCTCCCTGGAGCAGGTCGCGGACCGTGCCCAGCAGGCCTGGGACGTGGGCGCGGTCGAGGTGTGCATGCAGGGCGGCATCCACCCGGACCTGCCCGGGACGGCGTACTTCGACATCGCGAAGGCCGTGAAGTCCCGCGTCCCCGGCATGCATGTGCACGCCTTCTCCCCGATGGAGGTGGTCAACGGGGCGACCCGCACCGGCATGTCGATCCGCGAGTGGCTGACGGCGGCGAAGGAAGCCGGCCTGGACACGATCCCCGGCACGGCGGCGGAGATCCTGGACGACGAGGTCCGGTGGGTCCTGACGAAGGGCAAGCTGCCCACGGCGACCTGGATCGAGGTCGTCACGACGGCGCACGAACTGGGCATCCGCTCCTCGTCGACGATGATGTACGGCCACGTCGACCAGCCCCGCCACTGGCTGGGCCATCTGCGCACCCTCGCCGGCATCCAGCAGCGGACGGGCGGCTTCACGGAGTTCGTCACCCTGCCCTTCATCCACACCAACGCCCCGGTGTACCTGGCGGGCATCTCTCGCCCCGGCCCGACGATGCGGGACAACCGCGCGGTCACGGCGATGGCGCGCCTCCTGCTGCACCCGCACATCCCCAATATCCAGACAAGCTGGGTGAAATTGGGTACGGAAGGTGCGGCCGAGATGCTCCGCTCGGGCGCGAACGACCTGGGCGGCACCCTGATGGAGGAGACGATCTCCCGCATGGCGGGCTCGTCCTACGGCTCGTACAAGTCGATCAGGGAACTGATCGCGGTCGCGGAGGCGGCGGGCCGCCCGGCCAGGCCGCGCACGACGGTCTACGGCGAGGTCCCGGAGGAGCGACAGCGGGCGGCGGCGGCATCGGACGGGCACCTGCCGGAGTTGCTGCCGGTGCTGGAGAACTGAGCGCCCCGGCACGTCACCTGCCGGGGGCTTCGCCGACGACCCTCAGCGCTCGTCCCGAGTCGCCCCCGGCAGGTGCGTCACCAGCAGCACCACCCCGGTCAGGACGATGACCCGGATCGCCGCGTCCAGGCCGTTCCAGGTCTTGGACTGCCACATCGCGAACCACTCGCCGCCTATCGCGACGAACCCGGCGCCGAAGAGCAGCAGGAGCATCAGCAGGCCGGTGTCCGAGAACCACCTGGCGCGCGGGTGGTGGCGGGCCCACAGGTAGGTCGCGGCGATCAGGATCAGTGCGGCGGCCGTCTCCCAGACGATGATCGCCACATACGCGGCGTCCTCCCAGGTGTGCGAGGTGATGGCGCGCCACATCAGGTCGTCGTCCTTGAAGGTGGTGTCCATCGCGAGGACGTGCCGGACGAACTGCTGGTTGGTGCCGAAGTCGGTGATGTTCCCGAACGCGACGAGCGCGATGTGGAGGGCGACCGTACCGGTGAGGAGGGTCGCGGCGAGGGGCAGCGCGGTCCGGGCGTGGGGGCTTCTCGTTGTTTCGGCCATGATCCAACTATGGAGACGGCTTTCGGCCGCTCACAGAGGATTTTCGGGCGGTCACGGAAGTGTGGTGTGCATGACGTTCCGCAGCTCTGAGCCGGACGCCCCCGCTCGATTACAGTGCTGCGCGTCTGAGGTGCGTGCGGTGCCGTGAGGAGGCCTGGGGTGAGTGCGACAGCCGGTGCCGTCTGGGGGCGCGCCGAGCAGCAGGACTTCCGCAGCCGGGTGCGCGGCACGCTGCTCGGCGTGGCCGTCGCCGACGCCCTGGGCGCGCCGGTCGACGGGCTCACCCTGGAGGAGATCCGGCAGGCCCACGGGCCACAGGGGCTGACGGACCTGGCGTTCGGGCACGGCCGGCGTGGCGCGATCACGCACCACACGCAGCTCACCCTGTTCTCCGTGGACGGGCTCATTCGCGCCCAGGTCCGCCGTGACACGGGCGCCTGGCATCCGCCGACCGATCTGCACCGGGCGTATCTGCGCTGGGCGGCCACCCAGCGGGACTGGGGTCCCGACGAGCGGCGCAAGGAGGACGGCTGGCTGGCCCGCGAGGAGTGGCTGTACGCCCGGCGCTCGCCGGCCCGGGCCTGTCTGCTCGGCCTCGGCGACGACACGATGGGCACGCTGGACGCGCCGAAGAATCCGGGCGATCAGGGGCCCGAGGCCGCCGTGCGCTCCGCACCGTTCGGCCTGCTCGTCGGGTGGGAGCCGCAACTCGTGCTGCAACTGGCGGCCGAGTGCGCGGCGCAGACGCACGGGCACCCCACGGCGTACCTGGCGGCGGGCGCGTACGCCGTGATCCTGCACGCGCTGGCGCGCGGGGAGAGCCCCGACGCGGGCGTGCAGCGGGCCCTGGCGCTGCTCGCCCCGCGGCCGGGGCAGCAGCAGGTCGCGGACGCCCTGCAGCACGCCCTGGGGGCGGTACGGCAGGGCATGCCGACGCCCGACCGGATCGAGGAACTGGCCGGGGACGGTACGGCGGCCGGGGCGCTGGCGGTCGCCGTGTACTGCACGGTGGTGGGGGAGGACGTCCGGCACGCGCTGTGCCTCGCCGTGAACCAGGGGGGCCCGTCGGGGGCGGCGGGGGCTCTGACCGGTGGCCTGCTGGGGGCGCTGCACGGCGAGACGGCCCTCCCGCCGGCCTGGCTGGCCGAGCTGGAGGGCCGTCCCACGATGCTGGTCCTGGCGGACGACTTCGCGATGGAGATGACGCAGGGCGCCGCGCTGCACGGCCCCACGGGGTCCGCGCCGGGGTGGCTGGAGCGGTACCCCCGGGCGTAGGGCCGCTGTTGCCCCGGCCACCGCCCTGGGGCTCCGCCTCCGGAAACCCGTCGGCCGCGGCGCCCTCGCGCTCAGACCCCGGACGGGCTGGCAGTACCCGGAGTCGGCACCGTCACCGTCGCCCCGTCGTCGTCGGTGTTGACCTTCTCGATGATCGCGTCCCGCTCGGGCGTGTCCTCCGGCTTCACCAGGCCGATCAGGACGTACAGGACCAGCGAGACCACCATCGGCAGGGCCACCTGGTACTCCAGCTTCACGTTCGTACGCTGGGAGAAGTCCAGGTTGTAGTTGACCAAGAAGAACGCCAGCAGTCCCGCGCCCCAGCTGACGAGCGCCGCCGTCGGGCCCGACTTACGGAACGGACGCAGCAGGCCGAGGATGAACGGGATCGCGATCGGGCCCATCAGGCCGGCCACCCACTTGATCACGACCGTGATGATGTCCTTGAAGGTGGGCGAGTTGACCTGCGTCGCCACCGCCATCGACAGGCCGAGGAACGCAACCGTCGTCACGCGGCCCGCGACCAGGCCGGTCCGCGTGTTCCACGAGCGGGCCGCCTTCGACAGCACCGGCACCACGTCCCGTGTGAACACGGCCGCGATCGCGTTCGCGTCGGAGGAGCACATGGCCATCGTGTGCGAGAAGAAGCCCACGACGACCAGGCCCAGCAGCCCGTGCGGCAGCAGCTGTTCGGTCATCAGGCCGTACGCGTCCGAGCCGTCCGGCTTCTTCGCGGTGACCAGGAGCGGGGAGAGCCACATCGGGATGAAGAGGATGACGGGCCAGACGAACCACAGGCCCGCCGACAGCAGAGCGGACCGGGTCGCCTCCTTGGCGCTGCCCGTCGCCATGTAGCGCTGGGCCTGGTTCCACATGCCGCCGTTGTACTCGAACAGCTTGATGAACAGGTAGGAGATGAAGAAGACCGTCATGTACGGGCCCGCGAACCCGTGCCCGTGACCGTCCAGCTTCGGCGAGTCCAGCGCCTTGGACAGACCGCCGTGCTCGGAGATCTTGTGCAGCGCGATGACGAGCATGGCCAGACCGGCCAGCAACTGGATGACGAACTGGCCCAGTTCGGTCAGCGCGTCCGCCCACAGACCGCCGATCGTGCAGTACACCGCCGTGATGCCACCGGTGATGATGATGCCCTGGGTGATCGTGACCCCGGTGAAGACGCTCAGCAGCGTGGCGATCGCCGCCCACTTCGCGCCCACGTCCACGATCTTCAGCAGGATGCCGGACCAGGCCAGCGCCTGCTGCGTGGGCACGTTGTAGCGGTCCTTCAGGTACTCCAGCGGCGAGGCCACGCGCAGTCGTGAGCGCAGCCGGTTCAGGCGGGGTGCGAACAGCTTGGCGCCGATCAGCACGCCGATGGCGATGGGCAGGGCCCAGGTGACGTAGGAGGTGATGCCGTAGGTGTAGGCGATGCCGGCGTATCCCGTGAACATCACCGCGCTGTAGCCGGACATGTGGTGCGAGATGCCGGACAGCCACCACGGCATCCTGCCGCCCGCGGTGAAGAAGTCGCTGACGTCGTCCACGCGTTTGTGGGACCAGACGCCGATCGCGGTCATCACGCCGAAGTACGCGACCAGGACGGCCCAGTCGAACCCGTTCATGTGCCCCTCCCTCCCTGCCGAACTGCCCGCTCATGGTGGGTTCCGGCGCATGAGCACGACAACCGGCGTACTGGTCAAGGGAAGGTAAAATCGTTCTGTTGGCTGAGAGCCGTTCATGTACGTGGCTCTTGGGGGCTATTTCCAGCCGGGTGGGTACATGTCCGTTCAGGCGGCTGCTCGAAGCCGCGGGTCATCGCATCAGCTCACCCGCGTTCACCAGCAGGGACTGGCCCGTGATCGCGCGCGCCCGGTCGGAGGCCAGGAACACCGCGGCGTCCGCCACGTCGCCGTCCGTGGCCAGGTCCGGCAGCGCCATACGGTCGGTGAGCCGCTTTCTCACCTCCGCCTCCGGTACGCCCTCGGTGTGGGCGGTGAAGCGCACGTACGCCTCGACGGGCGGACCCCACATCCAGCCGGGCAGGACCGTGTTGACCCGGATCCGGTACGGGCCGAGCTCCCGTGCCAGCGAGTACATCGCGCTGGTCAGCGCCCCCTTGGACGCCGCGTACGCCGCCTGCCGCACCTGGGAGGGCGCGGCCACCGACGACTGGGTGCCGATGAAGACGACCGAGCCGCCGCACGTCCTGAGGCTCGGCAGGCACGCCCGCGTCATACGCAGCGTCCCGAGCAGGTTCACGTCGATGACCGACTGCCAGGTGGCGAAATCCGCGTCCTGAAGGCCGCCGAAGCAGCTGTCCCAGGCCGCGACGTGGACCACCGCGTCGATCCTCCCGAACCGCTCCACCGCCAGCGCCGCGAGCGCCTCGCACTGCGTCTCGTCGGTGATGTCGGTCGCCCGGTAGGCCGTGTGCGCGCCGTCGGGGTCGAGCGTGGTGGCGCTCTTGGCGAGGTTCGCCTCCGTACGCGCTCCGAGCGCGGCGTTGCCGCCGTCGCGCACGACGGCCGCGGCGACCTGGTGGCCGAGCCCGGCGCCGACCCCCGACACGACGACGGTCCTGCCCTGGAGCAGCGACATGGGGCCTCCCGGCTATGGCGGTTTATCTGACGGAGCGTCAGAGTATGGGCGACCGGCCGAGGACGGAAGGGAAAAGGGGAAGCGGCATGAGGGAAGGCAGCGAGGGCGGCGAGGACACGCGCAGCGAGGTGTACGCGGAGCTGGCCGCCGTGGGGCCCTACGGAGTCCGCCCGGGCCATGCGCTGATCACCATGGTGGAACCGCACCCGGGGCACGAGTACGCGTACAACCGCTGGTACGAGGACGACCACTACTACGCCGGTGCCATGGCCATGCCGTGGATGTACGCCGGCCGCCGCTGGGTCGCCACCCGCGATCTTCAACTCCTGCGCCATCCCGAGAAGTCGGCCGTCGCGCAGCCGGTGACGGCGGGCTGCTACCTGTCGACGTACTGGATCACGGACGGCCGCTACGACGACCACATGCGCTGGACGGTCGCCATCAACAAGCGTCTCAACCGTGACGGACGCGTCTTTCAGGACCGTACCCACGTCTTCACGGCGTTCCAGGACCACGAGGCGACGGTGTACCGGGACGGCGCGACCGGACCGCGCGACGTTCACGCGCTGGACCACCCGTACGCGGGCCTGGTCCTGCAGGTGGTCGACGCGGACGGCCCCCGGCAGCGCGCCACCCTGCTTGAGTGGCTGCGCGCCCGGCATCTGCCGAGGCGCCTGGCGGGCTCCCCGGCGGCCATGGTGACCGTCTTCCGCCCGACGCCGCTGCCGGGCGACCGGATGACCTACGTGAAGCAGGTGGAGGGCGTGGACACGCGCCTGACCCTGCTGTGGTTCCTGGAGGAGGATCCCCGGGAGTGCTGGGAGGAACACTTCACGGGACTGGACGGGGCGGTCGCGGAAAGCGGGCTGGGCAGGGTGGAGTTGGTGGCCCCGTTCGTTCCCACGGTGCCGGGTACGGACAGGTACGTGGATCGGCTCCGCTGAGGGCCGGAAGGATACAGCCCCCTCGGCCGGGACGGCGGGCCAGTCGAGAGGGCTCTTTCGTGGGCGTGGTGGGGCCGGTCGGCACTACTTGATCGACGTCACGAACGTGTTCCAGGCGTCGGCGGGGAAGGCCAGGACGGGCCCCTCGGTGACCTTCGAGTCCCGCACGAACAGCGCCGAAGGAAGGGGCGACTTGACTTCGACGCAGGCGCCGTTTCCGGCCGAGTACGACGACTTGGTCCACGTTGCCGTGGCCCCCTGAAGAACAGCCATGTTCACTCCGGTACGAGTTGCTGAGTTGCTGTGACCGCGCCGCGGGTCCCTCACGGATTCCGCGATGCGAATCGCGCCAACTTGTTGACTGGTGGCGTGATCGACGCTACTCGGCAACATCCCTGTCCGGAGGAGCCGTTCACTCGACCGGGTGGCATATTCCAGTGGAGTCTTACGCCCGGATTATCCACGGGTGTAAGATCCGCCGCTCGCTGACCCGTTGGCTCAGGATGCGTATCTCTTGGCCGCGTCCTCGATGAACTTGCGGGACTGCTCCACATTGAGGGCCTGCGCCCGCAGATGCTCGTACATCACCGCGTACTTCTGCACGTCCTGCGCCTTCTCCAGGTACAGGTCGCTGGTGACGCCCTCGAGGTACACCACGCTCGAGTCGGCCGCGTCGGCGAACTCCAGGATCGCGTACTGGCCGTTGAGACCGGGGTGCGCCCCCACCTCGAACGGCAGCACCTGCACGGTGACGTGCGGCAGCCGGGACATCTCCGCCAGGTGCTCCAACTGCTCCCGCATGACGAGGTTGTCGCCCACACGTCGGCGCAGCGCCGCCTCGTCCAGCACCACCCACAGGCGCAGCGGGTTGTTCTCGGCGGAGATACGTTCCTGGCGGCGCATCCGCACCTGGACGCGCTTCTCGATGTCGGCCGGCGACGTCTCGGGCAGCGCGCCCTGGATGAGCGCCTCGGCGTACGCACGGGTCTGCAGCAGGCCGGTGATGATCTGCGGCTCGTAGACGCGCAGCGACTCCGCGTCGGTCTCCAGGCCGATGTAGACGCTGTAGGGGATGTCCCCGAACGCGTGCCACCAGCCCTGCTGGCGGGAGTCACGGGCCATCTCCATCAGCGATTCGACGACGCGTTGGTCCTCGACCTCGTAGACTCCGCACAGGTCCCGGACGTCACGTGGGCTGATGCTGCGGCGGCCGTTCTCCAGACGACTGATCTTCGACTGTGACACCAGCAGTCGCTCGGCCACCTCTTCGGCGGTCATGCCCTTGAGTTCGCGGAGCCGGCGCAGTTCCTGACCCAGCCGGCGCCGTCGGACGGTGGGATTGACATTCGACGCCACGGACGTGCACCTCCGGCTGCGTGCCTCTACTTTGCGTATCTGCTGCTGAGCAGATTGCCACCAAGGTGCTTCCTACCGCTGGGAAACCGCGGATATGCGGCGACCATGGGCCTCTTGGGCGGCCCTTGCCCCGAAGGGGGCCCACGGCGTCACGGATATCGAACAGTTCGGCGCCCCTCGCACGGAATCCCGTACGCACCGAGCCCCTTACCGCGTGAGTGACCTACGCATGCGGCCGCGCGGGGTGGTGAGTCCGTGTCGTCGCGAAGGACGTACGGTCTCACCACCCCGCGCGGCCGGGCGGCTCCCGAACGGGTCTCGGGATTGCTTGCGGGCGCCGCATACCGCGGTCCCGCTGTTCTGCCGTACCGATTCCGCTGGTTCGGCAGGGGACGTGCCGTGGTGCTGCCGGGCTGTGGCGCTTCGGCTCAGTGGGCCACGACGCGCGCCATGGATCCGTGGCGCGGCTGCATCGGGACACCGCGGGCGGGTTCCGCCGCAGACCTGGCGCCGGCGGCCGGGTTGCGGCGTGGCTGTGCGCCCACGCCGTTCTGGACGTCCATCACGGCGTGCGCCACGAGGCCGCCCATGGGGTCGTGCCTGATCAGATCCCGCAGCCGGGAACGGGACGAGCGGCCCTCGTTGCCCGGATACAGGTGCTTGCCGAGACCGACCGCGTGGGCCAGGGCGGCGAGCGCCGCGGTCCGCGGGTCCGGCGGAACGCCGGTGCGGATCGCGGAATCCAGCCGGGACCTGATCTCCCGACTGATGGCCGTGTCCGTCGCCTGGTAGCGAGTCGTCGGCAGAACCCCGCACATCTGGCCCGGCACGGCATGGACCATGCCGCACCGCTCCAGATGCGAGAGGTAGATCTGGCGGAGCCCGAGACGGGGCCCGCCGATCCAGTGGACGGCCCGCACGGGAGCGCCGCGCCTGCGCAGCAACTCCAAAGCGGTGTCCAAAGTCGGATCTCCAGTCGGCCGTGGCACCACCACGGCGATACGATCCCCGTCTGGGGCTATCCGTCCGGCCAGCGCCAGCTCCACTAGCTGTGCTCCGGCCAGACCAAGGTCGAGCGACTGCGGCTGTGCAGTGGTACCCGTGGCCGGGTCCAGTGCCAGCAGCAGAAGCTCCTCCGGAAGTGTTCTGCGGCTCCTGCCCATCCATGCCTCCCCGCGTGGATGAGAGACAGGGTGACCCCTCTCACATTGGTCTGTCGAGGGTGCGTGACCGGAATGTAGTGGAACCGGTAGGTATGTCGTTCTCGTCTAGCGCAGGGGTCAATCCCTCACACAGGACACTGGTACATGGTTCGGGCAGCGGTGTCCGGGCGGCGGTTCACGGTTGGGCAAGGCGCGCACGTGGGTGCGCGGCGCACGGAGGAGGCATCGGTGGCGGGCGAGTCCCCCGACAGGTCGAAGCAGCAGGGGTCGTCGGCGGAAACGACGTCGGGGAGCGGGGCTCCGGTTCCGGGGCCGGCCAAGGCCGGACGCGACCCGAGGCTCGCGCTGACCGGCGAGAAGGTGCGGGTCGACCAGGCCACGACGGTGCTCTCGACCAAGTCGCTGCGCGGCTCCGCCGCTACGGCTGTCGAGGAGGTCGACCAGACCGAGGAGGGCACGGGTCCCGCGGACACGGCGGACTCCGGTGCCGATGCGGCCGACAGCGAGGTGCGGGAGCGTGCGGCGCTGGCTTCCTGGGTACGGAGCGCCGAGGAGGACGAGGCCGAGGAGAGGGCTGAGGCGGAGCCCGAGGAAGGGCCGGAGGGCGAGTCCGGGGAGGAGTCGCCGGCGGAGCCGGAGGCCGAGTCCGAGGAGAAGGCCGAGGCGGAGTCCGAGGAGGAGTCGCCCGGGGAGCCGGAGGACGGGTCTTCCGGCGCCGACGCCTCCGAAGCGGAGCCGGAGGCCGAGGACGCCTCCGAAGCGGGCGACGACGCCGATGCCGATGCCGAAGCGGGCGACGACGCCGATGCCGATGCCGAAGTGGGCGCCGACGCCGACGCCGACGCCGCCGACGCCGAGTCTGCGATCTCCGAAGCCGAGAGCGAGTCCGAAGACTCCCCCAAGTCCGAGGAAAAGCAGGCAGAACAGGCACGGCAGGAAAATCAGCAAGGCGACGAAAAGGCGGAAGAAAAGGGCAAAGAGGGAGAAGAGGAAGAGTCGGAAGGGGAGCGTGACTCCGACTCCGACGACAAGAAGGACCCCGAACCTCCCGTAGACCAGCCCACCGCCGTCTTCAAGGCCGTACGGCCGCCCGCCGTCGACCAGCCCACCACCATGCTCAAGGTGGGCGACGCCAAGCCCTCTGCCAAGTCCGGCCCCTCCTGGGCGGACAAGTCGGACAAGCCCGAGTCGGAAGCGGAACGCACCAGCAGGTTCGTCCCGTTGAAGTCGCTGGACGAGCCCCGGCCCACCCCGGCGGAGGGCCCGCAGGCCAAGCCCCCGCAGGCGAAGCCCACCCGGCCGGCGTCCACGGAGTCGAAGCCGGCCGCGGGTCCCGCCGACGCGACCACCGCCATGCCTCAGGTCGGCCCCGAGCGCACCGCCCAGCAGCCGATCCCGCCCAAGCCTCCGCTGGATCTGCTCGCTGAGCTGACGAACACCCCGCCGCCCCCGGAGACCCCGGTCCGCACCGTTCTGCGGCGCATCAAGATCTGGTCGCCGCTGGTCGTCCTGCTGGTGGTCATCTTTGCGATCGTGCAGGCGGTCCGCCCGTTGCCGACCCCGACCCTCGCACTGACGGCCGACGCGACGTACACCTTCAAGGGCGGGAAGCTCGACCTGCCCTGGCCGGGCCAGGGCCAGTCGGCCATAGAGGTCGAAGGCGTCGGCATGATCGGCACCGAAGGGCAGCAGAGCCCGAAGCCGATAGCGAGCGTCGCCAAGATCATGACGGCGTACGTCACGCTCCAGGCGCACCCGCTCAAGGGCAACCAGGGCGGCCCGACCATCACCGTCGACCAGCAGGCGGAGGACGACTCGAAGAAGGAGGACGAGTCGACGGCGGCCATGAAGAAGGGCCAGAAGTTCTCCGAGCGGCAGATGCTGCAGATGCTGATGATCCCGTCGGGGAACAACGTCGCGCGGCTGCTGGCCCGCTGGGACTCCGACAACGACACCTTCGTCGGCAAGATGAACGCCGCCGCGAAGAAGCTCGGCATGACCCACACCACGTACACGGACCCGAGCGGCCTGGACAAGACGACCGTGAGCACGGCCGTCGACCAGCTGAAGCTGGCCGAGGCCGTCATGCAGAACGAGGTGTTCCGCAGCATCGTCGGGATGGCCAAGGCGGACATCCCCGGCCTGGACAAGCCGATATACAACAACAACGACCTGCTGGTGAAGCAGGTCGGCGTGATCGGCCTGAAGACCGGCTCCTCCACCCCGGCCGGCGGCAACCTGGTGTGGGCGGCGACGAAGGTGGTCGACGGCAGGACGCGGACGATCTACGGCGCCGTCCTCAACCAGGACGCCCACACCGGCCGTGTCTGGGACAGTCTGCAACTCGCGCTCACCAACAGCCAGAAGCTCATCAACACCATCCAGCAGAGCCTGACCACCGCCACCGTGGTGAAGAAGGGCGACGTCGTCGGATACCTGGACGACCAGCTCGGCGGGAGGGCGCCGGTGGTCGCCACCCAGACCCTGACGGCGGTCGGCTGGCCGGGACTGAAGACGAGGCTGTCGATCGGCGACGACGGCACGGCGCCTCCGCACGAGGCCAAGGCCGGCAAGGTCGTCGGCGAGCTCACGGTCGGCGACGGCTCCAGCCACGCGGTGAAGGTCCCCGTGGCTCTCCAGAAGGACCTCGCCGAGCCGGGCTTCACGGACAAGCTGACCCGTCTGGGCTGAACCGGGCGCACCCGCACACAGTGGCGCCCCGCCGCACCCCGTCGCGGCCCCACCCCGGGGCCCCGCGGCGGGGTGCGTGCTAGCGTCACGAATCGGGACAGGTCGCCGGTCGCGGAGACGCGGCCGTGAAGCGGGAGCGAACGGGACGCGGCCGAGAACGGAAGACAGGACACGGGGAGTGCCTTCAGGTGGCCACAGCGGAGCCGACACACGCCGACGACGCCGACCGGGAACATCACCCGGACGGATCACCGGGACCGCGAATACCGCTGGGCGCACCCACCCCTGACCCACTGGCCCGACCGGCCCCTCAGGCCCCGGTCCACCAGGCCCCGGTCCCGACCCCGGCGCCCCCGGTTCCCGCAGCCCCGGCCACCGGCGCCGAGCCTCCCGCCCTGGACGCTCAGAAGGCCCCGGGACGTCTCCGTGCCCTGGCCGCCCGTCCGGGCTCCTCCAGCGCGGCCGATCTGGCCCGTCGCCATCCCGCCCTCGCCGCCACGGCCCTCGCCGGAGTGCTGCACCTCATCTGGTTCTTCACCTTCGCGAACAGCGGCGGTGACCTCGCTGCGCAGGACGCGTGGGCGGAGTTCGTCGGCCGGCACCCCGACTCGGCGTACAACCTCGCCTGGTACGGGGGCATGCACCCGGTGTCGTACAGCGTCGTGTCGCCGTATCTGATGTCGGTCCTCGGCGTCCGTACGACGATGATGATCGCCGGGACGGCCTCGGCCGGCCTGCTGACGCTGATCCTCATCCGCAGCCGTGCCGTCCGCGAGCCGCGGTGGCCGGCCCTCGCCGGGGTGTTCGGACTCCTCTGCAACGCCATCTCGGGCCGCGTCACATTCGGCCTCGGCATGGTGTTCGCGCTGGGCGCGACCGCGGCCGTGTTCTGCTGGCCGTACCACTGGCGTCACAAACGCTGGGCGAAGGCGCTGTCCGCGGCGTCGCTGGCCGCGCTGGCCACCATGTCGTCCCCGGTGGCGGGCCTGTTCGTGGGACTGGTGGCGGTGGCGCTGTTCCTGCAGAAGCGCCGCCCCGGTGCGTGGGCGCTGGGCCTGGCCCCCACGGCGGTGGTGGCCCTGTCCGCGTGGCTGTTCCCGTTCTCCGGCACGCAACCGATGACGTGGGCGTCGACGATCCTGCCCTTCCTCTTCGCGGTCCTGGTATGGGTTGTGGTGCCCGAGGAGTGGAAGACGGTACGGATCACGGCGGCGGTGTACGCGCTGTCCGTCCTGCTCGTCTGGCTGATCAGCTCCCAGATCGGCTCCAACATCACGCGCCTGGCGATGCTGTTCGCGGGGGTGGCGCTGGTCGCCGCACTGCCGTTCACGGTGCCGCGCAGCCGGAAGTGGTACGCCACCGTGGTGGCGCTCACCGGCTTCGTCGTCTGGATCGGTGTCAAGACGGTGGACGACATCATCCACACCACTCCGGCGGCGTCCTGGGCGCACGAGCTGGCGCCGCTGGTCCACCAGCTCCAGGTGGACGGCGCGGAGAAGGGCCGCGTGGAGGTGGTCCCGGCGCGCTCGCACCGCGAGGCCTCCGCGCTGGCGCCGTACGTCAACCTGGCCCGCGGCTGGAACCGCCAGGCCGACATGGAACGCAACCCGCTCTTCTACGACGACACGCTGAACTCCGCGAACTACCACGCGTGGTTGCAGCGCTGGGCCGTGCACTACGTGGTGCTGCCGAAGGGCGAGCCGGACGGCGACGGCGGCGAACGCGAGCGTGAGCTCGTGCAGCGCGGCATGCCGTACCTGAAGCAGGTCTGGGGCGACGCCAACTGGCAACTGTTCGCGGTGACGGACCCGACCCCCCTGGCGGATCCGCCGGCGGTGGTCGACCGGGCGGAGCAGGGCGAGTTGACGATCCAGGTGAAGAATGCGGGCCGCGTCCTCATCCGCGTCCCCTACTCGCCGTGGCTGGGCCTGGTCGACACCCAAGGCAAGGGCGTGAAGCCCCCGCAGGAGACGGATGCCTCCAAGCACCGCGCCAAGGGCACCCCGAAGACGTACGACAACGTCAACGGCTGCCTGATGGAAGCCCCCGAGGACATCTGGGGCGACAAGTGGACTGAACTCCTGGCCCCCCGCCCGGGCACCTACCGCCTGGCGGCGCCGTATCAGCTACCGCGGGGGACCGCGTGCCCGGAGGAGCTGAAGGACGAGGCCCGGCCGTCCGGCGGCTGAGGGCGAGCCCGCCGACCGATGCGCGTGCCTGCGTCACCGGGCGCCGTCCGCCCGGTGACGCAGGACGCTCGTCCCTGCCCCAGGGGCAGGGACGGACCCGTACTCCGGGCCCCGGCTACGCGAGCTGGCCCTCGATGGCCGCCACGACCTCGGCCGCCTCCGGCTCCGTCTGCGGCGAGAAGCGGGCGACGACCTTGCCGTCCTTCCCGATCAGGAACTTCTCGAAGTTCCATCGGATGTCCCCGCTGTGCCCCTCGGCGTCCGCGTGGCCGACCAGGCGCTCGTACAGAGGGTGCCGTCCCTCCCCGTTCACCTCGACCTTCTCCGTCATCGGGAAGGTCACGCCGTACGTCGCCGAGCAGAACTCCGCGATTTCCCCGGCACTGCCGGGCTCCTGCCCGAGGAACTGGTTGCAGGGCACGCCGAGCACGGTGAAGCCCAGCGGCGCGTACCGCTCGTGCAGCCGCTCCAGACCCGCGTACTGCGGCGTCAGCCCGCACTTGGAGGCCACGTTCACCACGAGGACGGCCTTGCCCGCGTACTGGGACAGGTCCGCGGAACCACCCTGGAGCGCACCGATCTGGACATCGAGGACAGAGGCACCCGCACTGTTGTCAGTAGTCGTCATGGGCGGAGCCTAACTGCGCCGTCGTCGCCGCCGTGCGCGGCCCGTCCGCCACTACGCCCGCGGCCACAAATCCGCCCCTCACTCCGCCCCACGTGTCGCACAGCGTCAAGTCGCCCGGCGGCATGAACGTGGCCTGATCCACACGTCTAACCTGCCACGCATGAGACGCATGATCGAGCACGCAAGACGCCTGGTGGGACTCTCGTGCCCAGTGGCCCTCGCGGCGACGCTGCTGATACCCGCGCAGTCCGCACAGGCCGCCGGTTCCTCGCTGGACCCCTTCAACGCGAACTTCACGCTCACGCGGGTGGACGGGGACAAGTCCGGCCTCATCAACTCCGTGGAGAACGCCGGGGTCACGAAGGCGTCCGTCACCGACGTCATAGGCCAGCACACGGGCAGCCCGTCCCTGTGCCACGGCACCGGCCTGAACGGCGCCCTGAAGTACGACGGCTTCTGCTGGGACGACGCCGACGACAGGACCGGATACACGGACACGGACAGCAGCGGCACGCTCGTCGGCGGCTGGATGCCCCAGGGCTTCTCCGGCTCGCACGACGCCACCGACGACGGCCTCTACGACGGCCGCCATCTCTACGTCGCCTCCTGGTACTTCGGCAAGTACGCGAACAATCTCCCCAACGAGCAGTACGCCCGCGTTTCGATCATCCAGTCGACCGGCGGCTCGATGACGTACGGGCACGTCGCGCTCGTGGAACCGACCGACGGCAACTTCACGAACCTGAGGTACACCTCGCACGAGGACGGCATCGCCTGGTACGGCGACCGCCTGTTCGTGGCCAACGGCGCCGAGCTCCAGGTCTACGACCTGTCGCACCTGTGGAGGATGACCGACCCGAGCG
Organism: Streptomyces cynarae; assembly: GCF_025642135.1. Taxonomy (NCBI): domain Bacteria; kingdom Bacillati; phylum Actinomycetota; class Actinomycetes; order Kitasatosporales; family Streptomycetaceae; genus Streptomyces; species Streptomyces cynarae. Next base: position 3,958,988 of record NZ_CP106793.1, on the reverse strand, counting down.
GCGCCGGCACCGGCCTGGTCGCAGGCCAGAGCTCGGCCCGCTACCACCAGTGGGCGCTGCCCCTGGTGGCCCGCTACACCACCAAGGCGGGTGCCACGCCCGACACCGACGCCGCCCCCTTCCGCAACAACGACCCGCGCGCCTGCCAACCGGCCGACACCACCGGCGAGCTCTGCCTCAGCAGCCTGAGCATCGACCGCTCCGGCGGCAGCCCGGTGCTGGTCTCCGTCGAGAACATCAAGGCGGCGGGCGGCCGGATCGTCCGCTGGCCCCTGTCGCAGTTCGACTCCGGCCTGCCCACCCAGGTCAGTTCGGAGACGACGGGCTACACCACGCCCGTGTTCAACGTCCAGGGCACGGTCACGGACGGCGGCGCCTACTACATGAGCGGCGACTGCCCGACTGACTCGAGCGGTGCGAGTGCCTGGCCCTCCGGCTACTCCTGCATCCACGAGGCCACCCCCGGTCAGGCCCCGCACGTCCTGACCCAGTCGCCGTACCTGACCGAGAGCCTTTCCTACGACCACAACGCCGGGCGCCTGTGGGGCCTGAACGAGGCGCTCGAGGACCAGACCGTCGGCCCGCGCCGCGTCGTGTTCTCCATCGACCCGCACGCCGGCCAGGCAGTCGACGGCTACGGCTGGCTGTCCAACTTCACCAAACCGGGCTTCACCTGCGCCACCCCGCAAGGCGACGGCACGGCCAATGGAACCCCGGTCACCGTCTATCACTGCACCGGGGCCGCATCCCAGCGCTGGGCCTATTCGGGCGGCCGTATCGTGAACCAGGCGAGCGGCAAGTGCCTCACACCGCAGGGCGACGCCGCGGGCACCAACGGCACCCTGCTGACCCTGTGGACCTGCAACACCTCAGCCTCCTCCCAGCTCTTCTCATCCCTCAACGGCGCCACCGTCAGCAGCGCGGGCCTGGCCATCACCCCGAAGGGCAACTCCCTGGCCGACGGCACCTGGCTGACGCTGTGGACACAGAGCAACCCCACGGCGGACGTCCAGAAGTGGAGCGTGGGCGGCTTCTGACCCGGCCGGGTAACGCACCCGTCACGCCCGCTGCGCTGTGACGAGCACCTCACCGGCGGCCGTACGCGAATACAGCACCGACCGTCCTGCACGCCGCCGCTCCACCAGCCGCCCGTCCAGCAGCACTTTGAGGTGGCGCCCGACCGAGCCGAGCCCCTGCCCGGTCACGGCGACCAACTGGCTGGTGCTCATCGGGGAGTCCAGCAGCACGAGCACCCGGGCACGGGCGGGCCCGAGCAGCGCGCCGAGACTGTCCGGGACCACCGTGCGCGTCCCGTCGGCCAGCACGCCGGCGCACGGATAGACGAGGGCGTACCGGTCGGGTTCCTCCCAGGACACCCAGCCGGCCCGCTGCGGGGTGACGGGGACGAAGAGGAGCTGGGCCCCGGAGATCTCGCGCGGCGGGTACTCGTGGAGGTTGACCTGGAGCCGGTTCCCGCCGAGCCAGCGGGTCCGGCCCGGCAGCAGGGTGTCCAGCGCGGCCGCCCAGCCGCCCCGGCTCAGCTGCGCGGTCCGGGCGACGACATCCGCCTCCAGGACGCGCCGCCGCCGGTCCCAGTACGGCCGTACGGTCTGCGTCCACACGTAGGTGAGCAGGTCGGCCGCGCGTTCGGGCAGGTCGTCGCGATCGAGGGCGGCGGGGAGCGGTCCGCGCAGGGACACGGTCAGGTGGGCCCGGGCGTCGGCGGGGGAGGCGGAGCGGACGCGGCCCACGCCCTCCTCGAAGGTCTCCCCGTCCCTGGGCGTGGGCGTGAGGAAGTCGGCGATCCACTCCGCGCCTAGCCCGCTGCGGACGAGCAGCCCGGTGACGGGGTCGGCGGCCAGCCGCGCCCGGTACGCGGGGAGGTGGGCGTCCAGCCAGGCGCGTTCCCCGGGGTGGGAGGCGGTACCGGCGTGCAGCAGCTTCAGAGCGGCGAACACCTCGGCGAGCGGCGAGAGCAGGAACCGGCTGCCGGCGAGGGTGTCGGCGCTGACGTACCAGAGGCCCATGGGCGCCTTCGCACTCGGGGTCGACGGACGTTTCGCACGTACGCGAAACAATAACGACCACCCGCGACCTCCTGCCCACACTCCCCGCATGCGCAGCTACGCCGACCTCTTCCGCACACGGGAGTTCACCCCGCTGTTCCTGTCCTCCGCCTTCCAGACGGCCGCCTCGACGCTCGGCGGCCTGGCGCTCGGCACGCTGGTCTACCGGGCCACCGACTCGCCCCTGCTGTCCGCGGTGAGCATGTTCGGCCCGCAACTCGCCCAGGTCGTGGGCGCGACGACCCTGCTGTCGGCGGCCGACCGGCTGCCCCGCGCGCGACGACCGCGGGCATCGCGAGCGCCTTCGCGGTCGGCACGGCGGCGATGGCGGCGCCCGGCCTGCCGATGGGGGCGATCTTCGCGCTGGTCCTCCTCCTCGGCCTGATCCAGTCGCTCGGCGGCGGCGTCCGCTGGGGCCTGCTCAACGAGATCCTGTCCAAGGACGGCTACCTACTGGGCCGTTCGGCCTTCAACGTGGTGAACGGCCTGATGCAGATCACCGGTTACGCGACGGGCGGCCTCCTGCTGGCGGTGCTGTCCCCGCGGACGACGCTGCTGACGGCGTCCGCGCTGTACCTGGCGGCGGCTGCGACGGCCCGCTTCGGCCTGACCCGCCGCGCGCCGCGCAGCTCCGGCCGCCCCTCCGTCGCGCAGACCTGGCGCACGAACGCGCTGCTGTGGTCGTCACCGGAGCGGCGTACGACCTACCTCCTGCTGTGGATCCCGAACGGCCTGGTCGTGGGCTGCGAATCGCTCTACGTCTCCTACGCACCGGAGCACGCGGGCGCTCTGTTCGCGTGCGCGGCGTTCGGCATGTTCGTCGGTGACGTGACGACGGGACGCCTGCTCCCGCCCGCACTGCGCCGCCGCCTCGGCATCCCGTTCCTGCTGCTCCTCGCGACCCCGTACCTGCTGTTCGCCCTGCACCCCTCGGCGCCGGTGGCGGCGGCCTGCGCGGCCCTGGCGTCGGTCGGCTTCGCCGCGAGCCTGATCCAGCAGGAGCGCCTGATGACCCTGACCCCACCGGATTTGAGCGGCCACGCCCTCGGACTGCACTCGGCGGGCATGCTCACGATGCAGGGGGTGAGCGCGACGCTGGCCGGTACGGTGGCTCAACTGACGTCACCGGGCCCGGCGATGACGGTGATGGCGGCGGCCTCCCTGACGGTCACGCTGACCCTGGCGACGACCCGCCGCCGGCCCACGCCCGTGCCGGAGCCCGAGGTCAGCCCCGACGCGCGAGTGCGAGGAAGCCGGCCCAGGAGTCCCGGGGGACGGTGAGGCCTGCGGTGCGCTTGGAGTCGCGGACGTGGATGGCGTAGGGGGGTGGGGACGCCGCCCAGTCGGTTCCCGCCTTGCTCGGTGCCGGCGAACGCCATGTCGGATACCAGCCAGCGTGAAGCGCACGGAACCGAGAGTCTGGACGGGTGACTGTGACATCGTCCGCGGCATTCCGCATCCATCCGATTCCCGCTGAGGCATTGGACAACGTCCGCGCCGGCGGCGTCGACGCCTCGGGTCATCCCGTCGAGCGCATCACCGCTGAGGGCGGCGAGCCGCTCCGATGCTGTCTGCGCGACGCAAGGCCCGGTGAGAAGCTGCTGCTCTTCGGGCACCAGCCGCCGCTTCCGGCCAGTCCCTACCGCGAGATCGGGGCCGTACTCGCCCATGCCGAACCCTGCGCGGGCCCGGCCGACGTCACCGGCTACCCGCCGGATTGGCGCGGACGCCCGCAGGTGCTGCGGGCGTACGACGAGCGCGGATGGATCCACGACGCGACCATCGTGCACGACGGCCGGCACCCCGAAAAGGTGATCGCTGAACTGCTCGCCGAGCCGGACGTCGTGCAGATCCACAGCCGCAATGTCGCCTGGGGCTGCTACATGTTCACCATCACCCGCCCTGAATGAGGTCGGGGCCGCGTCACTCCTCCTCGGGCGGCTCCCCCTCCACCAGCCGCTCCGCGATGTCGTCCGCCCATTGCTGGGCCCAGCGGTGGAGTTCGTTGATCGCGGTCTCGTCGAGGCCGTAGGCGGCGAACTGCGAGTCGTCGAGCCACTCCGCGCCGGTCAGGCGGGCCTGCAGATCGGTGAGGTCGAAGGTGCCACCGGCATGGCGGCGGGCCAGTTCCTCGAGTTCGGGGTGACTGAAGCGGTCGGAGGCGGCGTGAACGTCGATGAGGTCGCGGGCGAAACCGCGGTCGGCAAGTGCCCGCACCTTCATGCCGACGACGTCTTCGAGGGAGACGGTCAGGCCGAGCTCGGTGACGACCGGCGGATGCCAGAGCGCTTCCTTCAGCACCTGCAGCTCGCACTCCTCACCGGTGGCCGGCTCGGTGACGCCGAGCCGCGCGGCAAGGGGGTCCGTCCCCAGCGGGCGCACGGCCCAGCCCCGCTCCTCCAGACCGGCCCTGACGGCGGAGGTGATCTCCTCCATCGGAGCGGCGCTCTCCGTGGCGACGTCCACGTCGCGGCTGGGCCGGTCCACCAACCCATGTGCCCGCACTGCGTCCCCACCGGCGAGCGCCAGGGCGTAAGGCGCACCGACGGCGAGAACGTCGGCCAGCAGCCGTCGATGCGGTTCAGCGAGCTTCACGCGGTCTCAACAGGGGCAGTCGGGGGTGGGCACGCCCCCGATTATGGCCGTCGTCCCAGCCGGGAGCGCGTCGGCTCGAAGGCGTGGGCGTGTCCGGACTCGCCGCCCGCGTCGGGTGTGCGACTCGCTCGGCGGCGCCAGAAGCCGCGTGGTCCTCGGCGGCTCTCCGGCATTCAGGACAGGCGTTCAGGTCAGGATCAGACCTCTATCGCGCCTACCGTCGCCCCGGCGCACGCAGCGCCAAGCTCCATGCTCACTGGACTCCCAGGAAGGCGGACACCATGGCTTTTGACGAGCCGACCACCCCCGACCAGGCCCACGCGCCGCAAGTCACCGGCGAGCGCGCCGACCTGTTGGCGGTCCTCACCAAGCACCGGGACCTGCTGCGCCTCACCACACGCGACCTCACCGACGAGCAGGCCGGGCGGCGCACCACCGTCAGCGAGCTGTGCCTGGGCGGCCTGGTCAAGCACGTCACATCGGTCGAGCGGACCTGGACCGCCTTCATCCTGGACGGCCCCTGTGCCGTAGGTGACTTCACCGCCATGACCGAGGCCGACTGGGCGCGCCGGGCCGACGAGTTCCGGATGCTGCCCGGTGAGACGCTAGCGGGTGTGCTGGCCGACTACGAGGAGGCGGCACGCCGGACCGACGAGCTGGTCGCCGGCCTGCCCGATCTCGACGCCACCCAGCCGCTGCCCGAAACGCCGTGGCCCCGGCCCGACGAGCGGTGGTCGGCCCGCCGGGTGCTGCTGCACATCATCTCGGAGACCGCCCAGCACTCCGGCCACGCCGACATCATCCGGGAGTGCCTGGACGGCGCCAAGTCCATGGGCTGATGCGTGACCGGCGTCTCGTCCTGACGTCATCGTGACGTCACCTCGAGCGAGAACTCGGTAGCGAACCCGGGCCGTCACCGACGAGCATGCGACGCATGACTGACCAACCCGCGCGATGGACCCAGGCAACCGTCTACCCCGACATGTGGATCGATCCGGACGACGACCCCCGCAACAGCGAAGGCCCCAGTCCGGACGGCGAGCTTGCGACGCTGCAGGACTTCCTGGCGAATTACCGCATGACCCTGCGGATGAAGTGCGAGGGCCTGGATGCGGAGCAACTGGCCCGCCGCTCGGTTCCGCCGTCGACGATGTCGCTGCTCGGCCTGGTTCGGCACCTCGCCGAGGTGGAACGGGACTGGCGCAACTGGATCAGCGACGGTGACCCGCTGCCGAAGCTGTACGGCGAGCGTGACGCGGACTTCGACGGAGCTGTCGCCGAGCAGGCCGTGGTCGACGCTTCCTACGCCGATCTGGAGCGTGAGCAGGCCGCGACCGACGCCGCGCTGGCCGAGCACCCGGACCTGGGCGAGCGTCTGGGCAAGGACAGGATCGCGGTCCGGGAGCTGATGGTGCACAGGATCGAGGAGTACGCCCGGCACTGCGGGCACGCCGATCTGCTGCGCGAGTGCGTCGACGGAAGGGTGGGCCAGTGACGAGGACCGTGCGTCTCAGCCGGCCCACCAGCACGTCACCTTGAAGACACCCGCTTGAGCAGTGAGACCGGCCGTCACGGCCGAGCGCTGGGGGCCGCCCACCTCCGTCGCGATCCCGGCGGCGGGGGTGCGCCCCCCCCGCGCACCCTGAGTCTCCGCAAGGTCCCCCTCCGGTCCCACGCGACCTGGCACGGCCCTCGCGCAACCGCGCCCTCGAATAACGTCCAGGTCCGTAACGCACCACCACCCCCACCGCGTGTAAGAGGTGACGTCCGACCACGAAAGGACACACGGTGAGGGAAGCACCCGCGGACTACCTGGAGTTCGCAGCCGCTCGCAGCGGGCCTCTGTTCCGGACCGCCTGCCTGCTCACGGGCGACTGGCACCTCGCCGAGGACCTGGTTCAGGAGACCCTCGCCAAGATGTACCGCTCCTGGCGGCGGATCAGCCGGGTGGACTCCCCGGTGGCCTACGCCGACACCGTGCTCGTGCGGACCTTCCTCTCCCAGCGCCGCCGCCGCAGCTCCACCGAGCGCCCCAGCGACCGGCTGCCCGACGCGGCCGGCCCGGCACAGGACGCGGAGCTGCGCATGGCCCTCCTGGACGGCTTGGCCCGGATGACCGCCAAGGACCGTGCCGTGCTGGTGCTCCGCTACTGGGAGGACCGCTCGGTGGAGGAGACCGCACAGGTGCTCCAACTGTCGTCGGGAGCCGTGCGTGCCCAGAGCATGCGCGCCCTGCAGCGGCTGCGCGCCCTGCTCGGCGACCAGTTGGCCGACCTGGCCGCATGACCAGCACGGACTGGCGGCGCGGCGCGCACTCCCCGTCCCGCCCCGGGTCCGACCGACGCCCCAGACGAACGGAGACTCCCATGTCACCCAACGAGGACTTCGAGGAGCGGCTGACCCGCGCCATGAGCCGCGCCACCAGTGAGTTCCCGCCCCACTCCGCCGACCTGGTGCGGCGTTCCATCGCCCGGGGCCGGCGGATGCGGCTGATCCGCGCCACCCAGGTCGCCGCCGCCGCGGCCGCCTTCGCGGTGGTCGCCGCGGGCGGCACCCTGATGGTCACGGACGCCTTCGGCAGCGGGGGCGGTGGCGCGCCCGAGCAGTTGAGGCCCGGCGGGCCCGTGCACTCCACCGAGCAGTCGCCCTCCCGAACACCGTCGTCCATCAGCGCGGAGGAGATGGTTCGCACGCTGAAGAGCCTGCTGCCGCCCGGCGGCACCGTCTCCGCAGCCTCAGGCAGGGGTTCCGACGGGGGCGGCCCCGTCGTCTGGCCGGCCGCCAAGCTCACCTACTCCACCGCGAACGGGTCCTCCGGCATCGACATCGCCGTCGCGCGGCTGGATGCCGGCGCAGCCGACGGCCGGCAGGGCGAGGGCGGCTGCCTTCCGGTGGAGGTGCGCCCGTACGACAAGTGCACCACCCGGAAGCTCCCGGGCGGCGCGGTGCTCAACACCACGGAGTCGTTCACCTACCCCAACAGCGACACCGGGCAGAAGCGCTGGTACGTGGTGCTCACCACCCGCGACGGGGCGCAGCTGACGGTGCAGGAGTTCGGCGGTGGCGGTGAGAAGGGCTCGGCCTCCGGAGCCGACCCCCTGCTGTCGATCGCCCAGCTGACCTCCATCGTGCGCAGCCCGGCCTGGGACAAGGCGATCGCCGCGCTGCCGGCCCCGGAGGAGGCCCCCTCCGCGACTCCCTCCGCCGGCGACAAGCGGGTGCCGGGCGCGCGCTTGACCGAGGTGCTGAAGTCACACCTGCCCCGGGGCGGGACCGTGTCCGACGTGAACGCCGATGAGGCGCTGGTCCAGCTGGTCTACGACGACGGCCACGGGAAGAACATGGTGGAGGTCGACGTGCAGTACGACCAGGCCGCAGCCCTGGCCGGGCACATGGGGTGCGCCGATGTCTCCGGTGAGTGCGAGGCCACCACCCTGGCCGACGGCACCAAGGTGAAGAAGGTCAAGGGCCAGTCGGAGAAGGGCGGTTCGGCCGCGGTGTGGCTGGTCGACACGCTGCGGCAGGACGGTCGCCGGGTGGCGGTGCGGGAGGTCAACTCGTACGCGGAGAGCGCTCCGGTGACGCGACCGCAGCCGGCGCTGAGCATGGACCGGCTGCTGGCCATCGCGCTCGACAAGCGGTTCTTCACCGGCTGAGTTCGGGCCCGGCTCGGGCACGCTTCTCGGGCACGGCTCCACAGCACGCCTCTCGGGCACGGCTCCGGCACAGTCCGGGCCGAGGGCGCGCCCATGAGCCTCCTCCGCCCCCGCCGGTAGGGTCATGCCTCCCGCAGCGCAGGGGCGGGGCACTCGCCCGAGCCCCGGACGATCAGCCGGGTGGGGATGATGATGAACTCCCGAGGGGTGTGCTCCGGCACGGCAGGCAACTCCCAGAGCATCAGCTGCGGTCCGCGGCGGGAAACCGCCCCACACCCGCTCGCGGACGGGTGAAACGGGGAGCTCAGTGCTCGGGGGACACGTAGGTGACGCCGAAGCGGAATTCCCGTTGCCGGCCGGGTTCCAGGGACAGCAGGGTGGTGTGTTCCGGGCGGTTGAAGGCGTTGGTCATCGTCTCGACCGGTTCCAGCGCGATGGAGGCACGCCGGTCACGTGCCAGGGTGTCTCCGGTGAACACGTGCATGTACCCGCCGTACTGCCACACTCTCAGTTCCTCACCGGTCGCCGGATCGCTCAGTACTGTCTGGCCCCGGCCGCCGGGACCGGGGCACAGGTCCGCGTAGCAGGCGTCGATGACGGCGTCGCCCAGCCGTCTCGGCGTACGGAAGTCCATGTCGGGGCAGCGGTCCAGGGGCAGCAGGGCGTCCCCGCCGCGCAGGGGGATGAGGGAGGCGTCCGTGCGGATCAAGGTGTGCGCGGGGATGTGCAGGACCAGGTCGTCGATGGGCCGGGAGAGGGTGAAGTAGGGGTGCCAGCCCGCCGCGTACGGGGCGGTGGTGTCGCCCACGTTCGTGGCCCGGATGCCGATGCCGAGCTCGTGGCCGGTGACTGTGTACTCCACCTCGAGGTCCAGGGCGAACGGGTAGCCGGGGTACCGGTCCGGTCCGATGCGCCCGGTGCGCAGCAGCAGGTGCGCGGAGTCGGACGTCGCGGTGGCACCGGCGAGTTCGAACGGCGTCTCCCGGGCGAAACCGTGGTAGATCGTGCGGTCCCCGAGCCGGCCGGGCAGCAGGTCGTGGTCGCGGCCGCTCCAGCGGTAGCGGCCGTCGGCCACGCGGTTGGGGAACGGGGCGAGCAGGCCCGCCCGTACGCCGTCCTGCGACAGCAGTTCGGCCTCGTCGCGGTAGCCGTCCGTCAGCTCCTTCGGCTGCCCGGCCGCTCCGCTCCTGACCTGCCAGCTCAGAAGCGTCGCCCCGCGCAGGGCGAGGACGGCGAACACGGAGCCGTCCGGTGCGGAGACGGTCACGGTGGGTTCGCCGCCGAGGCTGCCTTCGGCGATCCGGTACTCGGCGGCCATCCCGCCCCTTCCCCTCAACCGGCTTCCGGGGCGAGCTTCTTCGCCCCCGTCATGATGGCGACCGCGTCCTCCATGGAGTGCGACTGCGGGGTGATGACCCCGGCGCAGGCGCCGAGACGCTGAATGTGGATGCGGTCGGCGACCTCGAAGACGTTGGGCATGTTGTGACTGATCAGGATGACGCCCAGGCCCTGGTCCCGCAGGTCGCGCACCAGGCGCAGCACCTGACCGGTCTCGCGGACGCCGAGGGCGGCGGTCGGTTCGTCGAGGATGACGACGCGGCCGCCGAAGGCGCCCGCCCGGGCCACGGCCACCGACTGGCGCTGGCCGCCGGAGAGCGTCTCCACGGCCTGGTTGATGTTCTGCAGTGTGCTGATGCCCAGCCGCTTGATGTGCTCGGACGCCTGACGCTTCATCTCGCCGGTGTCGAGCATCCGGAACACCGAGCCGAGCGGGCCCTTGCGGCGTATCTCCCGGGCGAGGAACAGGTTGCTGGCGATGTCCAGCGCCGGGGCGACGGCCAGGGTCTGGTAGACCGTCTCGATGCCGGCCTCCCTGGCGTCCTGCGGCCGCTTGAAGTGGACCTCCTTGCCGTCCACGAGAATGCTGCCCTGGTCCGGGACCAGCGCCCCGGAGAGCGTCTTGATCAGCGTGGACTTGCCGGCGCCGTTGTCGCCGATGACGGCGAGGACCTCGCCGGTGTAGAGGGTGAGGTCGACGTTGTTCAGGCCGACGACCTTGCCGAAGAGCTTGACCAGGCCCCTGGCCTCGAGGACGGGTGCGCTCTGGGTCACGACTTCACCTTCCGGATCCACTGGTCGACGGAGACAGCCGCGATCACCAGGATGCCGACCGCGAGTACTTGGTAGTTGGGGTCGATACCGGCCAGGGCGAGGCCGTTGACGAAGACCTGGACGATGAGCGCGCCGATCAGCGAGCCGACCACCACACCGCGTCCGCCGAACAGGCTGGTGCCGCCGATGACGACGGCGGTGATGGACTGCAGGTTGGCGTTGAGGCCGCTGTTGGGGTCGCCGCCGCCGACCCGGCCGACCAGGATCCAGGCGCCCACGGCGATGGCGAAACCGCCGACCATGTAGGCGCTCAGCAGCACCCGGTTGACGGAGATGCCGGCCAGGCGGGCGGCCTCGATGTCGTCGCCCACCGCGTACAGGTGCCTGCCCCAGGCGGTGTAGCGCAGTGCGTAGCCCACCACCGCGTACAGGGCGATCATGAGCAGGACGCCGTTGGTCAGGTTCAGCTGGCCGACGGAGACCGTGTTGGCGGTCCACATGAGGATGTTGCCCGGCTGCAGGGCGACGGTCTGGCCCTTGGCGTAGATGAGGGTGATGGCGGTGAAGACACTGAGGGTGCCGAGGGTGACGATGAAGGGCGGCAGCTTGATCTTGGTGACCAGCAACCCGTTGACGGCCTGAGCCGCGATGGCGACGGCCGCCCCCGCCAGCAGCGCGACCGCGCCCGGCAGGTGGTTGTCGGCGACCAGCTTGGACATCAGCAGCGAGGCGAGCACCATGACCGCGCCGATGGACAGGTCGATGCCCGCGGTGAGGATGATGACCGTCTGGCCGACGGCGAGGGAGCCGATGACAGCGACCTGCTGGGCGATCAGCGACAGGTTCTGCAACGCGTAGAAGCGTTCGTTGACCAGGGAGAACACCACGGCGGCGAGCACCAGGACGATCGCCGGGCTCAGTGCGGGCTGGCGGTGCAGTACCGAGTGGATGCGCTGGGTCAGGGTGGCGGGCCGGTTGAGGAACTCCTCCAACGGCGCCGGTGTGGCTTCACTGTCCACGTGAGTGGTCACGGGGTGTCCTTCCGGTTCATTCCCTCGTAAAGGCTCATGGGCTCGTGCGGTGTGGGTGCGCCGCCGGTGTGGACCCACCGGCGGCGCACCCGGCTCGGACCGGGTCAGCTGCCCCAGCAGGCGGAAGCGGCCTGCGACGGGGACTGGACGGTGAGGCCGTCGAGGGACTTGGCGGCGACGAGCGCGGTGCCGGTGTCGTAGAACGACTTGCCGTTGGTCACGCTGGGCTTGCTGCCGCCGCGGGCCAGCTTGGCGATCGAGCTGACGCCGAGCGCGGCCATCTTGCCCGGGTACTGCACGGCGTCGGCGGCGAACTCGCCGCTGGTGACGTTCTTCAGGCCGGAGCAGCTGCCGTCGATCGCGTAGACCGCGACGTTCTTCTCCTTGCCGGCGGCCTTCAGCGCGTTGTACGCGCCCTCGCCGGCGGGCTCGTTGATCGCGTAGACGACGTTGATGTTCGGGTTGGCCGACAGGCAGTTCTCCATCGCGGTGCGTCCGCCGTCGATGGCGCCCTGGGTGGGCTGGTGGCAGGCGATCGTGTACGTGCCGCCCTTGCCGCCGGTGTACTTGCCGCTCTTGGCTTCCTTGCCGTTCTCGGTCTTGCTGCCCGGGTCGATTCCCATGCCCTCCAGGAAGCCGTGGTCGCGGTTGATGTCGACGGAGACGACCTGGTTGTTGAACAGGTCGAGCATGGCGATGACCGCGGGCTTGCCGTTCAGGGCGGCGGCGGCGTACTGACCGATGAGCTTGCCCGCCTGCTCGTTGTCGGTGGCGTAGGTGATGTCCGCGGTGCTGGGCGGGTTGGGCGCGGTGTCCAGGGCGATCACGAACAGGCCGGCCTGCTTGGCGCGGTTCAGCGCGGCGTTCACCGCGTCACCGTTGGTGGTGATCAGGATGCCCTTGTCGCCGCGCGAGATGGCGTTGTCGATGGCGGTTATCTGGGTCTGGGTGTCGCCGTCGGAGTTGCCCGCCGCCACCGTGAGGCTCACGTTGTCCTTGCCGGCCTGGGTCTTGGCGTCCTTCTCCATGCTCACGAAGTACGGGTTGCTGAGGGTCTTCAGGATCAGTGAGACGCCCACCTTCCCGCTGCCGCCCGACGCGGACGAAGAGGCGCTTCCGTTGGAGGAGCCGCAGGCCGCGAGCGTGGCGCCGAGGCACACGGTGATGCCGATCGCTGCCGCCCGGGTGCGCCGACTGCGGCGGCTCGACGCCTGGCTGGTGGAGGTGTTCATAGCTCGATCCCTTTCGGAGCCGTCCTTGGCCGACGCTGAGACAACGTTGACTGACCGGGATACTGGGCCCGTATGGACGAGCGCGTCAAGACGCTGATAGACATGGCCGCGCAACGAGTCGGTAACGCGCAACCGGTTGGAGACAACGATGACTCAAGGCGAGCCGCCGCCACGGTCCCCCCGCAGCCGGCCCACCATGCGTGAGGTGGCAGCGCTGGCCGGCGTGGCCATCAAGACGGTTTCGCGCGTGGTCAACGGAGTCCCCACCGTCGATCCGCTGATCGTCGCCAGGGTCCGCGAGGCGGCCGACAAACTGGGCTACCGACCCAACCTGACCGCCAGCAGCCTGCGCCGCGGGGACGGCAGGACCTCGATGATCGGCATGCTCGTCGAGGACGCCGCGAACCCCTTCTCGGCCGCCCTGACCCGCACCGTCGAGAACGTGGCCCGGGAACGTGGAGTCCTGGTGCTGGTCGGCAGTCTGGACGAGAACGCCGAGCGGGAACGCGAGCTCGCCCAGGCGCTCATCGACCGGCGGGTCGACGGGCTGGTGATCGTCCCCGCGGGACGCGACCACAGCTACCTGATCAGCGAGCAGCGCTCAGGCACCTGCATGGTCTTCGTCGACCGCGAGCCCAGCCTGCTCGACGCGGACGCCGTCGTCTCCGACAACCGGAAGGGCGCCATCTCCGCCGTCGACCACCTGTTGAAGGCCGGCCACCGCCGGATCGCCTACCTCGGCGACCGGGCGTCGATCTCCACCGCCGCCCAGCGATTCGACGGCTACCGGCATGCCCTGGAACTCGCACACATCGACTACGACGACGAGATCGTCCGCCACGTCGGCGCCAGCGAGGAGGCCGCTGTCGCCGCGACCGAGCAGGTCCTGTCGCTGCCGGAGCCGCCCACGGCCCTGTTCACCAGTCAGAACCTGGTCACCATAGGGGCCGTCCGCGCGCTGCGCGCCCTCGGCCTGCAGGACACCGTCGCCCACGTCGGCTTCGACGACTTCCCCCTCGCCGACATCCTCAGCCCGGGGATCTCCGTCGTCGCCCAGGACATCGAGCAGGTGGGCAGCATCGCGGCCGAGATCCTCTTCGCCAGGCTGGACGGCGACCAGTCACCCACCCGTACCGTCACCGTGCCGACCCGGCTGATCGAGCGGGGCTCCGGCGAGATCCCCGCCAAAGGCCACCGCCGTGACTGAACCGACGCAGGCAACGGGGCAGGCTTCCCTCAGACCGTGATCGGCGAGGCCCTCATCGACGTGGTCCGGCTCGAGGCGCCCGGCGACCAGCGCGCCCGGCCCGGCCGCAGCCCCTGCAACGCCGCCGTCGGTCCCGCCCGGCTGGGACACCGCAAGGCGCTCATGACGTGGCTGGGGCACCGCGCAGCACTCATGGCGCGGCCGTCCGACAACACCTTCGGCCTGATGCCGCGCCCCACGCCGCCGCCAACGGGAGCCGAGCCGACGGTCTCCGCCCACGCCGCCGAACCGACCACGTCGGCCGCCGTCTCCATGGACGCGCGTGGCCGGGCACGTTACGGCTTCTCCCCGGACGGCCACCGCCGACTGGCAGTGGACGCGGGGCGAAACCGCCCAGAGCCGAGCCGGGCACTACGCCCGGCCCGGCGCCGTCGAGCGTGCTGGGCGGTTGTGACGCGCTTGGAGGTGACCACGGCGCCTCGGCCGGAGAGCGGCAACGCGCATCCCCTGCGACATGAGAACCCGTGCATTTCCTGACATTCAATGATTGGCGCAGATGTCGGGACGTACTCGGGCAGTACCGCAGTACCGAGCGCATCAGTGTCGAACCGGGGTGTGTTGCCCGGGCCCGATGCGCCGGGCAACACACCGGGGCTGTCACTTCCAGATGGATGCCAGTTGCCAGGCCCGCATGCGGGTGAAAGTGGCGGTTCCGTTCTCGGCGAAGACGTCGACGCCGGTGCTGGACGGATCGGGGAACACCTGGTCGGTGAGGACGACCTGTTCGCCCCGCGCGTTCTCGGCGTAGACCTCGACCGACGAAGCGTCGACAAGGACGTGCAGGCGCAGGGGGCCGCCGTCGAGCGCGAGCGGGGCCCGTTGGACGCCGGCGAAGGTGGGGTCGAAGTCGACCGCGCCGGAGGCGGTGCGGTCCAGGTAGACCTCGCCGGTGCCGGTGTCGTAGCCGATCCGGGTCCGCTGTCCGGCGCCGGTGCGGACGTCGAGGCCGGAGCGGCCGGCGCTGCCCGGGGTGAGTTCGGCCTGGAGCTCGAGGCTGCTGCCGTGGACGCCGAGCGGGGTGGTGGCGTTCGTGACTGTGGTGGCCGGGACCGCCGTGCCGGTACCGCGCAGGGTGCTCAGTTCGCTGATCGGCTGCTGGACCAGCTGGGCCTTGCCGTTCACGGTCCGCAGGGCGAGCTGACGGGGGAAGGTGTCGGCGCTGCGCCAGGGGCTGGTGGGGATGGCCTGCCCGTAGTTCCAGTTGTTCATCCAGGCGACCATGACGCGCCGTCCGCCGGGGGCGTCGTTGTAGGTGTTGGCCGCATAGAAGTCCTCGCCGTAGTCGAGCCAGTGGGCGCGCTGCAGGGTGCTGAGCGCGGGCGTGTCGGCAGGAGTGAAGTCGTCAGCGAGGATGTGGCCCCAGCCTTCGCTGTTGTGGTCGACGATCTGTATCCGGGCCTGCTTGCCGACGAGGTCCTTCAGGTTCCAGGAGGCCCAGTCGAGGGTTTCGCTGTTGGAGCCGGTGGCGGTACGGACGACCTTGCCGTCGACGATGAGGTTGACGGCGGTCTGGGTGTCGCGGGGGGCTGCGGGCTGGTCGGAGAAGACGATGTCGCCGACGGCGATGTGGCCCCAGCCGCTGGAGCCGGTGTTCTGGTCGACGACCTGGATCTGCGCCTTCTTGCCGAGGTAGGCGCTGGTGTCCCACGAGTTCCAGTTGAGGTCGGGGCTGTTGGAGCCGGTCGCGGAGGCGACCACCTTGCCGTCGACGATGAGGTTGACGGCGGTGGGGTTCGGCAGGTCGTCGGGGTGGTACCCCATGGCGGTCTGGAGGTCGATGTACTTGCTGGTGACGGTGAAGGCGGGGGAGGTGATGGTGCCGGTGCCGGGGTCGCCATCGGGGCTGTAGGTGTCGAGGGTCTTGGGTCCGAGTTGGCCGGGGAGGCTCTCGGTGGTGGGTCCGGAGTTCGCGAACGAGCCGGTGGCGGTCCAGCCGTCGCCGTAGGTGTCCCCGGAGAAGTCGGCGAAGACCTGTCCGGGGGGTGCCGATCCGGCGCCGGCGCCGTCGACGTGGGGGTGGTCGCCGCCGCCGACCAGGAAGTTCAGGTAGGGCTTGCTGACGGTGAAGTCCGGTGAGGTGAGAGTGCCGGTGGAGCCGTCGCCGCCGTTGAAGCTGTTGACCAGGCCGGTGCCCTGGTAGCCGGAGACGGCCTGCTGGTCGGGCAGGGTGCCGGTGGCGGGCGCGGTGCCGAAGGCGGTGCCGGTTGCGGACCAGTCGCCGTAGGAGCCGGACTCGAAATCCTGCAGCACGGCGCCGCTGGGCGGGGTGTAGGGGCCGGAGTCGTCGGCGGTGAATCTCTTGCCGTCGAAGTCGCCGACGAAGTACTGGGCGCCGGAACCACCTGCGATGGCACCGGGGTTCAGGTTGACCACCAGCACCCACTTGGTCTTCTTCTGGTCGCCGTCCACGGGCAGCGGGAAAAGGTCCGGGCACTCCCACACCCCGCCGGTCGCGCCGGCCGGGCCGAAGTCGCTCAGACGGGTCCAGTGCTTCAGGTCGGGTGAAGAGTAGAACGAGACCTTGTGCTGGTCGGACAGGGCGACGGTCATCAGCCAGCTGTGGGTGGGGGCGTACCAGAACACCTTGGGGTCGCGGAAGTTGACCGAGTCGAGGTCGAGAACCGGGTTGCCCGAGTACTTCTTCCAAGTGGTGCCGCCGTCGGTGCTGTACGCCAGGGACTGCCTCTGGACGCCGGTGGACTTCACCAGGCTGGTGTAGACGGCGACCAGCGGCGGGTTCTCACTGGTGCCGAGGCCGCTGGTGTTGTTCTTGTCGAGCACCACGCTGCCGGAGAAGACCATCTCGTTCTCGTCCTGAGGGACGGCCACCGGGAGCTGCTTCCAGTGGACCAGGTCGGTGCTGACGGCGTGGCCCCAGGACATGTTGCCCCAGGTGTTGCCGGACGGGTTGTACTGGAAGAACAGGTGGTACTGGCCCTTGTACCAGATCAGGCCGTTGGGGTCGTTCATCCAGTTCTGGGCCGGGGTGAAGTGGAACTGGGGCCGGTACTGCTCGTGGTAGAGGGTGTCGGCCATGGCCGGGGAGGCGGCGACCAGGCCGAGCCCGGACAGGACGGCAAGTGCGGCGAGGAGTATGCGGCGCGGACGAGTGGTTCTGGACATGGCGCTCCTTGGAGGCGTGCGAGCTTCGGCGTAGCGGTAGGGCGGACTGACCCGCGTCGAGTGCGGGTGCGGGCGGGTCTGCCGCGGTCTCGTCCAAGTCCACCGGCGCATCTGCCCGTCGAGAAGGCGCGGCGCCGAGCGGTTCCAGCGGGTGTGGAAACGTTTCGCCGAAACGTACGGGCACCGTGTCGTCAATGTCCAGACTCTGTACGGGAAATGGACGGGATGCCAGGATGAGAACGGCTGCACGATGGCGTGGATCAGAGGGAGAAAACGTTGCCCAGCCCGCAGAACGACACAGGCCGGCGGTCGGCGACCATGCGCGACGTCGCCACTGTGGCCGGGGTGGGGCTCGCCACTGTCTCACGGGTCGTCAACGGCAAGCCCGGCGTCACACCGGACCTGGCGGAACGGGTGACGCGTGCCGCGGAACTACTCGGCTACCGCCATGATCTGACGGCCAGCAGCCTGCGCCGGGCCGACCGCCGTACCCACACCCTCGGCCTGGTCCTGGAGGACGCGGCCAACCCCTTCTCCGCCGCGCTGCACCGCGCGGTGGAGGATGCCGCCGCCGACCGCGGCGTGCTGGTCCTGGCCGCGTCCACCGACGAGGACCCGGTCCGGGAACGGGGTCTGTTGAAGACCTTCACCGCGCGCCGGGTCGACGGCCTCATCGTGGTGCCCACCGGACAGACCGACACCGAGATCGACGCGGCTTGCCGCGGTGGCACACCCGTTGTCTGCGTGGACCGACCCACGACCGTGCCGCACGTGGACACCGTGACGGTGGACAACCGCGCGGGCGTGCGCGCGGCGGTGAAGGCACTGCAGGCGGGAGGTCACCTCCGCATCGCCTTCCTCGGTGACCTCCCCGCGATCTGGACCGCCGAAGAGCGCTACGCCGGGTTCGTGGAGGGACTGGCCGAGGAGGGGTGCATCCTGCACCCCTCCCTCGTACGACGCGGCCTGCACGGCGCGGAAGCAGCACAGGAGGCCGCCCGCGAACTCCTCGCCCTCCCCGAGCCGCCCACCGCACTCGTCTCCGGCCAGAACCTCCTGACCGTCGGCATCCGCCGGACCCTGCAGGAACTTCGGCTGCAGTACCACGTGGCGCTGGTCGGCTTCGACGATCTGCCCCTTGCCGACCTGCTCGAACCCGGCGTCTCGGTGATCGCCCAGGATCCCGTCGCCATCGGCCGGGAGGCCGCGGCCCTGTTGTTCGACCGCCTCGACGGCGAGCGCGGACCCGCCCGTCACCGCGTACTGGCAACCCGCTACCTCGCCCGCGGCTCCGGCGAACTTGGCGCGGCCGTAGACAGCTGACCATCGCGGACCTGCTCAGCAGCGGTCGGGGGCAGGCGCGATGCTCGCAGGATTGCGCCGCGGAGGCCTCGTCGCGGGCTGGAGGCTCCCCGGCCGCAATACGCATCCCGCCAGTTCACCGGCCCCTGGTCGGCCCGCTGCACCATCCGCCGCAGGCACACCGCCGGTGCGCACCCCACCCTCGACGACTACGCACAGCACCACGACATCGAAGCGGAAACCGCGCGCTTGATCGCCCTGGGTGCTGAGCAGGTGTCGCAGTGGCAGGAGTGCCGTGTACTACGAGTGCCTGGCGGTCATTTGGTGTGCGTACCACCTGTGGAGAGCGACCCCGACTCTTTCCGAGAACAGGCGAACGTCTGGCCGTGACGATGCAGTGAGCCAGGCGCCCTGTCCTCTCGAGTGAGGGCGGTGAGGCTTTCGGCGGGCCGGCGACCATGACCGGCGAAGTGGTGGCACTGCGTTATTACCGGGCCCTGCGCGATGGCACCGACGACTCGCTGACTTCGGATGTGGCAGGGCGGATTCTCGCTGACGAGCAGCGCCACGTCCCGCTCCACTGCGAGCGGCTGCACGCCTCCCTGGCGGAGCTGCCCTGCGGGCTGCGCCGTCCGGTGATGTTCCTGTGGCGACGTCTCCTGCTCGCCGTCTCCCTCGTCGTCGCCGTCGACCACGGTCCGGCGCTGCGACGGCTCGGCGTCGGACGCCTGCGATTCATGGCTGATGCCGCGGCCTCGTCCGGCGCGGTCGTCTCCGCGAAGCTGACGCCCAGCCCAGATGCATGGATGAGCGGGGACTGACAACAGACAACCCACCGGTCTCCGCCCCCTCTCCAGGAGAGGCGGGGATACCGGACCGATGACCTGCACCCGCGGCACACGCTTGTCGACCGCTGCTGACGCCTGCATCCGGTACGGCGACCTTTTGTATTGCCTGATTTGAAGCCCTGGCAGCGGCTAGGCTCCGCGGATGACCTTGGAATGGGAGCAGGTAATCGTTCACTCGGTAGATCCGGTGGCCTTGGGGCAGTGGTGGGCCGAGGCCCTTGGGTGGGTCGTGGTCTACTCCTCTGATGACGAGTTCGAGATCCGCCCGGAGCCGGACCGCCTGCCCGGGTTGGAATTCGTCCGGCTCGACGAGAGCAAGAAGGCCAAGAGCCGACTCCATCTCGACTTCAGGCCTGATGACCAGGACGCCGAGGTGGCTCGTCTTGTGGCTCATGGCGCACAGCGTGTCGACATCGGCCAGGGTGAGCAATCGTGGGTCGTGTTGGCAGACCCCGAAGGTAACGAGTTCTGTGTCCTTGGCCAGCGGCGTCAGTAGGCACCCCTGAATACCTGTGGAGCAGGAGACCGGGTCGAAGCCGCTGCGGCCGGAGGCGGGACTCGCCTGATCGAGGGCGAGGTTTGCCGAAGCAGCGAGGGCTCAACCCGGTGAAGGGGGCTGTCCAAGACGGCTCGGACGCCGTGATCACCCCAGCCGCACAGAGATCATCCCAGTTGTACCCGGGGCCGGCGGAGGCTCAGGCCGCGGCATTCCCGTAAGGGGCGGACGCGAAGGCCAGGATGTGAGGAACTGCCTCGCGCAGACTGACGAAATGGCGATGCACGCCCTCAACCGCGGCGGCGGTGTTCACCCCCCACACCGCCATCCCTGCGCGCAGCCCGGACCGCACTCCGGACGGGGCGTCCTCGATGACCAGGCAGTCTCCCGGCTCGGCTCCGAGCTGCTCAGCCGCCAGCAGATAGGGGACGGGGGAGGGCTTGCCCTCCTCGACAGCCGCCGCGTCCACGATCACGCTCGGCACCGGCAAACCCGTCCGCAGGAATCGGCCGCGCACCCGGTGCTCGTAGTTCGAGGTCACCAGCGCCCAGGACTCCGGTGGCAGGCCGTGCAGCAGCTCCGACGCGCCGTCGAAGGCCGCGTAGACGCCGGATCGGACGTCTTCGTCCTCCAGTTCGTGCAGCGTGGCCAGGCACTCGTGCGGATCCCGGTCCGCAGCGACCTGGGCGAACGTCTCCATCGGCCGCGTCCGCAGAGCCACCTGGTAGACCTCGTCCACATCCAGCCCGTAGCGCTCCGCCCAGGTTCCCCAGACCTTGCGCTGGTTGCTCACCGCGTCGATCAACGTGCCGTCGACGTCGAACAGGACGTACTTCATGCGGCCCGGCCGCGTGGGTTCACTGGTCACCCATCGATCATGGCCCACACTTGCGGCCCGTACCGGAGCAACGGCAGCTCGGCTAGGTCCTCGCGGCCGCCCGCGACCACCAGATCACCACCCGCGCGGCCAACGTCCGTGCCGACGCACTGATCAGGAGGCTCCCGGAACGGTCCCGGCAGAGGCTTTCAGCCGAGGCCGGAGCCAAGGGGCGCCGCTACGACGACCGAGTACCGGCCGACATCGCCGACGAGGGACCCGGCCACCTCTGTCTGCTCGTCTGCCGCAACCGCAGCACCGGCGAACTCTGCGCTCCCAACGCCTAGTTCGCCTGGCTTCGCTGCTCTGTGCCGTTGCTTTGGGCTGCAGATTTCGGGGGCGTGCCGGGTGCCGAGCATGTCGAGAAGGACCATGGCGTCGTGGTCGGGACTCGCCGGGTCGGCGTAGTAGGCGACAAGGCGGTGACCGGGGGTGCCTTCGAGCTGCATGGACTGGTAGCCGAGGGTGAGGTCGCCGACTCGGGGGTGATGGAAGTGTTTGGTGCCGGGGCGCCCGGTACCGACCGTCCCGCCCCGGCGCCGATGAATGACCACGGCGGGCACCGCGTACCGAGGTCGACGGAGCGACTGCGGCCGGGAGCTGCTTCGGCGCCGGTGATCACGCCCGTGAACCTCCGGCGCGGCGGGCCAGTCTGCGGGCCCCGCGGCGCAAGTGCCGCAGGGCCCACAGGGGGAGCAGACCTGAAGGGTGATCCCGGAGAAGGATCCTGCGGCGCCCCGGCTGTCAGGTGTGGATGTCAGGCCGACCGAGGCACGATGCTCACTGCCCGGTAGTCGTAGCCGTCCTGTTTGAAGCCGGGGGCTTCCCACTGGAGGTCCACCCGCTGTCCCGGCGACAGCCTGCGGAACCCCTCCATCTCGATGTGGGAGTAGTGGGCCCAGCAACCGCCGGGTGTCTCCGGGGAGTCGAGCACCCCCCACCCTTCCTCGTCGTGCCACTCACGGACGGTCGCCGTCACCATGCCGGCTCCCACAACAGTGACGATCGGCTCATACGGCTCGCGCCGGATCGGTCACCAGCAGTGGATTGCCGGCCGCGAGCGTCTGCAGCACCTGCGCGGTGCTGCTCTCCGTCATGGCACCCTTCTCCTCCGCGGTGACGCCGACGGCCTGCAGGAAGGTGACCTTGCCGTTGGGGGTGCCGATGGTGCCCAACTGCGGGTCGGCAGTGAAGGCGAACACCGTCAGTCCGGTGGGCGGCGCGTCCTCCAGGTGGGGGTGCCCTGTGACCGGCTGGCGGAAGTCGATACGGTGCCCGTCCTCCAGCAGGACCTGGTTGCCGTTCACGTATTTCGCGACTTCCTGCAGCATGCCGTACGGCCACCCGGGTGGCCGCTCCTCATTGCCGCGCCGCACGCGGAGCGTGAGCTCGAAGCCCCACCCCGACCACTCGGGATCGTCGTTCTCGCCGGGGGTGTAGAGCTCGCTCAGCCCGTAGGTCACGTAGTGCCAGTGCCCCTCAGCCGGGTACGCCGAGCACCCCTGGAGCGCACCGCCCTCGAAGCCCTTGGGTGGGAAGTAGCCGACGTGGAAGGGCGTGATCCCCGGATAGAAGGGTGCGAGGGCTGCGTCTATGGCGTCCCAGCCGGGAGCTTCTTCAGTCTGCGTCACCGCCTCATGATGACGGACACCAAGCGGGCAACCCGAGGCTGGGCAGGTCTTGTTCGCTCGTCCCGGAGAGGACGATCTCCACAGCGGCGGCAGGGCCCCGGTGCAGCACGCAAAGAAGTCGCCAACCGATTCTCATGATTTCCGGCGCATGACACCGGCGCCTTCAAGACGGTGGATGTTCTGGCCAAAGGGCTCGACATCATCGTGTCTTGAACCCGCAAACCACCCTTCCCGGCGGATCGCTGCCTCCAGTACTGCTGGTCTGTTCATGTACTCGACGACGGGGGAAGCAGGATGAGCCAGTTCGGTGTCGACCCCGACACCCTGACCGACCTTGCTGGGAAGTTCGACAGGGAAGCGAAGGGCCTCGCGAACCCGGTCGACGACTTCGCGGCGACCGCGTCCGAGGTCGGAGAAGCCTTCGGCCTGCTCGGCGCCTGCGACGGTGCGGCGGAGAAGTACCAGACGCTACTGGACAGCACCGTCAAGGCACTCGGGCACCTGCCCGGGGTGCTCACCAGTGACGGAGTCCGGCTGCGTCTCAACGCCGCCAACTACAAGGACTCGGACCGGACCGCCATGGACCACCTCCGTGCCGCGACCCAACCGGCAGGAGGCCCGGCGTGAGCATCAACAGCTGGATCGACGGCAAGGTCCTGGAGATCCTCCAGGCGTGCGGGGTGGAGCTTCCTGGTGGTGACGGCGCCACGCTCCGTTCGATCGCCCGTGCCTGGGACACCATGGGCACCGAGCTGACAGAGGTCGTGCACGCCATCGACGTGCAGATCCAGGGCGTCGACAAGCAGGGCTGGCACGGTGAGGCGCGCGATGCCTTCGAGAAGCACTGGGGTGAGCAGAAGCACCTCATCAACGACGTCGCGCACAACTTCCACCAGGTGGCCGACGGGCTGCGGGCGTACGCCGACGAGATCGACCAGATCAACGAGGAGATCATCGACATCTGCGTCGAGATCGCCGAGATGGAGGTGGCCGGCGCGGCGCTGTCCTTCTTCACCGGCTTCCTCTCCGACCTCGTCGCGAACACGGCCGTGGCCACGCGGGTCGCCAGAATCGTCGACCTGGTGAAGCTCTTCACCTCGGCCGCCGAGAAGGTGGCGGCCCTGCTGGAGCGCTTCGGTGCGCTCAACGAGGCAGGGGCGGCGAGGCTGGCGAAGCTGGCCGAGTTCGCCGCCAAGTTCCTCAAGAAGGGTGCGGAGAGCTTCGTCACCAATTTCGTGGCGGACTCGGGCAGCATGATGCTCAACCAGGCGCTGAATGGGCAGCCGATCACGGTGGGCCAGGATTTCTCCACCGGCGGCAAGGAGGCCCTGGGCACGGCCGCATTCACCGCAGGCGGCGGGGCGCTGGCCGAGGGCGCCCATCTGACGGGCGCGGCCGGCAAGGTCCTCGGCGGCGAGGGCCGGGTCGGCAGCGCCGTCAACGGCGCGCTGGGCAACATCAGCGGCGGCTTCACGGCTGACGTATGGAACCACCAGGACGGCGCGACCATCGGGTGGGACGCGGCGACGAACGCGCTGACCGGAGCGACCGGAAACGCCGCCAACGACGCCCACTTCCATCACATGGAGGAGCACGGCAGCCTCGGCGGCGAGAACCTCAGCGACAGGGGCAGGCTCGCCGACGCCGCATACAAGAACTCTGCCGGCACCGGCCTCAACACGGCGGTCTACGCGGCGGGCTCCGGCATCGAGTCGGATGCCCAGAACCTCGTCAAGGACACCAAGAAAGCGAGCGAGTGATTCGTGCACGGTGAGCCAGGGGGCATGATCCTTGCCGGGGTCGCGCACAACAACCCGAACTACGACCCCGGCTGGGTTCCCTTCTTTGCGGCGCTCGTCGTGCTCGCGGGGTGCTTGATCGTCCTTGTCGGTGGAGCCATGTCCATCGGTGTGCGGGACCTCGTAGGCCGAAGGAAGTGGGCCGGTTACACGATCGGGCCGATGATCATCACGATCGGCATTGCTGTCGTCGCCCTTGGAGTGTGGCTGTGGTGACCACGTGACGTCGGAGGACCCGGGCCCCGGACCATTCCCGTGCTACGACAGCACCCGAGGAGGCTCTACGGCCGGCAGGCGTTGACCCGAACACCCGACCTGGAAGGCTGCGGGTGTCACGGCCGAGCTCGGCCGTCGCCGACCGGCTCGGGCGCCATGATCCGGGGTGGTGGGGGAGCGGCCTCCGGCGATCACTTGTGGCGCCCGGCATGATCCAAACGAGAGGCCCCAGTCGGGACTCAACCCGGGACAGCATTCTTCCGCATGTCTGTGCGAGAGGAGACCGCGGATCACCCTTGAAGAAAATCTATCGCGGTGACAGTAGACATTGCCTCGTGACGAGGTTACTGTTCTTGTCGTACCAGGAAGTCGAAGAGGGCACGGCAGACACGAAACGGCCGTGCAAGCAGGCCGGCACGAAGCGGCCCATGGGGCCGCGAGCAGTGCCCGCGGTACCAGCAGTACGACGCAGTAACCGAAGGTAAGGAGCAGAACGCCATCAGGATCGCCCGGGCGAGGAAGAAGTCCGCCCGGGTACCGCAGGCCCCGGATTGGAAGGTGGTCCCCGGTCACGCATTCGCGATCCCCGCAGCCCCGCCCTCCCAGGCGGAACCTGCGGACAAAGAGGGCCGGCGCAGTCTGCCGGTAGATGGTGTTGCAAGCTCGGGGCCCGGGTGCCGACACGGCACTCGGGCCCCCCGACGCGTCCCTTGGAAGAAGAGGTCTATGCCCCCTCGCAGTACCCGCCCCGTCACCCCTCTCGATGACGACGACTACCCCGCCTACACCATGGGCCGCGCCGCCGAGATGCTCGGCACCACCCCCGCCTTCCTCCGCGCCCTCGGCGAACACCGCCTGATCAGCCCCCTGCGCTCCGAAGGCGGCCACCGCCGCTACTCCCGCTACCAGCTGCGCATCGCCGCCCGCGCCCGCGAACTCGTCGACCAGGGCACCCCGATCGAGGCCGCCTGCCGCATCGTCATCCTCGAAGACCAGCTCGAAGAAGCCCAGCGCATCAACGAGGAACTGCGCGCCCAAGGCGGCGAGCCACGGCCCAAGACCACGACCTGATCACGAAGGCGCCGGCTGAACGCCCACCGTCAGCGAAGGAGGCCGCCGGCCGGGCCGGGCCTGCGACTGCACGCAGCACGCCGACGCGACCTACACACAACGCCTCCCGGACTCGCCACCAGTTCGCCGCGATCGACGTCTGCCCCAGCACGACACCGAGGACCCCGGCACGCCCGCCGGGGTCCATTCAAGTTCCGGCGAGTCGTCCCGACGCGTATCGGTACGCGGGCTAAGCCGAACCGGCGAGGCAGGCACTCCTCACCGCAGCAGCGGACACGGCGCGGGCCAGTTGCCTCAGCCCGAGGTGGGCTCCTCCGCGTCCTCGATCGGCCAGGTCTCGTCCTGCCCGAAGTCAGGGGCCCGGAAGGGCTTCGTCGTCGGAGGCGGCGATGCTGCGGTGGAGCAGCGGGGTTGCCCGTCCAGGGCGGAGAACAGCGGCATCAGATCGATGAGAGGTCTCTCTTTCGTGACAGGTCCCTGAAGGGGCCTGGTGTGCCGTGACCGGGCACAGCGGTCCTACAGCTTGGTCATCTTCGCGTACGGGCTCAAGATCCGCACTTGTGCCGAGCCGAAATCCACCAGCGTCGCGATTCCGTCCTCGATGCCGATCACCCGGCCGAGGCCGTAGACGTCGTGTGTGACCTGATCGCCCATGGCGAAGTGCTTGGGAGCCGGTGTGACCGGGGCCTTGAAGGGGCTGGTAGGCAGATGACGCTTCGGTGCAGCAGGCTTTGTCATGGCTCAGTATGAGCCTACGCGTATCCCGTTTGCTGTGGCCGTCGGCACAGATCCAGAAGGGAACAACCGCGTCACACCGCTGACCTGCGGTTTCGAGACACGACGAGGCGAAAACTCAACCGCCGTCTCCTTGGCTCACAATGGCTGACCTCGACGTCATCGCCGGCCGGGACCCGTCGACGATCGGCCAGGACACGCTCACCAACGCCGCCACGGGTGCCTAGGTCGACGCCCAGAACCACGGCGTCGACCAATGCCCCGGAGCAGCACGGCAGCCCCCACGGAGAGACCCTCGGAGACCGACCGTGCGAAGCTCACGAACGGCGCCCACAAGAACACCGTGAGCACCACATGCAACACGGGCGTCTACGCCGCCGGCTCCGGTATCGAGTCCGACCTCCAGGACCTGATGAAGGATGAGAAGGACGAGTGAGAGCACCGAGCGCCACCGACCTCGCCGCGGTGCGGACCCCGAACCCGGACCACCCCTACACCTGGGCCAAGTCCTTCGGGCTGCTGGCCGTGATGTTCGGCTTTGTGATCGCGCTGGTCGGGATGTACGCGGTGCGCAGCACATGGCGCAGCCTCGATCCGCAGCGTCGGCGCAAGCACCTGGTTCCGCTCACCGTCACTGCGGGCGTCTTCCTTGCCGTCGGCCTGGCGGTCGCGGCCTTCGGGGTGTGGCTGTTCTGACCGCGGCCCCGTCGGCCCCGGCACGGCACCTGAAACGGCTGAGGGCCGGCTTGGGAGGGCCCCCTGGGCCGGCCCTTCTGTCTGCGCCCCCGGCAGGATTCGGACCTGCGACACCCGCTTCAGGGTCGCCCCTGCTCCGGCACGCGTGCCGTTCGTGCACCGGAGCGTCCGCGACGATGGTTCAGGAGATGTCGTGGTAGCCGTTCCAGCCGCCGGTCCCGATTTCAGTGCGGGTGCCGAAGTGGCCGTTGCCCAGACCCGGGTAGAGCCACAGGCGGCCGGCGGAGTCGACGGCGGCCAGGTCTCCCTTGCCGTCCCCGGTGAGGTCGCCCGGTGCGGCCAGCTTGGTGTAGCCCTGCCAGCCGTAGCCGATGTACCTTCGGCTGCCGAACTTGCCGTTCCCCAGGCCCGGGTACAGGTACAGGGATCCGCCGGGCGTGGTGGCGACGATGTCGGCGATGCCGTCGCCGGTGAGGTCTCCGGCGCCGACGATCCGGTTGTAGGTGTTCCATCCGCCGCCGATGAAGACGGGCTTGCCGGTGACCGCGCCGCCCTTGACCCCTGCGATGAACCACAGGTCGCCGCCCCTGTCACGGGTGATCAGGTCCGCGTGGCCGTCGCCGTTGAGGTCACCGGGGCCGGCCACCGCCGTGTAGTGCTCCGCAGGGAAGCTGGACGTGCCGGTCGCCTCGAGGTTGAGCAGCAAGTCGCCGCTGGTGGTGACAACGAGTCCACTCTGGCCGTTGTCGTCCGGGGCGACGGTGGACGTCATCAGCGGGAAGTCGGCGGGCGTGTATCCGTACCCGATCGTCTGGCGGCCGCTGAGGGTGCCGTTCTCCGACCCTGTATAGGCGTACACCTTGCCCTTGGCATCCCGGCCGATGATCTGCCCCTTGCCGAAGTCCGGCTGGTGGCCTTCGTTTGCGATGGCGTTGTAGCTCGCCAAGCCGGTCGCGACCTGGACCCGACCGGCGTAGCCTCCGGCTCCGTTCGCGTAGTAGGCGTACAGCGTTCCTGCCTCGGTGCGACCGATGATGTCGCCGTGGCCGTCGCCGTTCCAGTCCAGGCCGATGAGCTGGTTGTACACGTTCCAGCCGGTGCCGATCTGCCGTCGGCCGGAGAGCGAGCCGTTCGAGGCGGCGTCGTACAGCCACAGCCGGCCGGACAGGTCGCGCGCCAGCAGCGAACCGCGGGCCGTGCCGTCGAAGCGTGCCGCGCCGATGAGCTGGTCGTAGATATTCCAGTCGGTGCCGACCTGTATCCGCGGCTGGAAGGGGTCGCTGAGACTGTTCCGGCTGGGGTAGTACCAGAGCCGGCCGTGCGTGTCCCGGGCCATCAAATCGGCCCGGCCGTCACCGCTCGGGTCGCCGACGACGATGACCTGGTTGTAGGTCTGCCACCCGCCGCCGAGCGAGATGTACTTTGCGCTGGGCCGGGTGTAGCTGCTGGGGTGAAGCCGCAACTGCCCGGAAGCGGTGACAGCGAGCAAGTCGTCGCCGCTGCCGCCGCTGATGTGGCCGATATCCAGCAGTTGCCGGTACTCGGCCCCGCCCATGGGAACGAGCTCCGAGAAGAGCTGGCCGGTCACAGCGCCCACCGACTTGCTGTACGTCTGCGCGGTCACGCCGCTGGGTTCGGCCCAGGCGGTCGCCGCTGCTGCGTTGCCGGCGGTCGAGACAGTGACAGTGAGGGCGCTCAGGCCAAGGACGGTGCCCGTGGCCAGGGCGACGAGCCGTTCCACGGCCCGACGCGTGCGTATGGGGAACAAGATGCCTCCCTGGAACCGGTGCGCTGACGATGCGCCAGACCGGTGATCCATGTGATCGAGGGGAGGATAGTGCGATCACATAGTGATGATCGATCCAATGTTCCGTAAAGGCGATCGCGCGCGAAGGGCGTCGTCAGCCTGCTGAACTGACGTGGGCTCAGCCCAGCGACCGGGACTATCCGGGAGGGCTCCGACGCCGTGATCAGACCAGCACGGCGGTCGTGGCGATTGGGTGTGCGCTGACGTCCGTTACGACGCAGGTGGGCGTTGCGGCGGCCGCCCCGCCACCTCGATGCCGTTCGTGTCCGCCACGGCGACACCGACAACGTGGCTGCTCCCTGACGCGTCCTGGGGAAAGTGCCGGGCCGCTGTCGATCCGGCCACGTCCTGTTCGACGTCATGGTGTGCGGCGCCTCGCCACACGATGACGCGGCAGGACCTGACGAGGACAGACGTGGATCAACTGCTGAGAGTGATGAACTTCAACGTCTCGAGTGACGGAATCGGTGCCGGTGAGCACCAGAGTCTCGATAGGCCGTTCGGCCTCGACCATCCCGAGAGGCTGTTCGTCTGGGCCGGAGCCACGGCGAGTTGGCCCATGCGCACGGCTCCCGGGGGGAGCCGGGGCCTGGACGACTACTTCACGCGAGATTTCGCACGCAACATCGGTGCCGAGATCATGGGCCGCAACAAATTCGGGCCCCAGCGCGGGCCCTGGCAGGACCATGAGTGGCGCGGCTGGTGGGGCCAGGAGCCCCCGTTCCGCACGCCGGTGTTCGTCATGACTCATCACGAGCGTCCGTCGTTCACGCTCTCCGACACCACGTTCCACTTCGTCGGCGACGACCCGGCCACGGTCCTCGAACGGGCGCGGGAAGCGGCGCAGGGCAAGGACGTCCGACTCGGCGGCGGTGTCACCACTATCCGGCAGTTCCTTGATGCCGACCTCGTCGACACCATGCATGTGGCGGTCTCGCCGGTAAAGCTCGGGTCCGGACTACGCCTTTGGAAGTCCCCTGAGGAGCTGCTCGACCGGTTCCACCTGGAGGTCGTGCCCAGCGCGAGCGGCGTGATGCACCACCTGCTCTGGCGAAGGTGACGCGACGGCCCCCTCGAGTTCAGGCTTCGGCTGCGAGGGGGCACCCGCCCCAGCGGATGCCCTTTTCACTTCGGTGCGGCACTGACCAACATCCCTGACACCGTGTTGCCCACGGTGGACGCGGTCACGGTCACCCCCGGTACTGTCGCGGCCAATGACACCCAGACATGGATCAAGCTGACGATCGACGTGTCCGCCTCCACCGCCGGGGTGAACGGCCTCGATCTGTACCTGGTCGACGCCTCGGGGCACGCCTACTCGATCGGGTACGGCGGTGTGCCCACGACCTTCTCCGGCCCGCTGGACCGGTACTTCACCCTGCCGCAGGGCACCGCACCAGGCACCTACACCATCGGTTTCAGGCTCGAGGACCAGGCCTACAAGACCGTGGGCTACGGCCTGCCCGGCAGCGACAGCCAGCCGATGCCCGGCGGACCGCTCCCCCTTACAGTCACCGACCCGGTAACCGCCAGGTGACTATTCGGGACAGGCTCCAAGGCTCCGGAGCGCGCTCCTGGATAGTCACGCAACAAGGCATCCGTGTTGAGTCGCAGCAGATCACAGCACAGATCCGTCAGTACATGACGGCGACTTCGACCGTGCGATCGCTGGTCGACTGGGAGCCGCCCTCCGCGAGGACAGGGAGAGGCCTCGGACTGAGGGGGCCGACTCGGGAGGAAACCCCTCCTGAGCCGGCCCTGCCTGCTGTGCCCCCGGCAGGATTCGAACCTGCGACACCCGCTTTGGGAGTGGGATCGAATCTTGCCGGGTGGTGCTCGGCGCTGCATCGTGGTGCTGTTTCGCCTGATCAGCGCCACGCTGTTTAGCCTTTCATCCGGCTCATGACGCACCGTTCCGGACAGTCCGCTCACGCATCGCGCACGCACGGGGAGGGTCCGCTGCCGCTGCGTCAGCCGGGATGAAAGCCCAGTTCTGCGAGGAGCTGTCGGGTGGTCAGGACTTCAACTCCGCGATCACTGGCGCGGTTGGTCAGGCGCCTCTCGTTCGTGACTGGGGTGCAGCCCTCGACCTCGGCTGTCACGGCGATGAGGGCATCTGGAGTGTGGTCGATGTTGCCGGACCGCAGGGCCTCGGTGGCTTCCTCGTCGTCGTGGAGGCGGCAGAAGTACAGTGCCCGCGAGCACGATCGCCGGGCAGGGACCCGGGAGCGCGGAGCCGCCGTCGTGCACCCGGCGGCCCGCCTCGCTTGCGCAGCTCCCGCAGCCCGTGGCGATCTACGACCGCGAAGCGCGATTTGTGGCGGCCAAGGAGTTGATGATCCAGGCATTGGGCAGGAGCCAGGAGGAGATGCGAGGGCTCGCTCTGTGGGAGATCGAGCCCCACCCGCCCTTCGACGAGATCGACCGTCTCCAGCGGCAGGTCCTGTCGGGGTCCGGGGGCCAGGGCCGGATCCGCCACGTTTCCGCGGACCAGACCCTGGGGGAGCCCCTGGGGGTGTGACACACATCCGGGATGTAACAGATTTCGGGAATGTGCTACATCTTCCTACTATGCCCCGTGGCGACCCCGGTCGCGGCGGCGCAGGAAGAGCAGGCCGCCGGCGACGGCGGTGACGCCCGCGGCGGCCGTCCACCCGACGATCTCGCCGGAGCCGGTCGCGGCGAGGCCGCCCCCGGTGGGGGACGCGGAAGCGGAGGCCGCCGTCTGGGGCCGCGAGTCGGAGGCGGCGCCCGAGGCTGAAGCGGCGGGCTTCGGTGTGGCCTTGGTGTCCGTCGCCTTGTCCCGCGTGAACGCCAGTGTCCCGAAGCCGAGCTGGTCGAACCCGCCGCTGTTGGGCCCGTAGTCCCCGCCGCCGCCCTCGGGCGCGGCCTTGGCGGCGATCTGCGTGAGGTATGTGGCGGACAGCCCGCGCCGCTTGGTGTAGTGGTTGGCGACCATGGCCCAGACCGGCCGCATCTGCGCCGGGCTGGCGGGGGCGACGTTGGTGGGGTGCTGGATCCCCGGCCGACGGTCCAGGCTGGCGTAGGGCGTGTACGGCACATTCCCGCCCAGGCTCCACTTGGCCACGTACTGAGCGCCCTTGAGGAAGCGGTTGTCGTCGTAGCCGTACAGGTCGATGCCCTGGTTCCAGGCCATCTCGCAGACGGTGCCCATCAGGCCGACGCCCATCAGCGAGTGCCCCTGGTCGCGCCCGGCCTCCATCCACTGGGCGAGCCCGTCGTCGTGCACGACCGGAATGGCGTGCTTGATCGAGCCCATGCCGTCGCCGTGCTTGAAGTACTCGACGGCCCGTTCGACCTTGGCCTGGTCGTCGCAGAAGATGCCCGTGGCCAGCGCGCAGGCCATGTTGCACAGGTCCCAGTTGGGCCAGTAGTGGGGGGCGGGGGTGCCGTTGTGCCTGGCGAGAAAATCCTCACTCACCGAGTAGAAGACGTCGAGCAGCATCTTCTGGAATCTATCGAGATGGAAGTCCTTGTGGTCGCGTACGAGTTCGGCTGCGTTGGCGGCCTGGTACCCGTATATCCCGGCGGCCAGGAACCGGTCGGCGCTGCCGTCGACTTTCGTCAGCTTCGCCGACCAGGCGTTGAGGATCGCGACGGCGGTGTCGGCGTGGGCGCGGTCGCCACTGACGTGGTAGCGCAGGGCGTTCTGGTACGCGGCGTGGATGTCGTTGTAGAGGATCCCGTAGTTCTGCGGCCACGTGCTGCGGGGGCGCAGTTCCACGCCTCGGTACACGATGGCCTGCGGATTGGGCGTCCAGTCGCTCTGTGAATGCCGGTTGGCGGTCAGCTTCGCGTACCCGGCGGTGTAGGGGGAGGCGCCGGCCTTGACCTTGG
Source organism: Streptomyces cynarae (assembly GCF_025642135.1). Lineage (NCBI taxonomy): Bacteria > Bacillati > Actinomycetota > Actinomycetes > Kitasatosporales > Streptomycetaceae > Streptomyces > Streptomyces cynarae. The sequence goes on along the minus strand of NZ_CP106793.1, from coordinate 3,926,570 downwards.
CGGCCATACGGGCGAGGTCGGCGCCGGTGTGGAGGAGGCCGGGGTGCGCGAAGGACCCGCCCGCGGCCACCGAGGGGGTGGCGACGGTGGCGAGGCCGACGGCTCCGGCTGTGGCGCCCGCGGCCTTGAGCATGGTGCGGCGGCTGATCGGTCGTGTCACATGCATGCTACGGAGACGGGCTGGGGCGAGGCCGATAACGAAAACTGGACGGGCCGTGGTGCAACGGGCCACCGGGCATGACAGCCCGGCACCCCGCCTCGGCCGCTCAGCGCGACCAGAGCAGGTCTCCGCGCGTATGGTGCCAGTATCAATGGGGCCCATGGCCCCCCGAGCGGCGAACGGCGCCGACCCCGCATCGTAAGTCGCGGGCACCGCCGGGCGGCCACTCGGCACCGGTAGCCACCCGGCCTGTCTTGTCCGGCTCCGCCGTGCCTTGGGGTCTGGTAACGGCCGAGGCCAGGACAGGGGTGTCGGCCCGGCCCCGCTGGCGGGCCCAAATGCATGCGCCACTGCTGAGGAGCGGGCTCGGGCCGCACGGGCTGGGTGCCGGCCGTGCGCCGAGGCGTTGGATGCGCCAGGTCAGGACCCGTGCAGGCCAGCGGGCGTCGTCCAAGGCACGCTGATCGGCCGCCTGAATAAGCGGGCGTTCCGGGTCGTGGTCGGCTGCTTCGGCATCGGCGAGGGTGGCGGTGAGTGCGTCGAAGGCGGGGTCGTCGATGACCTGCTCGGCGCGATCGGGCACGGCCTGGTGGGGAGACGTTCGGGAGATCAACTCCCCGTCCGCTCACGCAAACGGCCCCGGACGAGGAGTCCGAGGCCGAGCAGGAGCCCTCCCCGGGAAAAGAAACCCCAGGCCAGAGCGGCAATGCGTTGTGCCCCCGGCAGGATTCGAACCTGCGACACCCGCTTTAGGAGAGCGGTGCTCTATCCCCTGAGCTACGAAGGCAGGGATCTGTCGGAAAACGTGTCTGAAATTGGTGCCCAATTAGGCGACCTTGTCAGACGCGTTCCCGGCAGTGTTGCGATGGCAGAGCTGGCCTGCAGCCGTGCCACCGCCCACAGTGTAGCGGCTGGTGCCGCGTCGGCCGGAAGGTTGGTCAGGTTGGCTGCTGCGAGGCAGGTCAGGTCGGAAGTGAGTGTCGCTGGGCTGGGCTGGGCGAGTGGGTGGGATGGGAGGCGGGTAGGCGTCAGGCTGCGAGGTCGGCCGGCGGCTGGTCCAGGCCCCTGGTGCTCTGGGCCACGGCTCGGGCAGTGGAATTGTTGACCCAGGCGTAGCCGATGTAGATCAGCAGGGCGGCATTGGCGCCGTAGGCGGGAACCCGTTTATGCGGATAGCGCTGGTCGAAGCGTGAGTGGTTTGACTCGCTGTCCTGTCGGAACCCCTTGAGGCGTCGGCCCGCAGGTGTGTCAGGCGGGACTTGCCTCAGGTGCTCGGCCCTATTGAACCGCTGCTTTCTGGTGGACGGATCGATTTCTCGGTCCGCTTGAGTTTCGTCCACGCGGATGCGGAGTTCGTGGTGGCCACTAGGGCAGGGGATGGTGAGGCGATGATAGAAGCGGGTCGCTTTCTGCTTTCGGCGTTCCAGTTCCTCAACCGCGAGGGGGGCGTAGTACGTCTCGCCGTCAACGGTGATATGGCGTTCGCAGGCCCGGCCTTCGACGGCGTAGATGTCGTGACGGCACTTTCCGTGCTCATATCGTTGGATCGGGTGCGGCTGGATACCGCCATGCTGCGGAGTGAAAACGACGATTCCATCTGAGATCAGCGGCGCCCGGTGGACGCCGCGCAGGGCGGTGTCGTATGTGAACCCGCGGATCCCAGGGGCTTTACTAAGGAGAAGGCGAACGAGGCGGACCACGGCTGTCCCCTCGTCATCGCGTTCGGGGTCACGTTTCCTCGATTTGTGGCGGATTGATTCCAGAGCCAGGATCACCCGGCTGTGAGGGGTGTTTGCCGCACGGACAGCAAGGGAGAGGAATTTATTCCCATATACTCTACGGCCTCCACCCTCGGTTGTGTAGCTGGCGTCCTCGTCCACGCGGTGGCGGCGTTTTTCGCCGGTTTCCTTGTTTACGGTCTCGTGGTGAGTCTGGCTTGAAGGCGGCGCTGCAACCGTCGCGTCACCGTGGATTACCTGGTCGCGATCCGGATAGATCCAGCTTCCGCGGGGTCTCGATTCCGTCATTAGCCCCATGTCCAGTGCCTGCTGGATCCATAAATCCCGACTTGCGTCGCGTACGGCATTCACGTGTTCCTTGAGTTGGTTCTTGAAAAAGTAATTCCATTGACTTCTGTTGGGGCCGACAGCTTTAAGGGACTCGGCTTCTTCAGGGCCGAGGTGTTTCTCTACAGCCTTGCGTACCGCGTTCCACCACATTTCTCGCTGGAGGTGACGTGCCGTGCTTCGTGCGGAGCCGAAGACGGAAATCGCACAGAGGAAGAGAAAGTAGATGTAGGGAGGGTGGGTCGGGGGGCGTCCGACGCTGTTCTGTTCGCGGGCCGGCAGAGCCTGCCGGACGGCCTCGAACAGGTCGGGATTGCTCAGGAGGTGCTCGAACCGCTCGTCGATCGCGATTGGTGGCGCTTCGGGGCCGGGTGGTGGCGGGAGGTCGGAGGCAGAGCCGAAGGCATCGTCGGGGATCGGACCGAGTAGCCAGGGGCGTTCCTTACTCTTTGTACCGGCGCAGCGGGGGCGCTTTTTGGGAGTGCTCACGCCGCTTCGCCACCTTCGCCTTCTGGGTTCCACCGGTGTCCGGCCAGGCCAGCGGCTGCGTCCAGAGAGGACAGTCCCAGGCGGCGGGCGACCTCGGACAGCTGACCGGTCTCGTGGAGGATCTTCCGGGCGACATAGCGGGTGACGTCCTTGGGCTCGACCTTGCGCCGCCCCGTGGACAGCCCGCTGCGACGGGCGATGTCCCCAAAGCCGCTGCAGACGCTCGCCTGGGAGCGGTAGGCGGAGGAAGCCGCGGTGACCAGGCGTGGCGGAGGGCCGGTCTCGGTAGCGTGCAGGAGGTGGGTGCGGCGTAGCCGCAGCACCCGAACGCCCCACTCATCGAGTCGGCAGCAACGGCTGCGCGTGCGGGTGGCACCGTTGGTCCATACCTCAGCTGCGGTCAGGTCGAGGTCATCGGTGGTAGCGGCGGCGATCTCTGCGGTGTGCAGCCCAGCCAGGAGCAGGGCCAGAAGGGCGGCGTGGCGGGTGGCCGGCATGCCGCGCTCCGCGTGGAAGCGGAGCAACTGCATGTCAGGGTCGGTCAGTTCGTTCCCTGGTTTGCGCGGGCTGCGGGGGATCGGAGGAAGGTCGACGAGCGGGGCCGCCTTGGTGAGGCCGAGCGCCCGTGCCTCCGTGAAGAGCGCTTCGAGCGCGGAGCGGCGTTGACGGCGGGTGCCACCGGCGGGTGTGAGGATGACGCCCCGGTGGCGATCATTCCCCGGGGCCTCGATGAAGTAGGAGGCGAGCTCGGCTGTGATGTCGTCCAGACAGGTCACGCCCTGCGCCTCGGCGAAGCGCAGGAGGCGTTCGATGACCTGGATGTAGAGGGTGACGGTCTCGACGCTGAGCTCTCCTGCGGTGGCACGCCTCTGCCATACGCGGGCCACGGACAGCAGAGCATTTCGGATCTTCGTTCTGGCCACGGGCGCCTTCCCGAACGTGGCCGCGCGCATAAGGCGACGCGGCGCGAGTGTGCTGTAAGCGGCGTGGGCCCGCTACCGTGGTCGGTGCCCCTCGCCGTGTGTGAGGGCATGCTGAAGCCCCTCGTTGGCGCGGCTCTGCCGCGCGGAGTGGTGGTGGAGGCTGGGGTCCGGCGGTGCCACCCGGCCAAGGGATGCGGCGCCGCCGGACCTGCTATTTGGGTGGTCAGGGCATGGACACCCTCCTCAACTTGGCGAGAATTGCGGCCAGTCCGCAGATGTGGCGGTGCAGGGCGACGACGTCCTCGGCGGACAGGCGTGCCAGGTCGGCCAGCAAGATCGGCGGGCTCAGCAGCCCCATGAGGTCCCGATGGGGGTTCTGGTCCAACGAGTGGCCGGACTCGGAGCGTGGAGCGGGGAGGAAGCCTTCGAGCGCGCTGTCCTCGTCCGGGCAGTCAGCGTGGACGCCCAAGTCAGGAGAGGGTGAACGATCAGCGTGAGCCGTACGGGCCGTCGTGCGCGATCGTGGCACGGCCCGGTGCTCGTACCAGCTCAGGTAGCCGTCGTCCTCGGGAATCAGCATGCCGACCGCCACCATCAGGTCGACCAGGACCTCCATATGACGGTGGTGCGTCTCACCCGCGCGGGCGAGCGTCAGTAGTTTGCTCACAAGGCCGATCCGGAGCGCGGGACCCTGCGCCAGACGGGAGCGCGTTCCCTGGGCGAACCAAGATCCCCTCCACGTATCCCGCAGGGTCTGCAGGCCCTTCTCCTCGCTCTCCTCGCGTGCCCGCGCCACACGATCTGCTGCCGCCGTCGGCCGGTGGACACTGCGTCCGCCCGCTCGCTCGACCAGTCCGCAGGCACGCAGGAAGCTCATCACGAGACCGCAGCGGTGGGCCGGGATGCCCGTGAGTTCTTCCAGATCACGCGGCGAGAACGGGTCCTTTGCGGCACACGCAACCCAAATGATCACCAATTGTTCATGAGCCAGGACGCGGTCCGTGGGCAGCGACTGCCCCGGCGGCGCTGGAGCATTCCTGCGACTGCTCATGACCGCACTCCTCCATCGTCGATTCGTCTCGTGAGGACATGCGAAAGGCCCCGCGAGTGTGCTTGCTGGTTCTCTCTCACAAGCCCATGCCATTCAAGTAGCATGCTGGCTGGGTGGGCGCACCTCGGCGGCCCCTCCGTCACACTGTTCACATGCCCGGAGGAACGCGACGTGCCAAGAAGCCGTTCGAATACATCGACGACGGCGACTGGCCATACGCCGTGATGGATCACCACCTCGGGGCGCAGGTGGCCCAGGCCGTCGCCCGCGCACTCGCGGAGGCCATGGAACGGAAGAACATCAGCGCCAACGCACTGGCCCAGGTGAGTGATGTCAACCGGCAGGTCATCGCCAACGTCCTGGCCGGCACCGTATGGCCGGACCTGCTGACGGTGGCCAGCCTGGAAGGGGCCCTCGGGGAACGGCTTTGGCCCGATCATCTGGAGTGGCCGCTGGACGAGACCGGGAAACGGGCCCAGCCTCAGCCCGAGCGGATCAATCGGCAGCGAGACGTGGAAACGGCGGAGCGCGAGGAAAGCAGCCCTCGAACCCGCTAAGGAAGCGCGCATGCGTGTTCGACCCTTCGGGGGGTGAGTTGGCCGAACGCCCGACGCGCGCTAGCGCAAGCCTGTAGCGTCAAAAGCGGCGACCTTCGTGGACGCTGACCGCCGCCGTGTCCCAGGCCCGGGGCTCCAATCCATGGCGCCGAAGACACAGCGGCGGTCGATGAGTATGAAGTTGTGCGCCGGACTACGACCTCATGGGCCGTGACCCTTCGAGGTCAAGCTGCCTGCCACGGGGCCGCGAGCCGATAGAAGACCTTCTTCTTCGTGGTCCCTCTGCCGCCAGGAACCTCCTCCTTCAGCAGGACGCCTCGGTCGTGAAGACTTTCAAGGACCGAGCGATTGCGGCGGATGGCTTTAAGGGGTTCACCGAGGGCCTCCGTAACGTCCCGAACGCTCCAGTTGCGTCTGCCGTCGGTCGAGATCACTTCCATGATCGCCACGGAACGCCGGCCTTCGATGAGGACGACCGGATTGCCGGACGGGGGCACCCCGTCGGTCGGATCGTCCCCGGAGTCGCCCGCGGCCGAAGAGGCGGAGGCTACGACGTCCGGGACCACGCGCATGCGAGGGTTGGCAGATTGGGTCCGAGTGGCGCGCAGTTGCTGGCCTTCCAAGACGGCCGCGCGCAGCGTTTCCAGTACCTGCCGAGCACTGTCCCGGTTGGTGCATGCACGCTCTCGTTCAGTCTCGATGGCGGCGATCGACGCACGCAGGCGGCCCAGTTGCTCGTCATGGGACTCGATCAGCGCGTTGCACTCTCGGAGCATCTGCTCCATTTCCTGAGCCACCCAGTCTGCCGAGGGCGGGTGGCCTTCGTGCTGACTCATGGGCGCCACAGTAAGGGGGGATGAGGCAGGCCGTCTGCCCATCCCGAGAGGAGGGCAGACATGGTCAGACGTGGGCAGGGGATGGACCGGCCGTGATCGGCATCTTGCCTGGCCCGGCCTTTTGCGGTCCTGGCTTCCTTTGGGAAAGGGCAGAACACGTTGTTGGGTTGTGCCATGGGATATACACCGATGTTGGTCTTAAGAGACGGCCGCAATCTCGCTTGTTCACAAAACCTGGTTTCCAGAGCTGCGGCACTGCGCCAGCCGCCGGACGCCGCTGCCGGACATGACGGCTCACACGATGATGAGGTCGAAGTCCTGCTCGGTGATTTCCTCACGTCCGGTGAGGATCGCCTCGATGGCGGCAGAACGCACGAGGTGGGCCAGGGTGCCTGCCCAGCCGCCGGTTCTGGTGTGCAGCACCGACGCCAACCGGACCAGAGCACCAGGCTCCTGCTGACGTAGACGGAGATCATCGTCGAGATCTTCGACGAGACGTACCCAGTCCTTCCCGTACGGCATGGGAGTCGCCGCCAAGTGGGCCAGGCGGCCCGCAAGCGTCCCGGGCACGGTGAGGGGTCCCTCCTCCTCCGTCCCTGTGTACACGAAGGTGGTCGGCACCTGCTCTGCGACGAAACACAGCGCATCGACTGGGCTGTCTTTCAAGGTGGTTCGCAAGCCGGCGGAGAAGGCATCGTCGACCAGAACCACTGCGGTACCCGACGCCAGCAGAGCCTCGCGCGCTGCGTCTGAAGCCGCGCTCACCGACCGTGGAAGAGAAGGAAGGTCCAAGCTGTCAGCCAGCTTCTCGAGCACCGTGCGCGCGTTGTCGGCGGGATGCAGCCGGAGGCGGACGACCCGGCCGCGACAAAGGCCCTCATTGAGCGGCCCTGTGAAGCGCCGCTCCAGCTCCTGGAGCGCCGTCGTCTTCCCACTGCGGGGTGGTCCGGTGATCAGAAGTCCGTGCCGGCCACCGACCGCGGTACGGTTCAGCACGGTGAGCCGGTCTCCCAGCTTCAGCACCTCGCGTAGGAACGGTGTCTGCAGAACCGGGAGCCGGGCGTGATAGGCCAGGCGTTCCTGCGTGTGATCCAGCGAGGCAGACGGAGCCGGAACGCCACTGCTCGAAGGACGGCCATTGCTCAGACCGACACCGACTGCGTCTCTGCCGCGATGCCGGGGAGGGCGGCTGATCGAGTTCTTCCGGGCCAGCGGGATGCGCAGGCATGTTCCGGTTTCAGTGTCCACCCACACCTGGCGAATGTCGTGCGGGTCGAACCGCGTCTGCACCAACTGAGGTGGGACGGAGCGTGTGCTCTCGGTGGCAGACCCTGACGGGCGGAGTTCCGCGCTGTCGTAGCGCCGTCCTCTTACCTCGATTCCGTGCGCGCCCACCCGCCGTTCCACGCTCGGCAACAGACCCAAGGCCAACCGTTCGCCCGGGGGAAGGTGCACCCAGCCCAGTCGGGCGACGCTGGCCTCGTAGGCTGAGCTGGGCGTCGGCTGCTCCCAGCCGCCGGCCACCTCTTGCAACGCCCACTGGGGCTGGTGCTGCCAGACCGACTCCACCCACTGCTCGGCCCGCACCTGAAGCCGGCTGGTGAGCGCTGCCTCGTCGGAAGGCAAGTCAGCCCCAAAGTTGGCCAGCTCGGCGTTGAGGAGTGTGACGAGTCGTGTCGTGATCCGCTCGCTCTCCAACTTCATCGAGGGATGGTGTACGCCGACGTGGATGCCCAGCTCCCGACATGCGTCCATGAAGATGCGCCGACGACGCAGCGGGTGCCGGTCGAGCACCAGCGACTCAGGAATGATCAGTGGTACTGCCCGGAATTCCGGACCCCTGCTGTGTGTCTCGGCGTCCCGCAGAACGGGCGGATTGCACAGGCGCGCCAGCAGCAAGGGTGCGTCGAGAGACTGCCGGGAGGAGTAAACCATCAACGTACAGACGCTCCAGGTCAGTTCGTCCATCGCCACCGTCATCAGCAGTGGCCTCTTCGCGAGATGAGCCAGTCGCGAGGGCAATGCGAGAGGGACGGTGGAGACATGGACCCGCTCTCCCGGCCGGGACAGCCGGATGCCCGCGGCGCCGACCACCGGAATGCCTTCTGCCCGGCCCTGCCAGGAGACGAGGTCGTTCACAAGCCGCTGGAACGTCGACCGGGATGGCAGCGCTACGGTTCCGCTCCCATACAGGGACTTCAGCATTTTTGCCGTGGCCTGGCGGTAGTGCTCCGCCGAATACGTCCGCCCCTGCCGGGCGTCGTCCGAGACCAGGGACAGGAGCACCTTCAATACACGCGGATCTTGCCGAGAACCAGGCGTCGGCTCTCGGACGGCTCGCCCGTCGATCAGCCCTTCGAGGCCCCATACCTGGTAGTGCTGACGGCGGCGTCGCACGGTACGCGCCGAGGCACTCGCCACACCCGCCGCCCTGAGCTCGGACGCCTTGGCTTCTTCCCTCTCTCGCAGCGAACGCACCGCCGGGTCGTACTCGGCTCGGGGCACGTTCTCGGGATCGGCGCCGAAAGGCAGCCCGGTGATGACTTCCACGATGTGGCGTTCCCACCATCTGGCTCGCTCCAGCGACGCCTCGGTCGCCGACGGGCCGCGAATCGGTGAGGATCGAGGACCCTGCTCCAGCACGTCGAAGTCCGCGCTTCGCACCAGCTCCGGGATGCCCGTTTGGCGCACATCGCCGAACGGGTCCGTCAGCTCAACGACTCCGAGCGCCACCCTGGACACAACCCAGGCACGACCGCCGAGCCGTACCCGGTCCCCCAGACCCAGGCGCTGCGGCCACGACACATTCATCGGCCTTCCTCACCTGGCACCAGCCGTAACGCGGCTCGCGCACCGCTAGGTGTCACTTCGGGCACCATAATGACGCGTAAAACTAAACACAGTTGAGGAATACGGCGATTGTCGTCCGCAGCAGTCGGATGCCACGGGGCCCTCATGGCCCAGCGTTGTGACGACCCTGCCGGGTGTCACTGAGAGGTCGCGACCGTCACGCGAGATGGGCCCTGGACCGCCCGTACGATCGCAGCCGTTCAGGCGTTTGCGCCCTCCGTCGATCCCAGGTCCATGAGGTACGGCGGCTCTGCGGTGGCCTCCGCGAACGCGTGGGCCGCCGGTTCGAGCACCGGTTCCGCACGGGTGGGGGAGCGGCCGGACATCACGTACTCCTTGGCGGCGTCGTGCACGGCAGCCCAACACCAAGTAGGCCTGCCCCGCGCAGCCGTGGAGGCGCGGCCGGGCGCCGGCGCGAGCGAGGGGCAACAGGGGAACCCGGGTGCGGTCAGGGGCGCAGCGGTCACATGACTGTGCACCGTGGCCTTCCGGCCGCGGCGGTACATCCCAGCCAACCGGCAGGGCGCCCGCCTCGTTCGAGTGAGCAGACCCGAAGCCCTTCGCTGTGCCCCAGGACGGACAGGTGCCCCCTGGTCGTGGGTGACACGTTCGTCCCCCGCGACGAGAGCCACATCGCAGAGTCCTGCGCCGAGGCGCTGACTCCGGTGCTGCGCCAGGAGTTGCGGAAACGGGGGATGCGCGGCGGGTAGCCCTGAGGCAGCCTGTTCAGCGTGCCTGGTACTGGCTTTCCTAGGGACGGCGGCCCAGGAAAAGCCCTCTCTGTCTGCCCCGGCGCTGCGCCACGACGATGGATTCCGCAAGGCCCCTTCGTACATGAAAGCCGCCTCTGGTACCGAAGCCGGATTCCCTTCGAAAGTTGGCAAGACTGCTGATCGTCGGCAAGCCGGCTGCTCCCCGAGGTGCGGGGGCACCGGCGCCCCACACCGCGCCTGGCACTTCAAAACCGTGGTCGGCGTCGTCTTCGCGGTCATGGCCGCCAGCAGCGCACCGTCTCGGCTGTACGGTCTCTACCAGCAGCAATGGCACTTCGGAGCGACCACTGTCTACGGTCATCTACGCCTGCTACGCCCTCGGCGATCCTGACCCTCAACGGACGATCATTGGCGCCCCCGGACGCTACGGCTGGGTACGGAGCCACTCAGCACCCTCCTCCGGGTGGCTCCCGCCGTGACGGCTAGCTGGGCGGTCGTCGGCCTGCATCTGGCACTGGGTGTCGACCTGGTAACCGACCTACTGCACACCGGTGACAGGGCGCTGTCCTCGCTGGTCATCCGTGTAGTGCAGGGCTGTGGCGTCGTCGCTCCGATGCTGCTGCGGAGGCTCGGCGACCGGGCAGCGTCAGTGACGGGGTGCGCGCTGCTGGTAGTCGGAGTCGGTGTTCGGTGTCGCCGCTGCCTTCTGGTGGTGCGGGCTGATGGTGGCCCCTGCTCGGCGTGCTGGCGGGCGCCATCACTGACCCATGGGCACGGCCCGAGTCCCGGCCAGGGAGGGGCGCTGCCAGCCACAGAGCGCAGTGAGCGCTGTTCCACCGCCGCGGACATGAAAATTCGCGGCTTCTGACCTGGTTTTCCTAACATCAAACAAATGAGAGGTAGTGGCATGACCACTTGGTTCATCACCGGTGCGTCCCGCGGCTTCGGCCTGGAGATCGCGCGCCAGGCTCTGGAGCGGGGCGACAAGGTCGTGGCGACGGCCCGCAAACCTGAGCAGGTACGGGACGCGCTCTCCCCGTACGGGGACAGCCTGCTCCCTGTCGCCCTGGACGTGACCGACGAGGCCCAGACCCGCGACGCTGTCGAGGCAGCTCTCGAAAGGTTCGGCACGATCGACATCCTGGTCAACAACGCGGGACGGGGGGTGCTGGGCGCCGTTGAGGAGACCTCCGACGTCGCGATCCGCTCGGTTTACGACATCAATGTCTTCGGACTGGCCAACGTCACGCGCGCCGTTCTGCCGGTCATGCGCCGACAGAGGTCGGGCCGCATTCTCAACCTGAGTTCCATCGGGGGCTTCGAGAGCGTGGCGGGCTTCGGTGTCTACTGCTCCACCAAGTTCGCCGTCGAGGGCCTGTCCGAGGCGCTGCGCGCGGAACTGGCACCGCTGGGGATCCAGGTCACGATTGTCGAGCCGGGATATTTCCGCACCGACTTCCTGGACGCCACCAGCCTGCACACGGAAGGCCAGGTCATCTCCGACTACGCCGAGACCGCCGGCGCCGTGCGGCAGGCCGTTCCCGGACTCAATCACGCCCAGCCCGGCGACCCCGTCAAGGGAGCCACGGCCATCCTCGCCCTAGCGGATGCCGCCAACCCGCCGTTGCGGGCCCAGCTCGGCAGCGACTGCGTGGCCGCCATGGACCATAAGATCGCTCAGCTTCGCGAGGAGACCGACACCTGGCGTGAGCTGGCCTTGTCTACAGATCATGACGACGCGAAGGTCACCATCTGACCCGCCGTATGACTCGTCCGGGTCATATGAGAAGGAGGCTGCCGTGACGGAACTCGGTGAATACCTGCGCGCATGCCGCGCCCGGGTCAGTGCGGAGCAGGTGGGGTTGCCCACGACTGGGCACCGCCGAGTGCCGGGGCTGCGGCGTGAGGAACTCGCGTCACTGGCGGGCGTCAGCGTGGACTACATCGTGCGGCTCGAACAAGGCCGTGTGAAGTCGGCCTCGCCCGCCATCCTCACGGCCCTCGCCAGGGCGCTCGAGCTCCGCCCCGACGAAGAGGAGTACCTGCTGCGGTGTGCGGCGGAAGCCGGCATCTCCGGCGAAGCGAGGTTGGCCGCTCCGAGGAACCAGCAGGTCTCGCAGGCAACACAGGTTCTTCTCGACAGCATGGTCAACGTTCCGGCGATCGTGCTCGGCCGTCGCATGGACATCCTGGCGTGGAACAGCTTGAGTGCCGCGCTGTTCACCGACTACTCCAGGCTGCCGGCCAAGCGCCGCAACCACATATGGCTCACCTTCCTCGACCCCGAGGTCCGCGGGCTGTATGCGGACTGGGAGAGAGTCGCCCAAGAGTGCGTGGCCTATCTCCGCATGGATGCCGGCCGCTACCCGGACGATCCCGAACTTGCTCGGCTCGTCGGGGAACTCTCCTTGAAGGACCTCGACTTCCGCCGATGGTGGTCCGACCACAGGGTGCGGTCCCAACGACATGGCCGAAAGAAGTTCGTCCACGCGATCGCCGGAGAGCTGAGCCTGGACTTCCAGGTGCTTGATGTGCGGGGCTCCACGGACCAGAGTCTGCTTGTTTACACGGCGGAGCCACACTCGCCGAGCGAGCAGGCTCTGACCTTCCTGGCTGGATGGGCCGCCAACGAGGTCCCCGGAAGGCCGGCGGAGACGGCAGGATCCTTCCGGCGACCTGGAGCAGTACCTCCCTCGGGAGAATCCAAGGACAAGTAAGCGCGGCGTGGATGACCCGCGGCCTGTCGGGTGAGCACTCCCGGGATCACCGGATGCTGGTCGGGATCGAGCATGCGCGGCAGCTCCTTAATGTGTTCCTGCGCCAGGCTCACGCAGCCGTGCCCGGTCCGCAGCGGGCGACGCGCAGCCGGATGCCGCCGCACTTGGCCGCGCCGAGCGCGGTCCGAGCCCTGCAGCCCACATAGGTGCTTGGCGGCTGTGGACAGGGACGCCCTGAGCATGGGTGCCCTTGGTGGCCAAGCGTTGCGGTAGACGCTGAAGCCCCTTGTGAGACAGGGAGTTACCCCATTTGACATCCGCACTCCCGCCTCCGCATCATGCTTTCACTAATTAGGTAGTGGAATGGTGGTGGCGGGGACATGCAGTTCCGCATCGACCGGCGGAGTGGGGTGGCCGCCTACCAGCAGATCGTCCAGCAGACCAAGCAGGCACTGCGGCTGGGTGTGCTGCTACCGGGGGACCGGCTGCCGACGGCCAAGGAGGTCGCGGAAAGTAGCGCGGTCAATCCCAACACGACGCTGAAGGCCTATCGCGAGCTGGAGCGGGAGGGGCTGGTCGAGCCGCGGCCCGGACTGGGGACCTTCGTGCGCAGGTCGCTGGCCCGCCCTCAGGCCGGGCCCGACTCCCCGCTGCGCGGCGAACTGGACGCGTGGATGCTTCAGGCCCGCGCGGCGGGCCTGGAGCGGGACGACGTGATCGCCCTGGTCACGTCGGTACTGGAAGAGCGGTACGCCGATCCCCTGGCGTCCGCGGAAGGCACGGGAACGTGGGAAACGGGAAGCACGCATGAGTGAGGGCATGGATCTTCCGGGGCCGCCTGAGGAGTCCGCCGTCGAGGCCTACGGCATCGGCAGGAAGTACCGGCGCGGCTGGGCGCTGCGCGACTGCTCCTTCCGGCTGCCGGCCGGCCGGATCTGTGGTCTCGTGGGGCCGAACGGCGCGGGCAAGACGACGCTGATGAGCATCGCCGCCAATCTGCTGGCACCCACGACCGGCACGCTCCGGGTGTTCGGCGCGAGGCCGGATTCCGCGGAGGCGGGACGGCGGGTCGCCTTCCTCGCGCAGGAGAAGCCGCTGTACCGCCGCTTCACCGTGGCCGAGACGCTGCGCCTGGGCCGCGAGCTCAACCCTGGCTGGGACCAGCAGGCGGCCGAGCACATCGTGCGCTCCGGCAATGTGCCGATGAACGCTCGGATCGGCACCCTGTCGGGTGGGCAGCGCACCCGAGTGGCGTTCGCCGTCGCCTTCGGCAAGCGCCCCGACCTGCTCCTGCTGGACGAGCCGCTGGCCGACCTCGACCCGCTGGTGCGCCACGAGTTGATGACCATGCTGATGGCCGAGGCCGCCGAGCACGGCACCACCGTCCTGCTGTCCTCCCACATGCTGGCCGAGCTGGAGACTGTCTGCGACTACCTCATGGTCATCGCGGGCGGCGGGCTGCGCCTTGCCGGAGACGTGGACGAGCTGCTGTCCACCCACGTCCTGCTGACTGGCGTCGCCGATGGCCGCCTTCACCCGCCCGCGGCCCTCGCGCACCACACCTTCGTGGAAACCCGGGTCAGCGGGCGGCAGTTCACGGCTCTGATACGCCCTGATGGGCCGATCGGCTACCCATGGCAGGCCGACACCCCCAACCTGGAGGAACTCCTGCTCGCCTACCTGCGCAACCCCGACGCGCCCGCGCTGATCAGCCCCACGGCCCGGGTGGCGGTGACGGCATGAGCACCCTGACGGATCCCATGGCCCCCCTGCCGGCCCCTACTTCTACGGCTCGCCGCCGTCCGCATCTGAGCGGCATGACCTGGCTGGTCTGGCGGCAGCACCGGGCCTCGTACTGGACGCTGATCGCCCTCACCGCCGTGGGCGTGGCCGGGATCGCCTGGCAGCGGTCCGTCATGGTGGACTACCTCGCCGGGTACGGCTGGCCCCACCTGAAGTCCGACGACTGGGTCCAGGGCTTCACCGGCTACTCCCAGCGCCTGTCCCAGGTCGGTCTGGCGCTCAGCTTCGTCCCGGTCCTGCTCGGCGTCTTCGTCGGCGCTACGTTGCTCGCCCCCGACCTGGAGAACGGCACCGTGAAGCTGGTCGCCGCGCAGTCCGCAAGCCGGGGGCGGTGGATCGCCACGAAGCTGGTGATCACCGGGCTCGTCCTGGCGGCCGGCACGGCGCTGCTCTCGGTGGCGTACAACTGGTGGTGGTCACCGATCCGCACTCAGGGCAACGCGACGAGCTGGACCGACGGCGCCGTGTTCGACACGACCGGTCCCGTGCCCGTGGCGCTCGCCCTCTTCCTCACCGCCGCGGGCGTGGTCATCGGCATGCTGCTGCGGCGTGTGCTGACGGCGATGGTGGTGGCCTTCGGCTTCGGGGTCGCCTTGAAGATCGTCTGGGGGCTGACCCGACTGCACCTGGGCACCACGGTCACCCTCGCCACTCATCACGCCGCGGGCCAGCCGGGTTCCCCTCCCAGGCTGCCGAGCGGCGCATACCAGCTCGACAGTTCCTACGTCACCGGCTCCGGCCGACTCCTCGGCTGGAGCACGTGCGTCCACGAGCCGAGCCAGAAGGCGGCTGATGCCTGCCTGCGCAAGGCGGATGTGGTCGGCTGGTCTGTCGACTACCTGCCCATCTCGCAGATGTCGTCGATGCAGTGGCTCGGCACGGGCATCCTGCTCACCCTTACTGCTGCGCTCGTCGCGTTCGTCTTCATCCGAGGTCGTCGCCGCCTGGTCTGAAACCCGCCGCCGACAGGGACAGGCCCACTGTCTCAGGCGTCAGTGAGCCGTGAAGCTCCCTGGTGGACAGGTTGTTCTCTCAAGAGGCAGCCTGTCCGCCCGGAGCTTCACGTGCCTTTTCGTTTATCGGGGACCGATTCACCCAGCTCGACGCCTCGCTTCCTGTCGGTCCCGCTACGAGCCTGAGACATGCAGGGCGGCACCCGGTGACATCGACTCTCTGCCGGCCGGCAGGCCGGCTGGTGCCTGCCTAATTGCGATGCGGTCGCACCTATACACCTGGCGGCCGCTTTCGGCGTCGGCTCACCACCGTCTGCCGGTACGCACGTGGCCCGCCAGCAGGAGCGGGAGGCAGCCCCGGCGCCGACGCGGGTCCGGGATCGCGTCGAGGACCTCGGCCAAGGAGACCAGCGCGGCGGTGTCATCCAGCAGACCGCCCGCATGCGGGCGCGTTGGCGGGCGAGCGTGGAGATCAGCGATGACGGCATACGGACGCGGTTGCGGTTCGATCGGGCTTCAGCATCTTGATCATCCCGGAACCGCGTTCTCCTCCAAACGCAGGCAGGGAGCAGCTGGACCGGCTCGCCGAATACGGACTCCACGGACCGTAGTTGGGCTGCCGACGGCGACACCATCCCCCATAGGGTGACCGGCGTGACAGGGACTACTGGTGGAGAAGAGGACGAGGCCGAGCGCGCGGCGCTGCGCTGTGCGTTGAACGAATTGGACGAGCGGCTCGCCACGGGTGCCGAACGTGTGCCTGGAGCTCACCTTCTGTTCAAGCCTCTCGTGGAGCAACTGCGAACACCGGCAGCCGCGTTCCTGCGACCGGAGCTGGAGCAACGACTCGCCCGTCACGTCGCCGCCGACGACTCCTTCGCGCGGGACCAAATAGCCCACGCTCTGGCGGGAACCTGTGGCCGAGGGGCGCTGCCCGCCCTGCTACGCGCGATGGTGACTGATCGCAACGACGACGGGGACAGACTGCAACTCGACGTCCTCGAACTCTTCGAGGAGTGGCCCGAGACCGCGCTCTCGCTGTCTTTGGACTGCGCCGCTTCCGACGACCCCGGGACACGGAGAGTCGGCCTGTGGGGCCTGAGCATCATTGACTTCGGCGGGACCAAGTACTTCGGGCTAGTCGCTGATGCGGCCTCCGACCCGGACCCGAAGGTACGCGCTGACGTGATGTGCACCCTCGGCACCATCTTCGGCACGGGGGATCCCCCACGGGCCCGGGCCATCCTGATCGCCGGCACATGCGATGCTGCGCCCGAGGTCCGCTGCGCAGCCGTGGCAGCCCTCTACTCGTCACGTGACGAGAAGATCACCGACATCCTGGTGGCCCGTGCCAGCGACGCTGATCGCTGGGTCCGGTACTGGGCCGCCTGGTCACTGGCCAGAAGGCCGGCCCCCCAGGCCCACGCCGCGCTCAAGCGACTCACAACAGATGAGGACGCGGACGTACGCGACGCTGCCCGCCAAGCCCTGGCGCAGCCGACTTGATCAAGCCCACGACCTGAGAACACACGCGCCCTTCAGCAGCACCGCCGAAAAATCGTCGCGAAAATCCGCGCAGGCCGACCGTTTTCACCGGCAGTTCAAAGACTTTGATTTCCCTTCATCTGAATACATCCCCTCTTTGCAATCCGCGCCATAGCGGAGGGTGCTTCCTTCGTCCCCTCAAAGTGCAAGCCGCAAAGAAGCTACCGATCAGTATGAATCCGTGCTCCTTCCGCATGCTTGCCAAGAAGGCGCGCCACACCGTTGGACGTCATGTCCGAAAACCGTGATCGCTAATGGCGCTGGGGTGTCCGGTTCGACGAAAGGGCCGAGTCACGCCCTTCCCGCAAAGCGGTCAGGACTCAGCAAGGTCCGATAACTTTCGCTCGATCACCCAAAGCCCCAGTTGCTATCGTTAGGCGACGTCTGGGACGGTTGGAAAGGTTGACCGACTAGTGGTGCTGTCGCGTGTTCTGGGGCGGGACAGTGAGTGCGAGCAGCTCGAAGAGCTACTCGCCGCTGTGCGCGGCGGTGAAAGCCGGTCGCTTGTGCTCCGCGGTGAAGCGGGCGTCGGAAAGACGGCCCTCATGGAGCACGTGATCCAGCGAGCGCGGGGCTTTCGTGTTGCGAGCGTCACCGGTGTTCAGTCCGAAATGGAGTTGGCTTTCGCCGCACTGCACCAACTGTGCGCACCGATGTCGGAGCACCTCCGCTCTCTCCCTTCCGCTCAGCGTGACGCGTTGCGTGCGGCATTGGGTCTCGGTTCGCAGCGCGCGTCGGACGGTTTCCTCGTCGCCCTGGCCACCCTCGGCCTCCTTGCCGAGACCGCTCGGGACCGGCCGCTGCTGTGCCTCGTCGATGATGCGCAGTGGCTCGACCGGTCCTCCATGCAGGCCTTGGCGTTCGCCGCACGGCGGCTGCGTGCCGAATCGGTGGCGATGATCTTCGCAGTCCGGCTGTCTGACGATGCATCGTCAGACCCTCCAGAGCCGGCCGGCCTGCCGGAGCTGCTGGTGGAAGGCCTGCCCGAGCGTGAGGCGCGGGTGCTGCTGCGCTCCGTCCTCCCGGGCCGGTGGGACGAGCAGGTCCTCGAAAGGATCGTCGCCGAGGCGCGAGGCAACCCGCTGGCGCTCCTCGAGCTGCCGAAGGAATCGACGCCGACGGAGTTGGCGGGTGGTTTCGGTGTGCCGAGGGCGCGGCCCGTCACGGATCGGCTCCGGGCGACCTACACGCGGCGCATCAGTGAACTACCGCCGGACACAAGGAAGTTTTTGTTGGCGGCCGCAGCGGACCCGACCGGGGAGCCGGCCCTGCTGTGGCGAGCGACCGAACGGCTGGGGATCAGTGTCGCGGCGGCGACGCCGGCCGTCGCGTCGGGGCTGATTGAGATCGCCGAACGGGTTCGGTTCTTTCATCCCATGATTCGCTCGACTGTCTACTGGGCGGCGTCATGTGAGGAACGGCGCGGCACACACCGCGTGCTTGCCGCGGTCACCGATCCGGCGACGGACCCCGACCGCCGTGTCTGGCATGCGGCACACGGCGCGGAAGGTCCCGACGAGAGAATTGCGGTGGAACTCGAGCGCTCTGCCGGACGAGCGCGTACCCGCGGAGGGCTGGCTGCGGCGTCCGCGTTCATGGCTCGAGCGGTCGAGCTGACCCCCAATGCGGCTCGCCGCCAGGAACGCGCGCTGGCGGCTGCACGGGCAACCCACGAGGCGGGGGCTCCGGACGCCGCCCTGAAGCTGCTGTCCATCGTCGAGGCTGGCCCGTCCGACGAGCGTCGGCGCACCGAGGTCGACCTGTTGCGCGCCCAGATCGCGTTCACCACCGACAGGGGCAGCGAGGCGCCCCTCCTGTTGCTCAAAGCCGCTCGACGGCTGGAAAAACATGACGTACTACTCGCCCGCGACACCTACCTGGAGGCGATCAACGCCGCGATGTTCGCCGGACCTCTGGCCTATGGCGGTGGCCAGTTGGAAGCGGCGGAGGCCGCGCGCTCCGCTCCTCCTGGGATGAATCCTCCCCGGCCGGCCGATCTACTCCTCGACGGCACAGCAACTCGACTGATCGAAGGTCACGCCGCCGGTGTGCCCACGCTACGAAGGGCACTGGATGCCTTTCGCGACCCTGACCTCGCCGATACGGAGGGGCTCCGCTGGTTGTGGCTGGCCGGTGTGACAGCCGTGGGCCTATGGGACCACGAGGCCTGGAGCCGGCTGTCCGCCCGACACCTGGACCTCGCGAGGCGCGCCGGTCAGACCATGGTGCTTCCACTCGCCCTGACCATGCGCATCGCGTCGAACGTATTCGCGGGCGACCTGTCTGCGGCCGCCTCGCTGGCCGAAGAAGTAAGAACGGTCTCCGAGGCGGTCGGCACACCCACTCCGCTCTACGGCGCCCTGTTGCTCTCTGCCTGGCAGGGCCGTGAGGCCGAATGCCTCAACCTGACCAAGGTCGCTGCCGCGGAGGCGGCCCGCCGAGGCGAAGGCAACGGACCGGTCGCGAGTGCATGGGCGAGGGCTCTGCTCTTCAACAGCCTCGGACGGTACAAGGAAGCGTTGGCGGCCGCACGAGAGGCCGTTGCCGAACATCAGCTTCTGGAGATCGGCGTCGCGACCTGGCTGCTCTCGGAGTGCGTCGAGGCTGCTGCCCGGTATGGGAAACCCGAACACGCCGCCCCTGCCCTTCGACGCCTCGAAGAGGTGACTCGTCCGAGCGGGACGGACTGGTCGCTGGGCATGGAGGCGCGCTCACGTGCTCTTATGAGCGGATCAAAAGAGGCTGAGGGTCATTATCGAGAGGCGATCGACCGACTCGGCCGCACCAGCGTCCGCGGGGAGCTGGCCCGCGCCCATCTCCTCTATGGCGAATGGCTACGCCGAGGCCGCCGCCGTCAGGCCGCACGCGACCAGCTTCGCCGCGCCGGCGACCTGTTCACCGAGATGGGTATGGACGCCTTCGCCCAGCGGGCCGAACGCGAACTGCTGGCCACGGGGGAAAGCATACGCAGTCGCACGAACAGCACCGCTAACGAGCTCACGCCTCAAGAGCTCTTGATCGTTCGCCTGGTTCGTGAAGGCCTCACCAACCCCGAGATCGGAACTCGGCTCTTCCTCAGCCCCCGCACCGTTGAATGGCACCTGCGGAAGATCTTCGGCAAGCTTGGCGTCACCTCCCGCAGACAGCTTCAGATCACGCACCCCGATAGCAGCATCTGACGAATGCAGATCGCCGACTCGGTCGCCCGCCCCGATTCTGGCATGTGCGTATCAGCCCAAGGCCGGCCATGCCGACTCCAGGGCCTCGACCAGTGACTCACCCGGGTGCCGACCGGCACCCACCCGGGAACAGTTGGCGGCACCGACCGATCCCCACTGACCGCCTGACAAAGCTTGCACTCAATGCGAAGTGGAAGGGTTTCCGGATGGCTGACAAGTCAAGGGTTGACCTCGGTCCAGTTCCCTTTGTGCTGCTGGGTCGCCAGGCTGAGTGCGATGCGCTCGACCGGCTGCTCGCAGCGGTCCGCGCCGGAGAAAGCCGATCGCTCGTCGTACGCGGTGAGGCGGGCGTGGGCAAGTCGGCGGTACTGGGGCACCTGGTCGAGAGGGCTTCCGACTGCCGTGTTCTGTCCGTCACGGGCGTGCAATCGGAGATGGAGCTTGCGTTCGCGGCGGTCCATCAACTCTGCACGCCGATGCTGAACCTGCTGAACGGCCTGCCGAAACCACAGCGCAGCGCGCTCGACACAGCGTTCGGGGTTCGTGCCGGCGCGGCGCCGGACCGCTTTCTCGTGGGTCTGGCCGTGCTCAACCTGCTCGCGGCGGCAGCCGCTGATCGTCCGGTGGTGTGCGTGATCGACGATGCTCAGTGGCTGGACCGTGCCTCGGCGCAGGTGCTCGCCTTCGTCGCGCGTCGACTGTCCGCCGAGTCGGTGGCGTGTGTGTTCGCGGTGCGCGATTCCTGCGAGGGCGATGAGCTGGCAGGCCTGCCGGCCATGGACATCACCGGACTGAACGACGCAGACGCACAGACGCTGCTGCGCTCGGTGGTTCCCGGCCCATTGGACGAACAGGTACGTGACCGCATCGTTTCGGAGGCCCATGGCAACCCACTGGCGCTGCTCGAGCTGCCGCGCGAGTTGCCCCATGCCGAACTGGCCGGCGGTTTCGGAGCGCCGACCACCCAGACACTTTCGGGCCGCATCGAGGACAGCTTCCGTGCTCGGCTGATGCGCATGCCCGCCGACACGCAACAGTTGCTGCTGCTTGCAGCCGCCGAACCACTGGGCGATCCTGCTCTGCTGTGGCGTGCTGCCGCACGGCTCGAAAAGAGTGTCACCGTCGAAGCCGCCCTCGCCGCCGGCGACATGATCGAATTCGGCGACCGGGTGCGATTCCGGCATCCTCTCGTGCGTTCGGCGGTATACAGGGCAGCCTCGCCCGAGGATCGCAGGAACGTCCACCGGGCACTGGCCGAGGCGACCGATGTCCAGGCCGAGCCGAGCCGACGCGCCTGGCACCGTGCGCACGCAACCGTCGACCCGGATGAACAGGTCGCCGCGGAGCTCGAGCAAGGAGCCGGACGCGCACAGGCGCGCGGCGGTATCGCCGCAGCGGCCGCGTTCTTGGAACGAGCGGCCACGCTCACACCCGACCCCCGACGCCGGGCAGAGCGCGCATTGGCCGCCGCGCACGCCAAGAACCTCGCCGGGGCGCCCGACGCCGCACTGGCGATGTTGGCGATGGCGCAGGCCGGGCCCCTGGACGACCTGCGGCTGGCTCATCTGGAGCTCCTGCGTGCACAGATCGCCTTCACCACCAATCGGGGCAACCTCGCCCCGCCCATGCTGCTCAAGGCCGCCCGCCAGCTGGAACCGCTCGATACGACACTGGCACGCGAGACCTACCTCCAGGCACTGTCCGCTGCGATGTTCGCCCTTTCCCTGGCCGAGGGCGGCAGCCTTCCGGAGGTCGCGGCCGCCACCCGTGCGGCACCGCCTGCTCCCGGAACTCCCCGAGCCGCCGACCTCCTCCTCGACGCGTTGGCCCTGCATCTGACAGAGGACGCAGGGACCGCGGCACCGGCCATGCGGCGAGCCCTGGCCGTCTTCATGAGCGAGAGCATCTCCGTCGGGGAGGAGCTCCGCTGGCTGTTGCTCGCATACATCGTCGCCGTGGGCCTCTGGGACGACAGGGCCTGTCACGAACTGGCGGACCGCTACGTTCGTCTTGCCCGTGACACCGGCGCGCTTGCGTTGTTGCCGATGGCGCTCAGCACGCGCATCATGGTGCACGTTTTCGAGGGCGAACTGGCCGAGGCGGCGTCGCTGCACGAGGAGGTACGGACGATCGCCACCGCGACCGGTATCCATCTCACCTACGGTGGCGCCCTTGCGGTCGCGGCGTGGCAGGGGCGGCAAGCCGAGGCCGAACAACTGGCGGATGCCATTGCGAGCCAGGCGATGTCCCGTGGTGAGGGGGCCAGCCTGACGGTCAACCATTGGGTGAGAGCAGTGCTCTACAACGGCCTTGGCCGGTACGAGGAAGCACGGGACGCCGCCCAGCTCGCCGCTGCGGACCATCCGGCGCCGGGCGCCGGAGCACATTGGTGGCCGGCCGAACTGGTCGAGGCGGCAGTCCGCGGCGGTGACGGCGAACTGGCGACCCGGGGGCTTGAGCAGCTCCTGCGGACAACTCAAGCGAGTACGACCGACTGGGCTCGCGGGATCGAGGCCCGATCGCGAGCCCTGCTCAGCGAAGGCGAGGAAGCCGACAGGCTCTACCGTGAGGCGATCGCCCGGCTTCGGCAGACGCGCATGCGCGTCGACCTCGCACGATCCCACCTGGTCTACGGCGAATGGCTACGCCGCGAGCGGCGCCGACTCGAGGCGCGTGACCAACTACGCACCGCCTACGAGTTGTTCACGGCCATGGGCCTGGACGGCTTCTCGGACCGGGCAGCACGCGAGCTGCTTGCAACCGGCGAGACCGCCCGTAGACGTGTTGTCGAAACCACCGACCAGCTCACCCCCCAGGAAATGCATGTCGCGAGGCTCGCCCGCACCGGCCTGACGAACAGGGAGATCGCCGGCCGCCTGTACGTCAGCCCCCGCACCGTCGAGCACCACCTTCGCAAGGTGTTCGCCAAGCTGGGCATCACTTCGCGCAACCAACTGAACGCATCCCTTGACCGGCTACCGCACCAGGCGTCCGCTGGTCCGACGGGACTGTTGCACCCAACACCCGGGACTTCACACTAGGGGTCCTACGGATGCGAGTGCCCGGCAGGCGACAGGACCCTGTCATACATGCCGTACGCACTCCTGCCGCACCCGTATCCGCACCGGACAGCGCTCTGGGCAATCGACGACGCCCATATTCCGTCGTCACATTGCAGATGCTCTCGATTGCGTTCCGTCACGGGCACCCCGCAGTGGGTCTTTCTCCTCTCGTAAATCTTCAGCGCGAGACAATCTCTGAGCCGCTGCGGACCATTGGATTTCTTGCGTGCCGAGGAAGAGAATGACGAAACGCGTCTTCTTCCGTGGGGACCCAGCAATATCTTCCCCTCAGCAACAATGCCCGCCCAGTACATCGCGAGTGGCAAGTTGCGAATACCTTCGAGAGTCTGACTGCAGATACGGAAGTTCATAATCTCCCTGTCCAGCAGGAATCCCAAGGCGAAGATCAGAATTGAGGCACCATGAAGCATCTGGAAACCGATGCACGCCCGGCCGCCCAGTCACCGCCGGCAGTGCCCCAGGTCGATGTCACCCTGAATGTCAACGGCACGCTCCACCGGCTCCAGGTCGACGCGCGGGTCACGCTCCTTGACGCGCTGCGTGATCACTTGGGTCTAACCGGGGCGAAGAAGGGCTGTGACCAGGGCGCATGTGGGGCCTGCACGGTGATGGTCGACGGCAGACGCGTGGTGTCGTGTCTCGCGCTGGCCGCCCAGTACGAAGGGCGTGAGATCACCACCGTGGAAGCCCTTTCGGTCGACGGCGAGTTGCACCCCATGCAGGCGGCCTTCGCCCGGCATGACGCGTTCCAGTGCGGTTACTGCACGCCGGGGCAGATCATGTCCGCGGTCTGCCTCATCGCGGAGGGACGTGCGAACTCGGAGGAGGACATCCGCGAGTTCATGAGCGGCAACATCTGCCGCTGCGGCGCCTACCCGAATATCCGCGCGGCGATTCGCGAAGTGACAGCGGAAGGTTGACAATGCACCCCTTCGAATACGCCCGGGCCACCGACGCAGGCCAGGCAGTGGCCGTGGTCACGGCTGATCCGCACGCCTCGTTCCTCGCCGGCGGCACCACGCAGCTGGACCTCATGAAGGACGGGGTTCTTCACCCCGACAGGCTCGTCGACATCACCCGCCTCCCGCTCGGCGGCATCACGCACACCGCCTCGGCCATCCGGGTCGGCGCGCTCACGACGATGGAGGAGCTGGCCGCTGATCCTGTCGTCAGCGAGCGGCTGCCCTTCGTACGCGAAGCCCTTCTGCTGGGCGCCTCGACCCAACTGCGCAACATGGCCACCATCGGCGGCAACCTGCTGCAGCGGGCCCGGTGCCGCTACTTCAGAGACCCCACCGTCACCGCCTGCAACAAGCGCGACCCCGGCTCGGGATGCGCCGCCATCACGGGAATCCAGCGGATGCACGCCATCCTCGGCACCAGTGACCACTGCATCGCCCTGCACGCGTCGGATGTCGCGGTACCGCTGAAGGCACTGGACGCGATCGTCCATGTCCTGGGCGCGGAGGGTTCTCGGTCGATTCCTCTGACCGAGTTCTATCTGCCGCCGGGCGACACGCCCCATATCGAGAACGTCCTGCGGCACGGTGAGCTGATCACCGCGGTCGAGATCCCGCTGCTTCCCGACGGGGCTCGGTCTCACTACCTCAAGGTCCGTGATCGCGTCTCCTACGAGTTCGCTCTCGCCTCGGCAGGGGTCGCTCTCGTGATCGAAGACGGCCTCATCCAGGAGGCACGCGTGGCGCTGGGCGGGGTGGGCACCATTCCCTGGCGCGCCTGGGACGCCGAGGACATCCTGCAGGGGGCACGCGCGACCTCCGACTCCTTCCGCAGCGCGGCGGAGGCGGCCCTCCAAGAGGCCAGGCCACTGCCTGGCACCGCCTTCAAGGTGGAGCTGGCCAAGCGCACGCTCGTACGCACTCTGGAGACCGTTGCAGGAGCGCTGTCATGACGACTCTCGAGACCGGCAAGACCGTCGGTGCGGGCATCGACCGCGTGGACGCCCCGCTGAAGGTGACCGGAGCGGCTCAGTATCCCAACGACTTCTCCTTCCCGGGTATGGCCCACGCCGCCCTGGTCGGCAGCACCATCGCCGCGGGGCGCATCCGCGCTATCGATGTCACCGATGCCCTGGCCGCACCGGGTGTACTGAGCGTCATCACGCATCTGAACGCGCCGAAACTGGAACGCGGACCGATGACGCTGCTGGGCGGATCGCCACCCGCTCCGCTACAGGACGACCGCATCCTGCACTACGGCCAGCATGTCGCGATCGTGGTGGCCGAGAGCGCCGAGCAGGCCCGGCACGCCGCACGGCTGGTACGCGTCGAGTATGAGCCGGCCGAAGCGATCCTCGACATGGACGACCCCCGTGCCGAAATTCTCGACAACCCCTGGGGAATGGACACCGAGCGCGGTGACGTCGCGGCCGGGTTCGCCCAGGCGGACGTGGTTGTGGAGGGGACCTACACCACCCCCGACAACACCAACAACCCGCTCGGGCTGATGGCCACGGTCGCGTACTGGCACGGTCCGTCGCTCACGGTGCACGACTCCACGCAGTGGCCACACAACGTACGTACCTCGCTCGCGACGGTCTTCAAGATCCCCGAGAGCGGTGTCCGAGTCCTGGCCCCGTTCGTCGGGGGCGGCTTCGGCGCCGGCCTCAGGATGTGGCCGCACGTGATCCTCACCGTCCTGGCGGCACGCGAGGTCAATCGTCCGGTCAAGCTGGTCCTGACCCGGCCCGAGATGTTCACGTCCGTGGGGCACCGGCCCAACAGCGTCCAGCAGATCAAGATCGGCGCAACGGGCGACGGAAGCCTCGTCGCCATCGAGCACCACGGCATCTCGTCCGTCGCGATGGAGGACGACGACTACGAGCCGGTCTCCTACGGCTCCGCCGTCTCCTACGCCTGCCCCAACGTCCTGACCCGCGACCGGCAGGCCCGCCTCAACATCCCCTGCCCGGGCTCGATGCGCGCGCCGGCCGAGGGCCAGGGCAACTTCGCTCTCGAGTCCGTGATCGACGAAGTCGCCCACGCCCTGGGCATGGATCCCCTCGAGTTCCGACTGCGCAACTACGCGGAGACCCACCCGCTCCTCGACCTTCCCTGGTCGAGCAAGGCACTGCGGGAGTGCTACCTCGAAGGTGCCGACCGCTTCGGCTGGTCGCGGCGTACCCCGCTGCCGGGCTCCATGCGTGACGGCCGCTGGCTCGTCGGCTACGGCCTGGCCGGGGTCTCCTACCCCTTCTACCAGGTACCGTGCCAGGCTCGCGCTTCCGTGCGCCGCGACGGTTCGGCGTATCTGCGCAGCGCCGCCACCGACATCGGAACCGGCACTTACACGGTCATGACCCAGCTGGCGGCGGAGCTTTTGGGGCTCGATGTCACGCGGGTGCGTTTCGACCTCGGCGACTCCGACATGCCCTACTCACCCCAGGCCGGCGGATCGGGTCTGACCGGGGCCCTGGGCAACGCCGTCCACGCAGCCTGCCGGCGCCTGGTGCGGGAATTCCTCGACGTGGTGCGGGAAGACGCGGAATCCCCTCTGCGCGGAGCCGCCGTCGATGACGTGACAGTAACCGACGGGCGCATCCACCGCGTCGGGGACCCGACGCAGGGAGAGTCCTACGTCGACATCCTGGCCCGTCACCGCTTGGAGGAACTCAGCGCCGACGGCAGAAGCACACCGCCTCGCAGCAAGGAGCTGGGGATGGCCGTCGCGGGGGCGTTCGGCGCGAAGTTCGTCGAAGTGCGCGTCGATCCGGAACTGGGCCTGCTGCGGGTGGCACGGGTGGTCTCCGCCATCGACGGGGGACGCATCCTCAACGAGAAGACCGCGACCAGTCAGATCGTCGGCGGCACGGTAGGCGGCATCAGCCAGGCCATGTTCGAGGAGACGGCCACCGACAAGGTCACCGGACGCATCGCCAACGCGACCTTCGGGGACTACCTGATGCCGGTGAACGCCGACATCCCCGACATGGACGTGCTGTTCGTC
Source organism: Streptomyces cynarae (assembly GCF_025642135.1). NCBI lineage: Bacteria > Bacillati > Actinomycetota > Actinomycetes > Kitasatosporales > Streptomycetaceae > Streptomyces > Streptomyces cynarae. The sequence continues at coordinate 3,899,679 of NZ_CP106793.1, read as the reverse complement.
GGCGGCCCCGACCGAGCAACCGCGGTCGGAACCAAGGGAGTCGGCGAGATCGGCCTGGTTGGTCTGGCAGCGGCCATCGGCAACGCCGTCTTCCACGCCACCGGACGTCGAATCCATTCCCTGCCCATCACCATCGAGCAGTTGTTCTGACGTCCTGAGGACGTCTCGGTGAGCACAGAGGTCGTCACCGACGCTCCGTCGACGGTCGCCGCTCGGACTCAACGGCGGCTGTGCGCACACCAGACCAAGGAAGGCAGACATGTCCGAGCAGTACATCCCGGCCGCACCGGTTCTGGAACCGGCGGCACAGGCCTTCGCCGAGGCCACTGCGAACCCGCTGTACTTGTTCGACCTCGGCCCCGTGGAGGGCCGTAAGGTCGTCGACGAGGTGCAATCCGGCCCGATCGCCAAGCCGCCGGTCGACGAGGAGTGGGTGACCGCGCCCGGCGGACCCACCGGCCAGGTCAGCACCCGCATCGTCCGGCCGGCCGGAGTGACCGGGCAGCTGCCCGTGATCGTCTATATCCACGGCGCGGGCTCGGTCTTCGGCAACGCCCACACCCACGACAGCCTCGTGCGCGAACTGGCCGTCGGTGCGCAGGCCGCGGTCGTCTTCCCCGAGTACGACCTCTCGCCCGAGGCCCGCTATCCCGTCGCGATCGAACAGAACTACACGGTCGCCCGCTGGGTCGTCACGGACGGTGCCGGCAAGGGCCTTGACGCCACCCGCATCGCCGTGGCCGGCGACTCGGTGGGCGGCAACATGAGCACGGCGCTGGCCCTGATGACCAAGGAACGCGGTGACGTTGCTCTGGTTCAACAGGTCCTCTTCTACCCCGTCACCGACGCCGACTTCGACACCGACTCCTATCACCGGTTCGCCGAGGGGTACTTCCTGCGCCGGGACTGGATGCAGTGGTTCTGGGAACCAGTACACGACCGACGAAAAGCAGCGCCCCGAGATCACCGCCTCCCCGCTGCGCGCCACCACCGAACAGCTGGCCGGCCTGCCCCCGGCCCTGGTCATCACCGCCGAGGCCGACGTCCTCCGGGACGAGGGCGAGGCATACGCCAACAAGCTGCGCCAAGCCAGCGTCCCGGTCACCGCGGTCCGCTGCCAAGGCATCATCCACGACTTCGTGATGCTCGACGCCCTGCGTGAGACCCACGCGGCGGAGGCCGCCATCACTCTGGCCATCGACGTCCTGCGGACGTCACTGGGCAACTGAGGCTCCGCGCGGGGCGACTGGAGGGCTGTGCGGCTTGCGGCCGGTCGGCCTCCACGGCAAAGGAGAGACATGCTTGATATCGCTGGAGAACTGCACCGGTGGGTCGAGCAGGGACGTGACTTCGCCGTCGCGACGGTTGTCGCGGTGACGGGGAGCGCGCCCCGTGCACCTGGCGCCGCACTGGCCGTGAACGACGAGGGAACGGCCATCGGCTCGGTCTCCGGCGGCTGTGTGGAAGGCGCGGTCTACGAGCTGTGTCAGCAAGCGCTCGAAGACGGTGGGACCATCCTGCAGCGGTTCGGATACAGCGACGAAGACGCCTTCGCCGTCGGCCTGACCTGTGGCGGTGTCATCGACATCCTGGTCACGCCGGTCCGTGTCGGTGATACGGGCCGGGACGTGGTCGCCGCTGCGTTGTCGGCCGGACGCTCACGCAAGACGGTCGCACTGGCTCGTATCGCCGATGGGCCGGCCGAACTCCTCGGGCTCGGGCTCATGGTCCATCCCGATGGGTCGTACGAGGGTACGCTCGGCGACCGGCCCCAGCTGAACCGCGCCGCAGCGGCCGCGGCTCGAGCGATGCTGGACTTGGGGCGCACCGGAACAGTGGCGATCGGCGAGGAGGGGTTCTGTTGCGGTCGCCCGCTGACGCTCCTGGTCGAATCGAGCGTCCCAGCGCCTCGTCTGATCGTCTTCGGCGCGATCGACTTCACGGCAGCTCTGGTACGGCTCGGTAAATTCCTCGGCTACCACGTCTCCGTCTGCGACGCCCGGTCGGTGTTCGCTACTGCGGCACGCTTCCCAGAAGCGGACGAAGTGGTGGTCGATTGGCCTCACCGCTACTTGGACGCCACCGAGATCGACAACCGAACAGTACTGTGCGTGCTCACGCACGATGCCAAGTTCGATGTACCGCTCTTGCAACGGGCGCTCAAGCTGCCGGTGGCTTATGTCGGTGCCATGGGTTCCCGACGCACCCACGAAGACCGCACACGGCGCCTGCGTGAAGCAGGTGTGACAGAGCGCGAACTGGCACGGTTGCGCTCACCGATCGGCCTCGACCTCGGTGCGCGCACACCTGAGGAGACGGCTCTTTCGATCGTTGCCGAGTTCGTCGCCGATCGCTACGGCGGCTCAGGTCTCCCACTGACCAGCACCCGCGCACCCATTCACCATGACCATGACGCAGCGGTCGGCTTCGGTCGTGCCATGCGTCAGCAGCCCACACAGGCATCTGTCACATGACCCACCTGCACCGGGCGCTGCACACCGCCCTGAGGAAACGTCTCTGCTGGGCGGGTGCCACGCCATGGCTGCGGTAGTGCCGCCGCATCAGGAAAGGAGGGGCGTCATGCCCGAAAAACAACCAGAGATCGCGGCCGGCCAACCGGCTGTGGATCACATCAGCTCGCTGCCGATGCGTATCCACCGGATCCTGTGGTCGTCGATCCGTGTCCCGATGCGGGCTGCGTTCCACTACGACTCGGGTGATCCGCTGACGGTAGACGTCTGTCTACGGCCTCCAGAAGGTCCTCCAGTGACGTGGGTCATCTCCCGTGACCTGCTTTACGAGGGCACGCAGGGGCACACCGGCATAGGAGACGTGAGACTGTGGCCCGCCCATGCCCAGGGCCGCGCCGTGATGTACATGCGGCTCGAGTCGCGAGGCATGACGGCGCTGTTCGAAGTGAACCTGTCCAAGCTCGAAGCCTGGCTGCTGAGCACCTTCGACCTTGTGCCGCCCGGAACGGAGCTGGACGAGACCGACTGGGATCGGTTGGTGGAGCGGCTTCTCGATGGTGCCTGAAGGGTCGACCGGCGACCCAGGTGATCGCCGACTGCGCGATCAGAGCCATTGACGACACGGGGATCTGGAGACGAACTAAACTAGTCGTTCAGTTCAGTTAGCGGAGCAAGTACATGACTGCATTGACCGCCGCGGCGTCGGGAACTTTCACGATCGGCGCCGACCTGACGGTGAACCGCCTGGGGTTCGGCTCCATGCGCCTCACCGGCAAGGGTGTGTGGGGTCCGCCGAGGGACCCGGACGAGGCGGTGCGTGTGCTGCGCCGCGCCGTCGAGCTGGGCGTGAACTTCATCGACACGGCCGACAGCTATGGACCGTTCGTGGCCGAGCAGCTCATCAAGAAGGCGCTGCACCCGTACAGGGACGACCTCGTCATCGCCACGAAGGCGGGACTGACCCGGCAGGGCCCGGACCTGTGGACCCCGGTCGGCCGTCCCGAGTACCTGCGCCAGCAGGCCGAGTTGAGCCTGCGGCATCTGGGGGTCGAGCGCATCGACCTGTTCCAGTTGCACCGCATCGACCATGCGGTGCCGCTCGAGGACCAGGTCGGCGAGCTGAAGAAGCTGCAGGACGAGGGCAAGGTCCGCCACATCGGCCTGTCCGAGGTCAGCGTCCCCGACGTCGAGGCCGCGCAGAAGGTGGCGCCGATCGCGACGGTGCAGAACCTGTACAACGTGGCCAACCGCTCGGCGGAGGAACTGCTCGACTACTCGACAGCCAACGGCATCGGGTTCATCCCGTGGTACCCGCTGGCGACCGGCGCCCTGGCGGCGCACGGCGGCCCCCTCGCGGAGATCGCCCAGCGCACCGGGCACACCCCCAGCCGGCTCGCCCTCGCCTGGCTGCTCAAGCGTTCGCCCGTCATGCTGCCGATCCCCGGCACCTCGACGGTCGCGCACTTGGAGGACAACATCGCGGCCGCGACCGTCCAGTTGTCCGACCAGGACTTCGAGGCGCTCGCCGCCGCGGTCTGAGACCGTCGAACCACCGTCTTCATCACTGTGGAAGGGACCTTCAGCGTGTCGTCCATCACCGGCGCCGAGAAGACACTGGGCGCCGGACACCAAGTGGTCGCTGCCTCCGGCAACCCGCATTCCGTCACAGACGGTTCCCCTGGGGCAGGTGACACCCTGCCTGCCTCCAGGAACGCCCAACTGGACTCGGTGTGCGGGAAACACGGCATCTGGCCGACGGTTGCGCCTGCTACGGACCGCGACGATGTTGCGGCGTGAGAGCGATGAGCCCGCCGCGGGCGAGGAAGGCATCCTCTCCCACCCCACCGGGCCCCGCAGCGACCGCGTCCATGCTCAAGTACTCGCCGCCACCCAGGAACTGCTCGACGCAGGGGGACTGCCGGCGGCGACCGTCGACGCCATCGCGCAGCGCTCCGGGGTGAGCAAGGCCACCATCTACAAACACTGGCCGTCCCGCACCGCGGTGGCCGCCAAGGCGTTCGGTCTGATGATGGCCGGAGAACTGCCCCTGCCGGACACCGGCAACAGCCGGGAGGACCTCATCGAGCAGGTCCGTCGCGTCTCCGGGTTCTACGCCAGCCAACGCGGGGAGGTCTTCGCGCAGCTTCTCGCCGCCTGCGTCGACGACCCGGCCGCGGCGCCCTACTTCCGCGAATACTTCCTCACCGGGCGTCGGGAGGCCATCGCGACGCTGTGGCAACGCGCGGTGGACCGCGGTGACGCCTCACCCGGCACCGACATCGACGACGTCATCGACATCCTCTTCGGGCCGCTCGTCTTCCGCAGGCTCACCGGCCACTACGACCTCACGGACGAGCGGGCCGAGAAGCTCGCGCGCACCGCGCTCGACGGGCTGATGCGCTCCCTCGCCTGAGACCCCACGACTCCAATGGAGAGACACATGCCCCGCACGTTCCTCATCACCGGCGTCAGCAGCGGCCTCGGACGCGCCTTCGCCACCGCCGCCCTCGAGGCCGGCCACGCCGTCGTCGGCACCGTCCGCAAACCGGACCAGATCGCCGCCTTCGAGCAACTCGCCCCGGACCGCGCCCACGCCCGCATGCTCGATGTCACCGACACCGATGCCGTCGCGCCGACCATCGCGGCCATCGAGAGCGAAGTAGGCCCCGTCGACGTGCTCGTCAACAATGCCGGGTACGGCGTCGAGGGCACTTTCGAGGAGACCCCGCTCGACACCTTCCGCCGCCAGTTCGACGTCAACGTCTTCGGCGTCATCGCGGTCACCCAGGCCGTCCTGCCCCGCATGCGCGAGCGCCGTGCCGGGCACATCCTGTTCGTCACCTCCATGGGCGGTCTGCGCGCCTTCCCCGGCCTGGCCGCCTATCACGGCTCCAAGTTCGCCGTGGAGGGCATAGCCGCCACGCTCGCCCAGGAGGTCGCGCCGCTCGGCATCCATGTCACGGCGATCGAACCCGGCTCCTTCCGCACCGACTGGGCGGGTCGCTCCATGGACCGGGTCGAGAGCACCATCGCCGACTACGAACCGATCTTCGCCCCGATCCGCGAACGCCGCATGGACATGAGCGGTCAGCAGCTCGGCGATCCCGCCATGGCCGGCCGTGCCCTGCTCACGGTCGTCGATGCCGAGAACCCGCCGACCCACCTCATCCTCGGCAGCGACGCGCTCCGCCTGGTCGCCGACGCCCGCGCCGCCTTCGACGCGGAGACGGCCGCTTGGAGCGAGCTGTCGAAGTCCACCGACTACCCCGACGGGGAACAGATCGCGTGACAGTCGCTGAGGGAAACAGGGCGGCTCGGGGATCCCTCGCAGGCGGGGTACCGGCAGGTGGAACGGGGCCGCCGGTTCCGGCATCGCCGCCGCTCATGACCAGCAACCGGCTCGGATGTCGCGAACGCCGGTCCTGGAGGACACTGAGGGGCGTACCGCGCTCTGAGGCAAGTGAGAGCTGATGATCATGGGTGCACCTCATGCCGCCAACCGCAGCGGCCCCCACGACGGCATCTCGGCGGAGCAGCCGGCCGACATGGTCATTGACCAGCAGGGCATCGTGGTCGGGTGGAGCCCGGCAGCCGAAGGGCTGCTGGGATACCCGGCGGCTGCGGTGCTGGGCCGCCCCGTAGTGGACCTGCTGACCGGTGCCGACGCCATCGATGCCGAAGCCATCGGGCCCTCGCTCGCCGCCATGGACGACATCGCGGTTCCACTGCGACGTCGGGACGGTGCCTTCTTGCCGTGCATCATGGCCGTCCGTCCCGAGGGAGAGGCTGCGGCCGGCATGGGGTGGGCGGTGACGCTTGCCCCTGCCGAGAAGGGAAGCCCGACGGCCGCACTCGACCAGGCCCTGCTGGAGACACTCTTCACTGTCTCTCCCGTGGGGCTGTTCCTCCTCGATCCCCAGCTGCGGCTCATCCGGTTCAACCCCGCGGGCGAGGGCATGCAGGGGTCCTCCGTCGAGGAAACCGTCGGCAGACGCCCCTCGGAGGTGTGGCCGGGCTTCGCCACGGAGTCGGTGGAGCGCGCGATGGAAAAGGTGCTCGCCACGCGGCAGCCGGTGATCGGCGTCGAGAAGCGCTTGTGTCCCCCGGGCGATCCCGAGCGTGAACATGTCTATTCGGCCTCGCTCTTCCCCCTGGAGGACGCTCAAGGCCGGCTCCTGGGCGTCGCCGACGCCACTGTCGACGTCACCGACCGCCACCTGGCGCAGGAGCGGCTGAAGGTGCTCGCGCAGGCCGGCACGCGGATCGGGTCCACCCTCGATGTGCTCGACACCGTTCGGGGCCTGGCGGACGTGTCCGTGCCGGGGTTGGCCGACAGCATGGCCGTGGAGGTGGTGGAGCCGGTACTGGCGGGAGGGGATCTCGAACCCGGTCCCGTGGAACGCGACACCGTACTGCGTCGGGCGGCATGCAGGTCCCGGGACGACGCGGAGCCCTGGACGGCCTGTGACGAGGACGGCGCCCTGCCGCCGGTGGCCGCTGCCGAAGCCCTCGCCGACCTCGGGCCGCGTATGGTCGATCCGCTGAGTTCCGTCGGACAGCGGGCGTTGCGCAGCTTGCGGGCACCAAGGGACAAGGTCCACTCGCTGATGCTCGTGCCGCTGGTCGCCCAGGACCGGGCTCTCGGCCTCGCCACGTTCTGTCGCTGGGGGGAGCGCAGGGCTTTCGAACGTGACGATCTGACCCTGGCCGGAGAACTCGCCCTGCGCACGGCCGCCTGCCTGGACAACGCCCGTCGATACCTGCGTGAGCGCCATTCCCTGACCGCACTGCGGCACGCCCTGCGTCCGGGCGGACTCCCGCCTGACCATGCTCTCGAAGTGGCGCACGAGTACGTGCATGCGGGCTCCGGCGGCGACTGGGTCGACGCCGTGCCGCTCTCCGGTGCCCGGGTGGCCCTCGTCGCCGGCCGTGTGCCTGGCCACGGTGTGCAGACCGCCGCGGCCGCAGGGCGGCTCCGCGCAGCGGTGCACACACTGTCGGACCTGGACCTGGAACCGGATGAACTGCTCGCCCGGCTCGACGACCTGGTGCGCCGGCTCAACGGAACCAACGGGCACAACGGGCCGACGAAGGAGGACGGCCCACCATGGCTGATGGAGGAGGCCCGGAAGTCCGCCGAGGGAGACGAGGCCGGCGCGACCTGCCTCTACCTGATCTACGACCCCATGGCACGGCGCTGCTCCCTCTCCAGTGCGGGTCACCCCGGGCCCGTGATCGTGCGCCCTGACGGCACGACCGTGATCCTGGAGCCCCCGGCCGGTGCCGCCCTCTCCTGCACCGGCGAGCCGTTCGAGAAGGTCGACATCGACCTTCCGGAGGACTCGATGCTCGTCCTGTACACCCCTGGCCTCTTCCAGGAGCAACCCGACGACCGGGGCCGCGAGCGGCTGGCCGGCCTCCTGGCCGGGTTCTCCGGCTCCGTGCGCCAGGCTTGCAGCATGGTGACCGAAGCGCTGATTCCGAACCCGCCCCGGGAAGACGCCGCCATCAAGGTCGCCCGCACGCACACGCTGGGTCCGGAGCGGGTCGTGACATGGGACCTGCCGAGCGATCCGTCGGTGGTCTCAAAGGCCCGCTCGCTCGTCACCCGGCAGCTCACGGACTGGGACATGGACGATGCGACGTTCACCACCGAACTCATCGCCAGTGAGCTCGTCACCAACGCCATCCGCTACGCCAAGCCGCCGGTGCGGCTGCGACTCGTCCGGGGCCACGTACTGACCTGCGAGGTCTCCGACGGCAGCAGCACCTCCCCACGGTTGCGGCACGCCCGTACCACCGACGAGGGCGGCCGGGGGCTGCTCCTCGTCGCCCGGTGCTCCGAACGGTGGGGCACGCGTTACACCGATGACGGCAAGACCGTCTGGGTCGAGCAGAGCATCCCCGAACGCCTTGGGCGAGCAGATCAGCCTGGCTGCCTGCGGTAGTCACGGGGCGACATTCCCATGACCCGCTTGAAAGCGACGCTCAACGCGCTCTCGGATCCATAGCCCACAGACCGGGCGATGGATGCCACCGTCTCGGTACCGTCCCGCAGATGCCGGGACGCAAGTTCGATGCGCCATCGCGTCAGGTATTCGAGGGGTCCCTGACCGACCGTGTCCTTGAAGCGTGCGGCGAGAGTCGATCGGGACACCGCCCCGAGGCGCGCCAGTTCAGCCACCGTCCAGGAATACGCCGGGGCCTCGTGCATGGCGCGCAGGGCGGCGGCCACCGCGGGATCGGCAAGACCGGCCAGCCACCCGGACACCGCCAGCGGCTCGCGCGCGAGGTGGAGACGCAGCACATGGATCAGCATGACGACGGCGAGATGTTCCGCCATCAGCGTCGAGGCCGGCGGTCTGTGCAGCAACTCCCGGTCGATCGCGGCGAGCGCCCATTCCACGGCCTCCGCCTGGCTGGTTCCGGCAGGCAAATGAATGACCGGCGGCAGAGTGTCGAGCAACAGTTCGTGCGCTCGGGCGCCGAAGGAGAAGCGGCCGCCGATGAGCAGCACCTCGTCGCCGTCACCGACTCGTGCGACACCGCCTTCGACCTGGGCGAAGATGGCCCGCGCACTGATCGGAGCAGCTTCCGGGCCGCTGCTGAGAGTGAAGGCGCGCGGGCGGGTGAGGAGATAGCAGTCACCCGCCGCCAGAGCGATCGTCTCCCCGACACCGTCGACCTCGAGCACGCAGCCACCGCGTCGTACGGCGTTGAACTTCACTCCGGACGGGGCGTCGAACCGCACGGCCCACTGCCCGCCCGCCACCAGACTCGTGGACAGGTGGCTGCGTGTTTCCAGCAGGGCCAGCACATCCTCCAGAGGATCCACGAGCGGCACCTCCATCGGACGATGACTAAAGCATTGGGGACGATCAATCATAGGGCGTCCAGGGTTGTAGTCCTAAGGTCAGGATTTGTGACAGCGATCCCACTTTGGAAAGGCACCCTGGTGAACGCCGACCCCCGTCTGACCACCCCCTTCGACTCCTCCGCCACCGCCGCCGAGGTGATCGACGGTGTGGATCTCACCGGCCGTCGCGCCGTGGTCACCGGCGGCGCCTCCGGCATCGGTACCGAGACCGTCCGGGCCCTGGCCGCCGCCGGCGCAGAGGTCACGATCGCCACTCGTCGGCCGGCGTCCGCAGAGCCGCTCATCCGCGAGCTCTCCGCCGTTTCCGGTGCCGGCCCGGTGCGGGCCGAGGCACTCGACCTGTCGGATCTGGCGTCGGTCGACTCCTTCGCGCGGGCATGGGGAGGACCGCTCGACATCCTCGTCGCCAACGCCGGGATCATGGCCCTGCCCAAGCGAACCATCACCACTCGCGGCTGGGAGATGCAGCTCGCCACCAACTTCCTCGGGCACTTCGCCCTTGCCACCGCACTGCGCGCCCCGTTGCGCGCAGCGGGATCGGCTCGGATCGTCGTCGTCAGTTCCGGCGCACATCGCAAGGTGCCCTTCGACTTCGACGACCCTCACTTCACGCAGCGCCCGTACGAGCCCTGGGCGGCCTATGGGCAGTCCAAGTCCGCCGAGGTCCTGTTCACCGTGGCTGCCCGCCGCTGGGTGGACGACGGGATCACAGTCAACGCGCTCAACCCGGGCTACATCCTCACCAATCTCCAGCGTCATCTCGACGACGACACCATGCGCGCGTTCGGAGTGATGGACGACGAGGGAAACCTCACCCCGCTGCCGCACTACAAGACTCCCGCCCAGGGAGCAGCGACCTCCGTGCTGCTGGCCGCGTCACCGCTGTTGAAGGGTGTGACCGGCCGGTACTTCGAGGACAACCAGGAGGCTCGGGTCGTCCACGGCGACGAGGAGGAGCCCGGTGGCGTGGCCGCCCACGCGCTCGACCGACGGGCAGCGGACCGACTCTGGGAATACGCCGCCGACGCCATCCGCTGAAGACCGCGTCCCCTCGGCATCCGGCGTGCATTCGTGATCTTCTGCCCGCGAGGCCGGTCAACGGGCCGGAAAGACCGCCGAGCAAACGGTCAGCGCACCGGGGCGAACACCACCCGATCTTCGCTACGCCCCGCCCCCAGCTTGTGAGCGGCTGCCGACGTCACCGCTCGCTGGACCGCAACGCCGTCGACCCGCAACGGCTTGCCGTCGGTGATGGCATCACCCCGACTCGTACGCTCCCCATGACCGCCTACGGCGTTCAGGCCGCGGTGCCGTCCGTCAGCGGTCAGCTTGCGGGCGGCGATACACGCCGTACCAGTAGCTACGGGCCAGCTCACGGGCAACGACGGCATCCTCGCTGCTGTCACCGTTCGAGACCTGCTGAGCGAGGACCTGACCGCCTCCCTGGACGATCACCTTGGCAGCGAGTTCGGGGTCGATGTCCGTCGGGGTCCGACCGGCCCGCTGCTCTTCCTTCAGCACTGTCACGAGGTTGCCGATGAAACGGTCCTGGTCGGCCGTCCACGCCTCGCGGACTGCAGGGTCGTATGTGGCCACCTCGTTGATCGCCGCGAGCAGCGCCGCATGTTCGCGGTAATGCCGCAGGATCAACTCGTAGGTCCGGGCCAGGCCCTCCAGGCCACCGTCGGGGCCCGTGGGCCTCCAGGACGCCGCGATCTCGTAACTTTCCCTCTTGAGGGAGCCACTCAGCCGGAGCAGCACGTCCACCTTGTCGCGGAAGTAGAGGTAGAACGTCGAACGGGAGATACCCGCGGCCTGTGCGATCTGCTCCACGCTCAGCTCGGTGAAGGTCCCACCGTCCCGCAGGCACTCCTCGAGCACGGACAGGATCCGCTTTTCCAGTGCGGCTCGCCGGTCGGCCGCTTGGGAGGGTCGTCGGGTTGTGGAAGGCATACAGGCATCCTAGATAACCGAACAGAAGGGTGTTCCGCGCAGGTCATGGGGGCAGGCCTGTCTACACCGTACGGCGCGCTTCCAGACCGCCGTACGGTGTGACGGAGGCCGGGATCAGACCATCAGACTGACCCGCTCGCTGATGCCGAGGAGGGATTTGCCGTAGACCTCCAGGCCGACCGAGGGGACCAGGCCGGCGTGACGTGCTGCGACGTTGGCATCCCGCCAGATGCGCTGGAGGGGGCCGACGTCGGCGAACGAGGATGCGCCGTGCACGTTCAGGAGGGTGCTGACCGCCTCGAGCACCTGCTGCGCGGCGAAGCCGGCTCGGGCCCTGATGTGTGCGCGTGCGGTGTAGTCCAGGGTGCTGCCGGAGGTGGAGGCCCTATCGACCTCGTCGACGGCTCGGTAGGTGTGCAGGCGGGCCGTCTCCAGTCTCAGCGCGGCCTCGGCCAGCTGTATCTGGACTCCGACCGAGTCTGCCTGCCTGCTGTGAACGGTGAAGGACAAAGGCTTCTCCGCGGCTGCGTCCACTGCTACGTTCAGCGCCGCTTTCCCCAGTCCGAGCAGGGGGCCGACCAGGCACAGCAACAGCATCGGCCCGAACGCCGAGGCGTACAGCGTCTCGTCCAGCGAGGCACGCGGATAGACGCCCTCCGCCGCGGCGGGGACCGACAGCACGCGGTGCTCGGGAACGAACACGTCCCGCCCGATCAGGGTGTTGCTCGCGGTCGCCTTCATGCCCGCGGTGTGCCAGGTGTCCTCGACGGCCAGCTCGGAGGCGGGGATAAGGACGAGCGCCTGGTCGACGACCGCTCCGCTCTCGTCCTTCAGCAGTGCGCCGACCGCAGCCCAGGTGGCGTAGGGAGCACCAGAGTTGAACGACCACCGCCCGCTGACGCGCCAGCCGCCCGTCACCCGCTCGCCCATGCCCGTCGGTGCCGCCACACCGGTCACACGAGCGTCCGGATCAGCGCCGAAGATTTCCTCCTGGGCCTTTTCGGGGAAAAGGCATGCCATCCAGTTGGTCACCGCGATGATCATGCCGACCCAGGCCGCCGAGCCATCACCCTCCCCGAGGGCCTCGGACACTTCGGTCAAGGTCCGCAGGTCGGTCTCATGGCCGCCATACCGCTTGGGGGTCAGCAGCCGGAAGACGCCCGCATCGGCCAGGGCGTCGACGACCTCCACCGGCAGGACGCGATCCGACTCGCCGCGCGCCGCCTGGTCCCGCAGCAGCGGCTGCAGGGCGACGGCCCGGCCGACAAGTTCGGCTCGGATGGCGTCCCTGGACGGCGCACCCGTTTCGTCCAGGTGGCTGTTGCTGTTCACCACGTTCTCCTTCTGCACTGTTACCTGCTGGGCAGCACCGGCACCGACCCGCATGCCCGTACACCGGGATGTGGGACACGGCAGCGGACGCCGCCAAGTGATCAACTGGGGTGACTACTCGCGTGGGGGCGCGGCCGGAACTCAGCGGCCCGACTCGAGTGCGATCTTCGAGAGAAGGGCCGCAAGTTCCACCGGCTTCGACAGGAACGGCGAGTGGTCGCCGGTGATGCGGTGGACCACTCCCGACCGTTCCGCCAGCACCTGCTGGGCCTGAACAGGGAGAGCCTGGTCGTCCTCGCAGACGATGTACGTCGACGGGACGGTTCGCCACGCCGCCTTGGTCAGGACGTCCCAGAGAGACCTCGTACTCTGCGGCACCAGCCGCTTGACGGCCTCCTCGGCCTCGGGTCGGGGCACGGCACCGTAGAACATCGCGATCGGATCAGCCGGCACGGGCTCGAGGTCGCGCGGCTCCGGTGGAACAGGAGCGCCGGCGAAGCCCAGAACGCTCTCGCCGATGTCGAGCTGAAGCCCTGTCAGATAGATGATGTGTGAGACATTCCCTGCATCGGCGACCGCCTGGCTGACCGCTACACCTCCGTAGGAATGCGCGACGACCACCACGGGTCCGTCGATGAGCTTCAGCTCGCCCAGGAGCGCCTGCGCGTCGTCCAGCACGCCCGCACTTCCGCCGGTGCTCGGCAGGTCAATCGTCCGAACGCGCCACCCCTCGGCCTCGAGTACCGGCGTGAGCTTCTCCCAGCACCATGCGCCGTGCCATGCCCCGTGAACCAGGAACAAAGTCGGACGGGGAATCCCATCAGTCACGAAAAGTCTGCTTTCAGATCAGTCACGAATGCGCGCGCCCAGCAGCGCTCAGGAACGACCTTATGGGCGATCGGACACTGTGTCCAACGTGGTGTCTATCGAGTGGCCGTTCAACTCTCCTGCGTCCGTGACAACTTCCCGCCTGACGCGCCTGACTCTGGTGCGAGGCATGGGGGGGGGGCCGGTCAGGCCGCGGGCTGATCGTCGCCCATGGACACAACTGATCGCTTCCGAGTGGGCTCGGCGTCTCGGGACCCGGTCAGGTGGCTCCCTCTGCGTGACGGGAACGGCTGGGCAGCCAGGGTTCAGCGCTGCTGTCTGCGCCTACGCCCTCACCAGGGATTCGACCAGTGCCTCACCCGGGTGCGCCAGCGTCCCAACACCGGCACAGTGGCCAGTGCCCAGTCGTCAAGGTGTGCGGCTCCCGACCCTGCGTTCCCCGAGTGACCGGAGATCCCATTGAGTACACAGGACATGACCGTGGTCCTCACTGGCGCGACCAGTGGCATTGGGGAAGCCGCTGCCCGGCTGCTGGCACCACGCGTGGCGCAGTTGATCGTGCATGGCCCACAAAGGCCACAAGACGTGACTGAGCAATTGAAGGAACTCCGCGCTGCGTGCCCTGGAGAGGTGCGCTACATGCAGGCTGACTTCGACAGCCTGGCCGCGGTAGACGCGCTCGCCTTTGACATCTCGAAGAACACCGATCGGGTCGATGTGCTCATCAACAACGCCGGCCGCCCGGGATCACCACGGCGTCAGCTCAGTCACGACGGCAATGAAGCGACTCTCCAGACGAACTACCTCGCGGCCGTGCTGCTCACGGAGCGTCTCACCCCGTTGCTTCTTACATCCGGCGGCCGAGTAGTACACGTCGCTTCGGCGACGCATCTGTCCGCTTCGCTCGACCCGGAAGACCTCAATCTGGAGCGTTCCCGCTACAGCGCCACGATCGCGTACGCGCGCTCAAAGTTGGCCCTGGTCGCCCACGCCCGGTGGCTGGTCGAGCAAGCACCCCCTCCAGAGCCGGACGCCGTAAGCGTGCACCCGGGGGTCATCAGGACGGCGCTCCTGCACGCCATGTTCGACATCGGCGGCGACTCGGTCTCGCACGGAGCGCGCAATGTGGTCGATGCCGCCTTGTCCACCAGTGGGTGGGCCGGGCAGTACCTGGACGAGAGGCGGCCGGCCCTGCCGAACCCCATGGCCCTTGACCCCGACTTTCGAGACCGACTCGCAGAGCAAACGTTCGATCTTTTGCATGCTTCCGGGCAAAGCGTCTAGAGCGATACGCCGCTACCCGGTCGGTCGGCTTGCACGGATACCTGAGCTCATCTGTGCAGTCCATAAGTCACTGCGCTTGCACCCCGCATAAGGAGCCACATGACTGATGCAGCCGGCCAGAGCCACGGCGCATGCTCGAGAGAGCCCAGGTCGTGTGAGGCGACGTCTCCTCGCGGGCTTTCACGCCGGACGTGAGTGACGGGACGTTTGCGCTATCCGGCCTTGTGCCGCTGGTAGTGGCGGGCGACGCGCACCCGGTTGCCGCAGCGGGCGGCGGAGCACCAGCGGCGGCGCGGATGGGCGGGCAGGAAGAGCATCACGCAGTCGTCGGCCTCGCACTCCCGGATCCTGGCGACCGCAGGGTCCGCCAGCAGTTCGGCGGCGGCCTCCGCGAGGCTTGCGGCCAGCCGCAGGCCCGGTGAGCCGTCGCGTCGGCGTGTGGCGACCACCGCCGACCCGTTCCACGTCAGCTCACTGATCGCCGGGGCGGCACGCTGCGCCTGGTTGAGCGCCTCCAAGTCGGCGGCCGAGGGTTCGTCGCCTCGGCGGACCTGATCGAGGGCGCGGGCGGCGCGCTCTCGTACGGCGCGCACGGCGGCCAGGTCGGCGGCGGTCACCTCCTGAGGCACCTCGTCCGGGAGACGGTCCACCTCGAGGGCCCACCAGGCCAGCAGGTCCTCCGGGGTCGCGAGCAGGTCACCGGCGGACGGGCGGGTGTTCACCAGGTCCAGCGCCAGGGGTTCTCCGGTCAGCGGCACGAGATCACTCATAGAGCTAATGGTACATCCTCGCCTTGACACGTTAGACCAGCCTTGGGTATACCTAATGCATCGAACATCGAACAAAGGATTAGACATGCTCGCTTCAGTCGCCCGCACCGTCCATCGCCACCTTGAGGTCGACGGCGTCCGCGTCTTCTATCGGGAGTCGCTCCCCGACCGGGTCGACGCGCCCGTGCTGCTGCTCCTGCACGGCTTTCCGTCCGGTTCCCATCAGTTCCGCCGCCTCATCGACGTGCTCGGTCCGCACTACCGGCTGATCGCCCCGGACTACCCCGGCTTCGGCAACACCCAGGTCCCGGACGGCTTCACCTACTCCTTCGACCGGCTCGCCGACGTCACCGAGGGCTTTGTCCAGAACCTCGGCCTCGACCGGTTCGTGATGTACGTCTTCGACTTCGGCGCGCCCATCGGCTTCCGCATCGCTGAACGCCACCCCGAGTGGATCGCCGGTCTCGTCGTGCAGAACGGCAACGCCTACGAGGAAGGGCTCTCGGACGCGGCCCGCGGGCTCGTCGGCCTGACCCCCGAGACCCCCGGCGCCCAGGGCGCCATCCAGGACATGCTCACCCTCGACGGCACCCGCAGCCAGTACGAGATCGGCGTCACCAGCCCCGGCCTCATCGCCCCCGAAGGCTGGATCATCGACCAGCACTTCCTGGACCTGCCCGGGCGCAAGGAGGCCCAGCAGGCACTGATCTTCGACTACCACTCCAACGTCGAGCGCTACGACCACTGGCACGCGTGGCTGCGCCGGCACACCCCGCCCACCCTCATCACCTGGGGAAGCAACGACCCCTTCTTCCCCGAGCCCGGGGCCCGCGCGTACCTCCGCGACCTGCCCGACGCCGAAGTCCACCTCTTCGACACCGGACACTTCGCCCTCGAGACCCATCTGCCGGAGATCGCCCCACTGATCGCCGACTTCCTCGACCGCGTCTGGAAGTAGTCAGACCCACTCACTTCCCTCCGCACGGTGCGCCAGGCGGCGCAGCACTCAGGTCGTCACGGCGCCCTGCTCCTGACGCGTCGCCGTGGGTAGGCGCACAGAGGCGGTGCCCAGCCATGCGTTGCCTGCGCTGGTGCGCCGGAGCGGATCGCTGCCGGGAAGGCCTTCACGAACCACGGCCCGCCCATCTGCCGATGGCGGCATTTCCGAGCGCGATGGGGAGTCGCCGAGCGGCCGGGTTCAGCCGGCTGCTCAAGGACAGGTGCGGAACAGCAGCACTGGAGTTCCGCAACAACTGGGAGGTCCAAGACAACCTGAGGAACGCAAGGCGGACATGGATGCCGCAAACCGTCCGGCCCGTCGCGTCGACAGAAGGAGCATTGACGAGCGTGAAGAACCTCGCACACGAGGGCGAGCAGGCGATCCAGCATCAGGCGGGCGAGGGCGGCCCGGGATGGGGTTCTCCCATGTTCGGCCCCGAAATCCCACGGGGGTTCGTCCCCTTCATCAGGGACCAACGCATGCTCGTCATAGGCGGGTCCGACGATGGCGGTGCGATCTGGTCGACCATCGTGGACGGGCCGCCCGGTTTCGCCGAACCTGTGGACGAACGGACCGTCGTCATCAACGCACTGCCTGCGCCGGGTGACCCACTCCGCGAGGTCTTCGACACCGAACGGGACATCGGAGTGCTCGCCCTCCAGCCGCAGACGCGGCGCCGGATCCGGATGAACGGAGTCGCCAGACGGGACGGGGACCGCCTCCTCGTGCGGACCGAGCAGGTACTGGGCAACTGCCCGAAGTACCTTCAGACACGCACCATCAAGGAGACCGCACCCCAAGGCCCCGGTCAGGCCGTGACCGGCAAAGAGCTCAGCGCAGACCAGCAGCGGTGGATCGGGGGTGCCGACACGTTCTTCATCGCGAGTCTCTCGCCCGAGCACGGAGCCGATTCCTCGCACCGGGGTGGCATGCCGGGATTCGTCACGGTGGTCGACTCGCGCAAGATCGTCTGGCCGGACTACGCCGGCAACCAGTTCTACATGACGCTGGGCAACATGCATCTCAACCCAGTGACAGGCCTGCTCTTCGTGGACTGGGAGAGCGGCCACACGCTGCAGCTGACCGGGCGGAGCCGGATCGACTGGAACCCCGCCAGCGCCGAGAAGTACCCAGGAGCCCTGCGCGTGGTCGAGTTCGACATCGCCAAGGTGGTGCAGATCGACCACGCAAGCTCCCTGAGATGGGCGTTCCACGCCTACTCGCCGGTCAATCCGCCTGCTCACGCCGACGGTTGACCCAAAGGCCGTTGCTGAGCGGCTGGCACTTCTTACGCTGCACCGGCCCGAGCAGACCGGCGGAATGGCCAGGGAAAGGCACCACGCGGACCAGTGACCTTGCCCTGGGCAGATGTGTCCAGAGCCGGATGATCACCACCCACCGTCCCGCCCCGTAGAAGTGTCCGCGGCGGAGCCATCGGCCAGTGTCTGGGGCGAGCTGGACCGGCGCGCCTGGGTGGGTGTGTCCCGTGACCGCCGTCGATGTTGATCAGCGCGCCACGGCGCCGACTGCCGCCCGGCGCGTCGGTCATCGCGGCTACGTCTTTGCAAAGCTCGGCGCCGCCACTGGCCTGATCCAGGGCATACATTGAGCGTTTCACGTCGAGCCATGCAGTTTCGGGCAGGCCAAGAAGGCTGTGCCACTCTCCGCGGAGAGCTGCCTGGCAGAAGATGGCGAGATCGGTCATCACGGCGAGCACTCCGGAGCCCTTGGTCGGGGCAACTACCAGCCGATCTCCGTCTGTACCGGCAAGTGCGTGTTGACCTCGTTGCGTACCGCTAGTGCGCCAAGGATCGGGATCTGGAGCTGGTTCGCGATCGGGGTGTACAGGTCGGTGTCGACTTCTGGTGTCTCCAGCGACACCAGGAGCGCGTACCGCACGGGGCGGCCCACTCGGTCGGTGCGGTTGTGGCTCTTCCACCAGCCCCCGGAGGGGTGGACGGCCAAGATGCCGCAGTCGGCCAGTTCGGCCGCCGAGCCGTGCCAGACATCAGTGTGGAGCGATCCCTGATTGCGGTTTTGGGGACCGACCAGCCAATTCTTGTCCCCCTCGAAGGCCTTGGCGTGAGAAGGAATATCGCTTTCGGCCTCGGCCTGCGCGGTGATACGTCGCTCGAAGCCGTCCACGGATTCACCCGGCGCTCTGATTGCGAAGCGGAGCCGATGGGAGGCGTAGCTGTACCTGCCCCGCATGCCGAGGCGCCCCGGATTCGGCTCAATGAAGTACGACAGCGTCACCCGGAGAGCGACGGTGGCTGCACCCAGGTCCCGCAGCTGCTCCAGAGGCCATGGCAGTTCGTGGAACTGCAGCTCTGCCAGGCGCACGCCGCCACTGCTGTCCCTCTGGAACGGGATCAGCTGGCTCTGCACGATGAGGGTGACGGCGTTGGCGGCGCTGGACAGCACTCGCTCCGCGCTTGGCACGCCCCAGCCGTAGCGGCGGATGACCTGCTTCATCAACTCCTTCTTCGTCAGCTTGGGGCGACCGGTCTTCGTGTACAGGCCGTTACCCATCATCGCGGGCGTCCAGCGCGCCTCGTGCACCAACAGCCCCCGTACGGCCTCCGGCGACAGGCCGGGATAGGCGGCGTGGGCGAGAGCGGCGAGGTGGGCAGCCTGGGCTGTAGCGGCACTGGTCGCGTTCGCGGAGGATATCTGCCGGAAGGAGTCCTTACCGGTCGTGGTCACACTGATCACAGGATGGGGGTCCAGCAGGATCTCTCCGGGGTCTACGAGGAGGTTGCCGCCCTCCATGACGATGTCCGGCTTGACCACAGGCGTTCCGGTAAGAGCGACCGACGTTCGGCTGAAGGGCGACAGCTGACCGGGTGCGGCGAGCGGCCGGAAACCCGCGAAAGTCGGATCCTCGGGGACACTGGTGAGTTCGGTGAAGGCTCCGACGGTGAGGATGTTGTGTGCCTGCGCGGGCTCCTCAATCCGCATGAGGTCACACATCGTCAGGTGGTCCAAGCGCCCCTGTGGGGTGCGGACGTGCCGTGGCTCCAGGCCCCTGATATTGCCTGCACTGACCACGATCAGTCGTGAGGCATCCGGATCGGGAGCCCCGATCAGCTCGATACGGTCGTCATGGGCCACCACGTCCGTTCCTGCGGCGAGTGCGTCAAGGGCAGCGGACCACAGGGTCGGAGTCCCGTCGACACCGTTCTTGCCGTCCCGGGACTGATCGGTGACCGCCATGGAGAACACACGGGCACGCGGCGGACCTGCGCTCAGGGCTTCGATTTCCGCCGTCGCCATGGCGTTCGCCGTCACCTCGGCGTAGGTGCGCGGGTGCGCGGGGTCCCCGGTTACGCCGTCCAAGATTTTTACGGACTCCAGCCCATGTGTCAGTACGACCGGGTCCGAGCTCTCCAGCGGTCCGGCGAGATCTCCGTAGAGGGCGATGCCGGTCATCTCGGTGCCGTGTCCATGCCGGTCCGCCGCGGTGTGACGTGGCAGAGCGCTGTGTGCCCGTCCGTGCAACGAGGTCTTGAGGAGGGGGTGCTCCTGGTTCACTCCTGTGTCCAGGACACATACCGCGGGAGCGTCGGGTGGGGCGGCCTCGATGCGTTCGGCGAGGTTGTCCACCAGCTCGTGCTGGAGGGAACGGTCGACGGAGTGCAGTTCCTGGGCGAAGGTCGGACGACGGATCTCCACAGGAGTGGCGTTGGTCCCCATGAGCGCCTGTAGATCTTCGCCAGAGGCATGCACATGGGCGACGAGTCGCTCGCCGACGGCCAGAGCTACCTCTGTCACTGGCCAGTGATGCTCCGAGGCCAGCTCCCGCAACGCCGCGACGGGATCGGATTCGACGATCTGCGGGTCGAACCATAGTTCCCACCAGAGGTACTCCTCCAGTGGCGGCACAGGATCAGCTTCCTGCCACAGATGCTCGAAAAGGGCTCGCTGGACCTTCTCCATGTTGGCGACCAGCGAAGCTTGCTTGGGCGCGCCGCTGTCGGTGTCCTCTGTGAACTGCTTGATACGGCGGGAGAGATCTCCAACCTTCTCGTACGGGACCCACACCAATGCGTCCTCGGGACGCTGGTCAGTGCGTGGATGGACGCTCATCAGTGTCAGGCCCGAGCTGTCGAGGGCCTCCAACTTGAGGGCGTGTCCGGCCGCGGCCTCGACGCGGACAGCGAAGCCGTCGGCCCGGTATGGCTCGGGTATCTCGGCACGGGCGTCCACTGCCTCGTCGCGGGCCTGTTCCAAGCCGCCGACGAGGCGGGAGACGTGCCCCTGTCGGTCGGCGGACCGATCCATCGGGGCCTTGTCCCTCGCCGGCCGGGGCTGCTTGGGCCGCAAAGTGCGAGCAGGCCAGGGAACGATGAGATGCGGAGCGCTGGCGGATGATTGCGGCTCAGGCATTGTGGAGCGCGTGCCGCTCACTCAGAGCGTCCAGCAACAGGCGATCGTCGATCACGTCAGCACCCCCCAGAATGGCCTGCTTGGCGGCGGACTCGGCAGCCTTCACGAGTTCCGCATGGCTCAGCCCGGCCACACGCTCAGTTACAGACGGCCACCGTACAGCGCTGGTGTCCATTCCCGCGAGCCTCCTGCGCATCACTTCCACCGCCTGGTCCGGTGTGGGCGCCTCGTAGGCGATCACCAGATCGAAGCGCCTGAATAGGGCCCGGTCCAGGATCTCGTGGTGGTTGGTGGCCGCTACGACGAGGCTCTCCGAGGGGGCCTCGTCCAGGAACAGCAGGAAGGAGTTGAGGATCCGCCGCGCCTCGCCCACGTCGTTGCCGACGGCTCGCTGTGCACCCAAAGCGTCGAACTCGTCGAACAGATAGACCGCCCGTGTCTGGGCCACGGCATCGAACACCAAACGCAGCTTCGACGCAGTCTCGCCCATGAAACGGCTGATCAATCCGTCCAAGCGGATCGTGAACAGCGGCAGGGACAGCTCGCCGGCCAGCGCGGCCGCCGTCATGCTCTTGCCGGTACCCGGTGGGCCGGAGTGCAGAATCCGGTGGACCGGGGTGAAGCCGAAGCGCTCAAGCCGAGCCCGCTGCCGCTGTTCGTGCAGTACCCGGTCGAGGGAGGCGCGCAGCTCCGTGGCGAGAGTCATGTCGTCGAGTCGGATATCGGGATACCAGGCCGTCAGCAGACTCGACAGTTCACCTCGGGGCTGAACCACAGGCGTCGGACCGACAGCACCGATGGTCTTCGCGCCCCGCTGCCGCATCGACTCAACGAGCTCGCGCAGCTCTACCGCGAACTTGCCGTGCCCCTGACGCGCGGACTTGGCAGCCACCTGGAGGGCGATGCTGTAGAAACGGTCGTCGTCGGCCTCGGCGTGTGCCCGCACGAGGGCTTTGAGATGTTCAGCGCTGGCAGCCACCCGCGTCACACCTCCCCGAGTAACCGGTGCGGCCCACCGTAGCCGCTACCACTGACAAGGCATCGTACGAGGATCTCGTCCCACGTACCCACTTGACGAAACCGTCCGTACCTCTTCTATCCAGTCTCGCTGGCATCGTTGTCACGGGAACAGCGAGTCCGGCCTGCCGTGCCACGGTCTGCTCACGATCCACACGTTCCCGACGCCATCGTGGCCAACTCCTCCAGCAGAGCCACCGTCCGGCATCAGGGCCCGGGCCGGTCACGAGCCATGCGGGAACATCACCCATCAGGCCGCGCAGACGCATGTCCGAAGTACCCCAGAGCCAAGGGACAGGGTGATCCTGTAGCAAGCATCCAAGTGTTCCGCTCGGGCCCCGCCAGTCGCCACACCTTCGGCCTCGCATGCCGCGCGGTCTGCCAGTTCACCAGATGGCAACGGTGGCGGTCCGCACCGAGTCCGTTCCGTTCGCACCAGAGGTGCGCCGCCCGATCGACACCGGACGCAGCACCCTCGATCACGACGAGTCGATCACCGTGGCGCGCCGCCAGACGGCCCAATACCGTCGCCACCGTTCTGGGCCAGGCCCACTTCCGTCGCCGCAAACCAGCACGCGGGGATCAGCCAGTTCCATGCTCCCCGTCTTTCCCAGTCCCGTCGTCGGCCGACCTCTCCTGGACCGCTTCGCTGTGCGGCATGAAGGATCAGGAGCCAGCCTTCCGCTGCTCGCGTTCCGCAATCACGAGCGTGTCTTCGAGTTCCCTCAGTTCGCCTCGCTGATCAGCGAGGCGATGGGCCCGTGATGTCGGTGAAGACGATACGCATTCTGGAATTAGACATCTTCCGGGCAAGGCCTCCGAGTGACGCCGGCAGTCTTGAAACAGGGATGCGCTCTGTGTCGCTTAGCGGTGAGGGCAGCCAAGCGCAGGTATGACGCAGAAAATTCAGCGCGCATTCCTGGCGAGCTGTCTCCGTGGAACGCTCACGAGCTAACGCATCTTTGATCGCATGACTCAAGAAGTCTCCGCACTCATCCGTGACGCTTTGGTCCATGCGCGGATTCGCCCCTTTACCCCCGGCGCGAAGGAAATACTCATCTTAAGCAACTCGTCCGGCCCCGGGAAAAGAGTGCACAGTACGCAATGGAAAGCGAGTCCTGAAGTCGTCTCCATGCCTTTTTGATGGCAAGCTCCTCATCCCGCGCCGACACGAAACCAGCGATACCTCTTCGGCGGGCGACGATGCCATCGACATGCCGCTGATCCGCCGCGCGGCTTCGAGCTCGACTCCGCATACGGTCCGAGTCAGGATGATCTCAATTGCGTGCAGAAGCATGGGGACTCCAGGTCAATAGAGCGAGATGGGGCCGTCGGGAAGCCAACCTTCCACGTATCCGGAGACCAGAAGTGCCAAGCCTTCAGGTGAGATGTCTCGGTGTCGAGCCTTGAGCTCGCTGATTTTCCACCGGGTATGTGCCGGAGACATCGCCTGAAACGAGTCCGACTCTTTCACGCTGATCCGCACGATGAAAACGCGGTAAACCGTTCGCTGGTTGTTTTCCCAGCAGTCGGACTCCCGCGTTTCGTGAACGCCGTAGACGGACCCGAAGCGAGGATTCGCGATGTGAAATCGCTCGGCGAGGTACTGAGTGGCCCCGTCCTTGAAATCGGTGCCGGTGGCGAGCAGTGCCTGCGGGACCGTCCAGCCGCCGCAGCATCCACCGCACAGCATCAGGCGATCCTGGCAGTCCAGGAGGAGTAGGAGGACGCGGCGGTCGGCGGCTGACAGCGCATGGGAGGTTGCCATGCAAGCCAGACTGCCGTCTGGCTACTCAAGTAGCAATGCGAGTGCCGTCCCATGGGTGACAGGTTCACTCGGGCAGTGCCACAAGCGTGCCGCGTGCCGTGGCCTGCCTGCCCCGCCAATGCGCACACTTCGCACTAGAACCATGCGCTCCGCTGCACCCTGCGCACGCGTCATGAACTGCGAAAAAGCTGCATAGGCGTTTGGGATTTGAGGCTGCCGCGTTTGGGGGTGTCGCACGGCACCAGGCCTGACCTGCGGCGACGGAATTTCCCACACATCCCACGAAGGCAAGGTCGAAGGCGTCGGAACGCGTGTCGACCGCTCACAGCCTAGCGGATGCGCTCCCTCGTGGTCGTCCCCGTTCCACCGCAGTCGTGTCCTTGAGAGGTCGCGCCCCAGCCGGGGCGGGGCCGTGTTACCCCCGGCTTCTCCCGGTTGCGCGGGTCCGGGGCATGCGGAGGGTAATCGGATGGTTGCCCGTAGTCATCCGCGGTCCGCCAGAACGTCGCTTCCGCTCGATCGGCTGGAGCTACTCCGTCGGCTCCAGCGGCTCGACCGTCCCCCCGCCCGCGATCGGTATTCGCGACAGCATCTCCGGGGGGAAGTCGAACGCGTCGGCCAATGTCGTCATCTGCGGTGCCAGTTCGGTGATGAGTGCGTCCCGTGCCTTGGGCAGCGAGCGTACGTGGTCCGGCGACAGGTGGCCCTCCGCGAGCAGGTCCCCCGTGTGGGCGCGCAGGTGGCGGAGCAGGAACAGGCGGCACAGGTTGCGCAGCAGCCGTCGGGTCCTCGGGTCCGTCGGCCGTTCCGAGGCCCTGGCGAACGCGTTCGCCGCCTGAAGCTGGGCGTGGGCCGAGACCATCTCCAGGGCGGCTTCCGAGGTGGTGTTCCAGCGGCCGACCGGGTCGCCGGACGGGCCTTCGCGCAGGGCCGTGCGAGCCCGTTGCTGCCAGATGGCCTCGACCCGGGCGAGCAGGCCCCGTAGGAAGACGAGGTCTGTCAGGTCTGCGTCGGCCGGTGGTGCCTGCGGAGGCCTCGGATCGTGGCCGAAGACCATCTCGGAGGCGGCCTTCACCCAGATCACCAGGTTGTCGCCCTCGGCGGTGATACCGCCCTCGATGTTGCCGGGCAGCTCCGAGATGCCGTTGGCGGGGAAGAGGCCCTGCGCGCCGCACCGTTCGCGGCACTCGGTGGTGATCGTGCGTGCCTGCCAGGTGATCCAGCCCTTGGCGATCGCCGCGAGCCGCTCGACCTCCTCGCGGTCCTCCTCGGTGTGCGCGGCGAACCGGTTCACCACGGTGCGGTGCAGGAACGTCATCGCGTACGCCGTCGCCAGGCCGTCGAGCAGCCGGCTGTGGTGGCTGCGGTGGGCGGCGACCGGTATGCGCTCGGCGGCCCTGGGGCCGGCGATCAGACGGCTGTGGGCGTGGCGGACCGCGATGGCGAGCGCGGCGCGGGCCATGCCCAGGGTGCCGGCACTCATGCAGAGCTTGCCCATGGTGACGCGGTTGATGGAGCGCAGGAACCGTTTGCGCTTGTTGCCGAGGTTGCTGGTCAGCGTGCCGTCCGGGGCGAGGCGGCCGTGCTCGGCCTCCAGGAGCGCCTCGCGCGGGAGCCACACGTGGTCGAAGGATGTGAGGGCGTGGTCGACCGGGGTGCCGGTGCGCTCCGGCAGTCGGCGGACCGTCACCCCCGGCAGGTGCCCGGTCTCGTCGCTGAGCGGGGTGAGGAAGAGGAACACGCCCCGGTCCTCGCCGTCCACGACGAGCCGGGCGGCTACGACCGCCGTCTTGGGACCGCCCGTCAAGGTCGTGTTGGGCATGAACTTCTGCGCACCGGGCGTCGGCGTGTGCAGGTGGAAGCCGCCGCTCGTGCGGTCGAAGACGGCGACGGTCTCCATCGCGGCCACGTCGTTGCCGTGCTCCAGCTCGGTGCACAGAAACGTTCCTGTGTTGCGGAGCGAGCTGAAGGCGGACAGGTCGCGGTCCCCTTGGTCGTGGTCGACGAGGCTGCCGAGGAAGAGGTTGTAGTGGATGCTGGCGAGGGTGGTCAGCCCGCCGTCCACCGGTCCGATCCACTCGTGCAGCGCGGCCAGCCGGTGCGGGTCGGCCGCGAACCGCAGGGGATCGTCGAGGCGATCGTTGACGAGACGCAGGCGGTCGTAGGAAAGAGCGGTCCGCTCGGCGGCGGACAGGCCGGGCCGGTACGCGAACGCCCGGCCGGAGATCGCCGTGCGCCACACGCCGTGGGTACGATCACGACGGGCGCCCTCGAAGAGAAGGTGCGCCAGATCGTCGGCCAGCGGGTGTGCCTGGTCCCCGGCTTGCGTTCCTGACGTTGTTTTCGTCCCTAACGTCTCGGACGTCATGACAGTCATGGGGCTTTCCCCTGGTGTGGATCCCTGGTGCCGGTCTGGGTCTCGAGTCAGGCGCTGAGCAGGATCGAAGATACGTACCAACCGGTTTTCTTTTCAAGCCCCTCATGGGTCTCTCCAGGCTCCCCCCGACACTGGCCCGCCCCCCTTTCGCTACCAAGTGTCCGTTTGTTGGTGCGGTGCATCAGGGTTGTCAAACCGTTTGGCTGGTTTTATTGTCCGGTGCGACGGAGAGGGGACTGCTTGTGGCGCGGCAGGAGCGGGCCATTCGCACGCGGCGGGCGATCCTGGTCGCCGCGGCGCAGGTGTTCGACGAGGTCGGGTACGAGGCGGCGACGATCTCCGACGTGCTGAACAGGTCGGGGGTCACCAAGGGCGCCCTGTACTTCCACTTCACCTCCAAGGAAGAGCTGGCCCAGGCGGTGCTGGCCGAGCAGGTCTCCTCGCTGCCGCGCGTCCCCGAGCAGGAGTTGAAGCTGCAGGAGTCGCTGGACGAGGCGCTGCTGCTGTCGTACCTGCTCCGCAGCGACACCGGCGATCCGATCGTCCAGGGAAGCGTGCGTCTGACCGTGGACCAGGGGTCGCCCAAGGACCACCTCAACCGCCGGGTGCCGATGCAGGAGTGGACCGAGCACACGCAGGCCCTCTTCGAGGAGGCCAAACAGAGGGGCGAACTCCTCCCGCACGTCGACGTCGCCGCGCTCGCCAAGCTGTTCGTCGGCGCGTTCACCGGGGTCCAGGTCCTGTCGCGGATCATGACCGGGCGGGTGGACCTGGCCGAGCGGGTGGCCGATCTCTACCGGTTCCTGATGCCGTCCGTGGCCGTGCCGGGGATCCTGGTCCGCCTGGACTTCTCTCCGGAGCGGGGGCCGAAGGTGTTCGAAGCCGCGATGAGACGCCGCGCAGAAGAGCTCGAGCAGGAACGCGAAGAAGAAAAACGCGGGTGATGCCTCCGCCGGCGCACCGCGTCGAAAGCCGAAGGGCCGACCGACCATCGAACGGAGTGCACCCCCATGGACATGACCGCGTGCCCGTACGCCCTTGACGTGACCGGACGTGACCTGGCGGGCGAGACCGCGCGGTTACGGTCGCAGGGACCAGCCGTCGAGGTGGAGCTGCCGGGCGGGGTGCGCGCCTGGGCCGTCGTACGGCAGAAGTACGTCAAGCGCCTCCTGACGGATCCCCGCGTCTCGAAGGACGCCCGTCGGCACTGGCCCGACTTCGTCGCCGGCCGCATAGGCGAGGACTGGCCGCTGTACCCGTGGGTGGCGAACGAGAACATGCTCTTCGCCCACGGTGACAGCCATGCCCGGCTGCGCCGACTGGTCGCCGCCGCCTTCACCGTCCGTCGTACCGAGGCGCTGCGGCCCCGCGTCGAACAGCTCACCGGAGAACTGCTCGACGAGCTGGAGGCGTTGCCGGACGGCGAAGTGGTGGACCTGCGGGACCGGTTCGCCAAGGTGCTGCCGATGCGAGTCATCTGCGAGCTGTTCGGCGTCGCCGAGGAGACGCGCGAACCGCTCTGCGCCGACCTGGAGTTGGTGTTCGGTACGGCCGTGCCCGGGGCCGAGATGGCCGCGGCACAGGTGCGGGTCTTCGGAATGCTCGGCGAGCTGGTCGCGGGGAAACGGGCCAGGCCTGCCGACGATCTGACCACCGCGCTGATCGAGGTCCGTGACAGCGACGACGGCCGGCTGAGCGAGCAGGAACTCCTCGGCACGCTCTACCTGATGATCGCTGCGGGCCAGGAGACGACCTGCACGCTCATCACCAACGCCGTCGGCGCGCTGTGCGCCCACCCGGAGCAGCTGGCGCACGTCCGTCAGGGCCGTGCGGACTGGGCCGACGTGGTGGCCGAGACGCTGCGCACGCACGCGCCAGCCGCGTACTCGCCGATGCGGTTCGCCGTCGAGGACATCGAGCTCGACGGGGTGCTCATCAGGAAGGGCGATCCGATCCTGGTCTCCTTCGCGGGTGCGGCCTCGGACCCCGAGGCGTACGGGGACGACGTGGGCGTCCTCGACGTGCTGCGGTCCGGCCGGAGGGACGACCTGGCCTTCGGACACGGTGTCCACCGCTGCCTGGGCGCACCGCTGGCCCGGCTGGAGGCGACGTCCGCCCTGGCGGCGCTCTTCACCCGCTTCCCGGACCTGGAGGCGGCCATGCCGCTCGACGGGATCGAACCGGTGCGGTCCTTCATCGTCCATGGATACGGGGCCCTGCCCGTCGTGCTCCGCCCCAGCTGACCGAGCCGGTCGAGAGCCGGGCGGACCCGAGCCGGCCGAGCCGCCGAGTCGGCCGAGCCGACCAAGCCGCCCGAGCTGAAAACCGCACGGACGGTTTGTTACCCTGAGCGTACCCGCGCAGCAACGGAGCGTCTGATGGCCAAGCAGGAACGTGCTGTCCGCACGCGCAACGCCTTGATCGAGTCCGCCGCCGAACTGTTCAGCCGCGACGGCTACGAGGTGGTCTCGCTGGCGGCGATCAGCGCCAGGGCCGGGGTCAGCAACGGCGCGCTGCACTTCCACTTCCCCAGCAAGGCCGCCCTCGCCGCGGCGGTGCGGGGCGCGGCGGCCGAACGGTTCGACCGGATCGTCTCCGCCGAGCGACCGCCGCCCCAGCTCGGCGGTTCGCTTCAGGCACTGGTCGACACGAGCCACGCTCTGCTGCTGAGCCTGCGTCAGGACCTCGTGCTGCGCGCGGGGTTCTCCCTCGACGGTGTCGCGGAGGACGCCGGTCGCGGTGTGAGCCTCCACGAGCGGTGGCACGCCTGGGTGGAGGACATAGTCGCCCGGTGCGCGAGGGAGCAGCTCCTCTCCGACGTCGCACCCCGGGACCTCGTCGCCACGGTGGTCGGCGCGACGGTCGGTTTCGCCGAGCTGGGCGGGCGCGACGTGCGCTGGCTGTCGCGTATCACGCTCACCCGTTTCTGGTCGCTGCTCCTGCCGCGCATCGCCACGGCGCCGACGCAGCGCAGGGTGGTGGCCACAGGGAGACCCGCCGAGGTCGTCTGATCGGTTCGCCCGTTCCCGTCGCGGGGGCGCAAGGGCGCGAGCACGCAAGGGCATGAGGTCATACGGGTGAGGGCGCGAGGTCGCGAGGGCGCAGGGTCGCAGACCGTCGCCCCGTCAGCTGTTCGGCACCCTCCGGAACCGCCCGGCCACCCGCAGGTCCGCCTCGATCCGCGCCGCCGTCGCGTGCAGCTGCGGCAGGATGTCCGTCAGGCACTCCTCGGACGTACGGCGGCTGCTGTGCATGGCCACGTTGACCGCCGCCACCACCCGGCCCCCGCGATCCCGCACCGGGACCGCGATCGACCGCAGCCCCTCCTCCAGCTCCCCGTCGACCAGGGCGTATCCCTCGCGCCGTACGCGCTCCAGCACCTCCCTCAGTTCGGCCGGGTCCGTGACCGTCAGCCGCGTCAGCGGGGCCGGCTCCGGCAGCGGCGGCTGCGGGAGGTCCGCCAGCATCACCCGGCCCAGCGAGGTCGCGTAGGCCGGCAGCCGGGCGCCGACCGTGATGTTGACGCTCATGATGCGGCTCGGCGCCACCCGGGCCGTGTACTGGATGTCGTCGCCCGTCAGCACCGCCAAGGAGGTCGACTCGTGCACCCGGTCGGACAGGGCGGTCAGGTGCGGGGTCGCGATGTCCGACAGGGTTGTCCGCGACAGCGGTGGGAAGCCGAGGCCCAGGACGCGCGGGGTGAGCCGGAAGAAGCGGCCGTGCACGGTGACGTAGCCCAGGTGCTCCAAGGTGATGAGCGCCCGCCGTGCCGTGGCCCGTGCCAGCCCCGTCGCCTCGGCCACCTCCGTCAGCGTCAGCTCGGAGCGGCCCTCACCGAACGACGTGATCACCGTCAGCCCGCGGGCCAGCGACTCCACGAACTCCCGCCCCAGCTCCTGCTTCGACGCCCCCGTCCAGGCCGCGAGCCCCGACGGCGCCGTCGGCACGGCGGCCGGGGCCTCGCGCAGCTCCCGCTCCATCGCCCCGACCGCCGTGCGCAGCCGCGGCAGCAGCGACCGGCGCAGATCGTCCGCCGTGTGCCGGCTGGTGTGGCTCACCACGCTCACCACGCAGGCGATCCTGCCGTCCTCCGCCCGCACGGGCAGGGACAGCGCCACCAGGCCCGGCTCGATCAACTGGTCGTCCAGCGCCCACCCCCGTGCCCGCGCCTGCCCGGTGCGCTCCTCGAAGTCGTCGCCCACCGAGCGGTCGGAGCCGTCGAGCGGGCGGCTGCGTGCCGGCACCGCCGGGAAGCGGCGGTCCTCCGGGTCCGCCGCCCGCCGCGCGTGCCACCGTGCCCAGTCCTCCTCGTCCCACTCGGTCGCGAACAGCGGCCCCGGAGCCGTGCGTTCCGCGGGCAGCAGATCGCCGATGCGGAAGCTCAGCGACATCGCGCGGCGCCGGGTCGCCTGGTGGATGAAGCGGATGCCGTCCAGGTCGGCGACCGCGAGCGACACCGACTCGTCCAGCTCGTCGGCGAGCGCGTCCGCGTGCGCGTCCAGCAGCTTCGGCAGCCGCAGCGCCGCGAGGTAGGCGTTGCCCAGCTCCATCAGCCGCGGCGCGAGCACGACGTCCCGGCCGTCCAGCCGGACGTACTCCATACGGGCGAGGGTCGCCGTGATCCGGTCGACCGTGGACCGGGCGAGCCCGCTGGCCCGCTCCAGGGCGCTGAGGCTGCAGCTGCCGTCGGCGTCGGTGAGCCGGCGCAGCACTTTGAGGCCGCGCATGAGGGGGGCGACGGCTTCGGTGGGGGCGGCGCTGTCCGGGGCCGGGGTGACGTTCGGGAGCATGGGGTCACGGTAATGCGGGGCCGGCCGCCTGCGCCGTGTTCACATACGGCGCAGGGCGCCCCGACCCCCCGTATGCCTTCGGTGGGACACCTCCGGGCGCGTCAGCGCCGCGTCACCCGTACCCGGTAGTCACCGGAGGGCGCCTTCGCCTCGACGGTGATGACGATCCCCTCCTTGGGGTCCGCGAAGCTCTGCCCGGGCACGAACGGCGCGTCGGACAGCTCGGCCTGCACGTTCGGGCTGCGGGTGCAGCCGCCGCTGTCGCGTGTGGAGTCGTAGACCTGGATGGGGCCGTTGCCGGTGTCGACGTCCGCGTCGACCCGGTAGATGAGGATGCCGGGCCGGCACACCGCCGCGTCGTTGCCCTCGCGGGTGCGCAGCTCCAGGGCGTAGCCCGCCCTGGAGCTGAACGGCAGGAAGACCAGTTTGCGGCCGCCGGCGCGGGCCAGCGGGGTCAGCGTGTACTGCCATGAGCCGTGCGCGGTCACACAGGCGATCTGGGAGTCGTCGAGCCAGCCGAGCTTCCACTTGTGCCAGGCCAGCATGTCGTTGTTGGCGCCCCAGTCCTCGCTCATGATGTCCCAGTGCCCGACGGCGCCGCCGCCCTCCTGGGTGTAGAGGTCGGGCAGGCCGAAGATGTGGCCGTTCTCGTGGGGCAGGACCCGGAAGCCGGTCTGGGGGTAGGAGCCGGAGCCGTCGTCCTGGCGGCTGTAGATGAAGGACGCGTTGGAGACGGGGACGCCGTCGGCGACCGGGGCCTCGGCGTTGCCGGCGAAGGTCACCGACAGGACGGTGTCCAGGGCGGAGGGGCCGGCGTTCGGGGTGACGAGTACGTTCACCAGGTCGTAGTGGCGGAAGTCGACCTCGGGGTCGGCGGCGGTCACGAGGTCCTGCACGAGTTCGCGGTAGCCGGGGTCGAAGGGGGCGCCGCGCTGTATGCCGTACGCCCTGAACGGCTTGGGCATGCGCAGCCAGTGGCGTATAGGGGCCTCGGTGCGGTAGTCGAGGCGGCCGTAGGAACTGGTGGTGAACCACTGACGGGTCTGCGGGACGAACTCCGCCAGCCGGTCGAGCGCGCTGCCCTGTCCGGGCGCGTCGGAGAAGTCGATCATCAGGTTCAGGGCGTGGACGGTGCCGGTGGAGCGGGCGTAGCCGGAGGGGGTGGGGATGCTCTCCGGCATCAGCACGCGGTTGTGACCGTGGAGCATGCAGGGACGCAGCGTCGAGGAGCGGGCCGGGGCTATGGGGCCCGCCGTCGTGGAGCCCGCCGTCAGATGTGCCGTGCCGGCGGAGGTGGAGACCGCCAGCGTCAGAACGGTGACCGAGGCGAGCGAGGCGGCGCGGCGCGGGCGTATCCGGCGGCGGGACGGCTGCATGCGGTGGCCCTTCGCTCCACGGCAGCCGCGCCTCACCGGCTGCACCCTTGCGATCACCCTGTGCCGGGGGGTGCGGGGACGCGCGTTGAGGGAGGCCGAACGAGGGGTTCGAGGGCGGGGCAGGGGTGACGCTGGGGGCGGGGAGGTGTGGGAGCCGCCCAGCGCCGATGTGATGTGACTCAGGTCACATGAAATTGCCCCGTGTTGGTGAAATAACCGGGGATCGATTCCCCGTTTAGACCTGTGTCCGAGCGAAACGGGGACTGAATCCCCGGATCGCGATCACCAAGCCACTCACCCAGGAGTACGCCGTGCAGACCGCCACCCCCGTGCAGCGACGGGCGTCCCGGCCCCGGGCCGATGCCCTGCGCAACCGGGAGCGGATCGTCATCGCCGCCCGGGAGATGTTCGTCGAGTTCGGCCCCGACGTG
The DNA here is from genome assembly GCF_025642135.1 of Streptomyces cynarae. Lineage (NCBI taxonomy): Bacteria > Bacillati > Actinomycetota > Actinomycetes > Kitasatosporales > Streptomycetaceae > Streptomyces > Streptomyces cynarae. The sequence continues at coordinate 3,867,016 of NZ_CP106793.1, read as the reverse complement.
CCGTTCGACGAGATCGCCCGTCGGGCCGGCGTCGGCAACGCCACGGTGTACCGCAACTTCCCCGACCGCGACGCCCTCGTCCGCGAGGTCGTCTGCTCGGTCATGGACCGTACCTCCGAGGTCGCGGAACAGGCGCTGGCCGAGGACACCGACCCCTTCGAGGCGCTGGAGCGCTTCGCACACGCCGCCGCCGACGAGCGGGTCAGCGCGCTGTGCCCGATGCTCTCCGGCACGTTCGACAAGCACCACCCGGACCTGGAAGCGGCACGCGAGCGCATCGAGCGGCTCGTCCAGGAGCTCATGGACCGCGCCAAGGCGGCCGGCACGCTCCGTCCCGACGTGGGCGTCGGTGACCTGATGGTCGTCGTGGCCCAGCTCAGCCGCCCCCCGGCCGGTACCGCGTGCTTCAGTGTCGACCGTTTCGTCCACCGCCACCTTCAGCTGTTCCTGGACGGTCTGCGGGCACCGGCCCGCTCCAGGCTGCCGGGCACGGCCGTGACCGTGGAGGAGCTTCGCCAGGCCTGAGCGATCAGTAGGCATCCGTAGCGATTAGTTCAGCGCTCCACCCAAGTCATCCCTCACAGCAGAGCTTCCGGCCGTCAACGACGACGAGCCGTCACCGACCGTCACCCTTTTTCCTCTACGACGTCCCGGAGTGGGTACCTCCATGTCTCAAACAGCCTCAACGGCCCCCGGCGTCCCTGACGCCAACCGCTGGAGGGCGCTCGTCTTCATCGCGCTCGCCCAGCTGATGGTCGTCCTCGACGCCACCATCGTGAACATCGCCCTCCCGTCCGCCCAGCAGGACCTGGGGATATCCGACGGCAACCGGCAGTGGGTCGTCACGGCCTACGCCCTCGCCTTCGGCGGTCTCCTCCTCTTCGGCGGCCGGATCGCCGACCTGTGGGGCCGCAAGCGCGCCTTCGTCATAGGCCTGACCGGCTTCGCCGCCGCCTCCGCGCTCGGCGGCGCGGCGACCACGGGCGCGATGATGTTCGGCGCCCGCGCCCTCCAGGGCGTCTTCGGCGCCATGCTCGCCCCGGCCGCGCTCTCCCTGCTCGCCGTGATGTTCACGGACGCCAAGGAGCGCGCCAAGGCGTTCGGCATCTACGGCGCGATCGCCGGTGGTGGCGGCGCCGTCGGCTTCATTCTCGGCGGTGTGCTGACCGAGTACCTGGACTGGCGCTGGACGTTCTTCGTCAACATTCCGTTCGCCGTGGTCGCCGCGCTGGGCGCGTACTTCGTCATCCGTGAGCCGGAGGGCGGCCGCAACCGCAACCCGCTCGACATCCCCGGCGTCCTGCTGTCCACCCTCGGCCTGGTCTCGCTGGTGTACGGCTTCACCCGCGCCGAGTCCGACGGCTGGGGCGACTCGCTGACCGTCGGCCTGTTCGTCGCCTCCGCGGTCCTCCTGCTGGCCTTCGTCGTCACCGAGGCCAGGGTGAAGGCCCCGCTCCTGCCCCTGCGCGTGGTCACCGACCGCAACCGCGGCGGCATCTACCTCTCGCTCGGCATCGCCATCATCGCGATGTTCGGCACCTTCCTCTTCCTGACCTACTACCTCCAGGTCGTGAAGGGCTTCTCGCCGATCAAGACCGGCTTCGCCTTCCTGCCGATGATCGCCGGCATGATGGTCGGCTCCACCCAGATCGGCACCCGGCTGATGACCCGGGTCCCGGCCCGGGCGCTGATGGGCCCCGGCTTCCTGGTCGCCTCGGTCGGCATGCTGCTGATGACCCAGCTGGAGATCGGCTCCTCGTACGCCTCGACGATCCTGCCGGCCATGGTGCTGCTCGGTCTCGGCATGGGTACGGCGTTCATGCCGGCCATGTCCCTGGCCACGCTCGGCGTCGAGCCCCGGGACGCCGGTGTCGCCTCCGCGATGGTCAACACCTCGCAGCAGGTGGGCGGCGCGATCGGCACGGCCCTGCTGAACACGATCGCCGCGTCCGCGACGACGTCGTACATCAAGGACCACATCGCCGGCGCGACGTCCAAGTCCCAGCAGCAGCTGGTGGCGCTGCAGGGCCAGGTGCACGGCTACACCAACGCGATCTGGTTCGCCGTCGGCATGCTGGTGCTCGCCGCGGTGATCGTGGTGACCCTGGTCAACGCCGGCACCCCCGGCTCGACCACCGTCTCCGGCTCCGAGGAGGGCGCCCGGGACGACCTGGCCGTCCCGGTGGTCGCCCACTGAGGCGCCTTGGCAGGGGTACCCGTAGAGAACCGAGCATGAATGTACGGACGAGGAAGGGGACGTCTCGGCCGTACGCATGAAGGGGGTCCGCCCCGGCTCCGCCGATCCGGCGGGGCCGGGGCGGAGCCGTGTCCGGTGCGGGTGGGGCGGATTCGTGATCGGTGCGGGTCGAGGGCCGACCCGTGTCCGGTGCGGGCGGGGTGGGCCCGTCTGTGAGCGTCCGCCCGCGGCTCAGCGGAGCCAGGGCAGGTCCGCCTCCGCGTCCTTGGGCTGCAGTCCCTCCGCGATGATCGACATGATCTCGCCGAGGGACTTCTGCTGCTCGGGGGTGAGCCGGTCGAACAGGGCCTGGCGTACGGCCGCCACATGGCCGGGCGCGGTGCGCGCCAGCACCTCGTACCCCTCGTCCGTGAGGACCGCGAGCTGCCCCCGCTTGTCGGAGGGACACTCCTCGCGCCGCACCCAGCCGCTCTTCTCCAGGCGCGCGACGGCGTGCGAGAGCCGGGAGCGCGTGATCTTCGCCCGCATGGCCAGCTCGGTCATCCGCAGCCGCCGCCGCGGCGCCTCGGCGAGCTGGACGAGCAGTCCGTAGTAGACGTGCGGCATTCCCGCGTCGCGCTGCAGCTGGCGGTCGAGGTGGTCCTCGAGAAGGGTGACGGCGTGCATGTACGCACGCCAGATGCGCTGCTCCTCGTCGGTGAGCCAGCGAGTGTCCTCAGCGGGTGCCGTCTTCATGACTCCACTGTACGAGGCGCCTTCTTGAAATTTAAACAAGTGGGGCGTACCCTCGCGAATGAGAGAGCTTGAGACTTCAAGCAATCGCATCTTCAGGGGCACGTCGCACCGTTGCCGCACGAAGGGAGCCGCCGTCATGTCCGCCGCCGTCGAGGAGCGCACCGCGCCCCAGCGCATGCCCGCCCTCTACCTGAGCCACGGTGCGCCCCCGCTGGCCGACGACCCGGTCTGGCCCGGCCAGCTCGCCGCCTGGTCCGCCGACCTGCCGCGCCCCAAGGCGATCCTGATGGTCTCGGCCCACTGGGAGGAGGCCCCGCTCGCCCTCGGTGCGACGCGCACTGTTCCGCTGGTCTACGACTTCTGGGGCTTCCCCGAGCACTACTACCGGGTCCGGTACGAGGCCCCGGGCGCCCCGCAGCTCGCCGAAGCCGTCCGCAAGCTGCTGCACGCCCCCGGCACCCCCGTCCAGGACATCCCGGACCGCGGCCTGGACCACGGCGCGTACGTCCCGCTCGTCGAGATGTTCCCCGAGGCCGACATCCCGGTCCTGCAGATCTCCATGCCGACCCTGGACCCGGTGAAGCTGATGGAGATCGGCCGCAAGCTGGCCCCGCTGCGCGACGAGGGCGTCCTGATCGTCGGCTCCGGCTTCTTCACCCACAACCTGGCCGCCCTGCGGCACGCGGGCGGGGGAGTGCCCACCTGGTCCTCGGAGTTCGACGACTGGGGCCGCCGCGCCCTGGAGACGCGCGACTGGGACGCCCTGCTGGACTTCCTGAACAAGGCCCCGGCCGGCCGCTACGCCCACCCGCGCACCGAGCACTTCGCCCCGCTGTTCGTGACGATGGGCGCGGCGGAGGCCGGCGGTGAGCTCGACGCCCAGAGATCCGTGATCGACGGCTTCTGGATGGGAATGGCGAAGCGGTCGGTGCAGTTCGGATGACGGTGGCCGGACGCCGGCTCCAGCTAGACGTCCCGATGAAGGCCCTGCTGGAGGTCCTTCTCGTACCAGGCCACGTCCCAGTACCGCCCGAACTTGCGGCCCACCTCCCGGTAGGTGCCGACGTGGCGGAAACCGAAGCGTTCGTGCAGGCGCACGGACGCTTCGTTGGGCTGGGCGATGCCCGCGTACGCGCGGTGCAGGTCCTCGCCCGCCAGGGCCTCGAAGAGGGCCCTGTAGAGGTGCCCGCCGACGCCGCGGCCGGTCGCGTGCGGGGCGAGGTAGATCGTGACCTCGACCGAGGTCGCGTACGCCGGCTTCGGGCGGAAGGGGCTGGATGTGGCGTACCCCAGGATCTCCTGTGACTCGGCGTCCGCGGCAACCATCAACCGGTGCGGCCCGTCTTCAGGGTGGGAGAGCAGCCAGGGGCGGCGCTCCTCCGCCGTGAAGGCCGTGGTGTCGAATGTGATCGGCGTCTCACGGACGTAGTGGTTGTAGATGTCCGTGAGAGCTTCGAGGTCGCTCTCCGCTCCCGACCTGACCTGCACGCGACTACTCTCTGCCATTGCCCCGCCTCCCAGTGTGGCGGGACAGGGTACTGCATGATCAGAAAAAATGAGGGGCGGGTTGGGAATTCTGTCCGGATTCCAGTCGTTGTTTCCTTCGGATGCCGGGCACCCGGAAGGGTGGCCGAATCGTTACCAGACCATCCGCTAGCCCTCCCCCACTCTCGGCTTCGCTCGAGCGGGGGGGACCCCCAACGCAAGGGAGCACGCATGGCAACCCGTGCCGTCGCCCGTCGCCAGGCCGCCGAGGGCGAAACCATCGACGCCGCGGCAAGCAGTGTTCGCGCCCAGGGCGGAGACATCGCCGACCGCGACCTGGTCGGCATGTACCTCGACGAGATCGCGCGTACGCCCCTGCTCGACGCCGCCAAGGAGGTCGAGCTCTCACAGATCATCGAGGCGGGCGTGTTCGCACGGCAGATCCTCGACGGTGAGGAGGAGGCCAAGGCGGATGCCACCCGTGAGGAGCTCGAGGCCCTGGTCGCCGAGGGGGAGCGGGCCAAGGACATCTTCATCCGCTCCAACCTCCGACTGGTCGTCGCCGTCGCGCGCCGCTATCCGCGCAGCGGCCTGCCGCTGCTCGACCTGATCCAGGAGGGGAACGCGGGCCTGGTGCGCGCCGTCGAGAAGTTCGACTACCGCAAGGGCTTCAAGTTCTCCACCTACGCCACCTGGTGGATCCGTCAGGCGATCACGCGGTCGATAGCGGACCAGTCGCGCACCATCCGGCTGCCCGTCCACCTTGTCGAGGAGCTGGGCCGCATCCGCCGCGTCCAGCGGGAGTTCAACCGTGAGAACGGCCGGGACCCCGAGCCCGCCGAGATCGCGGCCGAGCTGGACTCGTCGGCGGAGCGCATCAGCGACGTCCTCGACTGGGCGCGTGACCCCGTCTCGCTGAACATGTCGGTGGACGACGAGGGCGAGACCCAGTTCGGCGACCTGCTCGAGGACACCTCCGCGGTGTCGCCGGAGCAGTCGGTGCTCACGCTGCTGCGCAGCGAGGAGTTGGACGACCTGATCGGCCGGCTCGACGACCGCACGGCCTCGATCATCAAGATGCGGTACGGCATCGAGGACGGTCGGGAGCGCACGCTGACGGAGGTCGGCAAGGAGCACGGCCTGACGCGTGAGCGCATCCGCCAGATCGAGAAGCACGCCCTGCTGGAGCTGAAGAAGCTGGCCCGCCAGACCGGCTTCGACGCGGCGGCGTAACGACGGTGCAGTTGCCCCGCATCGAACACGCGGGTCCGGGGCACAAGACCTCCGGGTCCCGCGACCGCACGGTTCGTCCAACCACAGAGCCGAGTCCCGACGCACTCCCCCCGGCGCCGGGACTCTCCCCGGGCCGGTCCCCGGCGCCACTCCCCCCTGGCGCCGGGGACCGGCTCTTCGTATGTCCGGTCACGGCAGGGGCACGTCGACGGGTCGCCCCGGACCTGAACCCCGGGGCGGCCCGGATGGCAGATTGTGCCACAGCGGCATAACCTGCCGTTCATGAGCAGTACCGCACGTGGCACGTCCCTGACCGAGCGGCGCAAGGCGGCGACCCGTATGGAGATCGCCCGGGCCGCCGCGGGGCTGTTCATGGCGAACGGCCTGCGTGCCACCCGCGCCGAGGACATCGCCCGCGCCGCCGGGATCGCCCCGCGCACCTTCTACCGCTACTTCGCGACCAAGGAGGAAGCGCTCGCACCGCTCTTCACTGCGGGCGCCCACCGGTGGACCGACGCCGTCCGCGAAGCCCCCGCCGGCCTCACCGTCGCCGAGGCCCTGCGTCACGCGGTGCGGCACACCCTCACCCCGGGCACCGGTGTGTCCGCCACGTCCCTGGAGTGGGTCCGCACCCTGCTGCGCCTCACCGAGTCCCACCCCGCGCTGACCAAGGTGTGGGCGGAGATCTGCCAGGCGGCCGAGCGGAAGCTGGCGGAGGTGCTCGCGGCACGGGCGGGTGACGGAACGCCGGGTCAGGTCACCCCGTCCCTCCGGTTCGCCGCCGCCGTGGCCAGTGCGGCCGTCCGCGTGGCGGTGGAGAGCTGGGCCGCGGGCGACACACCGGCCGGCGGCCCGGGCGGGCCCGCCGCACTCGCCGTACGCAACCTGGACGCCCTGCGGGACTTCCCGTGGACGGCGGCCGAGCCGGACTCCCCGTGAGAGGGCGGCCGAGCCGGACTCCCCGTGAGAGGGCGGCCGAGCCGGACTCCCCGTGAGAGGGCGGCCCAGCCGCGCCCTCACCCCGCCGCCCGGCTCAGCCGCAGCCGCACTCCGCCACCCGGCCCAGCCGCGCCCTCACCCGGCCGCCCGGCTCAGCCGCGCCCCCAGGTCCCGTACCGAAGCGACGAGGTCGGCCGGACGGTGCACCGTGAACTCGCAGTCCACCAGCGCGAGCCGTACGGCCAGCCACTCCACCGAGTCGCTCGCCACGCCCCGCAGTCGGCAACTGTGCTCGTCGAGCGGTTCCGGGGCGCCGACCCACCGGGGTATGCGCGCCGCGACGAAGTCGGCGGGGGCCGCGAAGGTCGCCTCGAACTCGAAGGTCTCCTGCCGCCGGTACACCGACTGCCGCAGATACTCCGCCGCACTCCCGGTCGGCAGTTCCCGCGGCGTGAACCGGGCACCCGTCGCGAACGGCTCGGTGACCCGGTCGACCCGGAACGTACGCCAGTCCTCGCGCTCCAGGTCGTAGGCGACGAGGTACCAGCGGCGCCCCGTCGACACCAGCCGGTACGGCTCCGCCAGGCGCCGCGAGGGTGTGCCGTCCCCGGAGCGGTACGCGAACCGCAGCCGCTCCCGGCCCGCGATCGCCGAAGCCATCACGGTCAGCGTCTCCGGCGCGATGCTCGCCCCGTCGCCGCTGGCCAGAGCGGTGGTGGCGGCCTGGAGCGTGGTGACGCGGTGGCGCAGCCGGCTCGGCAGCACCTGCTCCAGCTTGGCCAGGGCCCGTACCGAGGCCTCCTCCACGCCCTCCACCGCGTGCCCGGCGCCCGCCCGGAGCCCGACCGCGATGGCGACGGCCTCCTCGTCGTCGAGCACCAGCGGTGGCATGGCCTTTCCGGCGACCAGCCGGTAACCGCCGTCGGCCCCCTTGCTGGCCTCCACGGGATAGCCGAGCTCGCGCAGCCGGTCGATGTCACGCCGCACGGTGCGACGGGACACCCCGAGCCGCTCGGCGAGCTCGCCGCCGGGCCACTCGCGCGGTGTCTGCAGGAGGGACAGCAACTGGAGGAGCCGTGCCGGAGTGTCGGTTGTCATGTGTCGAGGATGCCTGAGAACTAGGACGCGATCTGACCTAATCGGCCCCTAGCTTCAGGGCATGACCTCCACCGAGACACTCAGCAGCCGTACGGTCGGCGCGGGCGACCGCCGACGCTGGTTCGCGCTCGCGATCGTGATGACCGCGGCCTTCATGGACCTTGTCGACGTCACGATCGTCAACATCGCCATCCCGTCGATCCAGCGGGACGCGGGCGCCTCGTTCAGCCAGATCCAGTGGATCACCGCCGGTTACGCCCTCGCCTTCGCCGCGGGACTCATCACCGGCGGCCGGCTCGGCGACATCCACGGCCGCAAACGCCTCTTCCTGATCGGCATCGGCGGCTTCACGCTCGCCTCGGCGCTGTGCGGCTTCGCCGCGAACCCGGAGATGCTCGTCGCCTCGCGGATCCTCCAGGGCGCGATGGCCGCCATGATGGTGCCGCAGGTGCTGTCGATCGTGCACGCCACCTTCCCGGCGCACGAGCGGGGCAAGGTCTTCGGCCTGTTCGGCGCGATCGTCGGGCTGGGTGCCGTCTCCGGGCCGCTCCTCGGCGCGCTGCTCACCGAGTGGAACCTGTTCGGGCTCCAGTGGCGGCCCATCTTCCTGATCAACCTGCCGGTCGGCGTGGTCGCGTACCTCCTGGGCCGGCGCTTCATCACAGAGTCAAAGGCTCCGAGGGCCCTGCGCCTCGACCTCGCCGGCGTCGCCCTGGTCACGCTCGGCCTGCTGATGCTGCTCTACCCGCTCACCCGTGGCCGGGAGCTGGGCTGGCCGCTGTGGGGGTACGCGTCGATGGCGGGTGCGTTCGTCGTCTTCGGTGCGCTGGTGGCGTACGAGAAGCGCAAGACCGCGCGCGACGGTTCCCCGCTGGTCGAACTGTCCCTGTTCCGGGTGAAGAGCTTCGCGGCGGGCATCGCGGTGCAGACGGTGTTCGGCGTCGGCCTCGGCGTGTTCTTCCTGGTCTGGACGCTGTACATGCAGGTCGGCCTCGGCTGGAGCGCGCTGCGGGCCGGACTGACGGGCGTGCCGTTCTCGATCGCGGTCTCCACCGCGGCCGGGATGTCGGTGCAGAAGCTGGTCCCGCGCTTCGGCCGCAAGGTGCTGCAGGCGGGCGCGCTGGTGATGGCGGCGGGCGTGCTCCTCTACATGGCGGAGGCCCACCGGTACGGCCAGTCGATCGCCTCCTGGCAGATGGCGCTGCCGCTGGTGGTCATGGGCGTGGGCATGGGGCTGATCGTCGCCCCGCTGACGGACGCGATCCTGTCCGAGGTGCCCCGCGAGCACTCCGGATCGGCGTCCGGCCTGATCAACACGGTGCAGCAGATGGGCAACGCGCTCGGCCTCGGGCTCGTGTCGGTGGTCTTCTTCGGCGAGATCGGCGACCGGCTGACCCCCGCACAGGTGGGCCCGGCCTTCGTGCACGCCTTCCAGCACGCGCTCGGGTGGGTGGCGGCGGTGATGCTGGTGATCTTCCTGCTGATGTTCGCGCTGCCCAAGCGGCCGGCGCAGCATGTCGAGGGCGGTGCCGAGGACGGTGCCGCGGAGGGCCCCGAAAGGGGCGCGGGGAGCGGCGCGAGCAACCACACACAGCCCGCGGACGGCGCACAACCCGTCGGGGCGGCCCGGTAGCCGAGCCCGCAAGTCGGCGCAGCGCACCGCGCCCGTTCGTGTCCGTTCTGTAGCCCCAACCTGTTTACTTTCCGGAAATTCGGACGTAGCCTCCGACCTGAAACCACACGTTCGGGCATGGTCGGAGGTGAACAGACATGTACGCGCCGGAGCGACAGCAGGAGATCCTGCGGCTCGCCCGTGACGGCGGCCGGGTCGATGTCGTCTCGCTGGCCGAGGAGTTCCAGGTCACGGCCGAGACCATCCGCCGCGACCTGAAGGCCCTCGACCGGGCGGGCCTCCTGCGCCGCGTGCACGGGGGTGCCATCCCCGCCGGGCGCCTCGACTTCGAGCCGGATCTGGCCGAACGGGAGTCCACCGCGGCCGACGAGAAGGACCGGATCGCCAAGGCGGCCCTCGCGGAGCTGCCGAGCGGGGGCACGATGATCCTCGACGCCGGTTCGACGGTCGCACGGCTGGCGGGGGCGATCCCGCTGGACGCGCAGCTCACCGTCGTCACGCACAGCCTGCCCACCGCGGCGCGCCTCGCGGACCACCCCGGCATCCAGCTCCATCTGGTCGGCGGGCGCGTCCGGCACCGTACGCGCGCCGCCGTGGACGCCTGGGCGCTGCGCGCCTACGGGGAGATCCGCGCCGACGTCGTGTTCATCGCCGCCAACGGCTTCTCCGCCGACCACGGACTGACCACGCCCGACCTCGCCGAGGCCGCCGTCAAGCGTGCGGCGATCCGCGCCGCGCGCCGGGTGGTGCTGCTCGCCGACTCCTCCAAGCACGGCCAGGAGCACTTCGCACGTTTCGGCAACCTCGGTGATGTGGACCTGCTGATCACCGACAGCGGGCTGAGCCCCGAGGACGCCACCGCGATCGAGCGCGGCGGCACGGAAGTAGTGCGCGCATGATTCTCACCGTCACCCCGAACCCCTCCCTCGACCGCACGTACGAGGTCCCGTCCCTGGACCGCGGCGAGGTCATCCGGGCCACCGGGGAACAGGTGGACCCGGGCGGCAAGGGAGTGAACGTCTCACGCGCGGTCGCGGCCGCCGGGCAGCGCACGGTCGCGGTCCTGCCCCTGGGCGGTGCGCCGGGCGCCCTCGTCGCCAACCTGCTGCACTCCCAGGGCATCGACGTCGCACCGGTCCCGATCACCGGAGTCACCCGCTCCAACATCGCGGTCGCCGAACCCGACGGCACCCTCACCAAGATCAACGCGCCCGGTCCGGAACTGTCCCCCGCCGAGGCCGAACTCCTCCTGGAGACGGTCCGCGCGCAGTACCAGGCGGCCGACACCACCTGGATCACCTGCTGCGGCAGCCTCCCGCGCGGTCTCGCCCCGTCCTGGTACGCCGACCTGGTGGCCCGTGCCCACGCCGCGGGCGCCCGGATCGCGCTCGACACCTCCGGTCCCGCGCTCCTCGAAGCACTGCGCGAGCGCCCCGACGTGGTGAAGCCGAACGCCGAGGAACTCGCGGAGGCCGTCGGGCGCCCCCTCGTCACGGTGGGCGATGCGGCCAAGGCGGCCGAGGAGCTGCGCTCGATGGGCGCGGGCGCCGTGCTCGCGAGCCTCGGCGCGGACGGACAACTGCTGGTCAACGCCGCCGGCACATGGTTCGGCAGCGCCCGCGTCGATGCCGTACGCTCCAACGTCGGGGCCGGTGACTCCTCGCTCGCCGGTTTCCTGATCGCGGGCGGCAGCGGCCCGGAGGCCCTGGTCTCGGCCGTCGCCCATGGCGCCGCGGCGGTCCAGCTGCCCGGCAGCGTGATGCCGACCCCCGCCGACCTCGACCTCTCCGCCGTCACCGTCACGTCGGAGGTACCCGTGGACCGCGTGTTGACGGAGCCCGTCTCATGAGCGCGCACCCGACGCGGCGGCAGGGGGCCCTCGCGCTCGCCGCAGCCACCCGAAGGCGGGGTTTCCCCGGCCCCGCCGCCCCCTCCCTCCCCGTAGCACCTCACCTCACCCCCGTCCCCACCACCGCCCACGACAACCCCCGGGCGATACGCGTGCGAAGGAGCCCGCGATGAGCGAGATGATCACCGCGGACCTGGTCGACCTCGACCTGTCCGCCGAGACCAAGGAAGCGGCGGCCCGTGCCCTCGCCGAGCGGATGGTGGCCCAGGGCCGGGTGACCGACCTCGAGGGCTTCCTCGCCGACGTGGCCGCCCGCGAGGCGCAGATGCCGACCGGCCTCGACGGCGGCATCGGCATACCGCACTGTCGCAGCGAGCACGTCACCGAGCCGACCCTCGGCTTCGGGCGCAGCGCCCGGGGCATCGACTTCGGTGCCGCGGACGGCCCGGCCGACCTGATCTTCCTGATCGCCGCCCCGGCGGGCGCGGACGACGCGCACCTGACGATCCTGTCCTCACTGGCCCGCCAGCTGATGAACACCGAGTTCACCTCCGCGCTGCGGTCCGTGAAGGACGCGGCGGCCGCGGCCGCGCTCATCCGCGGCGACGAGGCTCCCGCGGCGGCTCAGGCTCCGGCTGCGGCCGAGGCCCCGGCGGTGGCCGAGGAGCCCGCCACCTCCGCCGTCTCCTCGGAGGCGGCCGGTGAGGAGGCGGACGGGCGCCCGTTCCGTATCGTCGCCGTCACCTCCTGCCCGACCGGTATCGCCCACACCTACATGGCCGCCGAGTCGCTGGAGAACGCGGGCCGCGAGGCGGGTGTCGAACTCGTCGTCGAGACGCAGGGCTCGGCCGGCTTCACCCGGCTCGACCCGGCCGTCATCACGGCGGCGGACGCGGTGATCTTCGCCCATGACGTCCCCGTGCGGGAGAAGGACCGCTTCGCCGGCAAGCCGACCGTCGACGTGGGCGTGAAGGCGGGCATCAACCGGCCCGCCGAGCTCATCGCCGAGGTGCGCGCGAAGGCCGAGCGCGGCGAGGTGACCGCTCCCGCCACCGGCGGTACGCCCGTGGAGCGCGCCGGCGAGTCCGGCGAGGGGTACGGCACCAAGCTGCGCAAGTGGCTGATGTCCGGCGTGAGCTACATGGTCCCGTTCGTCGCCGCGGGTGGTCTGCTCATCGCCCTCGGCTTCGCGATCGGCGGCTACAAGATCAAGTCGGCGCCCTCCGTCATGGACCACTTCGTGTGGACGCAGACGGACAGCTGGGCGGCGCTGCTGTTCCAGATCGGCGCCGTGGCGTTCGGCTTCCTCGTCCCGGTCCTGGCGGGCTACATCGCCTACGGCATGGCGGACAGGCCCGGCCTGGTCCCCGGATTCGTGGGCGGCATGATCGCGTCCACCATCAACGCGGGCTTCCTGGGCGGCCTGGTGGCCGGCCTCATCGCCGGTGGCGTGGTGATGGGGATCCAGAAGGTCAAGATCCCGCCGGCGCTGCGCGGCATCATGCCGGTGGTGGTGATCCCGCTGATCTCCTCGGCGATCGTCGGGTTCCTGATGTTCGTCGTGATAGGCAAGCCCATCGCCTCCGCGCAGAAGGGCATGACCGACTGGCTGAACAGCCTCTCCGGCACCAACGCCATCCTGCTCGGCGCCCTGCTCGGCGTGATGATGTGCTTCGACCTCGGCGGCCCGGTCAACAAGGTCGCGTACACCTTCGCCACCGCCGGTATCGCGGTCTCCAACCCGAGCGACTCCGCGATGAAGATCATGGCCGCGGTGATGGCCGCCGGTATGGTCCCGCCGCTGGCGATGGCGCTGGCCACCACCGTGCGCGGCAAGCTCTTCACGCACACCGAGCGCGAGAACGGCAAGGCCGCCTGGGTGCTCGGAGCCTCCTTCATCTCCGAGGGCGCGATCCCGTTCGCGGCGGCCGACCCGCTGCGCGTCATCCCCTCGTCCATGGTCGGCGGCGCCATCACCGGCGCCCTGTCGATGGGCTTCGGCGCCACGCTGCGCGCCCCGCACGGCGGCATCTTCGTGGTCCCGCTGATCGGCAACCCGTTCCTCTACCTGCTCGCCCTCGTCGCCGGCGTGTGCGTGACCACGGCCCTGGTGGTGATCCTGAAGGGCATGCGCAAGCAGAACCCCGAGGGCTCCGCGAAGGAGGCCGCGGAAGCGTCGGTGTCGGCCCGTGACTCCAAGCAGCCCGTCGCCGCCTGATCCGGCGGCAGTGACAACGCGGTTGGGCCGCGTCCCTCAACAGGGGCGCGGCCCAACCGCCTTATTGGCGTGCTTACCTCGTCCTTTGCCCGTCTTCGCCGCGACTGGCCTTAGACGTCGTACTCATCACAGTGGTCGCACCTGCGAGATTGGTCACGGTCCGGTGCTGGAAGCCCGGTTGGTGGTGTCTACTGGAGGCATGTCCGCGCACGAGTCGATCCCTCTGGTGGTCTCCGTGGTCGTCGCCGCCGTAGCGACCGGCCTCTGGGTGATCGGCCTGTTCCAAATGCACCGCCAGTACCGCAAGGGCGTGATCCGGCGCGGAACCCTCCGCGGTGTCCCCCGGCAGCGATGGACGGCCCCCCACTGGGACTCGGTCCACCTCACCCCTGCCGAACGGGACGCTTTCGCCAACCTGGTACGGCGCTTCCGTGACGGCCGCTCCCAGGGGCACCCCGGAAGCTAGTTCCCCGGCAGGCGCTGAACGGTGTCCGTCGGCTGGCCCAGCGTCGCCGCGCGGCGCTCCATCGCCTCCCGGGCCGCCTCTTCGGTCGCGTACACCTCGCACATGTGCCGGCCGTCCGGTGTCGCCGTGTGCTCGACCTCCCACAGGGACAGCTCCCTGCCGTCCTGCAGCAGGAACGCGTGCTCGTACAGCGAGAAGCACAGCGCCGCCCCCGCCTGACCGGCCCGGGGCGGCCGCCCGAACGCCTGCGTGATCTCGTGCGCGAAGGCCGAGTCCAGCAGTAACGTCGACAGGTCCACGCCCGGCCGGTCCGGGTTCTCCGCCCGGCGCAGCAGCCGGCGCGCGTGGTCCGCCGAGTCGTCGGGCACGTAGGCGTGACGGGGCTCGGGGACCTGAGGCAGCTGTGCCGGCACCGGCAGTTCGAAGTCCGGTGTGTCCGATGACAGCGGGAGCCGGGCCGTGGCGGTGCGCAGCTCCTCCGCGTCCACGTACACCTCGTGCTCGAGATGGCCGCCCGGCGCCGTGTTGTGGACGAGTTCCCACAGGGTGACGGCCGTGCCGTCCGCGAGCAGCCAGGTGTGCCGGTAGGTCTCGCGGTGCAGCCCCGCGCTGTGGTGCGCGGAGTGCAGTGAACTGTCGTACGCCAGCGCGCAGTCCAGGCACCCGATCGTCTCGTCGGGCAGCTCGAAGGAGTTCAGGGCGCGGCCGAGGAGTCGCGCGAGGTGCTCCTCAGGGGACTCCGGCGACCCGGCCGGCTCGTACGCTGCCGTCTCGTACGGAACGCTCAAGGTTTCTCCCGGCGTTGCTGCATGTCACCTTGTGGGTGCATACCGTAGCCCCTTGCTCGGACTTCGTGCCCGAGAACCGGGAAAACCCACGGTGGGAAAACGGACGGGCCGCACGGCATGTTCCCGCGAGGCCTGATCCGCTGTCATATGCCTCTGGAAGAAGGGCAGCTCATGGGGCTGATCGCGCGGCTGGTCACACCGTGCTTCCGGTGGTCCACTCGCTCCACGGCATGTTCCAGCCGTTGAGGCCGTTGTCCGGTGCGACCGTCGTGTCGGGGGAGTGCTCGACGACCACGACGTCACCGATGAGCGAGTTGTCGTAGAACCACTTGGCGATCGTGTTCCCCTGCGCGCCCTGCACGTCCTGCATGCCGACGCAGCCGTGGCTGGTGCCCTCACGGCCGAAGGGCGGGTTGCCCTGGTTGTACCAGTAATTGCCGTGGATGAAGGTCCCGGAGGTCGTCAGCCGCATCGCGTGCGGCACGTCCGGGATGTTGTACTCGCCGCCGAGGCCGACCGTCCGGCTGTTCATGCGCGTCTGCGGGAACTTCTCCGAGATCACCATCTGCCCGTTGTACGTCGTGTGCTGCGGGCTGCCGGTCGACACGGGAATCGTCTTGATGGTCCTGCCGTCCCGCACGACCGTCATGGTCTGGGTCTTCACGTCGACCGTGGAGACCTGGGAGCGCCCGATGGTGAACGTGACGGTCTTCTTCTGCACACCGCGGAGGCCGTTCGCGCCCGCCACACCGTCCAGGTCGATCTTCATCGTGACCTTGGAGCCGGCCTTCCAGTACTCCTCGGGCCGGAAGTCCAGGCGCTGCGCGTCGAACCAGTGCCCCACCACCTGCTGGCCGCTGCTGGACGTCACCGTGATGTGCGACTGCACGGCCTTCCTGTCGGTGATCGCCTTGTCGAACGTGAAGGACACCGGCATACCGACACCGACCGTCGCCCCGTCGTCGGGCGTGTACGTGCCGATGAAGCTGCCCGCCTGAGTGACCGTGGTGAAGATGGAGTTGGCGGCGGCGACCCGGTTGTCGGCGTCCTTGGCGGTGGCCGAGATCTGGTACTTCGTCCCGCGGTCCAGCTGCTCCTTCGGCTTCCAGGTCGTCCCGTCCGCGGAGATCTCCCCCGGCACCGCGGTGCCGGTTCCGGCCGCCGTCATCTTCACCTGGGTCAGCTTCCCGTCGCTGACCTTCACTCCGGTGGTGTTGATCGACGCGCCGGTCGAACCGTCCTTGGCGGAGATGGTGATCCTGGCGGCGGACACCTTGGCGGACTCCTGGGAGTCCTTGCCGCCCTTGTCGTTGTCGGCCGTGGCGCTGCCGCCGCAGGCGGTGAGGGTCAGGGCGCCGACCACCAGGGCGGCACAGGCCCCCAGCGCGCGCCGCGCTCGCATGTCCGGCGTTGTCACAGGCTTCTCCAGGTCGTCGGGCTGTGCGTTCGGTTGCGTGATCCGCTCGTGTACGTGGAAAGAGAGCGAACGCCGCGCTGAAGGGTTCCCCTCCGCCACGCCGCACGCCCTCACGTGACAGAACCGGGACAATCGCCCGCCACCCCGGGGCCTTTCGGCCTCTCATGCCCTCCCGTCATATCGTCTCTGCCGCGCCGTACAACTCCCCGTACGACGGCCACGCCCCGCCCGGTCCGTCCACCGACTCTGCGGCGCGCACCGCCCGTACGATCGCGCGCGTCACGAGGTCCGCGCCCGCCGCCAGCACCTCGTTCAGCGCGAGGGGATCCGTGGCGGCGAGCGGACGGGCGCCGGTCGCCAGCGCGAACACCGTGTCCCCGTCGTGCAGCAGGTGCGCCGGCCGCACGGCGCGCGCGAGACCGTCGTGCGCCACGCCTGCGAGCTTCTGCGCCTGCGCCTTGGTGAGGTCGGCGTCGGTCGCGACCACGGCGAGGGTCGTGTTCAGCGGCGGGCGCGCGAGGTGCGCGGCGGTTTCGGCGAGCCTTCGCCGCGCGGCCTCGTGCACCTCCCGCGCCGGACGCCCGACCCGGCCCTGGACCAACTCCCCGTACAGCGCGCCCGTCTCCGGGTCCGTCGCCGAGCCCACCGCGTTGCACACCACCAGGGCGCCCACCGTGATCCCCGAGTCCAGCACGGTGCTCGCGGTGCCGACACCGCCCTTGAGCGGTCCGACCGTCGCGCCGGTGCCCGCGCCCACGCAGCCCTCCGCCACGGGCGCGCCCGGCTCGCTCGCGGCCGCCGCCTCGACCGCCGCCCGGCCCATGGCCGCGTCCGGGCGGGCCCTGAAGTCACCGCCGCGCCCCAGGTCGAAGACGCAGGCGGCCGGCACGACCGGCACCACGTGTGACGGATCGGGGCCCACCCGCACCCCGCGGCCGTGGTCCTCCAGCCAGGCCATGACGCCCGACGCCGCGTCGAGCCCGTAGGCGCTGCCCCCGGTCAGGACGACCGCCTCGACCTTCTGCACCAGGTTGCGTGGATCGAGCGCGTCCGTCTCCTTCGTGCCGGGTCCGCCCCCGCGCACGTCGACCGCCGCGACCGCGCCGCCCTCCGGAGCCAGGACGACCGTGGTGCCGGTGAGCCAGCCGTCCCCGATCCGTGTGGCGTGACCCACGCGCAGACCGGCGACATCTGTCAGAGCGTCACGTGTCATGGACCCATGATCCTTCGCCGCGCGCCGGTCGTGACACCGCGCCGCAGAAATCCGCCCCGTCGGTGTCACCCCGTGGTGAGCGCCCCGGTCTGCGAGGCCGCGACGCCACGTCCTGGTCCACCGGAGACGTACGCTGGGGCCATGAGCGCCACCCCGACGTCCAACCCCGACCGCGAACCGCGGGATGCGAAGCCCGAGCCCAAGGACGCCCTGGTCTTCGACGACCCGCTGACCACGCAGTCGTCGGACGACACGGACCAGGGATGGGGCGAGCGGCCCCGCCCGAGCGGTGACAGCGCTGCCGATCTGGCGCGGTTCCTGGATGAGAAGCCGCCCCACCACCTGTGAGAGCCGTCACAGGGCCCGTTGTGGGCACTGTCCTGCATCCCGCGGTGCGTCTTGGCGTCCGTCAGGCGTCGGTCCGGTTCGGGCTGCGCTGCGCGAGGAGGGCGTCGCGGATCTCCTCGAGCACCTCCAGCTCGGTCACCTCGGACACGTCCCTGGTGCCGTGCTTGGCCTTGCGGCGGGCCTCCTGCCGGGCCAGGAACTTGGACATGGGCAGGACCATCAGGAAGTAGACGACGGCGGCGGTGATCACGAAGTTGAGCGTGGCGCCGAGGACCGAGCCCCAGAGTATGCGGACGCCCGTCGCGTCGGCGCCGGTGCCCGTGCACGGTCCCTTCAGACAGGAGCTGTAGCCGTCCAGGCTCTTGGTGCCGAGCGCACCCACGACCGGGCTGATGACGCCCTTCACCACGGAGTTCACGATGCCGGTGAAGGCGGCACCGATGACCACCGCGACCGCCAGGTCGACGACGTTTCCACGCATCAGGAAGGCCTTGAAGCCCTGCAGGACGCCCGGCACTCTGATCTCGCTCACCACTGGGACCCTTCTCGACTGCACACGCTTCGGAACGAACAGCTCCGCAACCTACGGCAGGGCGTACCACGGCTGTCCAGCCGCATGCCCTGAGGAGGGGGACCGGGCTCGGCGCGGCGCGGTCGCCCGCAGTGTGAAACAGGGCCGGGCTCAGCACAGCGTCACCGCCAGCCGTGAGGTGGCGCCGGCGCCGGCCAGGCGCGCGGCCGTGGGGCGCGGCACGGACAGCACCAGCAGGGCGCCGTTCTCCGTCGGATCGACATCGGGCACCCGCGTCACCCGGGCCCCGGCCGCGACGACCCTGGCCTCGCCGCCACCGTCGGCCGCGATCACGTCGACGCGGTCGCCGGGCCGCAACAGCCGCACGGTAGCCGCGTCCGCGATCCGCACGGGCGCCGTCACCGTCTCCACCGGGTGCGGCTCCCGTACGGCCGCCGCGGTCGGGCGGTCCCCGGTGTCCGGATGTCCGCGTGCGCCCTCGGACCCGCCGGGCCCCGCGGCGACGAGCGCGGCAGCGGTGACGGCCAGTCCTGCGGCCACGGCCCGCCTCCGGCACCGCACCACCCGCCGCAACCGCTGCCGCCCTCCTCGCACCCGTACGGGAGCGAAGTGCGGCACGGTACAGGTGGGAGGCGTGTCGGAACGCGGGGAGAGGCCGGCGGGCGGGTACGTGGGTGCCGGGACCGCCGCGTAGGGCTGGGGGGCGGAGGGGGAGATGCGGGGCATGCTGGTCACCACCTGTGTCGCGAGTGATCGGGTCGCGATCCACGATGACGCTTCGCGGTGGAGGCCGCGGACGGCTGTGGGTTACTCCGCGGTTGTGGACAACTCGCTCACCCGAACAAGGCGTTCCGCACCGCCGACCCCACCGCGGGGCCCACCGCGGCCGACCCCACAGCCACCCCTGCCAGCCGCTGCGGTCGCCCCCGCCGCGGCCGCCCCCGTCACGGCAGCTCGAACCCCGGGTTCATCCCGCCGAGCGCGTTCACGCACAGGCAGTCCCGCTCGGCGGTGGCGGGCAGCGCGGCCACCGCGTCGAACAGCACGCCGCGCAACCGGTCCACGTTCGCCGCGAACACCTTCAGCACCTCGTCGTGCGAGACGCCCTCCCCGGTCTCCGCCCCCGCGTCCAGATCCGTGACCAGGGTCAACGTCGTGTAGCACAGCTCCAGTTCACGAGCCAGCGCGGCCTCGGGATGGCCGGTCATGCCCACCACGGACCAGCCCTGTGCCCGGTGCCACAACGATTCGGCGCGGGTGGAGAACCGCGGCCCCTCGACCACGACCAGCGTTCCGCCGTCCACCGGCTCCCAGTCCCGCCCGCGGGCGGCCTTCAGAGCGACCGCCCGCCCGACCGGGCAGTAGGGATCGGCCAGGGACACGTGCACCACGTTCGGCACGGTGCCGTCCGGCAGCGGCAGCCCGTCGAAGTACGTCTGCACCCGGGTCTTCGTGCGGTCCACCAGCTGGTCGGGGACCAGCAGCGTGCCCGGCCCGTACTCCGGGCGCAGCCCGCCCACCGCGCACGGGCCGAGGACCTGGCGTACCCCGACGGAGCGGAGCGCCCACAGGTTGGCGCGGTAGTTGATCCGGTGCGGCGGCAGATGGTGGCCGCGCCCGTGGCGGGGGAGGAACGCCACCCGCCGGCCGGCGATCTCGCCGAGGAAGAGAGAGTCGCTGGGAGCCCCGTACGGGGTGTCGACCTGGACCTCGGTCACCTCGTCGAGGAAGGAGTAGAAGCCAGAGCCGCCGATGACACCGATCTCCGCGTTCGTCATGGCGAGCACAGTAGTCGCCCCGTACGGGCGTGCGAGCCGGCTGGGGAGAACTCGGCAGCAGCCACCTTCGGCGGGCTGGAAACCCCGAAAACCCCGCCGTCGGACGACGGCGGGGTCCCGCGACACGGACCTACGCGGCGGAGGAGTTGGTGCTCGACGACGAGGACGACGAGGACGACGAGGACGACGAGCCGGAGTCGGACGACGACGAGGAGGAGCTCGACGACTTCGACGACGCCGGGCTGCTGCTCGACGAGGAGCCGCGGCTGTCGTTGCGGTAGAAGCCCGATCCCTTGAAGACGATGCCGACCGCGGAGAACACCTTCTTCAGGCGGCCACCGCAGTTGGGGCACTCGGTCAGGGCGTCGTCGGTGAACTTCTGCACCGCCTCGAGGCCCTCGCCGCACTCGGTGCACTGGTACTGGTAGGTCGGCACTTGTCTTCCTCCTGGCACTCTCACTCAATGAGTGCTAACGACGATCCATAGTGACCTATTCCGCGGGATCAGTCCACCGTCACCGGCGCGCGGTGACCGACGCCACGTGCCACGGTGCGGCCGTGAGGTCGCGTGACCAGCCACGACCGCAGGGACAGCAGGGTCAGCAGCGCCAGCACCGTACCGCCCATCGGGACGAGGAAGCCGGCGCCGGTCCACAGCCGGTCCTCCAGCTGTCCGGCGACCGTGACCGCCGCCGCCTGGCCGAGCGCGACCGCGCCGGTCAGCCAGGTGAAGGCCTCGGTGCGGGCGCCGTCCGGGACCAGGGCCTCGACCAGGGTGTAGCCGGTGATCAGGGAGGGCGCGATGCACATGCCCACCAGCAGGCCGAGCCCGGCCAGCACGGCCACCGAGTGAGCGGTCCACAGGGCGGAGGCGGCCAGGGCGAGGGCCGCGTAGCCGATGACCAGGCGGCGCCGCGGGGCGGCCTTCCAGGCGATCGCGCCGCACACGACGCCGGAGAGCATGTTGCCTGCGGCGAAGACGCCGTACAGGACGCCGTTCAGGCCGGGCTCGCCGATCGACTGGCTGAACGCGGAGAGCGAGACCTGCATGCCGCCGAAGACGGAACCGATGCCCAGGAAGGTCACGACCAGAACCCGCACCCCGGGGACGCGCAGGGCGGACGCGTGCTCCACGCGTGCGTGAGTGACGCCGGCGACGGCCGGCTGTGTGCGCTTCTGCGCCGCGAACAGCACACCGCCCACCAGCGTCAGCGCCGCCTCCGTGAGCAGGCCCGCGGCCGGGGCCACGGCGGTGCACAGGGCCGTCGCCAGGAGCGGGCCGAGCACGAAGGTCAGCTCGTCGGTGACCGACTCGAAGGCCGCCGCCGTCGGCATCAGGGGCGAGTCCTTCAGCTTCACGCCCCACCGGGCGCGAACCATGGGACCGATCTGCGGCACCGACGCACCGGTCGGGACGGCCGCCGCGAAAAGGGCCCACAGCGGGGCGTGGGCCAGCGCGAGCGCGGTCAGCGAGATGCCTGCCAAGGCGTGCACCAGGACGCCGGGCAGCAGCACCGCCCGCTGGCCGTGGCGGTCGGCGAGACGGCCGCTGTACGGCGCGAACAGGGCCATGGACACGCCGGTGACCGCCGCGACGGCGCCCGCGGCCCCGTAGGAGCCGGTGGTGTGCCGGACGAGCAGCACGATGGAGAGGGTGAGCATCGCGAACGGCTGACGCGCCGCGAAGCCGGGAAGAAGGAACGTCCAGGCGCCACGGGTGCGCAGCAGCTGCCCGTAGCCCGGGCGGGACGCCTTCGAGGTGACCGTGGACTCCACGGCCCGTGCCTTTCTGCTGCCTGGTAGCGCGGGTGCGCGCCGAGAGCTGTCCTCTTGCGCGGACTGCGGTAGATACCGGCCCCTACGGAGGAAGGGCCCCGGCCGCCATACGGTCGCGCCAGCTCTGCGTCAGGCAGAGTTGGTTCGATCAGGGTGCGCCTGGATTGTACAGGGGCGCTGCGCTGGACGCCTGTGAAACAGAGCACCATCCGGCACTCGACCTGGGATTCCCGACGGCGTGAACGGTACGAAACGCCCCGTTCACCAAGGGCCCCCTCAACGCCCCGGCGCGCCGTTCCCGGTGGTCCCCAGCCAGCCCGCCAGCTTGCCGCCCTGGCCGACGGCCCGCAGACGCCTCTCCGCCGCGTCGCGGACCTGGTCCGTGGCGACCACGAGCAGTTCGTCCCCGCGCCGCAGCACCGTCGTCGGCAGCGGAACGAACGATTTCCCTTCCCGGACGACCAGGGTGACCGCGGCTCCGGCCGGCAGCCGCAGCTCGTTGATCTCGACGCCGTGCATCCGCGAGCCCTCGGGGATCGTGACGGACAGCAGATGCCCGCGCAGCCGCTCCAGGGGCGCCGATTCGATGCCGAGGTCCGCGGCTTCGGGACCCTCGCCGAGGCGTAGCTTGCGGGCCAGCCAGGGCAGGGTCGGCCCCTGGATGAGGGTGTAGACGACGACGAGCACGAAGACGATGTTGAAGATGCGGCGGCTGCCGGCGACGCCGTTCACCATGGGGATCGTCGCCAGGATGATGGGCACCGCACCGCGCAGCCCGGCCCACGACATCAGCGTCTGCTCCTGCCAGGGGAGCCGGAAGGGCACGAGGCTCATCACGACGCTCAGCGGACGCGCCACCATCGTCAGCACCATGCCGATGACCAGGGCGGGCAGTACGTCGTCGGCCAGTTCGTGCGGGGTCACCAACAGACCGAGCAGGACGAACATGCCGATCTGGGCGATCCAGCCGAGTCCTTCGGCGAAGCCCCGGGTCGCGGGCCAGTGCGGCAGCTTGGCGTTGCCGAGCATCATCGAGGCGAGGTACACCGCGAGGAAGCCGCTGCCGTGGGCCAGCGAGCCGCCCGCGTACGCCATGACCGCGATGGCCATGACCGCGATCGGGTAGAGGCCGGAGGCGGGCAGCGCCACGTGCCTGAGACCCCAGGAGCCGAGCCAGCCCACCGCGAGGCCGATGGCGGCGCCGATGGCCAGCTCCAGGAGTATCTTCCCGAGCAGCGTGTACCAGTGCTCGATCGGCCCGGCCGTGGAGAACGCGACGACGAGGATGACGACGGGAGCGTCGTTGAAGCCGGACTCGGCCTCCAGAACGCCCGTCACGCGCGCGGGGAGGGGCACTTTCCGCAGTACCGAGAAGACCGCCGCCGCGTCGGTCGACGACACCACCGCTCCGATGATGAGAGCCTGCCGCCACTCCAGTCCGCTCAGGTGGTGCGCGCCCGCGGCCGTGACGCCGACGCTCACCGCGACGCCGAGGAGCGCCAGCGCGGAGGCCGCCGGGAGGGCCGGCTTGATCTGCTTCCACTTCGTGCCGAGACCGCCCTCGGCCAGGATCACGACCAGTGCCGCGTATCCCATGACCTGGGTCAGCTCGGCGTTGTTGAAGTGGATGCCGAATCCGTCCTGGCCCATGGCGATGCCGATGCCCAGGTAGACGAGCAGGCTGGGGAGGCCGCTGCGCGACGAGATCCGAACCGCTGCCACCGCGACGAGCAGAACGAGCGAGCAGAGGAGGAGGAGCTGGTTGAGGTGGTGGACAGTCAGCGGCCGTTCCCTTCTCGCCAATCCGTGGGCCGCGGTGCGACGCCACGATCCGAGCACGCGAAGCCCGGTGCTGGGGCGGACTTCACTCCGACTACTTCATTAGCTTACCTAACTCTTGACGCTTTCTTGACGCTTCGGCCGTGTGATCGAACTCCAGTCCGGGCTGGTTCCCGACTCCGCGTCAAGGCGGACCGGGCCCTGCGCCTATGGTTGCTCCAGCGCTCAGTAGAAAGCACAGCCCGCCCTGCCGCTCGTGTTAGGACAGCAAGGACAGCGATGCCCCCCAACACCACCGCCTCTTCCGGCCAGAAGCCCGGCAAGTCCGGCAGGAAGAAGGGGCGCAGAGCCCGACTGCTCGTGATCGTCCTGGTTGTGGCCCTTGTGGGAGGTTTCGGATACGGCGGCTACTGGTCCGTCAGCACCGTGCGCGCCTCCTTCCCGCAGACCAAGGGGACGATCACGCTCGAGGGCCTGTCGGGTCCCGTCGACGTCAAGCGCGACGGCTACGGGATCCCGCAGATCTACGCGTCCTCCGACGAGGACCTGTTCATGGCGCAGGGGTACGTCCAGGCGCAGGACCGGTTCTACGAGATGGACGTGCGCCGCCACATGACGTCCGGACGCCTGTCCGAGATGTTCGGCAAGAGCCAGGTCAAGAACGACGAGTTCCTGCGCACCCTGGGCTGGGACCGGGTGGCGCAGAAGGAGTACGACACCAAGCTGTCGGCCTCCACGAAGGAGTACCTCCAGGCGTACGCCAAGGGAGTCAACGCCTATCTGAAGGGCAAGGACGGCAAGGAGATCTCCCTGGAGTACGCGGCGCTGGGCCTGACCAACGACTACCAGCCCCAGCCGTGGACCCCGGTCGACTCGGTCTCCTGGCTCAAGGCGATGGCCTGGGACCTGCGCGGCAACATGCAGGACGAGATCGACCGCTCCCTGATGACCAGCCGCCTGGGCCCCAAGCAGATCGCGGACCTGTACCCGGAGTACCCGTACGGCCGCAACAAGCCGATCGTCCAGGAGGGCGAGTACAACGCCCTCACGAAGGCGTTCGAGCAGACCGACTCGACGGGTACCGCGGCCACGGCAGGCTCGAAGGGTGCTACGGGGACGACGGGCTCGCAGTCGACGCCCGGCACGTCGAGCTCGACGTCCACGTCGACCTCGGCCTCCTCGGCCTCTCCGTCCCTGCGCAGCCAGCTGGCGGGTCTCACGAACCTCCTGGCCGACGTCCCGACCGCCGTCGGCGTGAACGGCCACGGCATCGGCTCCAACTCCTGGGTCGTCGCCGGCAGCCACACCATCACCGGCAAGCCGCTGCTGGCCAACGACCCGCACCTGTCGGCATCGCTGCCGTCGGTCTGGTACCAGATGGGCCTGCACTGCACGACCGTCTCCAGCAAGTGCGGCTACGACGTCACCGGCTACACCTTCGCCGGCATGCCCGGCGTGATAATCGGCCACAACCAGAACATCTCCTGGGGCATGACCAACTCCGGCGTCGACGTCACCGACCTCTACCTGGAGAAGCTGTCCGGCGACGGCTACCTGAGGGACGGCAAGGTCGTGCCGTTCACCACCCGCACCGAGACGATCAAGGTGGCGGGCGGCGACTCGAAGAAGATCGTCGTCCGTGAGGCGAACAACGACATGCCCCTGCTGTCCGACCGCGACGACGAACTCGTCAACGTCGGCAAGAAGGCCACCGTCGACACCCTGGCCCCCGACCGCGCCGACGGCTACGGCGTCGCCCTGCGCTGGACCGCGCTGGACCCCGGCAACACCATGGACGCCGTCTTCGCGATCGACAAGGCGTCGAACTGGTCCGAGTTCCGCCAGGCGGCCCGCTCCTTCGACGTGCCCTCGCAGAACCTGATCTACGCCGATACCCAGGGCAACATCGGCTACCAGCTGCCCGGAAAGATCCCCACGCGCGCCCAGGGCGACGACGGCTCGATCCCGGCGCCCGGCTGGGACTCGAAGTACGACTGGACCGGCTACATCCCGAAGGCCGCGCTGCCCTACGAGTTCAACCCCAAGCGCGGCTACATCGTCACCGCCAACCAGGCCGTGATCGACAAGAGCAAGTACCCCTACACGCTCACCACGGACTGGGGCTACGGCTCGCGCAGCCAGCGGATCACCGACCTGATCGAGTCGAAGATCAAGGGCGGCGGCAAGATCTCGACCGACGACATGCGGCAGATGCAGCTCGACAACAGCAGCGAGATCGCCAAGCTGCTGGTGCCCAAGCTGCTGAAGATCGACGTCTCGGACAAGCACGTCCGCGCGGCGCAGAAATTGCTGGAGGGCTGGGACTACACCCAGGACTCCGACTCGGCGGCGGCCGCGTACTTCAACGCGGTCTGGCGCAACATCCTCAAGCTCGCCTTCGGCAACAAGCTGCCCAAGGAGCTGCGGGTCAAGGGCCAGTGCCTGTGGGTGGAGCCCGCCGACTCCACCGGCCCGGCCGACGAGGACCGCAAGGTCCGCGAGTGCGGCCAGCGCGAAGCTGACCAGGCGCAGCCGGACGGCGGTGACCGCTGGTTCGAGGTGGTCCGCAACATCGTCGACGACGAGAAGAACGACTGGTGGCAGTCGCCGGCGACGCGCACCGACCCGGCCACGACGACGCGTGACGAGCTGTTCGGGCGCGCCATGAAGGACGCGACCTGGGAGCTGGTCGCCAAGCTCGGCAAGGACATGGACACCTGGAGCTGGGGCCGGCTGCACCGCCTGTTCCTGAGGAACCAGACCTTGGGCACCGACGGCCCGGGCATACTGCAGTACATGCTCAACCGCGGTCCCTGGAAGCTGGACGGCGGCGAGGCGACCGTGAACGCCACCGGCTGGAACGCGGCGGGCGGCTACAACGCCCTGTGGGTGCCGTCGATGCGGATGGTGGTCAACCTGGCAGACCTCGACAAGTCCAAGTGGATCAACCTCAGCGGTGCCTCGGGTCACGCCTACAGCGCGCACTACACCGACCAGACGGAGAAGTGGGTCAAGGGCGAGCTGCTGCCGTGGGACTTCTCGAAGGACGCGGTGGACAAGAGCACGACCGACACGCTGGTGCTCAAGCCCTGACGGGCGCCTCACCGTGAGAACGGCCCTTCACGCGCGCGTGAAGGGCCGTTTCCATGTGCGGGGCTCTCACGGGCGGCGTCACGGCCGGCGGTGGAAGCGGCGTACGCCCGACGGTGTCACCACGGCGTGCACCGGGCGGTCGTGCGCCTCCTCGGGGACCCGCTCGACGACCTCCGCGTCGTACAGGAGCACCACCAGGACGGGCTCGGCGCCCGCGCGCTCCAGGCGGGACAGCACACGGTCGTAGGAGCCGCCGCCGCGCCCGAGGCGCATGCCGCGGGCGTCGACCGCCAGCCCGGGAAGCAGTACGGCGTCGGCCTCCCGGACGGCCTCCGGGCCCAGGCGCTCGCCCGCGGGTTCCAGGAGGGCCATCCGCCCGCCGTGCCGCACGCTCACCAGGGACTCCGGCCCGGCGTACGTCCCCCAGTCGAGGTCGTTGTCCGGCAGGAGCACCGGGAGCAGTACGCGCACGCCCCGCACGCGCAGCGCCTCCAGAAGCGCGAGCGTGCCGGGTTCGCTCCCCACGGAGACGTACGCGGCCACCGTGCGCGCGTGCGCCAGCTCGGGCAGCTCCAGGGCCCGTTCGGCCAGCGCCGCCGCCGCTTCCCGCACGTCATCGGCGGTCAACGCACTCCTCACCGCGAGGAAGCCTTGCCGCAACATACGCTTGCCAGGCTCTGCCTGGTGTTCCATGGGACCCACAGGTCAGTGGCCTCCTCGTTCACAATGCGCTCATATGAGAGCCAATTAACCGGAGCCACAGTTTCCGCACATACCCACCGGATATCGTTGCGGACATGACTCAGTCGCACCCCAGGATCACCAAGGCTGTCATCCCCGCTGCCGGCCTCGGCACCCGGTTCCTGCCGGCCACCAAGGCCACGCCCAAGGAGATGCTGCCGGTCGTCGACAAGCCCGCGATCCAGTACGTGGTCGAGGAAGCCGTGTCCGCGGGGCTCGACGACGTACTGATGGTCACCGGCCGCAACAAGCGCCCCCTCGAGGACCACTTCGACCGCAACTACGAGCTCGAGTCGGCCCTGGAGAAGAAGGGCGACGCCGAGCGGCTCGCCAAGGTCCAGGAGTCCAGCGACCTCGCCACCATGCACTACGTCCGCCAGGGCGACCCCAAGGGCCTCGGCCACGCCGTCCTGTGCGCCGCCCCGCACGTCGGCCAGGAGCCGTTCGCGGTCCTCCTCGGCGACGACCTGATCGACCCGCGCGACCCGCTGCTCAAGCGCATGATCGACGTCCAGGAGCAGTACGGCGGCAGTGTCATCGCGCTCATGGAGGTCGCGCCCGAGCAGATCCACCTCTACGGCTGCGCGGCCGTCGAGACCACCGAGGACAGCGACGTCGTCCAGGTGACCGGCCTGGTCGAGAAGCCGGACGCGGCGGACGCCCCGTCGAACTACGCCGTCATCGGCCGCTACGTACTCGACCCGCACATCTTCGACATCCTGCGCAAGACGGAGCCGGGGCGCAGCAACGAGATCCAGCTCACCGACGCCCTCCAGCAGCTCGCCGAGGACGAGAAGGTCGGCGGCCCGGTGCACGGCGTGGTCTTCAAGGGCCGCCGCTATGACACCGGCGACCGTGGCGACTACCTGCGTGCCATTGTCAGACTCGCATGCGAACGTGAAGACCTGGGCCCTGGCTTCAGGACCTGGCTTCGCAGCTTCGTAGCCGAGGAGATGTAGCGATTTGAGCGCCGCCGCGACCCGCACCACCGGCCAGGACCGCCTGTGGACGGTGGACGAACACCTGGAGGACGTCCTCACCACCGTCCGCCCCCTGGAGCCGATCGAGCTGAACCTGCTCGACGCCCAGGACTGCGTCCTGGTCGACGACGTCATGGTGCCCCTGTCACTGCCGCCGTTCGACAACAGCTCCATGGACGGGTACGCGGTGCGGGTCGCGGACGTCGCGGGCGCGAGCGAGGAGTTCCCGGCCGTCCTCACGGTGATCGGCGACGTCGCGGCGGGCGCGGCCGACCTGCTGCACGTCGGGCCCGGTCAGGCCGCGCGCATCATGACCGGCGCCCCGCTGCCGCCGGGCGCCGAGGCCGTCGTCCCCGTGGAGTGGACCGACGGCGGGCTGGGCGGCGGTCCCGTCTCCGGGATGCGCGCCCGCAGCCTCGCGCCCGAGCAAGCCGCGGGGCAGGTGCGGGTCCACCGCCCGGCCGAGGCACGCGCGCACGTGCGCGCCGAGGGCAGCGACGTCCGGGCCGGCGATCTCGCCCTGGCGGCGGCACGGTCCTCGGGCCGCCGCAGATCGCGCTGCTCGCCGCGATCGGCCGCGGCACGGTACGCGTGCGCCCGCGTCCGCGCGTGGTCGTCCTGTCCACCGGGAGCGAACTCGTCCAGCCCGACGAGGAACTGGCGGCAGGCCAGATCTACGACTCCAACAGCTTCGCGCTCACCGCCGCCGCCCGGGACGCCGGCGCCATCGCCTACCGGGTCGGCGCGGTCGCCGACGACGCGGAAACGCTGCGCTCCACCATCGAGGACCAGCTCGTCCGGGCCGACCTCATGGTCACCACCGGAGGGGTGAGCGTGGGCGCGTACGACGTCGTCAAGGAGGCGCTGTCCTCCGTGGGCGACGCGGACGAGGCGGGCGGCGGCGTCGAGTTCCGCAAGCTCGCCATGCAGCCCGGCAAGCCCCAGGGCTTCGGCTCCATCGGCCCCGACCACACGCCGCTGCTGGCGCTGCCGGGCAACCCGGTGTCGTCGTACGTCTCCTTCGAGCTGTTCGTACGCCCGGCGATCCGCACCCTGATGGGCCTGCCGGACGTGCACCGCCCCCGGACCAGAGCCGTCCTGAAGGCGGACAAGGCGCTGACGTCGCCCGCGGGCCGCCGGCAGTTCCTGCGCGGCACGTACGCCGACGGCACGGTGACCCCGGTGGGCGGCGCGGGCTCCCACCTGATCGCCGCCCTCGCCCAGGCGGACGCCCTGATCGTGGTCCCCGAGGACGACACCTCCATCGAGCCGGGCACGGACGTCGAGGTGGTCCTGCTCGGCTGACGCCGGGCGCCCCGTGTTGTCCGGGTTCGGAGGCTTCGCCCGGCCGGACGGGTCTGTCCCTGCGGTCCGGTCGCGGCTCCGTATCCGGTCCGTGGACCTTGGGCGGCTGATCCTGCCCGGTTGGCGGTACCGTGTCGCGCACAACAGGCCCGCGTGCCGGGCCAGGACCGGGAGTGCCGCAGCACATGAGTTCGCAGGACAGACTGACCCATATCGATGACGCGGGGGCGGCCCGCATGGTCGACGTCTCAGGGAAGGACGTCACCGAACGCACCGCGCGCGCCAGCGGCCGTGTGCTGGTTTCACCGCGCGTGATCGAACTGCTGCGCGGTGAGGGCGTCCCCAAGGGCGACGCGCTGGCCACCGCGCGCATCGCGGGCATCATGGGCGCGAAGCGGACCCCCGACCTCATCCCCCTGTGCCACCCGCTCGCGGTGTCGGGTGTGAAGCTGGATCTGTCGGTCGCGGACGACGCCGTGGAGATCACGGCCACCGTGAAGACCACCGACCGCACGGGTGTCGAGATGGAGGCGCTCACCGCGGTCAGTGTCGCGGCGCTCACCGTGATCGACATGGTCAAGGCGGTCGACAAGGCGGCGGTGATCACGGACGTGCGCGTGGAGGAGAAGACGGGCGGGAAGTCGGGCGACTGGAGCCGGGCATGACGGCACCGGTCGAGCCGCCGACCGGCGGTGCACTCCTGGCGCCGTACGCGGCCCTGGTGGTGACCGCGTCGAACCGCGCGGCCGCGGGCGTGTACGAGGACAAGGGCGGCCCCTTGATCGCGGAGGCGCTCACCCGCTTCGGTTTCGCGGTCGACGGCCCGTGGGTCGTCCCGGACGGTGACCCGGTGGAGAACGCACTGCGGACGGGCTCGCGCGCCGGCTACGACGTGATCGTGACCACCGGGGGCACCGGCATATCCCCCACCGATCGCACCCCCGAGGCGACCCGCGCGGTGATCGACTACGAGGTCCCGGGCATTCCCGAGGCCATCAGGGCGTTCGGAAGAGAGAAGGTGCCCACGGCGGCGCTCTCCCGGGGACTGGCCGGAGTCGCCGGCAGCACGCTGATCGTCAACCTGCCGGGGTCCACCGGCGGGGTGAGGGACGGACTGGCCGTCCTGGAGCCCCTGTTGGTCCACGCCGTCGACCAGATCCGCGGCGGGGACCACCCCCGCGCCGACGCCGGCGGGTCCGCGATCCGCGAGGACCGCCCCAGACCGAGTGGGGGTGCGAGCTGAACAGCCCATCCTGGCCCGTCGAGCTGGTGGACGGCGACGTCGTCCTCCGGCCGATACGGCTGCGCGACCAGCGGGACTGGCGGGAGGTCAACCGGCGCAACCGGGAGTGGCTGCGGCCGTGGGAGGCGACCGTTCCGCCGCCCGCGCCCGGCGGCCCGACAGCGCACCGGCCGACCTACCGGCAGATGGTCCGGCACCTGCGCGCCGAGGCCAGGGCGGGCCGGATGCTGCCGTTCGTCATCGAGTACCAGGGGCGCCTGGTGGGGCAGTTGACGGTGGCGGGGATCACCTGGGGCTCGATGTGCTCGGGGCACGTCGGCTACTGGGTGGACGAGGGGGTCGCGGGCCGCGGGGTGATGCCGACGGCCGTGGCGCTCGCCGTCGACCACTGCTTCCGCACTGTCGGGCTGCACCGCATCGAGGTCTGCATTCGCCCCGAGAACGGTCCGAGTCGCCGGGTCGTGGAGAAACTGGGATTCCGTGAGGAAGGGCTCCGGCCCCGTTATCTGCACATCGACGGGGCCTGGCGGGACCATCTGGTCTTCGCGCTCACCGCGGAAGAGGTGCCCGAGGGCTTGCTGGCGCGCTGGCACCGGGCACGCTCTCAGCAGGCCCACCGTCACCCTGGGAAATAAAAAATGTGTTCGAATTTGATCGGATGGCGATCGTCTCGCGTCCGTCTGGGGGCAATGAATTAGCGGCCCCGTCGGTCTGCTGATCGCATCGGTCCCAAAAAAAGTTCGAAATATCAGCCAGATCGTGCGACACACCGGCTCAATTGGCAGATGGCCTCACGCAAACCCCTCTACCGTGTGAGGCGTGAGCAGCAGCGGCCTCATCTACGCAGTCATTGTCGGGGCCTGGGCCGCCTACTTGGTGCCGATGTGGCTCCGTAGGCAGGACGAGCTGAACGAGTCTCGTCCGACGGAACGCTTCAGCACCGCCATCCGGCTGCTGTCCGGACGGGCGGGCATGGAGCGCCGATACGCCAAGGACCTGCGGGCGCGCTCCGCCGATGAGGGGGAGCCCGGCGCGCAGCCGGACGGTGCCACCGGCTCGGTGGACGTCCGGTCCTTCGCCATGCCCCCGACCCGGCGGCAGCCGCGGGCGCGGGTGGAGGCGGAGCCGGAAGGCCAGCCCCGGCGGGAGCAGGGAGAACGGGCGGAGCCGGGGGAGCCGCGCGCGGCCGAGCCGGGTGCGCCCGGACCGGTGCCACGGGCGCGGAAGGTCTCCTCGGCGGAGGCCATGGCGCGCGCCCGGCGCTCCAAGGTGCTCGCACGTCGACGGCGTACGACCGTGATGCTCTTCCTCGCCTTCACGCTCGGCGCGATCGTGGCCGCGGTCGGGGGGCTCGCGTTCCTGTGGGCGCCGGGCGTGCCGGCCGTGCTGCTGAGCGCGTACATCGCGTACCTGCGGGCGCAGGAGCGGAAGCGGTTCACGTACACCATGGACCGGCGACGGGCCGAGGCGGCGGCGCGGCGGCTGCGGGAGCGGCAGCCGAGGCGGCGGCCGCCGGTCGACTCCGACGGGGACGAGGCGGAGGACGGCCCCGAGCCGGAGAACGACCCCGGGCTGTCCGCACTGGCCGCCGACCGACGCGCGCTCGTGGAGCAGACGGACCACGCGGAGTGGGTGGACCAGCAGCGGGAACGGCAGCGCAGGCCCGGGCAGGGGGAGAGCTGGGACCCGGTGCCGGTGCCGCTGCCGACGTATGTGACCGCCCCGGTCGCTCCGCGGGCGACGCCGAGTGTGGACCTCGGCACGCCGGACGCGTGGAGCTCGGCACGGTCGAGCACGGCGGAGGCCGCGCCCTCGACGGGCGGCGCGGAGCCGCGCCGGGGGCGGAGCCGGGGGAGCGGGCGGAAGCCGCCGACGTCGACGCCTCCGGCCGGAGCGATGCCCGGCGGGCGGCGTCGGCCCGGCGGTCGCGTGAGCGGGGGCGGACCCCGCTGTTCGACCAGTACGAGGAGGGGGAGCGGCCGCGGGCCGCGAACGAGTAGGGGGCGGGTGACGGCACGATTGCCCGCAGCCGGGGCGGCTCTGGAACGGATTTCCTGACCAGCCGATGGGGATGCTAGAGTTTCACTCGTTGCAAGGGCCTGTGGCGCAGTCCGGTAGCGCACCTCGTTCGCATCGAGGGGGCCAGGGGTTCAAATCCCCTCAGGTCCACGCAGCATGGAGGCCCGCTCCCCGCAAGGGGGGCGGGCCTCTTGCCATGCCCGTTTCGGCTTTCGCGGCGCGGCGTTCCCAACTCCGCCCGGTGGTCACCCCGAAGCGGTGATCCCGAAGGGAAGGGCCGGAAAACCGCGAGGGTTCCCCAGCCCCTTTCTCGTGCCGCCGGCGAGCCTCGCCTCGCCCGACGCCTACAGCGGCTTCGCGAAACACAGGCTCGATTCGTAGAAGCGGTAGTAGCCGAACTTCGCGCACGGCTCATAGCCGCTGGAGGTGTACAGGGCCACCGCCTCCGGCTGCTTGGTGCCCGTCTCCAGGACCATACGGGTGCGGCCGGCCGCGCGGGCGTCCTCCTCCAGAGCGGCGAGCATGCGGCGCGCCAGGCCCCGGCCGCGCATCTCCTCTATGACGAACATCCGCTTGAGTTCGGCGTCCCCGTCCTCGTATCCCTCGTCGTTCTTCTCCTGGGAGCGCCAGCCGCCCGTGGCCACGGGACGGTCCTGCTCGTCGTACGCGATCAGGTAGAGGCCGACCGGCGGTACGAACATCGCCGGGTCCAGGTACGTGGCGTCGCCACCGTCGCCGTAGCGAACGTGGTATTCGGCCTGGACGAGGTCGTTGAGCTTGACGGCGTCGGGGTGGTCGAAGGAAGCACGGCGAATATTCACGCCGGAAAGCGTACAACTATGCGAATACTGCCGATGGGGCTGCGTCCGCCTGCCGGTATCGTTCCCGGGTGCTCACTGTGACCAGCGTGAACGTCAACGGGATCCGTGCCGCCGCGAAGAAGGGCTTCGTGGAGTGGCTCGACGGTACCTTCGCCGATGTGCTGTGCCTCCAGGAGGTGCGCGCCGAGCCCGGGCAGATCCCCGAGGGCGTCCGGGCGCCCGACGGCTGGCACGTCGTGCACGCCCCGGCCGCCGCCAAGGGGCGCGCGGGGGTGGCGCTCTACACGCGGCGCGAGCCCGACCGGGTGCGGATCGGGTTCGGGTCGGCCGAGTTCGACGGCGGCGGGCGGTATGTCGAGGCAGATCTGCCCGGTGTCACCGTCGCCAGCCTGTACCTGCCCTCGGGCGAGGTCGGGACCGAACGGCAGGACGAGAAGGTCCGGTTCATGACCGAGTTCCTCGGCCACCTCAAGGAGTTGCGGGAGCGGTCCGCCGCGGAGGGGCGCGAGGTCGTCGTCTGCGGCGACTGGAACATCGCCCACCGCGAGGCCGACCTGAAGAACTGGCGCGGCAACCGGAAGAACTCCGGCTTCCTGCCCGAGGAACGCGAGTGGTTGGGACGGGTTTTCGCATCCGAGGACGGCGGGTACGTCGACGTCGTCCGGGCGCTGCATCCGGACAGCGAGGGTCCGTACACCTGGTGGTCCTACCGCGGGCGTGCTTTCGACAACGACACGGGATGGCGCATCGACTATCAGGTCGCCACGCCGGGTCTCGCCGCCAAGGCGGTCAAGGCGTACGTGGAGCGCGCGGCGACGCACACCGCGCGCTGGTCGGACCATGCCCCGGTGACGGTGGTCTACGACCTCTGATCCCCCAGCAGTCGCCGGTCCAGGGCCAGTGACAGTTCCGCCTCCACCACGCTCTTCGCCAGTGGGCGCAGGCGTTTGACGTCCTCCGGGGAGCGGTTCTCCGTGGCCACCAGGTCGTTGAACACCTCCGCCAGGGCTTCCGCGTGTTCGCGGACGCGGCGGGCGGCGGCCAGGACGTCCGCCAGCGGGATGCCCTCCCGGACCAGGGCCGCCGATACGTCCAGCAGCCGGCGGCTGACGTGCACTATCTCGCCGCCGTCCGTGCCGAGGTAGCCCAGTTCGAGTGCGGCGGAGAGGTTCTCCGGCGTGGCCTGGTCGCCGAAGACGTCGGCCAGCGCCTCGGGGGTGAGCCGGACCGGGGTCTCCTCGCTGGGTGCGCCGAGGCCGAGCAACTCGCCGACGTTGCGGCCGTGGTCGAAGGCCTCGGCGAGTTCCGCGATGCCGCTGAGGGTGTGGCCGCGTTCCAGGAGCGCGGAGATCGTCCGCAGCCGGGCCAGGTGCGTGTCGTCGTACCAGGCGATACGGCCCTCGCGGCGCGGCGGGTGGATCAGCTTGCGCTCGCGGTAGAAGCGCAGGGTGCGCACCGTGATCCCGGCCCTCCTGGCCAGCTCCTCCATGCGGTACTCGCGCCGCTCCCCGTTGCCTGCCACGCCCGAACCCTACGTCGTACCGCCGGTAACTTTCCTCGCCCCACCCCTACCCATCGGTAGGGCCGCTGCCCTACCCTCCCGATTGCGCCAGTGTTCACTGGCAGAGTCTGGCGGACCGGGAGGCTGCGGGATGGCCGAGCACGAGCATGTACGGGTGGCGGTGATCGGTACGGGGTTCGGCGGGCTCGGTGCCGCCGTGCGACTGCGCCGGGAAGGGATCACCGACTTCGTGGTCCTGGAACGGGCGGACGCGGTGGGCGGCACCTGGCGCGACAACACCTACCCGGGCTGCGCCTGCGACGTCCCCTCCCACCTCTACTCGTTCTCGTTCGCGCCCCACCCCGACTGGCCGCGCACCTTCTCCGGACAGGAGCACATCCGCGCGTACCTGGAGCATGTGGCGGACGTCTTCGGGCTGCGGCCCCACCTCCGCCTCCGCAGCGAGGTGAAGCTGATGACCTGGGATGCCGCGAGGCTGCGCTGGGTCATCGAGACCAGCAGCGGATCGCTCACGGCGGACGTCGTCGTCTCCGCCACCGGCCCGCTCTCCGACCCGAGGATCCCGGACATTCCCGGCCTCGACTCCTTCCCGGGCGCGGTCTTCC
Source organism: Streptomyces cynarae (assembly GCF_025642135.1). Taxonomy (NCBI): domain Bacteria; kingdom Bacillati; phylum Actinomycetota; class Actinomycetes; order Kitasatosporales; family Streptomycetaceae; genus Streptomyces; species Streptomyces cynarae. The sequence continues at coordinate 3,831,203 of NZ_CP106793.1, read as the reverse complement.
ACTCCGCCCGCTGGGACCACGACCAGGACCTGCGCGGCAAGCGGGTCGCCATGGTCGGCACCGGGGCCTCAGCGATCCAGATCGTGCCGGCCATCCGGCCCGATGTCGCGAAGCTGGTCCTCTTCCAGCGCACCCCGCCGTGGGTGCTGCCCCGCGTCGACCGCGCGATCAGCGGCCCGGAGCGGGCGCTGCACCGCGCGCTGCCCGTCACCACGCGGCTGCGACGGGGACTGCTGTGGGGGATACGGGAGTTGCAGGTCCAGGCGTTCACCAAGCACCCGAACGAGCTGGGCCTCGTCGAGCGGCTGGCCAAGGCCAACATGGCCCGCGCCGTCAAGGACCCGGCCCTGCGCGCCAGGCTGACCCCCGACTACCGCATCGGCTGCAAGCGGATCCTGCTCTCCAGCGACTACTACCCGGCCCTCGCGCAGCCGAATGTGGACGTCGTTCCGAGCGGGCTCGCCGAGGTCCGCGGCCGGGCGGTCGTCGCCGCGGACGGCACCGAGGCCGAGGTCGACGCGATCGTCTTCGGCACCGGGTTCCATGTGACGGACATGCCGATCGCCGAGCGGGTCGTCGGCGCCGACGGCAGGACGCTCGCGGAGACCTGGAAGGGCGGGATGCAGGCCCTGCGCGGGGCCTCGGCCGCCGGGTTCCCCAACTGGATGACGATCATCGGGCCCAACACCGGGCTCGGGAACTCCTCGATGATCCTGATGATCGAGTCCCAGCTGAACTACATGGCCGACTTCCTGCGGCAGTTGCGGGTCCTCGGCGGCCGGGTCGCGCTCGACGCCCGCCCGAGCGCCGTCGCGGCCTGGAACCACAAGGTGCAGGAACGTATGAAGCGCACGGTGTGGAACACCGGCGGCTGCACCAGCTGGTACCTCGACGCGCACGGCCGCAACACCACCATCTGGCCCGGTACGACGACGGAGTTCCAGGCGGCGACGCGGCGCGTGAACCTCGCGGAGTACGACGTGCTGCGAGCACCCGCCCAGGGGAGCGCGCAGGCCGAGGAGCGCGTGGAGGCGGGCGCATGAGAAGCCCGACGCCGGTGGCCACGGGCCCCTACGCACCCCCGGCCCCGGACCGTGAGCTGACGGTCCTCTCCGCCGACGGCGCCCGGTTGCACGTCGAGGTGCACGGACCCGAGGGTGCGCCCCCGGTGGTCCTCGTCCACGGCTGGACCTGCTCGACCGCCTTCTGGGCGGCGCAGATCCGGGACCTCGCCGCCGACCACCGGGTGATCGCCTACGACCAGCGGGGGCACGGGCGCAGCCCCGCGAGCCCCACCTGCTCCACCGAGGCGCTCGCCGACGATCTGGAAGCGGTGCTCGCCGCCACGCTCGCGCCGGGCGGGAGGGCCGTGGTCGTGGGGCACTCCATGGGCGGGATGACGGTGCTGGCCGCCGCCGCGCGCCCCCGCTTCCGGGCGCACACGGCAGCCGTCCTGTTGTGCAGTACGGGCAGCGGGCGCCTGGTGTCCGAGTCGCTGGTGGTGCCGATGCGCGCCGGGCGCGTGCGCACCTGGCTCACCGCGCGCGTCCTCGGCTCGCGCGCCCCGCTCGGGCCGGTCACACCGGTGGCGCGGCGCATCCTCAAGTACGCCACCATGGGCGCCGCTTCGACGCCGGCCATGGTGGAGGCGTGCGCGCGGGTGGTGCACGCCTGTCCGCGCGAGGTGCGCCACGCCTGGTCGCGTGTGCTCGAAGGGCTCGATCTCGAGGACGCCGTGAGCGAGTTGACCGTACCGACGGCCGTCGTGGTCGGCACCGCCGACCGGCTCACCCCGCCGGTGCACGCGCGGGCGCTGGTCGCCGCGCTGCCGCACTGCGTGGGCGGCACCGAGCTGCCGGGGCTCGGCCATATGACACCCGTGGAGGCACCGGAGCTGGTCACCGGGAAGATCCGCGAACTCGTCACCGCATACGCGGCGGACACACCGAACGAGCCGGTCAAGGAGGGCGCATGAGCAGGGTGGGCCTCGAGGGGCAGGTCGCGGTCGTCACCGGCGCGGCGCGGGGCGTCGGCGAACTGCTGGCCCGCAAGCTGTCGGCGCGCGGGGCCACGGTCGCCCTGGTCGGCCTGGAGGCGGACGCCCTCAAGCGGGTCGCGGAGCAGCTGTACGGGGACGGCGGGCACTGGTGCGCCGACGTCACCGACCACGAGGCGATGACGCGGGTCGCGCGGGAGGTTCAGCAGCGGTTCGGGAAGGTCGACATCGTGGTCGCCAACGCCGGTGTGGCGGGCGGTGGGCCGTTCACCGAGTCCGACCCCGAGGCGTGGCGGCGGGTGATCGAGGTGAATCTGATCGGCTCCGCGGTGACGGCCCGCGCCTTCCTGCCGGCGTTGATCGAGAGCCGGGGCTATCTCCTCCAGATCGCCTCGCTCGCGGCGATCACTCCGGCGCCGATGATGACGGCGTACTGCGCGTCCAAGTCGGGCGTGGAGGCGTACGCGCACAGCCTGCGCGCCGAGGTCGCGCACCGGGGCGTACGTGTCGGCGTCGGGTATCTGTCCTGGACGGACACGGACATGGTGCGGGGCGCCGACCAGGACGAGGTGATGAGGGAGCTGCGGCAGCGGCTGCCGTGGCCGTCCAACAAGACGTATCCGCTGGGGCCCGCGGTGGACCGGCTGGTGGCCGGGATCGAGCGGCGGTCGGGCCATGTGTACGGGCAGGCGTGGCTGCGCGGGATGCAGGTGGTGCGCGGGTATCTGCCGGGAATCATCGCGACCGTGGGACAGCGGGAGATGCGGCGGTTCGAGCCGCGGCTCAAGAAGGTGCGCACCGGGCTCGTCGGGGCCGGTGGCCAGGCCGATGAGCAGCGGCGGAGTACGCTCGGTAACTGATCGAAATGCGTGCTGTGTTCCTGCGTGTCAGTCTGGTCGAGCCCGATCCCCTCACGTACTTCGGGAGTGAGCCCACATGGGTATGAAGGACAAGTCCGAGCAGATCAAGCAGCAGGCCAAGCAGAAGATGGAGCAGGCCAAGCAGCAGGCGCAGCAGCGCGGCCAGCAGGCTCAGCAGCGTGGTCAGCAGCGGGGCCAGCAGTCGCGGGAAGAGGCGCAGCGGATGCAGGAGGAAGCGGAGGACCGCTTCGACCAGGACCGCGAGCGGTAGCCTGCGGTCGGCCTGCGGCCGGCTTCAGCAGCGACGAGTGGGGCGCCCTTTGCATTGAGGGCGCCCCACTTGCTGCCCACAGCGGTGGCGGCAACCGGCAACCGGAAAAGCGGCAACCGGCAACCGGCAGCGGGATCAGCCCGTTGGCCTCGGTGGGAGTTTCGGGCGGGTTCTGTCGGGGACCTGGCTGTAGTCCGGCGGGGTTGCCGCCGGCTGGGTGTCCAGGAGGTTCAGCGCCACCTCGACCGCGTCCGACAGTTGCCTGTGGCGGCCCTCCGCCCAGTCCACGGGGGTGCGCTCGATCTCCAAGTCCGGGGTGACACCCCGGTTTTCCACGGACCACCCGTACGCGTCGAACCACGCGGCGTTCATCGGCACCGTGATCACCGTGCCGTCGCCCAGGCGGTGACGGCCCGTTATGCCGACCACGCCGCCCCAGGTGCGCAGGCCCACCACCGGGCCGAGCTTCAGCAGTTTGAACGCGGCCGTGATCATGTCGCCGTCGGAGGACGTGGCCTCGTCGGCGAGGGCCACGATCGGTCCGCGCGGGGCGTTCGAGGTGTACGACACCGGCTGGGCGTTGCGTGTCAGGTCCCAGCCCAGGATGGTGTGCGTCAGCTTCTCGATGACGAGTTCGCTGATGTGGCCGCCCGCGTTGCCGCGTACGTCCACGATGAGAGCCGGCCGTGAGACCTCCTTCCTGAGGTCCCGGTTGAACTGGGCCCAGCCGGAGCCGCCCAGGTCCGGGATGTGCAGGTACCCGCAGCGGTCGCCGCTCAACTCCTTGACGACCGCGCGGCGCTTGGCGACCCAGTCCTGGTAGCGCAGCGGCCGTTCGTCGATCAGCGGCATCACGGCCACGCGGCGGGGCCCGCCCTCCCCGTCGGCGGGCAGGAACGTCAGCTCCACCGTCGTACCGCCCGCCCCGGCCAGCAGCGGATACGGTCCCGTCACCGGGTCCACGGGCCGCCCGTCCACATGGGTCAGCACGGCGCCCTCGCGGATGCCGGTGCCCGCAAGCGGGGAGCGCGCCTTGGAGTCCGACGACTCGCCCGGCAGGATCCGCTTCACCACCCAGCGCCCGTCGCGGCGCACGAAGTTGGTGCCCAGCAGGCCCTGGTAGCGCTGGTAGTGCGGCGGGCCCTCGTTGCGCCGGGCCGCCGCCACGTACGCGTGCGAGGTGCCCAGCTCGCCCAGCACCTCGCGCAGCAGGTCCGCGAACTCGTCCGGGGAGGCGACCCGTTCGACCAGCGGGCGGTACTGCTCCAGGATCGCGTCCCAGTCGATCCCGCACATGTCCGGCTCCCAGAAGTAGGCCCGGATGAGCCGGCCCGCCTCCGCGTACGCCTGCCGCCATTCCGCGCCCGGGTCCACCTCGTGCATGATCCGGCGTGCGTCGATCCACACCGTCGTGTCGGAGTCGCCGGCCTCCGTCGACGGCACCGCCCGCAGGTCGCCCTCGTCGACGACCACCAGCCGCGTCCCGTCCCCGCTCACCGCGAACCAGTCCAGATGGCCGACCAGTTCGGACTTCTTCGCCTTGCTGAGGTTGAAGTGCTCAAGGGTGGGGCGGCCGGAGACGTCGTCCGGGTTGACGAATGTCTCGCCCAGCGCGCCCGAGATCGGCCAGCGCAGCCACACGAGGCCGCCGCCCGCGACGGGGCGCAGCTCCGAGTACTTCGAGGCCGGGACCGGGAACGGCGTCACCCGGTTCTCCAGCCCCTCGACCTCGACGGTCACCACACCGCCACCCTCCTCCTCTTCCTCCAGCGGGTCGAGGCCGCCGGCCGCGGGACGCCCCTCCGGGTTCAGGGCGAAGGGGGACGGGGTCGCGGAGGACAGCGGGACCAGGTACGGGCGGCAGCCGAGGGGGAAGGACAGGTCGCCGGTGTGCACGTCGTACACGGGGTCGAAGCCGCGCCAGGACAGGAACGCCAGGTAGCGGCCGTCCCGGGTGAACACCGGGTTCTCGTCCTCGAAGCGGCCGTTGGTGACGTCGACGATCAGCCGGTCCTTTATGCGGGCCATCCTGATCTGCCTCAGCGACCGGCCGATCCCCGGGTGCGACCACGTCAGCCACGCGCCGTCCGGGGAGAACGCCAGGTCCCGTACCGGCCCGTTGTCCGAGCGGACCAACTCCGCGACCGCGCCCTCGGACTTCTCGCGGCCGGGCTCCTCGTCGGCGGGCTTCTCGCCGCCGGGCTCCTCGTCGGCGGGCTTCTCGCCGACGGGCTCCTCGTCGGCGGGCTTCTCGCCACCGGACTCCTCGTCGGCCACGGTGACGAGCAGCAGGCGTCCGTCGTCCGAGGCGATCGCGAGCCGTTCGCCCTGGGGGTCCGCCACCATCTCCAGGACGCGTCCCAGTTGCCCGGAGGCCAGCCGGCGCGGCTCGCGGTCGCCCGAGGCCCGCGGCAGATACGCGATCTCGACGGCGTCCTCGCCCTCGGCGTCCGTTACGTACGCGATCTGTCCGCCGACGCCCAGCATCTCCGGCAGCCGGATGCGCACCCCGGGGGTGTCCGTGATCGTGCGTGCGGGGCCGTCCCGGTGCGTGAGCCAGTACAGGCTGCCGCGGACGACCACCGCGCTTGCCCGCCCCGTGTCGTCCACCGAGATCCCGTCCACGTGCTGCGCCGCCGGCACCTGGTACTTGCGGCGCCCGGCCCGCGGCCCGCCCAGGCGCACGTCCAGGCGGCGCGGGATCGAGTCGGGGGACAGGTCGTCGACGATCCACAGGTCGCCCGCGCATTGGTACACCACCCGCGTGCCGTCGCTCGCGGCGTGGCGGGCGTAGAAACTGTCGTGGTCGGTGTGGCGGCGCAGGTCGGAGCCGTCGTAGGCGCACGAGTACAGGTTGCCGACGCCCTCGTGGTCGGAGAGGAACGCGATCCGCCCGCCGACGAACATCGGCGAGTCCAGGTGGCCCTCGAGGTCGGCGAGCAGCCGCTGTCCGTGCAGCCACAGCCGGCCCATGGCGCCGCCGCGGTAGCGCTTCCAGGAGGCCGGTTCGTGCGGTGGTTTGCCGGTGAGCAGCAGCGTTCTGCGTTCGCCGTCGATGTCGGCCACCGCTATGTCGGAGACCGGGCCCCAGGGCAGCTTGCCGCCGGGGTCGCCGTCGGTCGGGACCTTGTAGGCGAAGGTGTAGTGCGAGAAGGGCTCGCCGTGCGAGGCGACGGCGAGGAGGTCGCCCTCCGGAGTCCAGCCGCACACCCGGGTGTCGACGCTGCCCCAGTAGGTCAGGCGTCGGCCGGGGCCGCCGTCCACCGGCGTCAGATGGATCTCCGGGACAAGGCTGCGCCAGCTCGTGTAGGCGATGAACCGGCCGTCCGGCGAGAAGCGGGGATGCCCGATCTTCGTACGGTCCACGGTGAGTCGCCAGGCACGGCCGGACCCGTCCAGCGGAGCCGTCCACAGGTCGTCCTCTGCGGCGAAGCACAAGCGGTCGCCGTGCAGGTGAGGGAAGCGGAGGTAGCCGGGTGCCTTCTCGTTCTCGTACTCGTCGCGCGCTTCATTCACCTACCCATGCTTCGTCCGGCGACGGGCCGCGGCAACTCGTAGGGAGGGTGTGTCGGCGAGGGCGTCGGCAGCCGCGTGACCCATGACACGTACGAAACTGTTTCGTTTCGCTTGGCTGTCGGGGTATCGTCATGGCGTACGAAACAGTCTCGTTCGGAGCCCTGCCGCTCCGGGCGGGAAGCAGGAAGCACCGAGCAGGAGAGGTGAGTCGCATGACCGATGTCGCGACAGGGCGTCGTAGTCGTATCACCCCCGAGCGCGAGGCCGAGTTGTACGAGGCCGTGCTCGACCTGCTCCGTGAAGTCGGCTACGACGCCCTGACGATGGACGCCGTGGCCGCCCGCACCCGGTCCAGCAAGGCGACGCTCTACCGCCAGTGGGGCGGCAAGGCCGAGCTGGTGGCGAAGGCGATCCGGCACGGCAAGCCGAGCCGCTTCGCGGAGGTCGACACCGGGTCCCTGCGGGGCGACTTCCACGCCCTCACGGCACACCAGGACGACTGCACCATGGAGCAGAACCACGCCCTGATGCGGGGTCTGGCCATGGCGACGCACACCAACCCCGACCTTCTGCGGGCGTTCCGGGAGCACCTCGTCGAACCGGAGAGGGAAGAGTTCCGGCGCGTGCTGCAGCGGGCCGTCGACCGCGGGGAGATCCGCGCCGACAACCCCGCGCTGCAGTTCGTGGTGCACATGTTGATCGGCGCCTTCGCCACGCGCTCCCTCGTCGACAACCAGCCGCCCACGCAGGCGTTCCTGCGCTCGTACATCGACGCCGTGGTCCTCCCCGCTCTCGGCGCGCCCACCACCTGACCTGTCCCCCGAGCTAGCCCCCACCTGACGTCACCGCTCACGTCGTCGGGCTGATCACCCATGCCCTGAAAACCCCACGACTGACCGGGAGTACGCCCTCGTGGCCACTTTTCTCTACAGACTCGGCCGTCTCGCCTTCCGGCGACGGCACTTCGTCGCCCTGATCTGGGTGGCGCTGCTGACGCTCGCGGGCGTCGGCGCCGCCGGCGCCCCGGCGGCGGGCTCCTCCTCCTTCTCCATCCCCGGCACCGAGGCCCAGAAGGCCTTCGACCTGCTCGAACAGCGCTTCCCGGGGATGAGCGCCGACGGTGCGACCGCCCGTGTCGTCTTCAAGGCGCCCGGCGGGGAGAAGGTGACGGCCAAGGACAACAAGGCGGTCGTCGAGAAGACCGTCAGGGAACTGCGCTCGGGTTCCGAAGTGGTGTCCGTCGCCGACCCGTTCACCGCGCACGCCGTCAGCAGGAACGGCACGATCGCGTACGCGCAGGTGAAGTACAAGGTCTCCGGGATGGAGCTGAAGGACTCCTCCAAGGACGCCCTGAATCAGGCCGCGCAGGACGCGCGGGGCGCCGGGCTGACCGTCGAGATCGGCGGTGACGCGCTGCAGGCCGCACCGGAGACGGGCGCGACAGAGGTCATCGGCATCGCGGTCGCCGCGGTCGTCCTCGTCATCACCTTCGGTTCGCTGGTGGCGGCCGGGCTGCCGCTGCTCACGGCCCTGATCGGCGTCGGCATCGGCGTCTCCTCGATCACGGCGCTGGCGAACGCCCTGGACCTCGGCACCACGACCTCCACGCTGGCCATGATGATCGGCCTCGCGGTCGGCATCGACTACGCGCTGTTCATCGTCTCCCGCTACCGGGCGGAGTTGGCCGAGGGCCGTGAGCGCGAGGAGGCGGCGGGCCGGGCGGTCGGCACGGCGGGTTCGGCGGTGGTCTTCGCGGGGCTGACCGTGGTGATCGCTCTGGTGGGCCTGTCGGTCGTGAACATCCCGATGCTGACGAAGATGGGTGTCGCGGCGGCCGGCACCGTGGCCATCGCGGTCCTGATCGCGCTGACGATGGTCCCGGCGCTGCTCGGCTACGCGGGCCGCAGGGTCAAGCCCGCGGGAGAGAAGAGCAGGCTGCTGGGCGGCGGCCGGGCCGCGGCCGGCACGAAGGACAAGCCCAACATGGGCACGCGCTGGGCGAGCTTCGTCGTCCGCCGCCCGGTCGCCGTCCTGCTGCTGGTTGTGATCGGCCTCGGTGCCGCGGCCGTTCCGGCATCCCGGCTGGAACTGGGTCTGCCGGACGACGGTTCCCAGCCGACGTCCACTACCCAGCGCCGGGCGTACGACCTGCTGTCGGAGGGCTTCGGGCCCGGCTTCAACGGGCCGCTGATGGTGGTGGTCGACGCCAAGGCGAGCGACGACCCGAAGGCGGCGGTCGCGACGGTGACCGACGACATCAAGGGCCTGAAGGACGTCACGACGGTCACGCCGGCGACGTACAACAAGGCGGGCGACACGGCGATGATCACGGTCGTCCCCGGCTCCAAGCCGTCCTCGGCGACCACCGAGGACCTGGTGCACGGCATCCGGGACACCGGCGCCGGGCTGGGGGCGAAGACGGACGCCAAGCTGCTGGTCACCGGCACGACGGCGATGAACATCGACTTCTCGCAGAAGCTCAACGACGCGCTGATCCCGTATCTGGCGCTGGTGGTCGGCCTCGCCTTCCTCCTCCTGATCGTGGTCTTCCGCTCGATCCTGGTCCCGCTGAAGGCGGCGCTCGGCTTCCTGCTCTCGGTGACGGCGGCGCTCGGTGCGGTGGTCGCGGTGTTCCAGTGGGGCTGGCTGTCCGGTCTGCTGGGCGTCCAGCAGACGGGCCCGATCATGTCGATGATGCCGATCTTCATGGTGGGCGTGGTGTTCGGCCTGGCGATGGACTACGAGGTCTTCCTCGTGACCCGTATGCGTGAGGCGTACGTCCACGGGGAGACCCCCGGCCAGGCGATCGTGACCGGCTTCCGGCACGGTGCGCGGGTGGTGACGGCGGCGGCCGTGATCATGATCGCGGTGTTCTCCGGTTTCATCGGCTCCAGCGAGTCGATGATCAAGATGATCGGCTTCGGCCTCGCGATCGCGGTGTTCTTCGACGCCTTCGTGGTCCGGATGGCGCTGGTTCCGGCGGTCCTGGCGCTGCTGGGCCGCCGGGCGTGGTGGCTGCCGAAGTGGCTGGACCGGGCACTGCCGAACGTGGACGTCGAGGGTGAGGGCCTGCGGGCGGCGGCCGACGCGGCCGATCGCCGGAACCCGGACGCGGATCCGGACCAGGACCGGGAGCTGGTACGGGTCTGAGCGACGGCTCCTGAACGAAAGCAGGGCGCCTCACCGGTGGGTGGGGCGCCCTGTAAGTCGCTCGCACGCGGCGGACACCCGCCGCTAGCGTGACGTCCATGACGACGACGCCCGCTGGAGAGTCCGGAGCCCATCCCCGTTTCGCCGCCGCCCTCGAGGAGCTGGGGCTCGGTGAACTGAGCACGCGCATCCGCCGCTTCCCGGACGCCACCCGTACCGCCGCCGAGGCCGCCGCCGCGATCGGGTGCGAGCTCAGCGAGATCTGCAAGTCGCTGGTCTTCGTGGCGTGGGGGTCCCCCCTGCTCGAGCGGAGCCGAGAGCTTGGGGGAGGGGAGCCGGTGCTCGTGCTCATGGACGGGGCATCGCGGGTGGACGTGGCGCGCGTCCGCGAGGAGCTCGGCGCCGAGAAGGTCACCCGGGCCAAGCCCGATGTCGTACGGGAGACCACCGGGTACGCGATCGGTGGCGTGCCGCCCTTCGGGCACCGTACGAGGACGCGGGTGCTCGCCGACCGTGCGCTGCTCGACCACGACACCGTGTGGGCCGCCGCCGGCACTCCCCACGCCGTGTTCCCGATGGACCCGAAGTCACTGATCGCCCATGCGGGCGGCACGCTGGTGGACGTGTGCGAGCAGACCTCGTGACGCCCGCCGTCGCCATGGCGGTGCTGCTCGCCGCCGTGACGCACGCCAGCTGGAACGCCATCGCCCACCGCATCACCGACAAGCTGGTCGGCTTCACTCTGATCTCGGGTGGCGGGGTGCTCATCGGACTCGCGATCGCCCTGTGCGCGGCGTTCCCGGCGGCCCGGGCATGGCCGTACCTTCTGGCCTCCGCGGTCATCCACATCGCCTACATGGCGCTGCTGATGCGCTCCTTCCGGCTGGGCGACTTCGGGCAGGCGTACCCCATCGCGCGCGGCACCGCGCCCCTGGTCGTCACCGTGCTCGCGGCGGTGTTCGCCCACGAGGTGCCGGACGGCTGGGCGGCGGCGGGCGTCGCCGTATCGTGCGCCGGGCTGACCGGGGTCGCGCTGTGGGGGCTGCGCGGGCGCCGGCCGAACTGGGCGGCCATCGGCGCCGCACTCGCCACCGGCCTGACGATCGCCGCGTACACCCTGGTGGACGGTCTGGGCGTACGGGCCTCGGGGTCCTCCCTCGGCTACGTCGCCTGGCTGTTGGCCGTGCAGGGGGTCGTCATCCCCGCGTACGCCTGGTACCGGTGGCGGGGCGAATTCACCGCGCGGCTCCGGCCGTTCGCGGCGCTCGGGCTGCTCGGCTCCGCGCTGTCCGTGGCGGCGTACGCCCTCGTGCTGTGGGCGCAGACCCGGGCGGAGCTGGCGCCCATCGCCGCCCTGCGGGAGTCCTCGATCATCGTCGGCGCGGCCATCGGTGCCGTCTTCTTCAAGGAGCGGTTCGGCGTTCCGCGGATCGCGGCGGCCGGGCTGGTGATGGTCGGGATCGGGCTGATGCTGCACGCCGGTTAGCCGAAGCGTCGGGCTCGGTACCCGTAGCCGACTGGGAGGTCCTGTGAGCACCAGCAAACCGTCGTGGTCCGAGCGTGAGCTGCCGGCGTTCTTCAGGCAATGGCGCACCGACTGGAAGGACGAGGAGCTCTCCCCGGAGAACTACCTCGACCTCGAGGGCGGCCTGCGCTTCGTCCTGGCCGCGGCCTGGCTGTTCTGCCCCGAGACGGTCCAGTACCGGGGCTGCGTGTTCCTCAAGGAGCGCTTCCGTCAGGACACTGTCGACAACTGGTTCACGAACCTGGGCGGCGATCGGAAACGCATCGAAGCAGTCACCAACCACGTCGAGTTGTGGGCCACTTTCGGCAACACCCCCTTGGCGGACGACGATCGGCTGGGCGAGGAACTGCCCCAACTCGCGCTGGCTCTGGGGGAGTGCTGGCAGGGAGTCCTGTCCGCGCGCCATCCCGACCGGGAGATCACCGTCGAGGTGAGCGACGAGGAGGACGGCTCGTACGGGCCGACGGTGACCTTCTGGACATCCCCGGCTCTCTCGAACTTCGGCTGGTACTGCAGGCCAATTCCTCCCGCGGGCCACGGTTGAGTTTTCCTCCGGCTGCGGGCGACGTAACGTCGGGGTATGGGCGAGTACGAACACATTCTGCTCAAGCGCGAGGGTGACACGGTCACCATCACCATGAACCGGGCCTCGCGGCGCAACTCTTTGTCCGCGGATCATCTCGCCGAGCTGCTGGCGGCTTTCCGCGAGACGGCGGAGTCCGACGCGTCCGGGGTCGTCCTGGCTGGTGCGGGGCCGGTGTTCTCCGCGGGGCACGACTTCGGCGACGTCGCCGTTCGGGATCTGGCCGGGGTCCGGGAGCTGCTGCAGCTGTGCACCGAGCTGATGCGCACCATCGAGTCCGTGCCGCAAGTGGTCATCGCCCGGGTGCATGGCCTGGCGACCGCCGCGGGCTGCCAGCTGGTGGCGTCCTGCGACCTGGCGGTGGCTGCGGAGTCGGCCGGTTTCGCGCTGCCCGGGGGCAAGGGCGGCTGGTTCTGCCACACCCCGGCGGTGCCGGTGGCCCGGGCGGTCGGCCGTAAGCGGTTGATGGAGCTTGCTCTGACCGGCGACGTCATCGACGCCGCCACCGCGCTCGACTGGGGACTGGTCAACCGGGTCGTGCCGGACACCCAACTCGACGAGGGGGTCGCCGGGCTGCTGGCCAGAGCGACACGGGGCAGTCGCGCGAGCAAGGCCCTGGGCAAGCAGATCTTGTACGCGCAGCTCGACCGCCCCGAGGCCGACGCCTACACGATTGCCCTCGAGGTGATGGCGGCTGCTTCCCAGACCCCTGCGGCCCGGGAGGGCATGGCCGCCTTCCTCGAGAAGCGCAAGCCGGACTGGACCGATTAGGACCTCGACCGGGCCGGCAGATCCAGGAAAGCCACCCCACCGACCCCGAGGCCGAAATCGCCTGTGGCCTCCGTCGTAGGAGTGGCTGCGACGGATGCCACGGCCGGCCGCCGGTCCGGCGGTCGGATGCGGAGTGATGCCGCACGCCGGGTGGGCGACGACGGAACGCTCGCCCGCTGGGGGAGCATGGGGAGCGCATCAGTCACCGTGGGATCAGGAAGTTGACGTCATGAAAGACAAGCTCACCGTGAGCGTCCTCGGTACCGGCATCATGGGCGCCGCGATGGCCCGCAACATCGCCCGCGCCGGACACACCGTCCGCGCCTGGAACCGCACCCGTGACAAGGCCGAGCCGCTCGCCGCCGACGGCGCGCAGGTCGCCGGCACCCCCGCCGAGGCGGTGCGGGATGCCGATGTCGTCCTGACCATGCTCTACGACGGCGCCACCGTCCTGCAGGTCATGCGGGAGGCCGCCGACGCCCTGCGCCCCGGCACCGCCTGGGTGCAGTCGACCACCGCCGGGATCGAGGCCACGGGCGAGCTGGCCGCCTTCGCCCGCGAGCACGGCCTGGCCTTCTACGACGCCCCCGTGCTCGGCACCCGCCAGCCCGCGGAGGCCGGGCAGCTGACCGTCCTCGCCGCCGGGCCCTCCGAGGGGCGGGAGACGGTGACGCCCGTCTTCGACGCCGTCGGCGCCCGCACGCTGTGGACCGGTCAGGACGGTGCGGCGGGCAGCGCCAGCTGTCTGAAGCTGGTGGCCAACAGCTGGGTCCTCGCCGCCACCGCCGCGACCGGCGAGGTACTGGCCCTGGCCAAGGCCCTGGACGTGGACCCGCAGAAGTTCTTCGACATCATCGCGGGCGGCCCGCTGGACATGGGCTACCTGCACGCCAAGGCCGGCCTCCTTCTGAACGGCACGCTGACCCCGGCCAGTTTCGCCGTGGCGACGGCCGAGAAGGACGCCCGCCTGATCGTCCGGGCCGGGGAGGAGCACGGCGTCCGCCTCGACGTGGCCGCCGCGACCGCCGAACGCCTCGCCCGCGCCGCCGCCCAGGGTCACGCCGACGAGGACATGGCCGCCGCGTACTTCGCCAGCTTCGACGAGAAGTCCGGTTCCTGAAGGCTCCCAAGGATTCCGAAGGTGCCCGCGCCGTGCATCGGGAGACGAGGAGGAGCACCCTGGAATCAGCGGTTCCGGAGGTGATCGTCATGTCTATGAACACCGCAGTCGGATGGCATGTGGAACTCGAATTCGAGGAGGACGATCAGCGGACGCGGGCGGCGGCGCTCGTCCGGCTCCCCGACGGCAAGGAGGTCCGGGCACGCGGGTACGCCAGCCGCCACCGCTCGGACTCGAATCAGCCGCGCGTCGGTGAGGAGATCGCGGGGGCCCGTGCGCTGAACGAGCTGGCGATGCAGCTGCTCACCAAGGCGCACGACGAGATCGACGAGGCGTCAGGGAGGACGTCGCATCCGCTGACGTTCCACTGACGCGCACAGTGAGATCGAACAGCGAGAGCGAGGAGTACCGATTTCGGCGGTGCCCGCACGTCGAGGCGTGCGGGCACCGCCGCGTCGTGCCCGGCTACGCCGGCGACGTCCGCACCGCCCGTACCAGCGCCTGTGCCCGCGGGTCCGCTGTCACGCTCTTGTGGAAGCCGTTCGTCACATACCCGAAGGCGATGCCCGACTCCGGGTCCGCGAAGCCCAGTGCGCCGCCGCGGCCCGGGTGCCCGAAGGAGCCGGGGGCGAGCAGCGGGGACGCGCTGCCATGGAGCATGTAGCCGAGCCCGAAGCGGGTGGGGACCACCAGCACGCGGTCCGGGCCCGAGGAGGCCTCCCGGCGGGCCAGTTCCACCGTCGCGGGGGAGAAGAGGCGTACGCCGTCCACCTCGCCGGTCAGCGCCGCGTAGAACCGGGCCAGCGCGTCGGCCGTCGCGATGCCGTTCGAGGCGGGCAGCACCGCCGCCCGGTAGGCGGGGTCGTTCTCGTCGGGCTGCGGGGTGATCGCCGCGAAGGCACGGCGGGTCAGGCTCTCCGGGTCCGCGTACGCGTCGGCGACCGCGCGCTTGGGGCGGGTCCGCAGGGCGCTTTCCCGGGCCGGGGCCTCGATGCGGCCGACGCGGCCCACCCGGTGCGCCTCCGCCTCCGGCAGGCCCACCCACAGGTCCAGGCCCAGCGGCCCGGCGATCTCGGTGGCGATCCACTCGCCGATCGAACGGCCCGTGGCCCGCCGGACCAGCTCACTTGTCAGCCAGCTGTACGTCTGTGCGTGGTAGCCGTGGTCCGTGCCCGGCTCCCAGACGGGGGTCTGCCCGGCCAGCACCGTGGCCGCCAGGTCGGGGTCGGCTGCCTCGGCCGGTGTGAGCGGGCGGTCCAGGACCGGCACACCCGCCCGGTGCGCCAGGACGTGGCGCACCGTCGTGTGCTCCTTGCCCTGCGCCTTGTACTCGGGCCAGAGGTGTCCGACCGGGGCGTCCAGGTCCAGCTCCCCGCGCTCGGCCAGCATCAGCGGCACGGCCGCCGCGACGCCCTTGGTCGCCGAGCGCACGATCTGCGCCGTCTCCCGCTGCCAGGGCGCCGTGCCGTCGACGTCCTTCGTGCCGCCCCACAGGTCCACGACCTTGCGCCCGTCCCGGTAGACGGCGACGGCCGCCCCGCGTTCGCCGAGCGCCTCGAAGTTCCGTACGAACGCCTCCCTGACCGGCTCGAAGCCCTCGGCCACAGTGCCGTTCACGTCCACGTCCGCACTCCCGTCCCGCTCTCGATTGTGGATCGCCTGCGACTATGGGCGTAACGCGTGCCTGGAGCCTGCGATTCCTGGGGTTCCTCAGCCCAGCACAATCGTTACATCGATGTTCCCGCGGGTGGCGTTCGAGTAGGGGCACACCTCGTGGGCCGCCTCCACGAGCCGGGCCGCGACCTCCTGGTCGAGCACGGGCAGCGAGACGCTCAGGGCGACCGCGAGGCCGTAGCCGCGCTGCCTGTTGGGACCGATGCCGACCTTGGCGGCCACGGTCGAGCCGGTCAGGTCGTACCCCTCGCGGTTGCCGACGAGGATCAGCGCGTTGTGGAAGCAGGAGCTGTAGCCGGCCGCGAACAGCTGCTCGGGGTTGGTGCCGCTGCCGTCGCCGCCCAGCTCCGGCGGCATCGCCACCTTCAGCGCGATGTGGCCGTCCTGGCTGGTCACGTACCCGTCCCGGCCGCCGTGCGCGGTGGCCTCGGCGACATACATGATCTTCGTCGGACGGGTGTCGACAGCGGTGCCGTCAGACATGGTCGGCCTCCCCCAGAACAAGTGTGCGCAAGTACATCGCGCACAAGGTACCGGCTGGTAGGTAGACCGCCGTTACCAGGGGGTGGCAACCGTGGGTAATCCGAGATCAGCGGGTGCGGGCCGCCGCGGCCTCCGCCCTCTCCGCCAGGCGCAACAGCTCCTCGCGCAGCCGCGCCATCCCCGGGCCGTCGAGCCCCGTCGCCGTGAGCAGGGCACCGGGCACGCGCGCCGCGCGCTCCCGCAGCTCCTCCCCGCGCGCGGTGACCGCGACGAGCACCGACCGCTCGTCCCGCGCCGACCGCTCACGCCGGACCAGGCCCGCCGCCTGAAGGCGCTTGAGCAGCGGGGAGACGGTGCCGTAGTCGAGGCGCAGGGCGGCCGCCAGCTCCTTGACCGTCGTCTCGCCGCGCTCCCACAGGACCAGCAGGACGAGGTACTGCGGGTAGGTGAGACCGAGGTCCTCCAGGAGCGGGCGGTACGCGGCCGTCACCGCCCGCTGGGCGGCGTACAGCGCGAAGCACAGCTGGTCGTCCAGGAGCAGCGAGCCGTCCATCTCCTCGTTCGTCACGCGCCCATTGTCACGGACCGCGGATCGAAGCCGAAGGGCAGTTCCAGGCGGTGGGCGCGCATCAGCTCGTCGTCGGCGAGCAGGTCGGCGGTCTTGCCGTCCGCCGCGATCACACCGTCGCTCAGGATCAGGGAGCGGGGGCACAACTCCAGGGCGTACGGCAGGTCGTGCGTGACCATGAGCACCGTCACGTCCAACGACCTGAGGATGTCGGCGAGTTCGCGGCGCGAGGCCGGGTCGAGGTTGGAGGACGGCTCGTCCAGGACCAGGATCTCCGGCTCCATGGCGAGGACGGTCGCCACGGCGACCCGGCGGCGCTGACCGAAGGAGAGGTGGTGCGGCGGGCGGTCCTTGAACTCCGCCATGCCGACCCGCTCGAGGGCGCGGTCCACGCGCTCCTGAAGTTCCGCGCCCTTCAGCCCGGCCGCGGCCGGTCCGAACGCGACGTCCTCACGGACCGTCGGCATGAACAACTGGTCGTCCGGGTCCTGGAAGACGATCCCGACCCGGCGGCGGATCTCCGCCATGTGCCGCTTGTCGACCGGCAGTCCGGCGACCTTCACCGTGCCCGTGCCGCCGGTCAGGATGCCGTTGAGGTGCAGCACGAGCGTGGTCTTCCCGGCGCCGTTCGGCCCGAGCAGCGCGACCCGTTCGCCGCGCTCGATGCGGAGGTCCACGCCGAACAGGGCCTGGTGGCCGTCCGGGTAGGCGAAGGCCAGCCCGGCCACTTCGAGTGAAGGTGTCACAGCATCCATCCCAGCAGGCAGACGACGAGGGCGGCGAAAGGCAGGGCGAGGGCGTACGACCACTGCGTACGGGACGCGGTCACCTCGTCGATGACCGGCATCGAACCGGAGTAGCCCCGGCTGACCATGGCCAGGTGCACGCGCTCGCCCCGTTCGTAGGAGCGGATGAACAGCGCGCCCGCCGACTTCGCGAGCACGCCCCAGTGGCGGACGCCGCGCGCCTCGAAGCCCCGCGACTCCCGCGCGATCCGCATCCGCCGCATCTCGTCGGTGATGACGTCGCCGTAGCGGATCATGAAGGAGGCGATCTGCACCAGCAGGGGCGGGAGCTTCAGGCGCTGCAGGCCGAGGAGCAGTTCGCGCAGCTCGGTTGTGGCGGCGAGCAGGACGGAGGCGGCGACGCCGAGGGTGCCCTTGGCGAGGACGTTCCACGCGCCCCACAGGCCGTTCACGCTCAGCGAGAGCCCGAGGACCTCGACGCGCTCGCCCTCGGCCACGAACGGCATCAGCACGGCGAAGGCGACGAACGGGACCTCGATCAGCAGC
The DNA here is from genome assembly GCF_025642135.1 of Streptomyces cynarae. Classification (NCBI taxonomy): domain Bacteria; kingdom Bacillati; phylum Actinomycetota; class Actinomycetes; order Kitasatosporales; family Streptomycetaceae; genus Streptomyces; species Streptomyces cynarae. Next base: position 3,813,394 of record NZ_CP106793.1, on the reverse strand, counting down.
CGCCTCAGCAGGAAACCGGCGGGCACGCGGGCCGCGTACGCGACGAGGGCGAGGAGGCCGGCGTACAGCGCGAACGCCCACATCGCCTCGCGCGGGGTGGAGACCACGACCACCACGAACGCGAACGCGGCGGCGAGCTTGGTGTGCGGCGGCAGGGCGTGCACGGGGGAGTGCCCGTGACGGTACAGCCGATGGGCATGGCCGGCGCCCATGTCAGCTCGCCTGCGACGGCTCGGCCGTCCGCCGCCTGCGGACGGTCCAGAAGACCGCGCTGCCCGCGACCACGGTGACCCCGACGCCGATCACTCCCGCGAGACCGCCGGAGAGGCGGGCGTCGGCGATGTCCTTGACGCCGTAGTCGGCGAGCGGGGAGTCGGCCGCCGCGTGCGGTTCGGTCCTCCGGTCGATGCCCTGGTCCTTGGCGACCTTCTCCAGACCGTCCGGGCTTGCGGAGGCGTAGAAGCTGACGAAGCCGGCGAGGAGGAGAGAGACGACCAGGCCGGTGGCCCACAGCTTGCGGTGGTGTGAGAGGGCGGCCGCCGGGACGCCGGGCTCGGCGGCGGGCGCGTCGACCAGCTGACCGTTGACCCGCAGCTTGAGCTTCCGCTCCAGGCCCCGCGCGCCGTACACCAGGTCGGGTCGTACGGCGATGACGGCGCCGACCGTGAGCGCGGTGATCGTGGCCTCGCCGATGCCGATGAGCACGTGGACGCCGATCATCGCGGTGGCGACCTTGGGGATGGCCACGTCGGTCGTACCGCCCACGGCGTAGATCAGCGTGAAGGCGACCGCGGCGGCCGGCACCGACACCAGCGCGGCGACGAAGGAGGCGACGGTGACCGAGCGCCGCCTGCGCGGCAGCACCTTCACCAGGCCGCGGAAGACGGCGTACGACACGACGGTCGTCACGACCGCCATGTCGGTGATGTTCACGCCGAGCGCGGTCAGACCGCCGTCCGCGAAGAGGATGCCCTGCATGAGCAGGACGACCGAGACGCACAGGACCCCGGTGCAGGGTCCGACGAGTATCGCGGCCAGCGCGCCGCCCAGCAGATGCCCGCTGGTGCCCGCGGCGACGGGGAAGTTCAGCATCTGGACCGCGAAGATGAACGCGGCCACCAGGCCGGCCAGCGGGGCGGTGCGCTCGTCGAGCTCACGCCGGGCGCCTTTCAGGCTGACGGCAAGGGCGCCGGCGGCGAGGACACCGGTCGCGGCGGAGGTGGGGGCGTCGATGAATCCGTCCGGGACATGCACCGTTCGAGGATAGCGGCTTATTGCGACCTTTTTGCAAGAGCTTGCGTGTCGTAGAAGGCGCATTGGAGGCGCGCACTGTGGCAAGCGACACTCGCATCGGAGGCCCGTGGCGCCCATATGCGCGACATTGGATGGGTAGCGGATTCACAGCTTCTGCTTGGGTGACGCAGCGTGAGGAGTGGTCCGATGTCCGTGGTGGAACAGTACGCGCGAGCCCATGTCGTCACCGACTCCCCGGAAACTCCTGACGCCGTCCCCGTCGTCCTGCGCTACGACCCGGACGCCGACCCCCGCTCGGTGCGCATCGGCCTGCCCGGCCCGCACGAGTGGGCCTTCTCCCGGGACCTCCTGGAGCAGGGCCTGAACGCTCCGGCGGGGACGGGCGAGGTCCGCATCTGGCCGTGCGGCCGGGTTCAGGCCGTGATGGAGTTCCATTCGCCGCAGGGCGTGGAAGTGGTGCAGTTCGAGTCGAAGGCCCTGATGCGGTTCCTGCGCCGGACGTACACGGTGGGGGCGGGGCCGGGGCGGTAGGGCGTCCGCCTGCGGGGCCGGGGCGGTAGGGCGTCCGTCCGCGGGATCGGCTTCCCGCCCGGCGGGACAGTCCGGCTGGGGACGGCTCCCGCGCCTGGGCTCAGCCCCCCATGCGCAGGAGCGCCGCCACGATCGGGCCCGCCGTGTCGCCGCCGTGGCCGCCTGCCTGGACCACGCCCGCAGCGGCAAGGTCGCCCTTGTAGGCCGTGAACCAGCCGTTCGGCTTCTTCTGGCCGTCGACCTCCGCCGAACCCGTCTTCGCGCCGGCGTCCGGGCCCAGCCCCGCCATCGCCTTGGCGGCCGTGCCGTACGCCGCCGTGTACTGCATGACCTCCTTCAGCTCGGACTGGGTCTTCGCGGACATGGTGCGCGAGGCCTTCGCGAGCGTCCGGTCGTCCACCGTCGGGGCCACCAGGTACGGCTGATGGAAGACGCCGGTCTCCACCGTCGAGGCCACCGACGCCATGTTCAGCGGGTTCATGCGCACCCCGCCCTGTCCGATCAGTGAGGCGCCCATCTGCGCGCCGCTCTGCACCGGGATCGAGCCGTCGAAGGTGGGGACGCCGATGGACCAGTTGTCCAGGCCGAGGCCATAGACCTGCTGGGCCTCCTCGGTCAGGTCGCTGTTGGACAGCTTCGGCGCGAAGTTGATGAAGGCGTTGTTGCAGGAGGCCGCGAAGCTCAGCTTGAACGAGCCCTGCTTGATCTCGGAGTCGTCGTCATTGTGGAACGTCCAGCCGGCCAGCTTGTACGTCTTGGGGCAGGGGTGCGACGCCGCGGGGCTGACGAGCCCCTTCTCGAAGAGCATCGTCGACGTGATGATCTTCATCGTGGAGCCGGGGGCCAGCGAGCCCTGGAAGGCGACGTTGAAGCCGTGGCTGGTGTTGGCGACGGCGAGGATCTCGCCGGTCGACGGGCGCATGACGACGACCGAGGCGTTCGCCTGCTTGGCGACCTGCTGCTCGGCAGCCGCCTGGAGCGTGGGGCTCAGCGTCGTCTTCAGCGTGCCCGGCGTGCCCTCGCTCAGCGTCGCCAGCGTCTTGTCGGGCGTCTTCTCCTTGCCCTTCGCCGCCGCCTTGCGCACGATCCGCAGCTCGATGCCCGCCTTGCCGCCGGCTTTCTTGCCGTACTTCTCGCGCAGGCCGTCCAGCACCGTGCCCAGCGACGGGTACTTGGCCACGGTGATCTCGCCACCGTCGCGGTCGGTCGCCTTGACCGGGGGTGTGCCCGCCTCGCCGGTCACCAGGCGGTCGCCTTCCGTCAGGTCCGGGTGCACCACCGACGGCTGCCATCGCACCAGCGGCACGCCGTCGTTCTCGCGCCGCACGACGGTCAGCTTCGAGTCGTACGTGAACGGCTTGCTCACGCCCTTGTACGACACCGTGGCCTTGACGGAGAACGGGACCGTCGCCCCGGTGGGGGTGCCGGGAGTCAGCGTGACGCCCGTGATGTGCGCGTCCTTGCGGTAGCCGGTCAGCGCCGCGTTCGCGGCGGCCGAGTCGTCCGTGGCACCCGCCGCCTTCGCCGCGTCGCCCCGCTGCCAGGCCGTGAGGAACGCGGTGGCCGCCGTACGGACCTCGGAGGCGGACGGCGGTCCGATCCTCACGAGCTTCCGGTGGCCCGAGGCCGCGTTGCGGTCGTCGGCCGCCGCGCCGCCGCCGAGCAGGCTGTAGGCGCCGACGGCGCCGCCCAGCCCGACGACGGCGATCAGCCCGCCGATCACCAGCGGCCGGCTGTTGTTGCGCCCGGCGACGCGCCTTCTCTTGCCCACAGCTCCCGGTCCTCCGCAGTCCCCAGGTCCCCCAGTACCCTCACAGTCCTCAACGAGAACAACACACTAGAGTCCCGCAGTGACACGGGTGACTTCAGCTGCCCGTTCGTAGCACAGCTGCGACAATAGGACCGGCCGCGTCGCCGCCGTGCCCGCCCTCCTGGGTCATGGCCGCCGCCGCGATGTCGCCCCGGTAGCCGGTGAACCAGCTGTTGGACTTCGCCTGCCCGTCGACCTCCGCGGACCCGGTCTTCGCGCCGATGTCACCGCTGAGCCCCGCCATCACGTGCGCGGCGGTGCCCTGGGTCGCCGTCAGCCGCATCATCGCCCGCAGCTGCGCGACCGTGCTCGCGGACAGCCCCTTGGCGGTGGCCAGTTCACGGTGGTCGAGGTCGGGGGAGACCAGGTACGGCTGCCGGAACGTGCCCGTGATCGCGGTCGCCGTGACCGACGCCATGTTCAGCGGGCTCATCTGGACCTGGCCCTGGCCGATCATGTTGGCCGCCGTGTCCGGGCCGCCGGAGGCGGGCACCGAGCCGTCGAAGGAGACGATGCCGGTCTTCCAGTTGTCCTGCCCGAGCCCGAAGCGGTCCTCGGCCTCCCTGGTGAGCGAGTCGACCTTCACCTCGTCCGCGTACTTCACGAACGCCGTGTTGCACGACCGCATGAAGCTGTTCGCCAGTGTGGCCCCGTCGTTGGGGACCAGGCCCTGGAGGTTGTGGAAGGTCTGGCTCTGCCAAGTGGCCGTCGGCGGGCAGGGCGCGGGGCCGTTCATGGTGGTGATGCCGTTGTCGATGAGCGTCGCCGCACTGATGATCTTCATGGTGGATCCCGGGGCGAGCCGCCCCTCGAACGCCGCGTTGAACTCGTCCCGGCGGTGGTTGGCGACCGCCAGCACCTCCCCGGTGCTCGGCTTGACCGCCACCACCGACGACTCGGCGTAGTTCTGCACCGCCCGCTCGGCGGCGGCCTGCACGGTGGCGCTGAGCGTGGTGTGGAGCTTGCCGGGCTTGCCCTCGACGAGCGTCAGCAGGGTCTTGCCGGGCGTGTTGGCATCGGCACGCTGGACGGACAGCTCGATGCCGGGGGTGCCCCCGGCCGTGTCGCCGTACTTCTCGCGCAGGGCGTCCAGGATCGGCCCGAGGGAGGGGTACCTGTCCTTCGTCAGCACCGCCCCGTTGCGGTCCACCGCCTCGATCGGCGGGGCCTTGGCCTCCCCGGTGACGAGCGTGTCGCCCTTCTGCAGGTCCGGATGGACGAGGGACGGCTGCCAGTCGACCAGCGCCCGCCCGGTGGTCACGCCGCGCACGACGGTCAGCCTGCTGTTGTAGGCGAGCGGCTTGGACTTCCCCTCGTAGGACACGGTCGCCTTCACGGAGAACGGCACGGTGTCCCCGCTGGGCGCGCCCGGCGTGATGTGCACGCCGGTGATGTGCGCACCGGACCCGTAGGCGCCGAGCAGCTGCCCCGCGGCGTCGGCGTTGTTCGTGTAAGAGGCCGCGGTGGCCGCGTCGCCCTTCTCCCAGGCGGCGAAGAACTTGCCGGTCGCCTCCTTGACCTCACCGGCCGACGGCGGCCCGGTCTTCACCTGCGCTGCCCCCTGGGGTCCGCCCCCGGAACTCTCGTTCAACGCGCTCAGCACGTTGTAGGCGCCGTATCCGGCCCCCGAGACCATCACCGCGAACACCCCGCTCACGATGACGACCTTGACCCCCTTGCGCATGGCACGCAGCCCCTCCCCGTAGGCCTTGCACTGTAGGCAGGCCGAGGGGCGGTTGGGAGCTGTGTGGTCGTTCGTTGTCGAAGAGTGATCAGAAATATGACCTGAACTCACATATCCAGCCACATACGTGAATGCCGGAGACGTGACGGGGGGCGGCCCCGCCGCCCCCGCCGCCCGGCAACGAGGACGAGGGCGCGGCCGCCGCCGCGCCCTCGTCGTGTGTCCGCGCGACTAGACCCAGGTGTCCAGCCACATCCGCGACCGCCAGGAGTCGATCGGGATCGCCGTGCCCGTGTAGATGGGCCAGAAGTAGATGAAGTGCTCCCGCGGGGACTCGTGAGCTACCTGACCTGCGCGTTCGTGACGTCCGAGAGCCGGAATCACCTCCGTGGGCCGTCTCGGGGCCGTGATCATGATTAGTTGAACGCGTCGTCATCCATTCGCTGCCAGGGCGTAGGCCCAGCGCCCGTGGTCCATGCCGCAAGATCATGCTGGTCGAACAGCAGGATTTTCTGCCTCGCCGCGTACTCGATTGCTGGCGTTGTGAACACATTTGTGGTCACGACGACGGCGATGTCTGCGCGATGGATGCTGAAGCAGGTACCGCCGAAGCGCTGCAAGTCCTGGGAGCCGACCCTGCTGCTCGGTCCATAGCGCTTGCACTGGATGATCAGGCGGCGACCGTCGGGAGCAGTTGCGACCACATCGGCTCCGAGATCACCGGATCCTCCAGCGGCATGAGCATCCCGGCACCCATCCCTCATGCAGAGGCGGGCGATCGCCTCCTCGAACGCTCTGGCGTTCATTTCCTGGTAGGAGACGGGGGCTAGGGGATCGAATGCGTCGTCCCAAACAACGGGGAGGTCGTCGCGGGCCCTTCTTCGTCTAGGCCACCTACGTCGGGTGAGAGCGACTAGCCAAGTACCCGCGATGAGCAGGGTCAAGAAGAACTGCGTAGCCCCTCGCGCAACCTGACCTTGCTGCCAGCCGAAGATACCGGCTACCCCTGACAGCAGGAGCAAGAGGCCGAAGCAACCGCCAGCGAACGCGCGACGATCATCTGATGACAGGCTTCGTGAACGCGCCATATCCCCCACTCACTTCTTACGGCGTCATCCTGGCATCAGCAGAGTGGGCCCGGGCGCCGTTGGAGTACAGGGTGTCGACGGCGCTGCGTGTACGTCCCTCACTGCTCGGCATCAGGTGCGTGTAGGTCCGGAGCGTGAACCCCGGATCGCTATGACCGAGGTACTGGCTCAGGGCCCGGATGTTCTCGCCCGCGTCCAGCAGTACGGACGCGTAGAAGTGCCTGAGGGCGTGCATGCCGTGCTCCGGGGCGGACGCGTAGCGCTCGCCTGCCTTCCGTGCCGGGATGACGCCCACGGTGGCCAGAGCGGGCTTCCAGTGGTGGTCATTGAAGTTGCTCACGCGGACGTGGTTGCCCTCCGGGCCGCTGAACAGGAGCCGCTTGGTAACGAGCGGGCCATCCGGCGTGCGCCACGGAAGCGTCACGTCGATCGGCTCGAACTCCTTCGAGTGGTCCCGGAGCGCGGTGGCCACGGCCGCTGGCAGCGGCACGTCCCGGATCTTGCCTCCCTTCGGTAGAGCAAAGACGTACTTGCCCCGGATGCGCTTGAGCTGATGGCCCACGGTCAGCCAACTCCCCTCGTAGTCGAGCTCGTCTACTGCCAGACCGAAGATCTCCCCCTGTCGCAGCCCGCAGCCTGCGCCCGCGTCCACAGCGGCCTGGTAGCGCCGGGGGAGGGCGGCGCGTACGCCGAAGACCTGCGCTGTCGTCCACGGGACGACACGCGGCTTGCCCGGTTTCGGGAGCTGGACCGTGCGTGAGCGGCAGGGATTCTTGCTCAGCAGCCCGTCGTCGACTGCCGCGCTCAGCGCTGCGGAGACGGTACCGACGATGATGCGCCGATGCGACTCCGCCGGCACGGTGGCTTCCAGGTCGGCGATCCAGGCGCGGATGTGCTCGGGCTTGAACGAGCCGAGCGGACGAGAGCCGATGTGGGGATAGGCGTGCAGTCGGAGTCGGCGTTCCGCAGCCTCGCGGCTGTTGATCTCGCCCGTGTGCGTCTTGACCCATCGCTCCGCGTACTGCCGGAACGTCGTTCGCCCGGCGCGCGGGTCGACGTACTGACCGCGGGACATGTCTGCTTCGATTTGGACGAGCCACTGTTTGGCGAGCCTCAGTTCCTTATCACGGAACGACTTGCTCTTCTCGGTCCCGTCCGGGCCGATGTACCGGGCGCGGTACCGGAGCCCCGTTCCGTGGCGGTCGCTCTTGACCTTGACGGGCTTGCCGTCGGGGGCGGGGACGGTCTTGAACCATCGGTCTTGGATGTGACCTGCCATGTACGGCGTGGTCCCTTCTGGGCATGGGACGGGGAGGGCCACTGTGTGGCCCTCCCCAGTTGTGTGGTGCTGTGTGTGGGCCGCGTCAGGCGGCGTCGGTGTTCTTGCGGCTGGTGACGTAGGCGCGTACGTCGGCGGGGTCGTAGCGAAGGTGCTTGCCGATGCGGAAGCCGGGCGGGCCGATGCGCTTCTTGCGCCACTGGTAGACGGTCTCTTTCGGCACCTCGAACATCTCAGCGATGTCATCGGGGGTGAGGTACCGGTCCGGCAGGCCACCCCGGAGGGTGGCGCGGGGGTCGTCGTGGACGGGTGCGGGCGCGCTCACTGTGTCCTCCGCGAGTTGGAAATACATTGCGCTGAGTCGCGACTCATCGGCACTCAGCGGCTCTCAGAGGGGCTTTGAGACGCGATGAGTCGCGACTCAGGCAAATGTGGTTCGGACACGTTCAGCGTGATCCCGTTGTAGGTGACCACCTGTCGGCCGTAGGCGTCGCGGGGGCGGGTGCGGTTGAGCTGGGGGACGACGGAGAGCAGGTTGCGGCCGAACATCTGCTTCGTGCCGGGCCTGACGCCGTTGTCTTCCGCCCACTCCCGCCAGACCGTCCACAGCGTGTCCACGGGGATGCTGCATGTGGGGCCGGTGGTGCAGCGTTCGCGGATGAACGCGCTGGTGGGGGAGGCGGTGTCCTGCATGGTGGCTACCGCTTCGCGGCTGGATGCCGGTTCGGTGATCCGGCCCTTGGTCTCCAGCCGGGCGAGTCCGTCCAGGGCCCAGTTCAGGATGCCGGGCATCTCGGCCACAAGCCGATCGAACAGGGTGGGGTCTTCCTTGCCCAGCCACGAGACGGTCATGTTGAGCACCACGAACCGGCGGGCGATGACTCCGGAGGAGTCGCCGAAGTGCGGCAGCTCGTTGGACAGGATCATCAGCCGGGTGGGGAGCTTGCCGGTCCACACTTCGCGGTATTTGCGGTCGATGTCGATCGTGTCCTCACCGGAGATGGTGAGCAGCCGCTCCACAACCTGGCTGTTGTCGTTGCCGGACAGCCGGGCGTCGGAGATGACCGCGAGCGGCTTGCCGATCAGCGTGGACAGCCCGAAGTTGGTGCCGAGTCCGGCGAGGGTGGGTCCGGCAAGGTTCTCCTTGCCAACCAGCTCTTTCAGCACGCGAGCGATGGTTCCCTTGCCGGAACGGGACGGGCCGACCATGAGAAGGATCTTTTGCTGGTCGGTGCGGCCGGACAGGACGTAGCCGAACCACTCCTGCACTGCCTGGATCGCGTCGGGGTCGTTGGGCCAGATCTGCCGCAGGAACCATTGCCACGTCGGCGCGGTCGCGTCCGGGTCGTAGGCGAAGGGGACGGAGACCAGGTTGAAGAATCCGGGCCTGTGCGGCAGTAGCGCGCGGTCCCGGATTCGCAGCAACCCGTTCTGGCACGCCACGATCGGACTGCCGTCCTGCTTCCCCGCCTCCTGGTCGATCCACGCCGGGGCGTCTACCTCGGTGGACAGCAAGGTGATGGCCCCGAGCGCGTCCAGCAGGTTGCTGATCTTCTGCTTCGTGGGCGCCCAGTCGCGTTCCTCGGTCTGTCCGTCCTTGCCGGGGGCCTGGTAGACCGCGTGTTCGAGGCGCGTGTACATGTGGGCGCGCATCTGCGCTTCGTCCAGCTCGCGCCAACTGGTGCCGTTCCAGCGCATCCACGAACCTCGCCAGCGTCGGCACGTCAGGTGCCCGTCCTGGGTCTGCCAGTCGGGCAGGAGTCGCCGGGCGACGGCGAGCGGGTTGGAGGGTGCAGGCAGTTCTTCGGCGCCGGTCATGCGGCGGTCCTCCTTTCAAGGGGTGGTGCGGGCGTTCCGGTGCAGGCGGACTTGTGGGCGTCGTACTCGTAGGCGAGAGCGGCGACGGCTCGGGGGCCGGTGGCCGTGCCGGTCTGCCCGCAGGCGCAGGCATAGGCGGCGGTGGGGGTGTCCCCGTGGCGCTTGGACCAGCGGGCCCCGTCCCAGTGGGAGCGGTAGACCGCTGGGGCGTAGATGCGGATACCGGGCCGGTCGGGCGTCGGGTCTTCCGTGCCGCGCGCGTCGTCGGCCGGGAACCGGTCAGAACGAAGAGCAGTTCGGACGCCCTTGCGGGCGGCGCCTTTCGGCTCGCCCACGGTCGCTGGGGGCGTTGCCGGTCCGGCGGCGTGCGGGGGCGTTGTGGTGTCAGTGGGGCTCTTCAGAGGGGGATGGGGACGGGTGCTCATGCCGCATCCCGCCTGATCTGGTTGTGGGCGATGGACCAGTTCAGGGCGCTGCGCAGGGTGGAGCGGCACTCGGACGCGGTGAGTCCGGCCGCCTCGCCCGCCTCCTGAAGAGCCTGTTCAACCACACTTCTCGGGAGGTCGCCCCACGCGACGAACCGCCCCAGGGCGCGCGCCGCGCGGAACAACTTCGCTTCCCGCTCGCCGACTTGGGCTGAGGCCACGTTCCGCAACTCGTTGGCGAGTGCTACATCCGCGTATTGGCGAGATTGCCCCGTTAAGGCCATCGAGGGGGCCTCAGACGCCTTGGCGGCCGGTTGCAGGATGGTTTGCAGCCAGGCGGGCAGAGGGACCGCCTCGGAGGCGCACAGGGCTTCGTACGGTCCGGCGGGGGTGATGCTGCCCGCTGCGACGACGTAGCCGCCCCAGGCGCGGGTGTCCACCGCATCGGCGACGGTGCCCGCGGTGTTGGTCAGCCGGACGCCGTCCGGGGCGGTGAAGTACAGGTGCTCTCCGCCGCTCGCGGTCCGCGTCCGGTAGGTGGTGGGGACGGCGTGCCCGGCGCGCTCGCAGAGCGCTCCAAAGGTCGTCGCGCCGCAAGGCGCGTCCGAACTGCCCATGTCCTTGGGCACGTCCAGGTCGACGACGACCAGTCCCGAGGGGCCGGTGGCGATGCCGACGTTGAACGGTGCCCGTGACCAGGCGGCACGGATACGGTCCGGGTCGGTGGTCGCGCGTTGCTCCCACTTCCGGTGCCCGCTCGCGCATGGCCCGGTGCGGGGGCAGGCGGCCTCCCCGTGCAGGGCGGGCCGCTTGGTGCCGGGGCGCAGCGGGAAGACGTGCCAGCCGCGCGCGGCGGCGTCCAGCGCGGCGGAGAGCAGCGCGGAACGGTCGTCATGGGTCATGCTGGAGGTCTCCAGTTCCTTGGATGGGTGCTGGTGGCCAGGGCGGCCCGGTTCTTGGCGGAATGGGGGCCGCCCTTGGCGTAGCTAGCCGTGGAAGTGGTTGCGCTTGAAGACGGCTTTGCGGATGTTGACCGTGGTCCGGCCGCGGTGGCCGCTCGCGGTGAAGACCTGCACGGCGATCCATCCGCCGAAGATGACGGCGGCGAGGATGATGAGTTGGTGGATGAGCGCGGCGAGCGCGGCGATGAACGTGGTCAGCAGAATCAGCCCGCCGCACACGGCGCCGAATCCGATGCCTCCGAGGGCGATGTTCACCGCCGTACGGGACACGGCCGGCTTGGCCGCTACCGGTTCGGGCTTGGAGGGGTCGATGGCGTAGCCGGTGACGACCCGCCCGTCGGGCAGGACCACGCTCGCCACGCTGGGCAGGGTGCCCGGCTGGACGGGAACGAGCGGCGCCGCGACCGGAACAGCAGGCGGTATCGGGGCCGGGTGGTGGACTTCCACGGCCCACTGGACGGGCGCGCGGCCGGTGTGGTGGGGGTACATGCGGAATCCCTTCCGGTGGTTGGGCAGGGAGGCAGACACAGCCCCTGCCGGGGTGGCTGTGGAGGGGGTTTCACGGGTGCTGACCTGCGGTCCTCCCTGACTCCCTGAGTGATCATTTGCGCAGGTCAGGGCCAGGGAGGCGGGTCAGGGAGGCATTTAGGGAGTTCTCCCTGCCTCCCTGACCCGGGAGGGGTGCGGCTCCCTTTACTCAGAGGCGGAAGCGGAATCCATCTCCGCGCGGTTGGCGAGCGCTTGGGCGACGCGATCGGCGGCGACGACCATGCGGCCGTCGGACTTGTACGGCTCGGCCCCGGCGTCGTCCAGGACGCGCTTGAGGTCGATGAACGACCAGCCGCTGTAGGCGTCCGGGTTGAGCGCGGCAAGCCGGGTGATGACTTCCTGGGTGCGCACGCGGGCATCGCTGCCCAGCACGGCCTGGATGTCGGCGAGCGGGTCTCGCTTCTCGCTTCGCTCGATGGCGTGCAGGGTGGTGACGTTGCCGCGCAGGGCCTTGGCGCGGTCGGTGATGGCCTTGGCCTGGTCGTCGTCGATGTAGTGCGTGCGTACCGTGATGGAGGACTGGCCGGCGGGGATCTCGATGCCGTCGGATGCGACGACCAGGGTTCCCTTGTCCAGGCCCTGACGCAGCAGGTGGGGGGCGGCGCCACCGTCGACGGCCTTGTCTCCCAGCGCCATACGGGCCTGCGATTCGGTGCCCAGTGCGAGCGATGCGCGGGTGTGGGCGCCTTCCCGGACGAGCTTGGGAAGGTTCTGGTCGGTGGGGTCCTGGGTGCCCTCCCACAGGATCACGTCCACCGCGCGGCCCTGGTTGTGGACCTTGCGCACCGCCATGAAGTACCGCGAGGTCGCCTTGCTGCCGCCGTAGGGGCGGCCGTCCTCGTCCTTGACCGGGCACATGAACGCGACTTGCGCCTCGTCCACGATGCCGATCAGCGGCGGGAAGACGGCTTTCGGGTCGGTCCGGCGCGCGTCGATGCGGCGGTTCATCTCCTCGACCAGGCCTTCAACCATCTCGGTGGCCTCGATCACGTTCTCATCGGCCGGGCCCTGGATCAGGACGGTGGCGAGCCCGTCGAACATGGCCCAGTCGCCTACGCCCTTGAGGTCGGCGATGCGGAACTCCACCGTGCGATCCAGCGCGGCCCACAGGGCGAGCGCGCGCAGGGAGGCGGTCTTGCCCTGGTTGGACAGGCCCGTGATGAGCAGGTGCCGCTGATACAGGCTGAGCGCTGCCGCGTCGCCGCGCAGGTCCTGGCCCCAGGGGGCGCGGCCCTTGGCGTAGCTGGCGGTCAGGGTCTCGTCGGTGACCAGCGGAGAGGGGCCGATCGGCTCATCCAGCGCCCCCGAGTCGGCGATCCACAGCCGGACCGTGCGGGCAGCCTGCGGGATGGTGATGAACACCTCGTGTTCGTGCCTCGTGAGGTTTTCGGCGAGCTTGCGGCGCCGCTGCTGCACCTCGATTGTCGACACCCCGGACGGAAGCGTGACGTCGACTTCCACCCCGCATCCGGCGATCCGGATCGGGGACAGCATCGATGCGCCGGCATCTCCCATCTCCTTGATGGCGTTGCGCAGCGCCGGAACGCCGAGATCCCGCAGGGCCTTGACCACGATGGACGGCGTGATGGGCTCGCCCTCTCCGGAGCGGACGTTTGCGGGCAGTGCCCAGTTCGGGGCGGCCTTTTGGTGGGCGCCGACCGACCACAGGGCGAGCAGGGCGAGGAACGGGCCGATCGTGATCAGCGGTCCCCACACCATCTGCACGATCGTGATCATCAGGTTGATGAACTTGATGACCGCCATCAGCGGGGTGACGACCTCGGTGGCGTCCTTGGTGGCGATGGCCATCGCGATCCCGAGCAGGACCAGGCCACCGATGCCCATACCGGCGCTGACGGCCGCGCCCTTGGCCGCGTCGAGCGGGGAGTGGAGCAGGTCCATGCGGCGGCGGTGGCGGGCTTCGCGGTAGCGCTGCCCGCGCTCCTCCCACTCCGCGGCCACCTCGTAGTTCCCGGCGGCTTCGGCGGCGCGGAGCATGCGCTCGTAGCGGGCGGCGGTACGGCCGTCCCAGGTGCGGCGGGCCACGATCCGCGCCCCGCCAGCCACGTAGAGGCTGTGGCGGGCCACCGCGCGGGCGGCGGTCTTGGTGTTGTCGTGCGTGACGGCCGTCTTTATGGCGCGCGCGGAGCGCACCCACAGCGGCACCACCGGCGCGGCGGGCGCCTCGGGGACCACGGTAAGGGTGGTCACGGTGGCCGGTTCGGTAGACGGTTTGGTGTCCTTGTGCAGGTGAACGACGTTGTCGCTCATGATGGGAAGGCTCCTGACTGCCCCGAAAGGGGCGGGAAGTTGAAGGGTCGGGGTGGCCGGGTCCGTGGCAAGGTGCGGCCACCCCGATCAGAAGCGCGGGGTCAGACGACGCAGGCGCGTAGCGCCCGTCCGGTCACCACCAGCTGGAGGACTTCTTCGCGGCCTTGGCGGCAGCGGCCTCGTTCACAACCCGCTGCCGCTCGGTGTGCAGGGCGGTGATCTCCGCGATGAGCCGGGTCTCCGCCGCGCTCCACGCGCTCTCCAACCGCCGGTCAGCGCGGTCCGTGCTGCGCCCCCGGGCGATCCGGTAGGTGCCGCCGGCCAGCGCGGCGAGGATGGCGCGCCGTTCGGATCCGTTCAGCGGCCACATCTCGCGCTCGCGGACCGCTTCCAACTTGCGGTTGGCCTGCCGGATCTCCCGGTCCAGGCGGCGGGTATCGGGCTTGCCCATCACGCACTCCTAGGCGAGGTAGAAGGGAAAGCGCAGGGCACACAGGTGCCGAGCGAAGTGGGGATGACGTAGCCCGCATCGCTGCGGCACTGCGGGCAGGTGCGGCGAGCGGCGTTGGCCTTGGCCAGAGCCGCCCATTTCGCCGGCGTCATCGGCCGGACAGGTTGGGCCAGGTCGAGGCGGTAGAGGTAGGCGACCAGCGGCCCACGACGACGGCGCGGCCGTTCGAGCTGAGCGGCCACGTCCTGACCGCCGGGGCGCAGACCGCGCGCCCGGAGCTGTCGGCGGGTGGCGTATCCGTCCGGGGCCAGGCGCCACCGGAACACCGGCAGCGCCCCCATCACGCGGCCACGCGCTTCCACGCGGCCCGCAGGCGGACCTCGGAGGCGGAGTGGCCTGCCGCGCGGAAGCGGGTGGCCATCTCCCGGTAGGACAGGGCGGGGGTTTCGCTGTGACGGATCTCCTCGACCAGGGCGTCAAGGGCCTCGTCGGTGAGCGCGGGTCCGGAGTCCAGCGCGGGAACGGGCTCCGTGGGGCCCCACACGGGCAGTTCCCAGCGGGGCGTGACTCCGGGCGTGACGCGGTTCGTCACGCTGGTGAGCGCCCTTCCGGTGTCCTCCCCGCTGCGGGTCGTCTCCAGCGTCGACCACGCTCGCGAGAGGGTCTGTGCGGTCTTGGCCTGTACGCGTGCGACGCGGGCCCCTGCCTGCGTCACGGCCGTCAGCCGGGTCTCCTCGGTGGTGGCTTCGGCCCTCAGTCGGGCGCGGGCCACGGCCGCTTCGTCGCGGGCTTCTTGCTGGATACCGCGGATGGCGTCCAGCGCGGCCGGGGTGAGGGCGGTGCGCTCCCACATTCCGTGCACCAGCCACAGTGCCTTGGCCGCGATCGGGAGCCAGGCGACGGCCAGCCACGCGGCGCGGGCGGAGCCGTCGGCGGTGAGCGCGTGTGCGACCAGGACCCCGGCGGCGACCAGGCCGAAGAACCAGCCGACGGCGGTGACCGCGTGGCTGTGGTCGCCCTGCGCGGCGAGGCGGCGTTCGTAGGCGAGGGTGGCCAGCCATCCTCCGTCGATGCCGAGACCGACGACCAGGGCGACGGGCCACGGCACCGCCTGCCCGAGCCACATCACGACTACGGCGAGGGTGAGGACCATGGACACGGCCGTCATCGCGACGGCGGGCAGCACGGTCTTCGCGCTCATCTTGGCGCTCACGCGGCGCCCCCCGGCATGCTCGCGCCTGTCGTGCGGTTGGCCAGGTCCCGGCGGGCGGCGAGCAGGCGGCGCCGGGCGCGGCGGATGCGCTGGGTGTCCAGGTCGGTCGGCGTGCGGTCCAGCGTGATGATCTGTGCGTCGATCAGGTCGACGTCCGCGAGGATCGCGGGCATCTCCTGTTCGATGGCGTTCAGCTCCGCGTCCGTCGGCTCCATCCAGTCGGCGAACGCGGTAACAACGTCCTGAACAGTGACGATGTGGCTCATTGGGTCGTGGTTCCTCTCAGCAGTGGAACGGCCCGAACAGCGCCCCGGAGTTGCCGCTCCGGGGCGCGCGCCGTTGTGGGTGGGTGGTCAGTCGGTGATGGTGATTCCGGTACCGGGGCGCCGCTGACGGCTCAGCTCGTTGCGGATCGCGGTCAAGGCGTCCGCCCTGCTGACTGGGTGGTCGAATTGCGCCGTGTCCGTGACCTGCTCCCGCTTGCCGGTGTCGAGGTCTGTGACGGTGGCGGTGAAGCGGTAGCTGCGCTTCATACGAGATCTCCCGTCTCACGGGTGATGCTGCATCTGGGATGCAGTGGAAAGAGCGGCCATGAGCGAGGGGCCGCAGTGCCCCGGACCGGACTCGAACCGGTCGGGCTGCCGTACGGGGCACGCCGGTCTTCTCCGCCTTGTTTCGACCCCTTCGGGCAGGCGGACCACGGGTTACCGGCAGTTCCCTGTGTGAAGTTGTCAAGGACCCAGCAGCTCAGGGCCCCACGTGGAGGAGAGCTATCCCGAACCGCACGGCCTGAAGTCAGCCCAAACGAGGCCCCTTCCTGCTCGCTGTCCTAGGACTGCGAGCGGCCTGAGAAGACGATGGCATGCAGTCCTAGGACTGTCAACAGTCCTAGGACTGTGCTTCACTGGTTCGCGTCGAGAGGAGTTCTGCGTGGCACCGAAGTGGCGCGACCTGGCGGACAGGTTCGCGGAGCAGATCAAGAGCGGTGAGTATCCGCCGGGCGCCCAGTTGCCCCAGATCAGAGACCTAGTAGAGGCGGGGGAAGGCTCCAAGGAGACCGTTCACAAGGCGTACAAGGCTCTGGAGGCTGAAGGTCTCGTGACCTCGACGCGCGGACACGGCACCGTGGTGCGTCCGCGTACTCCGCTCAAGCGGCTCGGCATCGCACGGTACGACAAGGCGAAGTGGCGCGACGGCGACGAGGTCGCGTTCATCGCTGACCGCGTCGCATCGGGTCGCGCCTACAAGCGCGATGAGCAGACGCAGACCGTGAGCCGCGTCCAGGCGGACAGCCTTGTAGCAGAGGGGCTTGGCGTCCCAGTTGGCGCCGAGGTATACGCGCGAGCACGTCTCGTGAAGGAAGGAACGCAGCCGACTCACACTCTGACCAGCTACTACAGGCCGGAGCACGTCGAGGGGACGCGCATCGTCGACCCGACCCCGGGCCCTGCCGGCCGTGGTGGTGGGTACCGGGTCCTCTACGACGCCGGATACGAGATCGACCACATGAGAGAGGCCCTGTTCGCCCGCAACCCCACGGCTGACGAAGTGCAGCTCCTACAGCTCCCGGTCGGTGAACCCGTAGTCGAGCTGCACAGGACCACGTATACGGCAGACGGCACGGTGGTCGAGTTCGCGGTGGGCGTCCACTCGGCTTCTCGATTCGCCTGGGAGTACGACTTCAAGGTTCCGGACTCAGCACACGAGAAGAGGGGGCAGGAATGATCTCGGCACAGGCGCGGGTGGATGCCCGGCTTCTGTGGGACTACCACCACATGCACCACGATCCACGGCCCTGTTCGGTGGCCGTCGGTCTGGGCAGTCACGATCTAGGGGTGGCTGACGTGACGGCGGAGTTGTATCACCAGGGCATGGCGCCGGTCATCGTGTTCACGGGGTCCACCAGCCCCACGACCCGGGCGCGTATGCCACGCGGTGAGGCTGTCCACTACCGGGAGCGAGCGTTGCAGCTCGGCGTGCCCGACTCGGCCGTGCTCCTGGAGCCGCACGCGACGAACACCGGTGAGAACATCGCGTTCACGAAAGCGGTGCTGGCAGAGGCCGGCGTCAAGGTCTCGTCCGTCCTGCTCGTGAGTAAGCCGTACGAAGAGCGACGCTCGTACGCCATGATGCGAAAGCTCTGGCCCGAGATCGAAGTAGTGTGCGCGTCCACGCCGCTGGGCTTGGCGGACTACGCCGACTCCATCGGAGACGCTCGCATGGTGATCGACATGATCGTGGGCGCCCTGCAACGCGTGCTCGTCTTCCCCGGCTTGGGTCTGGCCATCGACCAGGAAGTGCCGAATTCCGTCGTTGCCGCCTACGAGCGGCTGTGTGCCGACGGCTTCACCAGTCGACTCCTGCCAGCCGACGTTGCCGCCCGTCCTGACGTGTGAGGCCAGCGCTGGCGGCAGGACTGCACCGACCGCCCGCGCGTCTCACAGGCGAGTGCCGGCGGCGAGCCAGCGACTGAGTTACAACCTTCTTCACGGGTTCGAGACCCGGACAAAGAGTCCGGGTCTCTGATGACGGCTTAGTGCTCGCAGGGAACTACGGGAGTGCGGAGAGCCCTGTGTCTCCGGGAATCCCTTGTTCCCTAGACCCTCCTGCCACTCCCTCTAGGGCGTGTCTTGCCCTCTGCGAGCGAGGCTTGCGCCTTGGGTAATCCCCCCACATCTCTGCGTATGGAGAATTACTTTCTGAGACGAAACGCAGGAAGTTGTTCGGGGCGGCGAAGCACGCAGCCGTCATCACATGTACTTGCTCATAGACACTTGGCAGCCCTAGCCAGGCGAATGGTGAAGGCGCGTGCACTTCCAGCGATACACCACGAGCGTTCTCGATCGTCGTGACGCTTCGGCCAAGTCCGTCTGACCTTCGCTCTGTAGCGGCGAAGGTGATACGGACGAAGCCACAGTCCTCCAACAGTTGCATCGCTCCTCGCACTGCCAGGAGAGCCGACCTGACGTTTGCGAAGTCGAGATCTTTTCTGCCTCCGTGAAGCCAGTTGTTTCTTGCATCGTAGACCTTTTCTGAGACGAGCATCCGGCTGATCTCTTGGAGGTTCTTTATGATCGCTTCACGAGAATCGTCCGTCAGGTCCAGGAAGGGGATGACGTGGGAGAAGGGGAAGCGCTGAAGAGACTGCTGACTCACCCAGTCGGGGAAATCCGAGGAAGCCCGCTGATAGGCGTCTCTATCCGCTGCAATTACCTGAAGCTCGGAGCCGATGCATTGAAATCCGCGACACAGGGCATACAGCGAGTTTTTGTCGCCGTAGGTGAGTTCAGTATCACCCTTCCTGGTGACAGAGCTTTGGAGCCACCGGTAAGACTCGGCGCGCTGGCGTTCCGGTTCGAATACGAACGGCCGGCGGTCGGTAACATGGTCGTGGATGAGCGCCCAGATCACGAAAGATATGGCGTCATCGAGGGCGTTCTCTAGGGCTACGAAGTAGTTCACGGCGGCGCTACGGAACTCCTCGACAGAGGGCGACATGGGGCCCCCGGGTCCCAACCGTGCCATTCGTTCCATGTCTTCATGGTGCCGCCAAAAGTCGGCATGAGGATCGCCGCTCGATGAGGACGTGAAGCCGAGCTTCCAGAGGACGAGTGAGATGAAATCTTCACTCTCCACTGCTCCTTCTCGCAGCCCCAGAAGCTCGCAGGCCGCTACTGCATTGCTTTTACGGGCAAGCACGAGGCTCTTTACGACGGCGCGCGGTTCCTGTTCCCGAAGGTAGTTCTCAAGCCGCGCCTCCAAGGTTTCCCCAGTGGCCGTTCGGAGTTGCCACTCCAACTCTTCGCGGTCCCCGACGTCCGTTAGCCTGTACATCTTCTCAATCAGGTCACGGAGGCGCAGCGGAGCTAGATTCAACCTGTCGGACACGATTCTCACGCCATGGCTCCCTAGCTCCGCGGACATCTGGAATGTGCCGAAGCTGGAATCGCCGTTAATGGGAGGTACGCGCACTTCTGTGGGAGGCACGCTAATGACGCCCTCGTGAACCAGAGTGTCAATTCCTTGGATAATGTCACGGTCGCTCATCGTCAGGCACAGTTGCATCAACTGCGCGCGGTCCATCCCGTCCACAATGTTGTTCGCACTGCCGTGGATGTTGAGCTCTGAGCAGATTTCCCGAAGAGCCCCCTGAGTGTTGTCGAGCAGCCAAGCTGTGAGGGCGCTAATCTCCGCGTTCGTGAGACAATCGCCCAACAGTGGAATGAGGGTTTCGCTCACGTTGTCACGGGCTGGGTGCACGGTTTCCTTAAAAACCTCTGCAATAAAGGAGGCCCACGCGCTCGGAATCTCGCTATCTCGTTGGAGGACGCGCACTGCTTCGACGCGGTGCTTATTGACAGGGGCTTCTGAGGCCGTCGAAAATTGCACTTTGTGGATCCTGTGGCAGTTGGTGTCGCTGCAATGCAGCAGATTAGCCTCCCGTTGGGGCTGATAGAACCGCAGTTGCTTGCTGTTGAGTAGGCCAAAGGGACCGGTTACGTATTCATGCAGTTGGAATACGCCTTGGGGTGTGCCGTCGAGAAATTCGAGAGTGTCCGCAAGGTCCAGCGTTCGATCGTCCGAGTCGATCTTTTCGTATGCTTTGTCATACAGCTCGCGCCCGAAGATGAACGGGAAAATGATCGATCTGTCCTTGATCTGCTTGCTGATAGCTTTCTGGACGTTCCTAACGTCAGTTGCCATCGGGTCTACAAGTAGATCGACCCAGGAAAATTCCAGGAAACAAATCGCTCGTGCTTCTGGAATGGGGATTCTCTTGCGAGCGAAGTTTTGAACCTTCTCCATTCCATATGGAGTAAGCTTGATCTGGTCATTCAAAAATGTGGGGGGCTTGTAGTCTCGCGCAATAATGCAGTAGCCCAAGATGTCGCTCAGGGTAACTAGGCGGAGGATCTTCTGTCGTTCCTCATCACTTGAGTGCGCCGTCAGAAGTTCCTCGCGTGACAACGGTTGCAAGTCGCCCTCCCCATGCGTTGCGCGCCGTACCGGGTACCTACGTTAGAGAAGGTGCAGCAGCCAAGCAGTCAACTTGGTAAAAGAGCTGCTCCCCGCTGCCGCGGGGCGCGGCATCCCGGGGGGCCTCTGGGCCTCTGTGGGTCTGTTGGTTGTTCCGAGCCGGGCCGTCTCCGGGCCGTCCGAGGGGGGCCAGCAGCAGCCACTAACGACCAACAACGACCACGAGGGCGCGGCTGGCCGCCGCGCCCTCGTGATGTGTCCGCCCAGCTAGACCCAGGTGTCCAGCCACATCCGCGCCCGCCAGGAGTCGATCGGGATCGCGGTGCCCGTGTAGATGGGCCAGAAGTAGATGAAGTTCCACGCGATCAGCAGGACCAGGACGCCCGCGCCCGCCGCTCCCGCGATCCGGCGGCGTTCGTCCGCGCCGGGTGGGCCGAGGAGGGCGCCGATCATCATCGCGACCGCAAGGCACAGGAACGGCACGAAGACGACCGCGTAGAAGTAGAAGATCGTGCGCTCCTGGTACAGGAACCAGGGCAGGTAGCCGGCCGCGACACCGCACGCGATGGCGCCCGCCCGCCAGTCGCGGCGGAACGCCCAGCGCCACAGCACGTAGACGAGTGCGAAACAGGCCGCCCACCACAGCAGCGGGGTGCCGAGTGCGAGGACCTCGCGGGCGCACTTCTCGCCCGCGTCCGTGGGGCAGCCCGCCTCACCCGGGTTCGGGGACTCGTAGAAGTACGAGACCGGGCGGCCCACCACGATCCAGCTCCACGGGTTCGACTGGTACGTGTGGGGCGACGTCAGACCGACGTGGAACAGGTAGACCTCGTGCTCGTAGTGCCACAGGCTGCGCAGCCAGTCGGGCAGGAAGGTCCAGTCGCCGCCCTTGCCGTCGGTGGCCGCCCAGTTGCGGAAGTAGCCGCCGGAGCCGTTGGCCGGGGACATGATCCAGCCGGTCCAGGAGGCGAGGTACACCGCGAGCGCGACCGGGACCGTCGCCAGGAAGGTCAGGCCCGTGTCCCGCTTGAGGACCGTGACGTAAGGGCGGCGGGCGCCCGCGACCCGGCGCGCGCCCACGTCCCACAGCAGGGCCATCACACAGAAAGCGGCCAGGAAGTACAGGCCGTTCCACTTCGTGCCGATCGCGAGGCCGAGCATCAGGCCCGCCAGCCAGCGCCACGGACGCCACCCGAGGCGGGTGGTCTCGGCGGTGTGCGCGTCCGGGCGCACCCGGCCGTCCGCGTCCACGGGGAGGGCCGCCGCCAGCTTGGCGCGCGCTCTGTCCCGGTCGACGAGCAGGCAGCCGAAGGCCGCGAGCACGAAGAACTCCAGCACTCCGTCGAGCAGCGAGGTGCGGCTCATCACGAACTGCAGCCCGTCCACCGCCAGCAGCCCGCCCGCCAGGCAGCCCAGGAAGGTGGACCGGAACAGGCGGCGGCCGATACGGCACAGCAGCAGCACCGCCAGCGTGCCGAGCAGGGCCGTCATGAAGCGCCAGCCGAACGGGTCGAAGCCGAAGATCAGCTCGCCCAGGCCGATGACGTACTTGCCGACGGGCGGATGCACGACGTACGCGGCGTCCGTCGGGACCGGCACATGGCCGTTGTGCTGAAGGATGAGGTCGTTGGCGTCCTTGGCCCAGTTCGCCTCGTACCCGTTGTGGACGAGCGCCCACGCGTCCTTCGCGTAGTACGTCTCGTCGAATATCACCGCCCTGGGGCTGCCCAGGTTCCAGAACCGCATCAGCCCCGCGAGCAGTGTCACGAGCAGCGGGCCGCCCCACGCCGACCAGCGCGTGATCCGCTCGGCGACGTCCGGCCGCAGGCCGATCGCCGTCCAGATGCGCGGGCTGGGCCGGTTGTACGGCGGCACGAGCCGGTCGCGGACGTCGCTTCTCGGGCGCGCCGCGTAACCGAAACGGCGCAGCCGCTGCTGCCACGACGGCGGCGGCTCTTCGGCGGCCTGGCCCTGCCAGGTGTCCGTGGAGGACGCGGTACTGGTCACCGCGCCATCGTAGGGAACACGTCTGTGTGAGTCCCGCGTACGGCGCCTGCGAGGATGGAAACGTGACAGTTGCACCTGGGACTACGACCGGAACCCTGGTCCTCGCCGGAACCCCCATCGGGGACATCGCGGACGCGCCGCCGCGGCTCGCCGAGGAGCTGGCCACCGCCGATGTGATCGCCGCCGAGGACACGCGCCGGCTGCGCCGGCTCACCCAGGCGCTGGACGTCCAGCCGACGGGGCGTGTCGTGTCGTACTTCGAGGGCAACGAGTCCGCCCGGACACCGGAGCTGGTCGAGGCTCTGGCAGGCGGGGCGCGGGTGCTGCTCGTCACCGACGCGGGGATGCCGTCCGTGTCGGACCCCGGGTACCGGCTGGTGGCCGCCGCCGTGGAGAAGGACATCCGGGTGACCGCCGTGCCGGGGCCGTCCGCCGTGCTCACCGCACTGGCGCTGTCCGGGCTGCCGGTGGACCGGTTCTGCTTCGAGGGGTTCCTGCCGCGCAAGGCGGGGGAGCGGCTGTCAAGGCTGCGCGAGGTCGCCGGGGAGCGGCGCACCCTGGTGTACTTCGAGGCCCCGCACCGGCTCGACGACACGCTCGCCGCGATGGCGGAGGTGTTCGGGGGCGACCGGCGGGCCGCGGTGTGCCGTGAGCTGACCAAGACGTACGAGGAGGTCAGGCGCGGCTCGCTGGAGGAGCTGGCGGCGTGGGCCACCGAGGGCGTACGGGGCGAGATCACGGTCGTGGTGGAGGGCGCCGGCGAGAAGGGCCCCGAGGAGCTGGACGCGGCCGAGCTGGTGCGCCGGGTGCGCGTCCGGGAGGAGGCCGGGGAGCGCCGCAAGGAGGCCATCGCGGCGGTCGCGGCGGAGGCGGGCCTGCCCAAGCGGGAGGTCTTCGACGCGGTGGTGGCGGCGAAGAACGCGAACGCGGCGGGCTGAGCCCCGGCGCTCCCGCTCCCGGCCGGCGGGCGGTCCCGCCCCCTCGGTGCGGCGTCCTGGCGACGCGGGCCGTCGTGATCGCCGGATTCATGATCGCCGGATACCCCTGTGAGGGGGCTCATACCCGCTCTGAGCAGGGCGCATCTCTCCTGAGCGTGCGCCCCATAGGGCGGCAAAGGGCTGTCGCCGAAGGCAAAGCCGGAGTGGGGCGATCGGGTGAGTTTGGCAAGCGAAGTCCAAATCGCCCCCAACACTCGACAGGTCCGCTCCCGTTCCCGCTCGTGAAGGCGTCCACTGGGGGACAGGGACGCACCCGTCCCTCGCCACCGTGGGGCCGCGCGGGGTTCCGGGGGGAAGCCCGCACCGCGGAGGCGCTTGTCCAGCGGACAAGAGGAGCTGGAATGAGTGAGATATCAGGGCGGACCGGCCAGGCCACAGCGGCCGGCCAGGTCACAGGGCAGCCCGACCGCAGCGCGGCGACCGCCGTCGTCCACGAGTCCTATTCCTTCGCGTGCATGCGCTGCGGGCACGGTTGGGAACAGTCGTACGAGATAGAGCACCACCTCGACGCGGACGGCAACGAGTTCGTGATGTACGTGGCGAACGGCCGCGTCGTCCCCTCGCCGCTGAGCCGCCCGTCCTGCCACAACTGCGACAGCCACGTGGTGCGCATCATGCGCCCGGGCCAGGTGTCCTCCGTGCAGAACTCCCTGCACCGGCACCATGCCCCGGCCCGGGAGGCCGACGGCGAGGACCGTGAGGCGCCGCGCACGCAGCCGGAGGGCACCGACGGCCACCACCACTGGCACCTGTCGGACCTGCTCCACCCGTTCCAGAACCACCGCAGGGCGGGCTGACGGTCCTGCCGTGAGGCAGGCCACGGGCGCAGCATGCCCCTTTCGTAGGATCGGGGCATGCCTTCCCGAGCGTCCGACCAGTCCGCAAAGAACGCGCCGCCGCCGCTTCCCGCGCCCCTCGGCGTGCCCGTCGCCGACTCGCACACCCACCTCGACATGCAGTCCGGCACGGTGGAGGAGGGCCTCGCCAAGGCCGCGTCGGTCGGTGTGACGACGGTCGTGCAGGTCGGCTGCGATGTGCGGGGCTCGCGCTGGGCCGCCGAGACGGCCGCGGCCCACGACTCCGTGCACGCGGCGGTGGCCCTGCACCCGAACGAGGCCCCGCGCATCGTGCACGGCGATCCTGGGGGCACCTCCCAGCCCCATGGGGCTGGGGGAGGGCGGTCCCGGCAAGGCGCGCGGGAGCCGGGCGGGGACGCGGCGCTGGACGAGGCGCTCGCCGAGATCGACCGTCTCGCCGCCCTGCCGCAGGTCAAGGGCGTGGGCGAGACCGGGCTGGACTACTTCCGCACCGGGCCCGAGGGCAAGGCCGCCCAGGAGCGCTCCTTCCGTGCCCACATCGAGATCGCCAAGCGGCACGGCAAGGCGCTGGTGATCCACGACCGCGAGGCCCACGCCGACGTGCTGCGCATCCTCAAGGAGCAGGGCGCGCCGGAGCGGACCGTCTTCCACTGCTACTCGGGTGACGCCGAGATGGCCGAGGTGTGTGCGCGGAACGGGTACTTCATGTCGTTCGCCGGCAACGTGACCTTCAAGAACGCCCAGCCGCTGCGTGACGCCCTCGCCGTGGCGCCCCTCGACCTCGTCCTGGTGGAGACCGACGCGCCGTTCCTGACGCCCGCGCCGTACCGCGGACGGCCGAACGCGCCCTATCTCATTCCGGTCACGGTCCGCGCCATGGCCGCGGTGAAGGGCGTCGAGGAGGACGCGCTGGCGGCGGCCGTCGCGCGCAACACGGCCCGCGCGTTCGCGTACTGACCGACCCGCCCGGCCGGGGTGTCCACCGGGGGCCCGTGTCGCGACACCGAGTAACGACGTTGCTTTGGAGAGTGACGACCAGCCGCTAGGTTCTGGTCGCCGTGTCGGAACCTCTCTGGAGCGTGTCGTCGTGAGCAACCGGCAGTACTCGCCGTACGGGGCGTATCAGGACCGTGAGGCCCCCGGTCGCGCCCACCCGGACACGTACCGGCCCGCGTACGAGGCGCGTGCCCGCGCGGCCGCGAGGGTCACGGAGACAACGGTCCACCCGCCCCGCAGGCAGCCGGAGGCCGCCCCGCGCCCCTCGGGGCGCGCCCAGGCCCGGCACGCGGCGCGCGGCAGAAAGGGCGGCGCACGCCCCGACTCCATGCGCCGTCTGATCCCGCAGGCGCTCGTCGTCGCGTTCCTCGCCGGCGGCACCACCGCGTTCGTCGCCAACGACAAGGCCGTCGAGCTGACCGTGGACGGCCGCACCCGCACGCTGCACACCTTCGCCTCCGACGTCGGCGAGCTGCTCGCCCAGCAGGGCGTGAAGGTCGGCGATCACGACCTCGTCGCCCCAGCGCCCGGGACACCGCTCATGAGCGGCGAGGAGGTCGCGGTGCGCTACGGCCGCCCCGTGCGGCTCACCATCGACGGCATCCAGCGCGAGGTGTGGACGACGGCGCCCACGGTGGATGCCGCGCTCCAGCAGCTCGGGGTGCGCGCGGAGGGCGCCTACGTATCGACCTCGCGCTCCCAGAGGATCGGCCGGGTCGGGCTCGAGCTGGACGTCCGCACCGAGCGCACCGTGACGGTCCTCGCGGACGGTCAGGCCCGCACCATCCGGACCAACGCGGCGACCGTCCGCGAGGCCGTCGCCCAGGCCGGGGTCGTGCTCTACCGGCAGGACGCGACGTCCGTGGCACCGGACAGCCTCCCGCGCGACGGGCAGACGGTGACCGTGCTGCGGGTGATGGGCTCCCAGGAGGTCCGCGAGGAACCGATCGCGTTCGACGTACGGCGCACCAAGGACCCGAACCTGCTCAAGGGCACGGAGGTGGTCGCGCGGCCCGGGCAGGCGGGCGCGCGCCGGGTCACGTACGCCCTGCGCACCGTCAACGGCGTGAAGGAGAGACCGCGGCGGATCAGCGACGAGGTGGTGCGGCAGCCACAGACCCAGCTCGTCCGGATCGGCACCAAGCCGCGCCCGGACCTGGTGGAGGGGGCGGAGCACCTGAACTGGAAGGGGCTCGCGGCCTGCGAGTCCGGCGGCCGTGCGCACGCGGTGGACCCGTCGGGCACGTACGGCGGCCTCTACCAGTTCGACCGGCGCACCTGGCGCAGCCTCGGCGGCTCGGGCCGGCCGCAGGACGCACCCGCGGAGGAGCAGACGTACCGGGCGAAGAAGCTGTTCACGCGCCAGGGGACCAGCCCGTGGCCGCACTGCGGGTCGCGGCTGTACCGGTGACGGTGCCACCGGCTCAGGGCCCGGGCACCGCCCCGTAGGCTTGCCCCGTGAGCAGCCCCACCCCCGACGCCCTGTTGGGCCCCGCCGACGTCCGTGAGCTGGCGGCGGCCCTCGGCGTACGCCCCACCAAACAGCGCGGCCAGAACTTCGTCATCGACGCCAACACCGTGCGGCGCATCGTCCGCACCGCCGACGTGCGGCCCGACGACGTCGTCGTGGAGGTGGGACCAGGGCTCGGCTCGCTGACGCTGGCGCTCCTCGAGGTCGCGGAGCGCGTCACCGCCGTCGAGATCGACGACGTGCTGGCGGGGGCGCTGCCCGCCACCATCGCGGCGCGCATGCCGGAGCGCGCCGAGCGGTTCGCGCTGGTGCACTCCGACGCGCTGCACGTCCGGGAGCTGCCGGGCCCCGCGCCCACCGCGCTGGTCGCGAACCTGCCCTACAACGTCGCCGTCCCCGTCCTGCTCCACATGCTCGACACCTTCCCGAGCATCGAGCGGACGCTGGTGATGGTGCAGTCCGAGGTCGCCGACCGGCTCGCCGCCGCGCCCGGGTCGAAGGTGTACGGGGTGCCGTCCGTGAAGGCCAACTGGTACGCGGAGGTCAAGCGCGCCGGGGCCATCGGGCGCAACGTCTTCTGGCCCGCGCCCAACGTCGACAGCGGGCTGGTCTCGCTGGTGCGGCGCGCCGAGCCGATCAAGACCTCCGCGTCGAAGGGCGAGGTGTTCGCGGTCGTGGACGCGGCGTTCGCCCAGCGGCGCAAGACGCTGCGGGCCGCGCTCGCCGGATGGGCGGGGTCGGCCGCGGCGGCGGAGACGGCGCTCGTGGCCGCCGGCATCTCACCGCAGGCGAGGGGCGAGTCGCTGACGGTGGAGGAGTTCGCGCGTATCGCCGAGCACAGGGAGTCCGAGTAAGTGAGTGTCAGGGTTCGCGTCCCGGCCAAGGTGAACGTGCAGCTCGCGGTGGGCGGTGCCCGCCCCGACGGCTTCCACGACCTGGCGAACGTCTTCCTGGCCGTCGGCCTGTACGACGAGATCACGGTGACCCCGGCCGACGAGCTGCGCGTCGCCTGCTCGGGACCGTACGCCGCGCAGGTGCCGCTCGACCGTACGAACCTGGCGGCGCGGGCGGCGCTGACGCTCGCGCAACGCCGCGGCCTTGATCCGGCCGTGCACATCCACATCGCCAAGGACATCCCGGTCGCCGGGGGCATGGCGGGCGGCAGCGCGGACGGGGCGGGCGCACTGCTGGCGTGCGACGCGCTGTGGGGCACGGGAGCCTCGCGCGAGGAACTGCTGGAGATCTGCGCCGAGCTGGGCAGCGATGTGCCGTTCAGCCTGGTGGGCGGGGCGGCGCTGGGCATCGGGCGGGGCGAGAAGCTGACGGCGCTGGAGGTCGGGGGCACGTTCCACTGGGTGTTCGCGATGGCCGAGGGGGGCCTGTCCACCCCGGCGGTCTTCCGGGAGTTCGACCGAATGGCACAGGGGCGGGAGGTTCCGGAGCCGGTGGCTTCAGCGGAGCTGCTGGAGGCGCTGGCCGAGGGCGACGCGGACGCGCTGGCCGCCGCAGTCTCCAACGACCTTCAGCCGGCGGCGCTGTCCCTGTTCCCGGAACTGGCTCAGACGCTGGAGGCGGGGCGGGAGGCCGGCGCGCTGGCCGAACTGGTCTCCGGCTCCGGGCCTACCACGGCGTTCCTCGCGCGGGATGCCGAGGCGGCGGAGAAGGTGGCCGAGGCCCTGCGGGCGTCGGGGACATGCAGAGCGGTGCGGGTGGCGGCGGGGCCGGTGGCGGGGGCGACGGTTCTCTGACGGGCGGACGCCTCAGAGGGAGTCGATCTCCGACAGGTCGATGTCGATCTCGAACGGGACGGAGACCTTCAGCCGGTCGTGGTGGATGCCGGTGACCGTGTAGCTCTTGGTCACCGGATCGCGCTCATACACGTAGACGACCGGCCGCTCCTCCTCTCCCACCATCTCCACCAGCCAGAAGTGGTCGATCCCCGCGGCGGCGTACTTGCGGGGCTTGGTGTCACGGTCGCGGGACTCCGAATCCGGCGAGACCACCTCCACGGCGAGGACGACGTCGGCGGCCCGGAACAACGTCTGGCTGCGGCCGGTGACCGCCTCCCCATGGAGCACGGAGATGTCCGGCTCGGGCCCGTTCTTGCGGTCGATGACCACGGTCATCTCGCGGCGGACCTTGAACCTCGGAGGTACTGTACGGCGGAGGCCACCCACCAGCAGGTCGATGACAATGCTGTGGAAATCCCGCTGCGGACTCACGAAGACCAGGCTCCCGTCGATCAACTCGGTGTGCGGCGGGAGGTCGGGCAGGGTGAACAGGTCGTCCACAGTCCAGCCGTCCGCCGGAGGCACCGGCCACCGCGAGGTCGGCTCGGCGTCGGGCACGGCGGCCTCGGAGATCGGCTCGGCAGTCATGGTTCCTCCCATGGACGGGATCCTGCGGCCTGCCTTCCCACCGTAGCCGTCGATCACCGACCACGTCACCACGAAGAGTGACGACCCCCACGCGCCCCGCCCCCTCCCCCGGAGGCCCTACGCTTGAAGGCTGATCGATCCCCGCGTCAGGAGTGAAATGGCCGTCAACCTGGTCAATGTCGAGAACGTCAGCAAGGTGTACGGCACCCGTGCCCTCCTCGACGGCGTCTCGCTCGGCGTGTCCGAAGGGGACCGGATCGGGGTCGTCGGGCGCAACGGCGACGGCAAGACCACCCTGATCCGGATGCTCGCCAAGCTGGAGGAGGCCGACACCGGCCGTGTCACCCACTCCGGCGGACTGCGCCTCGGCGTGCTCACCCAGCACGACTCCCTCGACCCGGCCGCCACCGTCCGCCACGAGGTCATCCGGGACATGGCCGACCACGAGTGGGCGGGCAACGCCAAGATCCGCGACGTGCTCACCGGCCTGTTCGGGGGGCTCGACCTGCCCGGGTTCCCCCAGGGCCTCGACACCGTCATCGGTCCCCTCTCCGGCGGCGAGCGGCGCCGTATCGCGCTCGCCAAGCTGCTGATCGCCGAGCAGGACCTGATCGTTCTCGACGAGCCCACCAACCACCTCGACGTCGAGGGCATCGCCTGGCTCGCCCAGCACCTGCGCGAGCGCCGCTCCGCGCTGGTGTGCGTCACCCACGACCGCTGGTTCCTCGACCAGGTGTGCACCCGCATGTGGGACGTGCAGCGCGGCGAGGTCTTCGAGTACGAGGGCGGCTACTCCGACTACGTCTTCGCCCGCGCCGAGCGGGAGCGCATCGCCGCCTCCGAGGAGACCAAGCGGCAGAACCTGGTCCGCAAGGAACTCGCCTGGCTGCGGCGCGGCGCCCCCGCCCGCACCTCCAAGCCCCGCTTCCGCGTCGAGGCCGCCAACGAGCTGATCAAGGACGTGCCGCCGCCCCGCGACAGCAGCGAGCTGATGAAGTTCGCCTCCTCACGGCTCGGCAAGACCGTCTTCGACCTGGAGGACGTCACCGTCCAGGCCGGCCCGAAGGTGCTGCTCAAGCACGTCACCTGGCAGCTCGGCCCCGGTGACCGCATCGGCCTCGTCGGGGTCAACGGCGCCGGCAAGACCTCCCTGCTGCGCGCCATGGCCGACGCCGCCCGCAGCGAGGGCGAGCAGCAGCCCGCGGGCGGCCGGATCGCCGTCGGCAGGACCGTCAAACTCGCCTACCTCTCCCAGGAGGTCGCCGAACTCGACCCCACCTGGCGGGTCCTCGAGGCCGTGCAGCGGGTCCGCGAGCGCGTCGACCTCGGCAAGGGGCGCGAGATGACCGCCGGGCAGCTGTGCGAGACGTTCGGCTTCAACAAGGAGAAGCAGTGGACGCCGGTCGGCGACCTGTCCGGCGGCGAGCGGCGGCGGCTGCAGCTGCTGCGCCTCCTCATGGACGAGCCCAACGTCCTCTTCCTCGACGAGCCCACCAACGACCTCGACATCGAGACCCTCACCCAGCTCGAGGACGTCCTCGACGGCTGGCCCGGCTCGATGGTCGTGATCTCCCACGACCGCTTCTTCGTCGAGCGCACCACCGACAAGGTCTACGCCCTCCTCGGCGACGCCACGCTGCGGATGCTGCCCCGCGGTATCGACGAGTACCTGGAGCGGCGCCACCGCATGGAGGAGGCGGCAGCGGCGGCCGCGGCACCGGCACCCGCCGTGGCCAGGCCCGCCGCATCCGCCGCCGACGCCCGGGCCGCGAAGAAGGAACTCCAGCGAATCGAGCGGCAGTTGGACAAGATCTCCGAGCGGGAGTCC
This sequence comes from Streptomyces cynarae, assembly GCF_025642135.1. Taxonomy (NCBI): domain Bacteria; kingdom Bacillati; phylum Actinomycetota; class Actinomycetes; order Kitasatosporales; family Streptomycetaceae; genus Streptomyces; species Streptomyces cynarae. The sequence continues at coordinate 3,782,586 of NZ_CP106793.1, read as the reverse complement.
AGGCTCCACGAGCAAATCGCCGAGAACGCCACGGACTTCGAGAAGGTCGCAGGACTGGACGCGGAGCTCCGGGAGTTGGCCGGTCAGCGCGAGGAGCTGGAGCTGCGCTGGCTCGAACTCGCTGAGGACGCCTAGGTGTTGGCGGGCACGGTGCGCGCGCCGCGAGTGGCGCGGGAAGGCGCGTAACGAGGGCATCACGGGCCGGTCCTCCCTTGGGAACAGGGGCAGGACCGGCCCCGTGTTCGAGGACGTCCCAGTGATAGAAAGGTCCGTCTGAGAACAGCCTGAGTACCACCGGCGTGGCGGAAACGAGCACCACGGGCGTGGGGACGCATCAGTTTTGAGGGGGAAAGCGCTGATGACTCAGCCGCCCGGCCGGCCGCCTCATGGGGGCAGTTCCGGGATACCGCAGAATCCGCCGCCGCAGGTCGGTTCCGGTGCCCCGCAGGACCCCCGGCAGGCGACCCCGCCGCCGCCCGTCCAGCCCCCCGCGACCCCACCCCAGCCGGGGTACGGCCACCCGCAGCCACAGCCACAGCCACAGCCACAGCCGCCGCAGCCGCCGCCTTCCGGCCCGTATCAGCAGCCAGGCGCTTATCCGCAGCCGGGCCCGTACGGTGGTCCGGGCCCGTACGGCGGTCCGGGTCCGTACGGCGGTCAGCCCGGTCCGTACGGCGGTCAGCCCGGTCCGTACGCCCAGCAGTCCGGCCCCTACGCCGCTCCCCACCCCGGCTACGGCTACCCGCAGCAGCCGCACCAGTTCCCCGGCGCGCCCCTCCCGCCCCCCGGCGGCGGCTCCAGCAACCCCTTCAAGGGCAAGCCCGCGCTGGTCGTGGGCGCCGCCGTCGCCGTGCTGGTCCTCATAGGCGGCACCGTGTACGCGGTCAGCGGCGGCGGGGAGAACGAGCCCACCGCCGGCAAGAACCAGAGCTCAGGGCCGTCCTCCACCGCCTCCGCCCCGGCCGACGCGGGCGGTGGCAGCGGCGGTGCGGACCCGGAGAACCTCAACCAGGGCCGCAGGTCGGGCGAGGACAGGGTCCTCTGGTACCAGCAGGCGCCCGACGCGCCCGGTCACGGCGCCGACGCCCCCGGCATGTGGATCACCGGCAGGACGGCGGTGAAGGCCGCGTACAAGCAGGTCTTCGCCTACGACGTCGCGGGCGGCAGCCCCGCCTGGAACCCGATCTCCTTCCCGCAGAAGATCTGCGCGGTCACTCCGCAGAAGACGGCCGACGACAAGGTCGTGGTCGCCTACATGAGCGGCGTGAGCGACAGCGCCAAGTGCAACCACATCCAGGAGATCGACCTCGACACCGGAAAGAAGGGCTGGAGCGCGCAGATTGCCGACGGTGCCCTGTTCGACAGCGCGCTCGCCGTCGACCTGACCGTCACGGGCAGGACCCTGCTGGTCGCCCGCGCGCAGTCCGGCCTGGCGTACGACGTGGCCACCGGCAAGAAGTTGTGGGAGAAGCAGCGGTACGGCGCGGCCTGCTTCCCGACCGCGTTCGCGGGCGGCGCCAAGCTCCTCTCGGTCGCCTCCTGCGGCGCCGGCGGTTCCGACCCGCACGACGAGGTGCAGGAGCTCGACCCCACGACCGGCAGGGCGAAGTGGACCAAGAAGATCCCCAAGGGCTGGACGCTCGCCCGCATCTACTCCGTCGACCCGGTCGTCCTCTACCTCACCAACGAGGACAAGACGCGGTGGAACGTCTCCACCCTGAAGAGCGACGGCAGCCTGCGCTCCCAGCTCGACGTCAACGAGTCCTTCGCTCCGCAGTGCGGCTGGGCCATCCTCAATCGTGACCTGCAGGGCTGCACGGGCGCCGTGGCGGACGCGAGCACCCTGTACCTGCCGACCGACGCGAAGAGCGGCCCGAACGAGATCGTCGCGATCAGCCTGGACACCGGCAAGGAGAAGTGGCGGGTGAAGTCCCCGGCGGACGAGTCGATGCTCCCGCTCAAGATGGACGGCACCCATCTGATCGCGTATGTCGAGCCGTCGTACGACACGGGCGGCCAGGTCGTCTCCATCGCGACGGCAGGCGGCAGCCACACCGCGGCGAAGCTGCTCCAGAACCCGGCGGGCGCCGCGCAGGTCGAGAGCGGCTTCTTCTCCAAGGCGATCGACTACGTGGACGGGCGCCTCTACCTCTCCACCACCCGGCTGACCGGCGGTACCCGGTCCAAGGAGAAGCTGATGCTGGCCTACGGCAAGTGAGCGGTCCGCCGACCCGCCCGTCCCCGCCCACTGTTCCTGTGTCATTCGAGGTCCTCACGCCATGAGCCAGCCGCCGCCCCCTCCCCACCAGCCGCCCCCGCCGCCCCACCAGCCGCCGCCGGGCGGTGGTTTCGGCGCCCCGCAGAACCCGGCCCCGGGCGGTGGTTTCGGCGCCCCGCAGTCCCCGCCGCCGGGCGGCTTCGGCGCACCCCAGCCGCCGCCCCAGGCACCCCCGCCGCCCGCCCAGGGACCCGGCTACGGCTACCCGCAGCCACCGGCCCCGCCGCAACCGGGATACGGGTATGCCCAGCAGCCCGGGTACGGCTACCCGAACCAGCACCCCGGCTACGGCTATCAGCAGCCGCCGATGATCCCCGTACCTCCGCACGGGACCCCGGGCGGCGGCCGCAAGGGGCCGAGCGCCACGCTGTGGATCGTCGTCGCGGCGGTCGCGGCCATCGCGCTGATCGTCGGCGTCGGGGCCTGGTACGCGAACAGCTCCTCCGGCAGCGACACGGGCGGCGGCTCCGCGTCCGGTGCCGACAGCGGCCAGGGCGGCCAGGGCAGCGGCACCGGCTCCGGTGCAAGTTCCGGTTCCGGCAAGGAGAAGGCGCCGGCCGACCCCAGCGCCAAGGTCCTCTTCCGGATCCCGGCGCCGCGGATCACGGACGGACAGGAGCTCGACAACGTCGCGGGCTCCTGGCTCACCGACTCCGTCTACGCCAAGGCCGGCATCAACAAGATCGTGGGCTACGACCCGGACACCGGCGCGACCAAGTGGACGCTGCCGCTGAACGGCCAGACCTGCGCGGGCTCCCCCGAGATCAGCTCCTCGGGGATCGCCGCGGTGGTCTCGGAGTCGGGCAAGCGGGCCGACGTGCGGGACCGCAAGCCGTGCAGCGACGTCACGGCGTTCGAGGTCGCCACCGGGAAGAAGCTGTGGACGAAATCGGTCGGCACCGGTGGTGCCCCGGTCCCGTTCGGTGAGGTCTCGATCAGCGGCACGACGGTCGCCGCCGGCGCCGGCCTCTACGGCGGTGCCGCCTTCGACCTGACCACCGGCAAGGTGCTGTGGCAGCACCAGAGGGGCTCCTGCACGGACGTCGGCTACGCGGGCGGCGATCAGCTCGTCGCGGTGCGCAAGTGCGGCCCCTTCGGCAAGGAGTCGTACGAGGTCCAGCTGCTCGACCCGAGGACGGGTGGCGCCAGGTGGAGCTACAAGCTCCCCCAGGGCATCGACAACGCCAAGGTGATCTCCACCAAGCCGGTGGTGTTCGGTGTCGACTCGGGCGGCATCACCGCCTCCGGCGCCACGGACGTCTTCTCGCTGGACGACACCGGCGGGCTGCGAACGAAGATCGCGCTGGAGGACGGCAAGTACGGGCACCACTGCGGCGTCGGCAAGGTGCACGACTGCCAGGCGATCACGGTGGGCAACGACAAGCTGTACGTGCCGACCAACGACCACGACGGCTCGGCACAGGGCGCCCGCACCAACGAGATCATCTCGTTCTCGCTGGCCACCGGGAAGACCACCGGCGACCGGATCGACGCCGGCGACGGCTACGACATCTTCCCGATCCGCATGGACGGCGGGAACGTGCTGGCGTACAAGAGCGGCCCGTACAACAAGGGCGCCCAGGTGGTCTCGGTCGACGGCGGATCTCTGAAGCAGACGAGACTGCTGGAGACCCCGGCCTCCCGGGAGGTGCTGGGCGCGATCATGAGCATGGTGCCGAAGACGTCCGAGCTGCTCTACACCGACGGCCGGCTGTTCCTCGGCAAGGACCTGGTCGGCAAGCCGTTCACGGCCGATCAGAAGTCGTACACCGCGCTCGGCTTCGGCGCCAAGTAGCGCGTACGCGGCGCACGGCGAAGGCCTCGCTCCTGTTCGGGTGCGGGGCCTTTCACGTACCCGTCATCAGGCGCCATTGGGCGGGATTTCCGTAATCCGGGGCACTTCTGGCCGGTAGGGGAAGCGCGATGTCGAACAAGCGTGTAGCTTCCGGGGGCATGAAGGACAGGGGGTGCGCCGGGGGACTTCTGTCCATGCGGGCCAGTGGGCATCCATAGTGGGCATCCACGGGGGGGACTGGGGGGTTGCTCGATGGGAGTGCGGCTCATGGTGGTCGACGACCACCGATTGCTCGCCGAGGCGCTGGCCTCGGCTCTGAAGCTGAGGGGACACCGGGTGCTCGCCGCTGCGGCGCCCGCCGCGGGGGCGGCGGACCTGGTGATCAGCAGGGCGCCCGAGGTGTGCCTGCTGGGCACGGCGGCACCCGCGGAGCCGGGCGCCTTCGACCCGGTGGTGCGCATCAAGCGGGAGCGCCCGCAGGTGGCGGTGCTGGTGCTCGGCCCGGTGCCGAGCCCGCGCGGGATAGCGGCCGCGTTCGCCGCCGGCGCCTCGGGCTACGTACGGCACGACGAGCGCATCGAGGGCGTCGAGCGGGCCATCATGAAGGCGCGGGCGGGCGAGGCGGCCGTGGCGCCGCAGTTGTTGCAGGGCGCGTTCAACGAACTGCTCAATCCGGCGGCGCAGCCGGACGACGAGGGCCAGCGCCTGTTGCAGATGCTGACCCCGAGGGAGGTCGAGGTCCTGGTCCGGGTGGCCGACGGCGAGGACACCCGCCTGATCGCGGCGGGCATGGGCATCGCCCCGTCCACGGCTCGCACCCACGTCCAACGCGTCCTGATGAAACTGGGCGTGGGCTCCCGCCTCGAGGCCGCCGCGCTGGCCGCCCGGACGGGCCTGCTGGACCGGGCGGGGCCCGTCCAGCCCGGGAGCGATTAGCCCGAGGATGTGCCCGGACAGGGGGCGGGGCCGTATCGACATGCGGCTCCGCCGCGCGGGCGCCGTCGGCCACGGATCACCCGTAGCCGACGTGCGACGCTCAGCTCCCCGGCGCTCGGCGAAGCGTGGCCGCGCTACTCCGGCTTCTCGTCCGACCCCGCGTCAACGGCCGGCGGAGCTATCGGCCTCAGCTTCAGCCACAGCAGGAACAGCAGGCCCAGGATCAGCATCCCGAGGCCCGTCCACAGGTTGATGTTGACGCCCTCCGCCTTGCGGATCGCCGCGTCGGAGGCCGTGAAGCCCGCGATCATCACGATGACGCCGTAGAGAACGAACAGGCCTCCGATGATGCGGCGGAGGTCGAAGATGCGTGCCGCGGTGGCGGACTTGCCTTCCAGCTCGGTGACTTGGTGCTGGACGTCGTGTTCGGAGTACTCGGACATGGTCGGTCAATCCTCCGCGGTCAGAGCGAGAACGGGATGTAGCAGGCGGCGGCGAGGACGACCGCGCCCCAGCCGAGCAGGGCGGGCCTGCGGTACCAGGCGTCGTCGCCCGCGGAAGGCGGCTCGGCCATGCCGGGCGAGCGGGTGCCGTAGACGAGGCCCTGGAGCTGGTCCTCCGGCTTGGGCTTGGTGAACAGCGAGACCGCGACCATCACGACCGCGCCGGCCACGAAACCGGCGATCGCCGAGACGAAGTTGGCGCCCTGGTCGGTGGGGATGCCGATGATGCCGTGCTTGTAGATGACGAAGTAGTTCACCATCGCGGTCACCGTGCCCGCGAGCAGGCCCCAGAAGCCGGACTTCGCGGACGCGCGCTTCCAGAACATGCCGACGATGAACACCACGAACATCGGCACGTTGAAGAAGGAGAACAGCGTCTGGAGGTAGCTCATGATGTTCGAGAACGACGACGCCAGGAACGCCGTGCCGATCGACGCCAGCACGCCGATCGCCGTGATGAGGCGGCCGAAGCGGACGTAGTACGCGTCCTCGCGGTCCTTGACGATGTACCGCGCCCAGATGTCGTTGGTGAACACCGTGTTGAAGGACGACACGTTGGCCGCCATGCCCGCCATGAAGGCCGCCAGCAGACCGGTCACCGCGATGCCGAGGACACCGTTGGGCAGCAGCTCCTGCATCAGGTACGGGATCGCGTCGTTGTACTGCAGGGACGAGCCGGGCGTGCCGATCTTCGGGACCAGGACGGCGGCCACCAGGCCCGGGATCATCACCAGGAACACGATGAAGATCTTCGGGAACGCGGCGATGAGCGGGGTGCGCTGGGCCGCGGAGAGGTTCTTCGCGGACAGGGCGCGCTGGACCTCGGCGAAGTTGGTGGTCCAGTAGCCGAAGGACAGCACGAAGCCGAGGCCGAGGACGATCGTCAGCCAGTTGGCACCCAGCGGGTTGGCGTGGCCGATCCCGGTGCCGCCCCAGGCGGTGACGAAGTCGTGGCCGTGGGTCTGGGTGAGCTTGTCGGTCAGGCCGCCCCAGCCGCCGACCTTCTTCAGGCCGAGCACGGTGATCGGGATGAGGGCCGCGAGGATCACGAAGAACTGCAGCACCTCGTTGTAGATCGCCGACGACAGGCCGCCGAGGGTGATGTACGCGAGCACGAAGAAGCCGGCGACCACGATCGCCACCCACTGCGGCCAGCCCAGCAGCGCCTCCACGACGATCGCGAGGGCGTAGAGGTTGACGCCCGCGATGAGGATCGCGGCGAAGGCGAACAGGATCGAGCTGAGCAGATGCGCCCCCTTGTCGAAGCGCAGCAGCAGGAACTCGGGCACCGAGCGGACCTTGGAGCCGTAGTAGAACGGCATCATCACCAGGCCCAGGAAGACCATGGCCGGGATGGCGCCGACCCAGTACCAGTGCACGGTGTAGGCGCCGTACTGGGCGCTGTTGGCGGCCATGCCGAGGATCTCGGTGGCGGCCAGGTTGGCGGAGATGAACGCGAGACCGGTGATCCAGGCGGGCAGGGAGCGCCCGGACAGGAAGAAGTCGAGGCTGGTCTTCACCGAGCGGCGGGCCGCGAAGCCGATGCCGAGGACGACCGCGAAGTAGATCCCGAGGATCGCGTAGTCGAGCCCGTTTGTGGGGAGTCGTAGCCCGGCTGCCAGATATGTGGGGGTATCCATTGAGTGCTCGCTTCGTTGCATGAACCAATCAGTGCGGAACCGTACGCCCCCGCGTTCGATATTTGAACACTCCTGATGATGGTCTTTGTTGGATTGTGACGTTGACGCAGGTGGTGACTTGTGTTTTGGTGTGTTGGGTTATGTTTGAAGGGTGAGTGGCTCGAATGGAGAGTCGAACGTGAAGAAGACCTCGACCCGGCTGGCCGACGGTCGTGAGCTCATCTACTACGACCTGCGCGACGACGTCGTGCGGGACGCGGTCGACCGCCGGCCGCTCGAGCGGACCGTCACGACCTCCGAAATCCGCCAGGACGTGCTGCTCGGCGACTCGGTCGCCATTGCCTCGCACCGGCAGGGCCGCACCTACCACCCGCCCGCCGACGAGTGCCCGCTGTGCCCCTCCCAGGACGGCAGGCTCAGCGAGATCCCCGACTCGTCCTACGACGTCGTCGTCTTCGAGAACCGTTTCCCCTCGCTCGCCGGCGACTCCGGCCGCTGCGAGGTCGTCTGCTTCACCTCCGACCACAACGCCTCCTTCGCCGACCTGACCGAGGAGCAGGCGGGCCTGGTCCTGGACGCCTGGACCGACCGCACCGCCGAGCTGTCCCACCTGCCGGCCGTCGAGCAGGTCTTCTGCTTCGAGAACCGCGGAGCGGAGATCGGCGTGACCCTCGGCCACCCGCACGGGCAGATCTACGCGTACCCCTTCACCACCCCCCGCACCGCCCTGATGCTCCGTTCGCTGGCCGCCCACAAGGAGGCGACCGGCGGGGAGAACCTCTTCGACGCCGTCCTGGAGCGCGAACTCGCCGACGAGCGGATCGTCCTCCAGAGCGAGCACTGGGTGGCGTTCGTACCGTACGCCGCGCACTGGCCCTACGAGGTCCACCTCTACCCCCGCCGCCGCGTCCCCGACCTGCTCGGGCTCGACGAGGCGGCACGCACAGAGTTTCCCAAGGTCTACCTGGAACTCTTGAAGCGCTTCGACCGGATCTTCGGCGAGAGTGAGCCTCCGACGCCGTACATCGCCGCCTGGCACCAGGCACCGTTCGGCACACTGGACGAGTTCGACGGCGTGACCAGGGACGACTTCGCGCTCCACCTCGAGCTTTTCACCATTCGCCGCACTTCCGGCAAGCTGAAGTTCCTCGCGGGTTCCGAGTCCGGCATGAACGTGTTCATCAACGACGTGCCGCCGGAGGCCGCGGCCCGGCGACTGCGAGAGGTTGCGAGTTCATGAGTGGGAAGTACCTGGTCACCGGCGGCGCCGGCTATGTGGGCAGCGTGGTCGCGCAGCACCTGCTGGAGGCCGGCCACGAGGTCGTCGTCCTCGACAACCTCTCCACCGGCTTCCGCGAGGGCGTGCCGGCCGGTGCTTCCTTCATCGAGGGAGACATCCGCGACGCCGCCAAGTGGCTGGACGCCTCCTTCGACGCGGTCCTGCACTTCGCCGCGTCCTCGCAGGTCGGCGAGTCGGTGGTGAAGCCGGAGAAGTACTGGGACAACAACGTCGGCGGCACCATGGCCCTGCTCGGCGCCATGCGCGGGGCCGGCGTGCGCAAGCTCGTCTTCTCCTCCACCGCCGCCACCTACGGCGAACCGGTCAGCACCCCCATCACCGAGACCGACCCGACCGCGCCGACCTCCCCATACGGCGCCTCCAAGCTCGCCGTCGACCACATGATCACCGGCGAGGCGGCCGCGCACGGCCTGGGCGCCGTCTCCCTGCGCTACTTCAACGTCGCCGGCGCCTACGGCGCCTACGGCGAGCGCCACAACCCCGAGTCCCACCTCATCCCGCTCGTCCTCCAGGTCGCGCAGGGCAGGCGAGAGGCGATCTCGATCTTCGGCGACGACTACCCGACGCCGGACGGCACCTGCATCCGCGACTACATCCACGTCGCCGACCTCGCCGAGGCCCACCTGCTCGCCCTGGACGCCGCCACCCCCGGCGAACACCTGATCTGCAACCTCGGCAACGGCAACGGCTTCTCGGTGCGCGAGGTCATCGACACGGTGCGCCAGGTCACCGGGCACCCGATCCCCGAGGTCGTGGCCCCGCGCCGGGGCGGCGACCCGGCGGTCCTGGTCGCCTCCGCGGCCACGGCCCGCGAGAAGCTCGGCTGGAACCCGTCCCGCGCGGACCTCGCGGGAATCGTCGCGGACGCGTGGCAGTTCGCACGGCACGTCGCAAGCAACGCAAGGGAGCAGTAGGTGGGCGTACGCGAGGGCTTCGGGGAGATCTACGGGACGGCTCCCGAGGGCGTCTGGGCGGCACCGGGCCGGGTCAACCTGATCGGCGAGTACACGGACTTCAACGAGGGCTTCGTGATGCCGCTCGCGCTGCCGCACACGGCGGTCGCGGCGGTCTCGCGGCGCACCGACGGGGTGCTGCGGCTGCACTCGGCGGACATCGAGGGCCCGGTCGTCGAACTGCACGTCGACGAACTCCAGCCGCTGACCGACACCAGCTGGGCCGCCTACCCGGCCGGTGTGGTGTGGGTGCTGCGTGAGGCGGGCCACCCGATCACCGGCGCGGACGTCCACCTGTCCTCGACGGTGCCGACGGGCGCCGGTCTGTCCTCCTCGGCGGCGCTGGAGGTGGTCGTCGCCCTCGCGCTCAACGACCTGTACGAGCTCGGCCTGACCGGCCCCGAGCTGGCCAGGATCGCCCAGCGCGCCGAGAACGACTTCGTGGGCGTGCCCTGCGGGATCATGGACCAGATGGCGTCGGCGTGCGCCACGGACGGCCACGCGCTGCACCTGGACTGCCGTGACCTGTCCATCCGGCAGATCCCCTTCGACCTGGCGTCCCAGGGCCTGACGCTGCTGGTCGTCGACAGCCGCGTGAAGCACGCGCTGGGCGACGGGGCGTACGCCGAGCGGCGCGAGGGCTGCGAGGAGGGCGCACGGCAGCTCGGAGTCTCGCATCTGCGAGACGTGGCGTACGAGGAGCTCGACGCCGCGCTCGCGCGCCTGTCGGACGAGCGGGTGCGCCGCTATGTGCGCCATGTCGTCTCGGACGATCACCGGGTCGACCAGGTGATCCGGCTGCTGGACGCGGGCGAGGTCCGGGCGATCGGTCCCGTTCTGACCGAGGGCCATGTCTCCCTCCGCGACGACCTGCGGATCTCCTGTCCCGAGCTGGACCTGGTGGTGGACACGGCGAACGCCGCGGGCGCGCTGGGGGCGCGGATGACGGGCGGCGGCTTCGGCGGCTCGGCGATCGTCCTGGTCGAGGCGTCGGACACGGACACGATCACCAAGGCGATCGAGGAGGCGTTCGCCGCCGCCGGTTACACGGCACCTCGGGTGTTCCCGGCGGTACCGTCTGCCGGGGCACGCCGCCTGAGCTGATCCCGCCCCGGCTCAGTCGAGCCGCTTCGTCAACGTGTACTCCGTGATCCCCGGCGGGTAGTCGGGGATCACGCACACCACCTCGTAGCCCTGCTTCCGGTAGAACTCCGGCGCCTGGAAGTCCCACGTCTCCAGGCGGCACGCCGTGCAGCCGCGGTCCTCGTGGGCCGTCCGCTCCGCCTGCGCCAGCAACCGCGTGCCGAGGCCCGCGCCGCGGTGCCGGTCGTCCACCCACAGGTACGCGACGTGCAGCCACGTCGTCCAGGTGTGCCCGACCAGCCCGCCCGCCACCTCCCCCGCCGCGTCCAACGCCCACACGTGGAGCGGAACATCGCGCTCCGCCGGTGTTCCGCGCAGGGCGCGCAGCACCGGGGACGCCGCCGTGTTCGTCTCGCGCAGCCGAGCCCGAAGCAGATCCCGCCGCTCCTTGTCGACTTCTGTCTCGATACGAAACATGCGGCTCACCATAAACGCGTCGGCCGACCAGTTCTGCAAATCTCCTTCCGCTCCAGGCCGGCAGCCCTACCCTGTGAACAGCATCGGTGGGGGCCGGTGCTGATCAGGGGGCGAGACAGTCGGGTACGGCGCCCGGGGCGGGGGTAGCAGTTCCAGCACGGCGGCGGCCGTGCCGCTGCGTTACCCGTCCCAGGTGAAAATCCGGGGAGCGCTCCGGGCGCCGTATCCGCGCCGGGCCGTCCCCCGAACAGTGGGGGTATCAGTGGTTCGCATCCGAGTTCTGGTCGTCGACGATCACCGCATCTTCGCCGAGTCCCTCGCCGCCGCCCTGGCGGCCGAACCGGACGTCGACGTGTCCGCGGCCGGCAGCGGTCCGGCCGCGCTGCGCTGCCTGGAGCGGGCCGCCGCGGAGGGCCGCAGATTCGACGTGATGCTCGTCGACGCGGACCTCGGGGGCAACGTCCTGGGCTCACGCCCGGCGGTCCCCGTCCAGGACGGCGACGAGGACGGCCTCGTCGACGGCATCTCCCTCGTCGTCGGCGTCCGCTCCGGCCAGCCGAGCGTGCGGACCGTCGTCCTCGCGGAGAAGGACGACCCGCGCCGCGCCGCCCTCGCCCTGCAGGCCGGCGCCTCCGGCTGGGTCGCCAAGGACTGCTCGCTGCAGCGGCTGCTCACGGTCATCCGGGGCGTCCTGCGGGACGAGACGCACCTGCCGCCCGCCCTGCTCACCGGCGTGCTGCGCGAGCTGACCGCGGCCCGCAAGCACCGCACCGAGAGCGAGCGTCTGGTGGAGTCCCTCACGCCCCGGGAGCGGGAGGTACTGCGGTGCATGGTCGCCGGACTGGGCCGCAAGGCCGTCGCCGAGCGGCTGTTCCTGTCCCCGCACACCGTCCGCACGCACATGCAGAACGTGCTGGGGAAGCTGGGCGTCCACTCCACCCTCGCCGCCGTCGCCCTCGCCCGCCGCGCCGGCGTCGGGCCGGTCGACCTAGCCGGGGATGTTGTCGAACGGGGCGGTCAGCTGGCGTAGCAGCGCGGCCAGCTCACCGCGCTGGGCCGAGCTCAGCTCGGAGAGGATCGCGCGCTCCTGGTCGAGGAGTCCGGCCAGGGCCTGGTCGGCCCGGTCCCGGCCCTCGTCCGTGAGCCGCACCAGCACGCCCCGGCGGTCGCTGGGGTCCGGGAGCCGCTCGACCAGGCCCTTCTTCGCCAGGCGGTCGATGCGGTTGGTCATCGTGCCGGAGGTGACCAGCGTCTGGGTGAGCAACTGGCCGGGGGAGAGCTGGTAGGGGCTGCCGGCCCGGCGGAGCGCGGTGAGGACGTCGAACTCCCAGGGCTCCAGGCCGTGCTCCGAGAACGCCAGCCGGCGTGCGCGATCCAGATGCCGGGCCAGTCTGCTGACCCGGCTGAGCACCTCGAGCGGTTCCACGTCGAGGTCCGGGCGTTCCCTGCGCCACGCCGCGACCAGCCGATCGACCTCGTCCTCCATGCGATCAGTGTAGTGGTTGTGTCGATGTGAAGTCTCTTGATGTAAGACATCTTGATGTTGAGTCTCTTGACGTCGAGAGACTTGCGGTACGAGGATGGCGAACCGTACGGAGGCGACGTCAAACGGGGGCGACGCCTCCGTACGACGGCGCGCGTCCGACGCAGCGGCGCCCGCTCGTCCGTCCGCTCGTCCGTTCGCCCGCTCGTCCGTTCGCCCGCTCCGAGGAGGCCCCGCCATGCCCACCACCGGCCCCACCTGGGACCCCGCCCAGTACCTCCGCCACGCGGACCACCGCGCCCGTCCCTTCACCGACCTGCTCTCCCGCGTGCCCGGACTTCCCGGCGACCCGCCCCGCATCGCCGACCTGGGCTGCGGACCGGGCAACGTCACCGTCCTGCTCGCCGAGCGCTGGCCCACCGCGCACGTCACCGGCTACGACAACTCCCCGGAGATGCTCGAGAAGACCGACGCCTACGCGGGCCCCACGGCCGGCGGCGGCCGCCTGGACTTCGCGCACGCCGACGCCCGCACCTGGGCGCCGAAGGAGCCGTACGACCTGATCATCAGCAACGCCACCCTGCAATGGGTGCCCGGTCACGCCGAGCGGTTCGCCGAGTGGGTGACAGCCCTGAAGCCGGGCGGCACCTTCGCCTTCCAGGTCCCCGGCAACTTCGCCTCCCCCAGCCACCGGCTGATGCGCGAACTCGCCCACTCCGCCCGCTGGAAGGACCGCCTCGCCGAAACCCTGCGCCACGACGACGCGGTCCTCACCCCCGAGGCGTATCTGCACCACCTCACCGCGCTCGGCTGCACGGCGGACGTCTGGGAGACGACGTATCTGCATCTGCTGCCGGGCGAGGACCCGGTCCTCGACTGGGTGAAGGGCACCGGACTGCGGCCGATCCTCACCGAGCTCGGGGAGGAGGCGGAGGAGTTCGTCGCCGACTACCGTGCGGCGCTGCGCGAGGCGTACCCCGCGACCGAGCACGGCACCGTGTTCCCGTTCCGCCGCATCTTCGCCGTCGCGACGAAGGGGGCCTGACCGGTGCTGACCGCCGTCGACCACGTCCAACTCGCCGCCCCGCCCGGCTCCGAGGACTTGCTGCGCGCGTACTACGTCGACGTCCTCGGCATGACGGAGGTCCCCAAGCCGCCGGTGCTCGCGGCGCGTGGGGGCTGCTGGTTCCAGGCGGGGGCCGTGCAGCTCCACCTGGGTGTCGAGGACGCCCCCGCCGGGGGCGGAAAATGTCACTGTCGGCCCGCGAAGAAGGCCCACCCGGGGCTGCGGGTCACAGGGATCGAGGCGTACGCGGCGCGGCTCGCCGAACGGGGGGCGCCGGTCACCTGGGACGGCAACCTGCCCGGGCACCGGCGCTTCTACTCGCAGGACCCGGTGGGGAACCGGCTGGAATTCCTGGAGCCGGTGGCCGATGCGCCCTGAGCACGTGGCACGCGGGTCGCGCGGGCGCGCCTCAGCTCTTGCGGTGACCTATGAGCCGCGGCTTCGGCTCCAGCCCGTCCAGCCCGTGCCACGCAAGGTTCACCAGATGCGCCGCCACCTCCGCCTTCTTCGGGCGGCGCACGTCCAGCCACCACTGGCCCGTCAGCGCGACCATCCCGACCAGCGCCTGCGCGTACAGCGGCGCCAGCTTCGGGTCGAAGCCGCGGCTCTTGAACTCGCGGCCCAGAATGTCCTCCACCTGCGTCGCGATGTCCGAGATCAGCGACGCGAAGGAGCCCGTCGACTGCGGGATGGGGGAGTCCCGGACCAGGATCCGGAAACCGTCCGTGTACTCCTCGATGTAGTCCAGCAGCGCGAACGCGGCCTGCTCGCACAGCTCACGCGGGTGCCCCGCCGTCAGGGAGCTGGTCACCATGTCCAGCAGGCGCCGCATCTCGCGGTCCACCACCACCGCGTACAGCCCCTCCTTGCCGCCGAAGTGCTCGTACACCACCGGCTTGGACACCCCGGCCTTGGCCGCGATCTCCTCCACCGACGTGCCCTCGAAGCCCTTCGCGGCGAACAACGTGCGACCGATCTCCAGCAGCTGCTGGCGGCGCTCGGCACCGGTCATCCGAGTACGGCGCGGGCGCCGCGGCTTGTCGCTGCTGGGGGTGCTGGAGTCGGTCGCCACACCGCCATCATGCCGTGTCGGCGGTCACCTTCCCGCCTCGGGAGCCACTCCCGTCACCGTTGCGACGCGAATCGATACGCGAGCGTGACGGCCAGCGCACGTCGTACGCCCACCCCAGCTGCTCGAACCAGCGGATGATCCGCGCCGAGGAGTCCAGCTGGCCCCGCTCCACACCGTGCCGTGCCGACGTCGGGTCCGCGTGGTGCAGGTTGTGCCACGACTCACCGCACGACAGGACCGCCAGCCACCACACGTTGCCCGAACGGTCGCGCGACTTGAACGGCCGCTTGCCCACCGCGTGGCAGATCGAGTTGATCGACCACGTCACGTGATGCAGCAGAGCCACCCGGACGAGCGACCCCCAGAAGAACGCGGTGAACGCTCCCCACCAGGACATCGTGACCAGCCCGCCGATCAGCGCGGGCAGCAGCAGCGACACGGTCGTCCACAGCGCGAACTGGCGGGAGATCGCCCGCATCGCCGGGTCCTTGATCAGGTCCGGGGCGTACTTGTCCTGGGGCGTCTGCTCCTCGTCGAACATCCAGCCGAGGTGGGCCCACCACAGGCCCTTCATCAGCGCCGGGACCGTCTCCCCGTACCGCCACGGGGAGTGCGGGTCGCCCTCCGCGTCGGAGAACTTGTGGTGCTTGCGGTGGTCGGCCACCCAGCGCACCAGCGGCCCCTCCACGGCCATCGACCCCGCGATCGCCAGCGCGATCTTCAGCGGCCGCTTCGCCTTGAACGAGCCGTGCGTGAAGTGACGGTGGAAACCGATCGTGATGCCGTGGCAGCCCAGGTAGTAGAAGAAGACCAGCAGGCCCATATCGAGCCAGCTCACGCCCCATCCCCACGCCAGCGGCACCGCCGCGACAAGCGCCAGGAACGGAACGGTGATGAACAGCAGCAGCGTGATCTGCTCGATCGAGCGCTTCTGCTCGCCGCCCAGCGTCGCGGAGGGCAGCGGAGAGTCGTCGTTCGCCTTCGGGGCGTCTTCGATCACATCGGAGCTCGTGGTCATGGGGCGTCCCCTGTGGGGTCGAGGGTCAAGACATATGCCCGGATACGGCACCCAGCGTGCCCCGCCACCTGGCGGGACACCTACGGTTCCGTAACCTACGGCGTCGTAAGTATGGCAGTGCGTCGCCCGGCGGCAAGAGCCCGAAAGCCTGCGCGTCCGCATCGCCACCTATCCTTGGAGTCGGTCGGACAGCGCGGTCCGCTCTGATTTCTTCCCGGATGCCCGGACCGTATGCGGCACCCGCCGCGCACGGCACCCATCCGGGTCCCCTCCCAGACGAGCTTCAACACTGCAAGGAGCCGCACCTGTGAGCAGTGCCGACGACCAGACGACGACGACCAGCAGTGAACTGCGCGCCGACATCCGCCGACTGGGCGACCTGCTCGGCGAGACCCTCGTCCGCCAGGAAGGCCCCGAGCTCCTGGAACTGGTCGAAAGGGTCCGCCGGCTGACCCGCGAGGACGGTGACGCCGCCGCGGAACTGCTGCGCGGAACCGAACTGGAGACCGCCGCCAAGCTGGTGCGCGCCTTCTCCACCTACTTCCACCTGGCGAACGTCACCGAGCAGGTGCACCGCGGCCGCGAACTGCGCGCCAAGCGCGCCGCCGAGGGCGGCCTGCTCTCCCGCACCGCCGACCGCCTCAAGGACGCCGACCCCGACCACCTGCGCGACACCGTCCGCAACCTCAACGTGCGCCCCGTCTTCACGGCGCACCCCACCGAGGCCGCGCGCCGGTCCGTCCTCAACAAGCTCCGGCGCATCGCCGCACTCCTGGAAACCCCGGTCATCGAGTCCGACCGCCGCCGCCACGACACCCGGCTCGCGGAGAACATCGACCTCGTCTGGCAGACCGACGAGCTCCGCGTCGTGCGCCCCGAACCCGCCGACGAGGCCCGCAACGCCATCTACTACCTCGACGAGCTGCACGTCGGCGCCGTCGGCGACGTCCTGGAGGACCTCACCGCGGAACTCGAACGCGTCGGCGTCAAGCTCCCCGACGAGACCCGCCCCGTCACCTTCGGCACCTGGATCGGCGGCGACCGCGACGGCAACCCGAACGTGACCCCCCAGGTCACCTGGGACGTCCTCATCCTCCAGCACGAGCACGGCATCAACGACGCCCTGGAGACGATCGACGAGCTGCGCGGCTTCCTGTCCAACTCCATCCGCTACACCGGCGCCACCGAGGAACTCCTGGAGTCCCTCAAGGCCGACCTGGAACTCCTGCCCGAGATCAGCCCCCGCTACAAGCGCCTCAACGCCGAGGAGCCCTACCGGCTCAAGGCCACCTGCATCCGCCAGAAGCTCGTCAACACCAAGCAGCGCCTCGCCAAGGGCACCCAGCACGAGCCCGGCCGCGACTACCTCGGCACCAGCGAACTCCTGCACGACCTCAGAGTCATCCAGACCTCCCTGCGCGCCCACCGCGGCGGCCTCTTCGCCGACGGCCGCCTCGCCCGCACCATCCGCACCCTGGCCGCCTTCGGCCTCCAGCTCGCCACCATGGACGTCCGCGAACACGCCGACGCCCATCACCACGCCCTCGGCCAGCTCTTCGACCGGCTCGGCGAGGAATCCTGGCGCTACGACGACATGCCCCGCGAGTACCGCCACAAGCTGCTCGCCAAGGAACTCCGCTCCCGCCGCCCCCTCGCCCCCACCCCCGCCCCGCTCGACGCGGCCGGCGCCAAGACCCTCGGCACCTTCGAGACCATCAAGCGCGCCCTGAAGGTCTTCGGCCCCGAAGTCATCGAGTCCTACATCATCTCCATGTGCCAGGGCGCCGACGACGTCTTCGCCGCCGCCGTCCTCGCCCGCGAAGCCGGCCTCCTCGACCTCCACGCAGGCTGGGCCAAGATCGGCATCGTCCCCCTCCTGGAAACCACCGACGAGCTCAAGGCCGCCGACACCATCCTCGAGGACATGCTCTCCGACCCCTCCTACCGGCGCCTGGTCGCGCTGCGCGGAGACGTCCAGGAGGTCATGCTCGGCTACAGCGACTCCTCCAAGTTCGGCGGCATCACCACCAGCCAGTGGGAGATCCACCGCGCCCAGCGCCGCCTGCGCGACGTCGCCCACCGCTACGGCGTGCGCCTGCGCCTCTTCCACGGCCGCGGCGGCACCGTCGGCCGCGGCGGCGGCCCCACCCACGACGCCATCCTCGCCCAGCCCTGGGGCACCCTCGAAGGCGAGATCAAGGTCACCGAACAGGGCGAGGTCATCTCCGACAAGTACCTCATCCCGTCCCTCGCCCGAGAAAACCTCGAACTGACGGTCGCGGCCACCCTGCAGGCCTCCGCCCTGCACACCGCACCCCGCCAGTCCGACGAGGCCCTCGCCCGCTGGGACGCCGCCATGGACGTCGTCTCCGACGCCGCCCACGCCGCCTACCGCAGGCTCGTCGAGGACCCCGACCTGCCGACGTACTTCCTCGCCTCCACGCCGGTCGACCAGCTCGCCGACCTGCACCTGGGCTCGCGGCCCTCCCGCCGCCCCGGCTCGGGCGTCTCGCTCGACGGCCTGCGCGCCATCCCCTGGGTGTTCGGCTGGACCCAGTCCCGGCAGATCGTCCCCGGCTGGTTCGGCGTCGGCTCCGGCCTCAAGGCCGTGCGCGAAGCCGGCCTCGACACCGTGCTCACCGAGATGCACGAACAGTGGCACTTCTTCCGCAACTTCATCTCCAACGTCGAGATGACCCTCGCCAAGACCGACCTGCGGATCGCCCAGCACTACGTCGACACACTCGTCCCCGACAACCTCAAGCACATCTTCGACACCATCCGGGCCGAGCACGAACTCACCGTCCGCGAGGTACTCCGCGTCACCGGCGAACAGGAACTGCTCGACGCCCAGCCGGTCCTCAAGCAGACATTCGCCATCCGCGACGCCTACCTCGACCCCATCTCCTACCTCCAGGTCGCCCTCCTCAAGCGCCAGCGCGACGCGGCCGCCGCAGGCGAGGAACCCGACCCGCTGCTCTCCCGCGCCCTGCTCCTCACCGTCAACGGCGTCGCAGCCGGCCTGCGCAACACCGGCTGACACCGCCCCGGACACGAACAGTGCCCCCGAGCCCGTACAGGCTCGGGGGCACCGTCACATCCCGCGGACGTCAGCCCCGGGCGGCCCTGCGGCGCCACAGCACCAGACCACCACCGGCGGCCACCAGCGCCGCCGCCGCACCGGACAACAGCCCCACCGGAGCACCACTGCCCGTCTCGGCCAGGTCACCGCCGCCACCCTGCGCCGAGGGCGACGCGGACACCGAGGCCGAGGGGACCGCGCCCGCACCCGACGACGAACTCGGCGAGGCGCTCGCCCCGGCCGAGCCCGACGGGGAGGCGGACGCGGACGCCGACACGGACGCCGAGGGCGAGCCGGACGGCGTCGTACCGCCCCCGCCGGAACTCTCGCACTCCGTCCAGAACACCTTGTGCTTGGCCGCACCCTTCTCGCCGTCGAAGTTCCAGAACAGCTTGTAGTGCCCGTCGGGCAGCGTCATGTCGGCCGTACGGCCATGGCCGTCGGCGTCCAAGGTGATCGCACCGCTCTTCACGGTCTCACCCTTGGTGGCGGCGGTCGGGGCCCACGCCTCGATGTGCCAGTCCACCTGCTGCCGGCCATCGAAGTTGAAGGCGTCCAGGTAGAACGAGCACACGTGCGGCTCGTTGCGCTGGTCGTACTCGTCCGTGGCGGACTTGTGGATCTTCACGTCGCCGTTGTCGCCCCGAGCCGAGGCATGGGCGGACGCATGGGCGGACGGAGCGGTCAGCAACGCTGCTGAGGCGACGGCGACGAAGGCACCGGCGCGCATGAGGGTACGCATGGGCAGTCCATTTTCGAGAAACGGAACGGAAGATGTGGAGGGGGCAGCCCAGCATCCTGCCCACGAACACCACACGTCAATCACGAAGCGACAACAGCCACTTCAATCACAACGCCAGGTGAGCCGACAGGAGTCACAGCGCCACGAAGGCAGCCGTCAACAACGCCACCCCCGCACCTGCCAGCACCCACCCCGTCCGCCTCAGCCGCAGACCGCCCGCCACCACCACCGACGCCATCAACAACGCCCCGGCCAGCGGAAGCCACGCATACAGCACCCCCGCCGGACCCGAACGCACCACATCGTCCGTACCCGGCTTCACCACCACGGCGTACGTCCGCCCCCGCCGCACCGCCACCGTCTGCTCGATCGTCACACGCCCACGCGCCGTCGCCCCCGCCGACACCGGCCTGAACGGACCACTGCACGCATCCGCCCCACACCGCGTCACCTCGACCGTGCCGCGCTCACGACCCTTGGTCAGCATCACAAGCTGAGCCGTACTCCACGACCCCCACACCCCACCGACCAGAATCAGCACGGCGACCGCGCCCATCACCACCACCCGGACCGACCGGAGCGCAGCGGACGAGGCCCGACGAGAACGGGCGGCGGTGGCAGACATGGCGGGGATCATGGGACATCCCCGCACACCCGGTCAACCCCGCAGGGCGACACCTCACGAGTTGTACGTACCCTGCGCCCGCTCCAGCCCGTCGATCACCAGACACTCCACCGCATCCGCCGCCCGGTCCACGAAGTAGTCCAGCTCCTTGCGCTCCGCCGAGGAGAAATCCTTCAACACGAAGTCCGCCACCTGCATACGCCCCGGCGGACGCCCGATCCCGAACCGCGCCCGGTGATAGTCCGACCCCAACGCCTTCGTGATCGACTTCAACCCGTTGTGACCGTTGTCGCCACCACCCAGCTTCAACCGCAACGTCCCGTAATCGATGTCCAGCTCGTCGTGCACCGCGACGACATTCCCCACCGGCACCTTGTAGAAATCCCGCAGCGCGGTCACCGGGCCACCCGACAGGTTCATGTACGACATCGGCTTCACCAGGACCACCCGACGGCTCCCCGGACCGGGCGGCCCGATCCGCCCCTCCACCACCTGCGCCTGAGCCTTCCCCGCCCGCTTGAACTTCCCCCCGACCCGCCCCGCCAGCAGATCCACCACCATGAACCCCACGTTGTGCCGGTTCATGGCGTACTCGGGCCCCGGATTACCGAGCCCCACGATGAGCCAGGGCGCGCCTGGATCGGTCGTCACGTCCACGTCTCCTCGATACGCGCCAGCCGCCACTCCCGAAGGAGCAGCGGCTGACGAAACGGTGTCGGTGAGGGATCAGGCCTCGGCAGCGGCCTCTTCGCCCTCGGCCTCGCCCTCAGCGGCCTCCTCGGCCTGCGCGGCCAGCACCTGCAGGACCACCGCGTCCTCGTCCACGGCCAGCGTCACACCGCTCGGCAGCGCGACGTCCTTCGCGAGCACCGACGCGCCGGCCTCCAGGCCCTCGATCGAAACGGTCAGCGCCTCGGGGATGTGCGTGGCCTCCGCCTCCACCGGCAGCGCGTTCAGCACGTGCTCCAGCAGGTTGCCACCCGGAGCCAGCTCGCCCTCGGCGTGCACCGGGATCTCGACCGTGACCTTCTCGCCGCGCTTCACCAGCAGCAGGTCCACGTGCTCCAGGAAGCCCTTGATCGGGTCACGCTGCACGGACTTCGGGATCGCCAGCTCGTTGGACTTGCCGTCGATGTCCAGCGCGATCAGGACGTTCGGCGTACGCAGCGCCAGCAGCAGGTCGTGACCCGGGAACGTCAGGTGCAGCGGGTCGGAGCCGTGCCCGTACAGCACACCCGGAACCTTGCTGTCACGGCGGATACGACGCGCGGCACCCTTGCCGAACTCGGTGCGCGTCTCAGCGGCGATCTTCACCTCGGACATCTCTCACTCCTCGTAGTAGAACGTAGGACAAACGGTCGGGGTCACCCGGCCACGAACGGCCTGCTACGAAGAGCGCGTCGATAACGGACCGCCGCATCCGAAAAACGAGTGCGGCCTCCCTCGCCGAGCAACTGCAGCAGTTTACTCGCACAAGGAGGCCGCACCCAAAACGATCAGCACCAGCCCCAGGGCCGGTAGGTACTACCGGTACTACTGCTCGTCGAACAGGCTCGTCACCGAACCGTCCTCGAACACCTCACGCACCGCACTCGCGATCGTCGGAGCGATCGACAACACCGTGATCTTGTCCAGGTCCTGACCCAGCTCACCCGGCGTCGGCAGCGTGTCCGTGAAGACGAACTCACTCACCCGCGAGTTCTTCAGACGATCCGCCGCAGGACCCGACAGCACACCATGCGTCGCCGTCACGATGACATCCTCCGCACCATGCGCGAACAACGCGTCCGCCGCCGCACAGATCGTGCCACCCGTGTCGATCATGTCATCGACCAGGACACACACCCGGCCCTCGACCTCACCGACGACCTCGTGCACCGTCACCTGGTTCGCGACATCCTTGTCCCGCCGCTTGTGAACGATCGCCAGCGGCGCACCCAGCCGGTCACACCAACGGTCCGCCACCCGCACCCGGCCGGCATCCGGCGACACCACGGTCAGCTTGTCCCGGTCCACCTTCCCGCCCACGTAGTCCGCCAGCAGCGGCAACGCGAACAGGTGATCCACCGGACCGTCGAAGAAACCCTGGATCTGATCCGTGTGCAGGTCCACCGTCAGAATCCGGTCCGCACCCGCCGTCTTCATCAGATCAGCGATCAGACGCGCCGAAATCGGTTCACGTCCCCGGTGCTTCTTGTCCTGCCGCGCGTAACCGTAGAACGGCACAATCACGGTGATGGAACGCGCCGACGCCCGCTTCAGCGCGTCGATCATGATCAACTGCTCCATGATCCACTTGTTGATCGGAGCCGTATGGCTCTGGATCAGGAAGCAGTCGGCACCCCGCGCCGACTCCTGATAACGCACATAGATCTCACCGTTCGCGAAATCGAAGGCCTTCGTCGGGACGACCCCGACACCCAGCTGCTGGGCGACCTCCTCGGCAAGCTCGGGGTGGGCGCGGCCGGAGAAGAACATCAACTTCTTCAGGCCGGT
Organism: Streptomyces cynarae; assembly: GCF_025642135.1. Lineage (NCBI taxonomy): Bacteria > Bacillati > Actinomycetota > Actinomycetes > Kitasatosporales > Streptomycetaceae > Streptomyces > Streptomyces cynarae. The sequence continues at coordinate 3,760,037 of NZ_CP106793.1, read as the reverse complement.
CGTCTTGATCCCGGTCACGACACTGTCTCCTCAGAGGTCATAACTCAGCTGGGCATCCAGAGGCCCCCACAGCCACAACGGCTGGAAACGGACAACCGTCTCAGCTGGTGGGGTGCGGGTGTGCACTTATCACGGTACGCCGTCACAGACGCACCTGATTCCGGTCAGCCCTCGCCATCCGACTCCCGGGAAGCCGCCTCAGCCGCCTTCGCAGCCGCACTCCCCGGACGCTTACGAGCCACCCAACCCTCGATATTCCGCTGCTGACCACGGGCCACAGCCAACGAACCGGGCGGCACATCCTTCGTGATCACAGAACCGGCCGCGGTGTACGCGCCGTCCCCGACCGTGACAGGAGCCACAAACATGTTGTCCGAACCGGTACGGCAATGGGACCCCACCGTGGTGTGGTGCTTGTCCTGTCCGTCATAGTTCACAAAGACACTCGCGGCACCGATGTTCGTGTACTCACCGATCGTCGCATCACCCACGTACGACAGATGCGGAATCTTTGTACCCTCACCGATCGAGGCGTTCTTCGTCTCGACGTACGTACCGACCTTGGACTTCAGACCGAGACGGGTACCGGGACGGAGATACGCGTACGGACCCACGGAAGCCTGCGGCCCGACCACCGCACCGACGGACACCGTGTTGTCGACCCGGGCCCCAGCACCGACCTCCGTGTCCTTCAACCGCGCATTCGGACCCACCTCGGCACCCTCACCGACATGGGTCGAACCCAGAAGCTGCGTACCCGGGTGGACGACAGCGTCCTGCCCGAACGTCACAGTGACATCGACCCACGTCGTCGCCGGATCCACCACAGTCACACCCGACAACATCGCAGCCGTCAGCAACCGGTCATTGAGGATCCGACGCGCCTCGGACAACTGCACCCGGTTGTTGATGCCGGCGATCTCACGGTGATCGGCGGCAACACACGCCCCCACCCGATGCCCGGCCCCCCGCAGAATCCCCAGCACATCCGTCAGGTACTCCTCACCCTGACTGTTGTCCGTCCGGACCTGCTTCAGCGCCTCCGCCAGCAACCGGCCGTCGAAAGCGAAAACACCCGAGTTGATCTCACGAATCGCCCGCTGGACGTCACTCGCGTCCTTGTGCTCGACGATCGCGGTGACGGCACCCGAGTCGTCCCGCACGATCCGGCCGTAGCCCGTCGCATCCGGGACCTCGGCCGTCAGCACCGTGACGGCGTTCCCGTCCTCACCGTGGGTCGCCGCGAGCCGCCGCAGCGTCTCACCGGTCAGCAGCGGAGTGTCACCGCACACGACCACCACGGTCCCCTCGACGGACCCGCCCAGCTCCTCCAGAGCCATCCGCACGGCATGCCCCGTGCCGTTCTGCTCGGCCTGCACGGCCGTACGAACATCAGGGTCGATCTCGGCCAGGTGCGCCGAGACCTGCTCACGGGCATGGCCCACGACGACGACGAGATTCTCGGGCTTCAACTCGCGCGCGGAGGCGAGAACATGCCCGACGAGGGAACGACCGCAGATCTCGTGCAGAACCTTGGGTGTGGCCGACTTCATACGGGTGCCCTCACCCGCTGCAAGAACAACGACGGCGGCCGGGCGGTTGGCGCTCACGGGGATGCCCTTCGGCTTCTGGGGGTGGGGTGGACACCCGCAGGATACCGGGGCGTTTCTCGGGGGACATGCGAGCGGGCCCTGACTGTGGGGTGTCACTAGTCAGGACCCGAACCAAGCATGTGCTCCCGGGGGAGGACTCGAACCCCCATGATCAGAACCAAAATCTGACGTCTTGCCCTTAGACGACCCGGGATTACCGCTATGTCCGATTTGCTAGATCGGCTGCGGTGACAGCCCCTACTATGCCGTACCACCAGCCTTCGATGCGACGGTACAGGTCCGCTGCGCCGCGCACGTCGACTCGGAGACAGCCGTGATAGGTCTCGTCTGTGTTCTTGCGGTTCGTACTGGGGTTGTGCTTCTTGAGCGTCGTCTTCAGAAGTACCTCTCGTTCTACGCCCACGTGAGTCGCCCAGAACTCCTCGGCGGCCGCCACGTCTGCGGTCTCGTGAATGTGGACGGCGAACCTGAGGCGCTCCGGCTCGACCCCCAGTAAGTTGAGCCAGGCCAGGTACAGGCTGATCATGTTGGGGTCGCTGTTCACGAAGATGACACGCTCCTGCCGCCGGTAGGGCTTGCTCTTTGAGCCCTCGGCCCAGTACAGCCCCACGCCCACGAGGAACAACTCGCGGTTGGTCAGTTGCCCGATCTCTTGCAATGCCAGTTGCTTGGTTTGCTGGCGTTCCTCGTCGCGGATCCGCAACTTCGCCTCCCATCCCCGCCGGGCGATGGCCGCTGCTTCCTCATAGGAGCGCCTGCGCTCCGGCCTCGGCAGATCCCGTACCCACAGCGAGATCGAACTCTTGGAGCACCCCAGCTCCACCTGGATCTGGTCGTACGTCCAGCCTTGAAGCCGTAGCTCACGCGCCCTGTCGCGCAGGTCGTCCTTCGCGTTCGGGCGCTTCGTCCATTCCGGGGGCGGCTCGCCTTCCAAGAGCCGGTTGAGGATGTCGTTGTTGTCGACGTGCAGCCGGTCGCGGATCTGTCGGCGGCTGAGGCCCGCGCGCCGTAGTGCCACCGCTCGCTCCCGGAGGCTCTCGAAGTCCGCGTACTTGCCCTGTGCGTGTGCCATGGGCATAACCTCTGGGCGGAATCCGTCCTTCCGTGGTCGAACAGTGTGCGATTCAGCAGTTCGAGGGATTCCGGGGCGTTTCGCTTCTGTTCGGTTACGGAGTGTGGTGTGGCGCAGTCGTGGAAACTCGCCGGAAAAGCCGTGCGGGGCGCCCGTAGGCTGGAGCCATGACCACGTCGGGGGAAGTGCACACCGCGGCCGGGGGGCCGTGGTGGTGGGTGCGGTGGCGTAGTGCCGTGCTCGATATCGGGCTCGCTGCGGTGTCCGCCGTGGAGTGTGCGGTGGAGGGGCTTCAGTTCTCGCGGGATGCCGGGTTGCCGGCTCCGGTGGGGATGGTGTTCGGGCTGTTCGCGGGGCTGACGCTGTTGTTGCGGCGGCGGTGGCCCGTTGCTGTCGTGCTGGTGAGCATCGCCGTCACGCCGGCGCAGATGGGGTTCCTGATGGGGCTGGTCGGGTTGTACACCCTTGCGGCTTCGGAGTTGCCTCGGCGGATCATCGGTGCGCTCGCGGGGATGTCGTTCGTGGGGATGTTCGTCGTCACGTATGTGCGGGCGCATCAGGGGATGGTTCGGGGGGATCTGTCCATTGCTGGTGGGTTCATCCCGTTTCTGTCTGTCACGACCGCTCTTGGTATGACCGCCCCTCCCGTGCTTCTGGGTCTGTACGTCGGTGCCCGGCGGCGTCTGATGGAGAGCTTGCGGGAGCGGGCGGATTCGCTGGAGCGGGAGCTGATGCTGCTCGCGGAGCGGGCGGAGGAGCGTGCGGAGTGGGCGCGGAACGAGGAGCGGACGCGGATCGCGCGGGAGATGCATGACGTCGTCGCGCATCGGGTGAGTCTGATGGTGGTGCATGCGGCGGCGCTTCAGGCTGTCGCGCGGAAGGATCCTGAGAAGGCGGTGAAGAACGCGGCCCTGGTCGGGGACATGGGGCGGCAGGCGTTGACCGAGTTGCGGCAGATGCTGGGTGTGCTGCGGAGCGGGGACGGGGTGGTGGCGCGGCCGGCTCAGTCCGCTGTGTCTCTTGCCGCTGTGGGGGTGGCGGCTGCTGCTGCCGCGTCCCGGGTCGCTCAGCCGGATTCCTCCGAGGGTCCTTGCCTTGCGGAGTTGGAGGAGTTGATCGGGCAGTCCGCTGCGGCCGGCATGGTGGTGGATCTGTCTGTGGAGGGGGAGGTGCGGTCGTATGCGCCGGAGGTGGAGCAGACGGCGTACCGGGTGGTGCAGGAGGCGTTGACGAACGTCCACAAGCATGCGGCGGGCGCGAAGACGCATGTGCGGTTGGCGCATCGCAGTGCGGAGATCGCGATGCAGGTGGAGAACGAGCCGCCGCCGGAGCCGGGTGCGGTGGTGGCGGCGCGGTTGCCGAGTGGGGGCAATGGTCTGCTGGGGATGAAGGAGCGGGTCGGTGCGCTGGGTGGGGTGTTCGTGTCGGGGCCGACGGATGCGGGTGGGTTCCGGGTGTCGGCGGTGATTCCGGCGGTGGTGGCCTGAGTCACCCTGTGGTGAGTCGTGCGGGGGCGATTCCGGTGAGCAGGGTGGTGAGGCCGTGGTCGATGTCGGGGCCGAGGTACCAGTCGCCGGTGTGGTCGAGGGCGTAGACGCGGCCTTCGGTGTCGATGGCGATGAGGGTGTGGCTGTCGGTTTCCTCGCCGAGGGGGCTGACTTCGGTGTCGAGGGCGCGGCCGAGGTCGCCGAGGGTGCGGGCCATGTGGAGGCCGTGCAGGGGGTCGAGGTGGAGGGTGGCGGGGGCGAGTTGGCGGCCGGGGCCTTGGGCGGTGATGTGGAGGCCACCGAATTCGGCCCAGGCTTCGACGGCGGCGGGGAAGACGGCGTGCCGGTGGCCTGCGGGTGAGGTGTGGCTGCGGAGGGTGTCGGCCCAGATTTCGGCTTGCTTTATGTCCCAGCGGCCTGGTTGCCAGCCTGCGGTGCGCAGTGCGGCGTCGACGGGGACGGAGAAGCGGGTGGTGGAGCGGTCGGCGTGCATCTGCTCTTCGTTCGTCGGGTTCCTGGTCCGGCGTGGGGGGTGCCGTTGTGTGGGGGCGTGGGGTGTCAGTCCTGCGGTGTGGGGTCGATGATGCGGACGCCGAAGTGGGCGCTGAGTGCGGTGCAGGCGCGGCAGGGTGGGGCGAAGCTGCCGTGGAGGGGGTCGCCGTCCTCTCGGATGCGGCGGGTGGTGAGTTTGGCGTGTTTGAGGGCTTTGCGGGCTTCGCCGTTGGTCATGGGTCTGCGGGCGGCGCGTTTGCTGCGGGCGGCGTCGGCGGCGGTGATGTGGCGGGAGATGAGGATGGTTTCGGCGCAGCGTCCGGTGTAGCGGTCGCGTTGGCTGCTGGTGAGGGTGTCGAGGAAGTCCTGGACGAGGGGGTGGAGGGCGGGGGTTTGGTCGCCGCGGGCGGCGGTGCCGGTGAGGGTGGCGCCGCGGACGGAGAGGGCGGCGGCGACGGTGGGGAGGATGCCGTCGCGGCGGTGGCGGAGGGTGGGGGCGGGGGGCGCGTCGGTGGTGCTCCAGCCGATGCGCGGGTCGCCGGACGTGTCTGTCGGTGCCGTGTTCATGATCGTCTTTCCCCTCCCGTGCATCCCCCCGGTGGGGACACAGACTGCCAAATGCCGTGGCGGGTGCGGAAGCTGGGGCGGTGTGACACGCCCGGGTCGGGTTGTTCGGTCACGGTGGGGTGACGGCTGGTCACGTGGGGGTGGTGGGCCGGGGGGTTGGGGGAGTAGTGGGCCGGTGACCGGTGTCGTCGTACCGCATAGGCTGTCGGGGTCCGCGATCCGTATCGCCGTACAGGCCAGACAGAAAGCCGCAGGGGGCAACCGTGACGACAGGTCGGCTCGGGCAGCAGGCCGCGCCGCCGAACGCGGCATACGCCGGGCAGGTCGTGCACTTTCCGGATCCGGTGAGGGCGGCCAGGCATCCGAGGGGGGTGCGGGTCGACGAGTACGGTTATCCGGATTTCTCGCCGTATGCCCGTGCGGCCGCTGAGATCGCGGATCCGCCGGAGGGTTTCGGTGTGGACGAGTTGCGGCTGACGGACTATGTGTCGGCGAACGCGGCGTTGGCGGCGTCGGGGCACGAGTTGTGGGACACGGTCGCGTCGGTGGCGACGCCGCATGGGTGGACGTGGCATCACGTGCGGGGTTCGCGGCGGCTGGAGTTGGTTCCGGTCGAGGTGAAGGCGTTGTTGCGGCATCACGGGGGGATCGCGACGGCGAGGGTGGATCAGGGCAAGCGGGGGACGCGGCCGTTGCAGGAGACGCGGCCGGTGCATTTCGGGTTGCCGAAGTCGTCGGTGGCGGTGACGGAGTCCCAGGTGCAGGGGGTCGAGGAGGACCTGGGGTATCGGCTGCCGGGTGCGTACCGGTCGTTTTTGAAGGCGGCGGGTGGTTGTGCGCCGGTGGGTGCGGCGTTGGACGCGGAGTTGGGGCTGCTGGTGGACCAGCCGTTCTTCACGGTGCGGGACGAGGCGGCGGTCAATGACCTGGTGTATGTGAACAAGTGTCTGCGTGACCATCTGACGAAGGACTATCTGGGCGTCGGTTTTGTGCAGGGCGGGTTGCTGGCCGTGAAGGTGAAGGGTGACCGGATCGGTTCGGTGTGGTTCTGCGCGTATGACGATGCGCGGGATGTGGACGCGTCGTGGACGCCTGCGGAGCGGGTGGAGCGGTTGTTGCTGCCGTGCGGTGACGACTTCGACCAGTTCCTGGGGCGGCTCGCGGGTCAGCCGCCGGAGTTGGAGACCGTGGCGAATCTGATGGTGGACGGTGGGTTCGCGCGTGCGGTGCCGGTGTCGTCGGGGCCGTCGGCGTCTTCGGTGGGGGAGTGAGTTCGGGCGATGGTGACGTTCGCGCAGGCGCAGGAGCGCGCGGAAGAGTGGATCAACGGGGATGTTCCGGCGTATCTGCATCGTGAGGTGCGGGTGCGGGAGTTCGAGCTCGGGTTCGTGATGTGGGCGGAGGACCGGGAAGGGGGGCCGCGTTCGGACGGGGGCGCTCAGCGGCTGGTGATCGCCCGGGACAGTGGTGAGGCGACGCTGTGGCCGGGGCTGCCGGTGGGTGAGGTGATCCGCCGGTACGAGGAGGAGTACGGGGCGCGGGACGCGGAGGCACCCGCGGTTCCGGCGCCTGCGGCCCGGGTGGATCTGAACCAGACGTCGTTCCTGTTGACGCCGCCGGAGTGGCTCCAGGAGGCGGCGGACAGGAGGGGGGTTCCGGAGCGTCGGACGTCCGGTGAGGGCGCGTCGGACGGGGCGGGTTCGCGTCCGGCCGCGGCGGTTTCTCCGGGTGCGTCGGGTACGGCGTGGCCTGCGGCCGGTGGTGGCGAGGAGGTGCCGGGTGCGTCCGCGGGGGATACGCCGTGGGCGGGGACGGACACCAACGCGGAGGTGGGCGAGGACCGTTCGGTGCCGCTGCCGGAGACGGTGTTCGCTCCGCCGTTGAGCGACTCGGACGAGGGCGCCGCGCCGCCGGACGGGAAGGCGGCAAGGACGCCGGGCGGTACGCCGCAGGGTGCTCCGCACGTTCCGGGCGCGCCTGGTGCGCCGGGTGCCGCCACGCCCCGGGTGCGCCGGGGGCGGCGGCGTACGGCTACCCCCAGCCTGCCGGTGGTGTGCCGGGTACTCCGCAGGCGCCGGGCGCTCCGTCGTACGGCTATCCGCAGGCTCCGGGCGCGCCTGCGTCCGGCGCGCCTGCGTCCGGCGCCCCTGCGTCCAACGCCCCTGCGTCCGGCGCCCCTGCGTCCGGCGTGCCGCAGACTCCCGCGCCGAACGCCGCGGACATCGCGGATGCCGCGACCAGCAAGGCGGTGCCTCCGCGGGTCGCGCGCGCCGGTGGTCCGCCGCATCCGCCGGGCGCGCCCGGGATTCCGGGTGCGCGGCCGGGTGTCACGCCTCCGCCGCCTCCCCCGCCGCCGCCCGCACCGGGCGCTTCGGCGGGCGGGTATGTGCCGACCCAGCTCGTCTCGCAGCTCGGCCCGGGCGGGCCCGAGGGCGCGGCGGCCCCTGGGACGTCGCCTCCGCCGCCTGCGCCGGGCGGCCCGCAGCCGCCGGGTGTGCCGAACCATCCGGGGGTGCCGAACCCTCCGGGGGCGCCGGGTGCTCCCGGAGCGCCGACCCCTCCGGGGCCGCCCCCGGGTGGTGTGCACCACGCGGCCACCATGCTCGCGGACCCGAACCGGCCCGGCCCCGGCGCTCCGGACGCCCCCAACCCCCGGGCGCGCCGAGCCCTTCGGCCCTGCCCGCGGCTCCGGGACAGCCTGGTGCTCCGGGACAGCCCGCGGCTGGCGGGCAGCCCGGTGTCCCCGGCACGCCGAGCCCGTCGGGTGCTTCGCAGCCGCCCGGCGCCCCCGGTGCCGTACATCACGCCGAGACCATGCTGGCCGGGCCGCCGGCCGGAGGCCCCGGTGCGGCCCCGCCGCCGCCTCCGGGCGCCCTCGGCATGCCTCCGGGCGCCCCGCAGCCGCCGGGACAGCCGGTGCCCGGACAGCCCATGGGCGGACCGGTGCCCGGACAGCCGGTGCCGGGTCAGCAGCCGCCCGGGCAGCCCGTGCCCGGTGCGCAGCCGTCGTACGGTTATCCGCCGCAGGGCCCGCCGACCGTCGGCCCCGGCTACCAGGCCGTGCTGCGCTACCGTGCGCAGGACGGTTCCGAGCAGCAGCTGATCCGGCGTTCGGCGCCGGGCGTGCCGCACCCGGAGTGGCAGATCTTTCATGAGCTGCGTGCCATGAACGTGCCGCCGGGCCAGGTGCTGGAGCTGCACACGGAGCTGGAGTCGTGCGAGCTGCCGGGCGCGTACTGTGCGCGGATGATCCGGGAGAACTGGCCGCAGGCGCGGATCACCAGCATCGCCCCGTACGGCGCGGATCACGCCTCCCGCCAGCAGGGCATGCGGCAACTGCTGGCGCACCAGGGCGAGTTGCACCAGGTGGCGGACGGTCCGGCGCGTCCGGGGCCGGTGCGTGCGCCGTTGCCCGCGGTGCAGCCCGCGCCGCCGGTCCCGCCGGAGGGCGTCGCGCAGGAGCTGGCGGGTTCCTTCGGTCCGGGGATCTTCCGGTTCGAGCAGGCCGCGGTGTCCCGGCAGGGTGTGCCGCCGATCGTGGCGCACACCCTGGTGGTGGCGGGACTGCCGTTCGACATGGGCCCGTTCTTCTGGGCGCAGGCCCAGCCGGGCCGTCCGGTGCCGACGTTGGCGGAGCTGGCGCAGGAGCGCGGGGTGCAGCCGGCCCCTGACGCGGGCTCGTACCTGGTGATGGGCAGCGACTTCGGCAAGGCGATCTGTGTGCAGTACGGGACTGCGAACATCGTCGCGGTGCCCGTGGAGGCGGGGCCGGGCGGTGCTTCCGTGCCGCCGCAGTTCGTGAACACGGGACTGCCCGAGTTCGTGCGCGCTCTGGCCCTGCTCGGCCGCATGTGGCGGCTGCGCTACGGCCTCAACCAGGAGCAGGCGGGCCGCTGGACGGTGGACTTCCAGGCACAGCTCGCCTCCTTGGACCCGGCGGCGCTGAGTTCGCCGGAGAGCTGGTGGTCGGTGCTGCTGGAGCAGATGTGGGACGGGTTGCTGTGAGCTCATCCCGAACATCTCGTTCCTGACACCTCGTCAGTTCTGGGCCCGGTCGTACGGACGACCGGGCCCGGCCGCTTTTTCGGGTGATCTTCGGGGCGATCCGTTGCTTGTGCGTGGAGTGTCGCGTTATGAACACTTCTGACTGATCCATCAAGATGTGCGCAAAATCATCGATTCGTGGGTCAGCTGGAGAGGGGTTCCACGATGAGCAGCGCATCGAGGTCGCCGTACGGCTTCGTGTCCGTGCGGCGCGGCTACCGTCCCGACCAGGTCGACGCCTACACCTCGGCCCTCTCACGGGAGCGCGACGCCGCCTGGGAGCGGGCCGCCCGGCTGACGGTGCTGGCCAAGGAGATGGAGGCCGGCCTGCTGAGGCTGCGGGAGAGGGTGACGCAGCTTCCCGCCCAGACCTACGAGGGCCTGGGCGATCGGGCCGGCCGGCTGTTCGACCTGGCGCGGGAGGAGGCCGAGGCCCTGCGGGAGGACGCGCGGCAGGAGGCCGGGCGTGTGCTCGCGGAGGCGGAGCAGGAGGCGCGGCGGGTGCGGGACGAGGCGCAGGCGTACGCCGACGAGGTGCGCGGTGAGGCCGAGGAGCGGGTCCGCATCCGGCTGCTGGCGGCGAGGGCCGAGGCCGACGACGTACGGATCACGGCGCGGCGTGAGGTGAAGGAGGGGCGCGGGGAGGCGCTGGCCGCGCTGCGCGAGGTGCGGCAGCGCACGGCGGCGCTGCTCGCCGAGCAGGAGCGGGAGCACGCCGAGCGCTGGGCGGACGAGGAGCGGGTGGCGGCCGAACGGGTCGCGGAGGTCGAGGCGTGGGAGGCGGAGCGGGTGGCGCGCGCGGAGGTCGCGCTGTCGGAGGCGCAGCAGGCGCTGGCCGGGGCCGAGGAGTCGGCCCGGCAGGTGCAGCGGGACGCCCAGGCGCGCGCCGCCGAGCTGGTCGCGGAGGCGCGGTTGCGGGAGGACCGTATCGCCCGGGAGACGGAGCGGGTGCTGCGGGAGCACGGTGAGGTCTGGGACTGTGTGCAGGCCCAGATGGACCATGTGCGCAACAGCCTGGCGATGCTGACGGGCCGGGCTCCCGCGGAGTAGAGGGCCCGTGGAGCCCCGAACAGGATGGGAGCCCGGCTCGCGACGCCCGGCACGCACTCCCCCGAGCTCTTCGAGCAGGGGGGACCCCCATGACGCCGCGAGCTGATCGGACTCCCATTTCGTTCGGGGCTCTTACGGCCTCCGCGCGCCCGGCCGTTCGTCAGCCGTTCCCGCGGGTCGCCCCCGCCAGGATCCAGCCTTCGACCGCCTCGTAGTGCCGGCGCTGCTCGGCGGCCTGGCCGCGGCCGGAGGCGAGGGTGCCGAGCCAGCCGTAGGCGAAGCCGAGCGGGATGGAGACGAGGCCGGTGGTGGTGAACGGGAACCAGTTGAAGTCGGCGTCGGGGAAGGCCGCGGCGGGGGACCCGGAGACCAGGTTGGTGCCGGTCATGAGCACGAGGGTGGTCACGGTGCCGCCGATGAGCGTGCACAGCAGGCCGGTTCGGGTGTAGCGGCGCCAAAAGAGGCTGTACACCAGGGCCGGTGCGATGGAGGACGCGCCGATGCAGAAGGAGAGCGTGGCCAGCGGCTGCAGGCTGCGGTGCTGGACGAGGGTGGCGAGCAGGATCGCCACGGCACCCACCGCCATCGCCGACAGGCGTGCCGCGGTCATCTCGCGTCGCGGCGGCATCTCGTGCTTCAGGGCGGCGAAGACGTCGTGCGCGAGGGAGTTGGCGCAGGCGAGGATCATTCCGGCCACGGAGGCGAGGAGGGTCAGGAAGATCGCCGACGTGACCGCGGTGAACAGCAGTGTCGCGCCGGTCGACACGTCCGTCCCGAACGCGACCCGGGAGCCCAGCAGATAGGCCGTGCGGCCCTGGGGGTCGGCCGCCGCGATGGTGGCGCGCCCGATCAGGGCGGTCGCGCCGAAGCCGACGACCGTGATGACGGGCACGAACAGGGCCACCGACGGCACCGCCCAGGACATCGAGCGACGTACCTGGCGGGCGCTGTTCGCCGTGTACATCCGCATGGTGATGTGCGGCAGACAGGCGCCGCCGAGCACCACCGTGAGCTCGGAGCTGATCATGTCGAGGCGGGGTGCCGGGCCGCCCGCGAACTCCAGGCCCGAGTGAAGGAAGGCGGGGCCGACGCCGCTGTTCTTCGCGGCGGCTGCGAACAGCGCGCCCGGGTCCCAGTCGAAGCGGTGCAGGATGAGCCCGGCGACGACCAGTCCGGAGCCGAGCAGCATCACGATCTTCAGTATCTGGATGAGGGCTGTGCCCTTCATGCCGCCGATCGCCGCATAACTGATCATCAGCGCGCCGATTCCGATGATGCAGCCCGTCTTCAAGGCGTCGTTGGAGAAGCCGAGGATGAAGGCCAGCAGGTCGCCGGTTCCGGCGAGTTGTACGAGCATCAGCGGCAGCAGCGCGGCGATGGTCACGGCGCACGCCGTGATGCGCACCGCCCGCCCGGGCATCCGTCGTGCCAGCACGTCGCCCATGGTGAACCGGCCCGCGTTGCGCAGGGGCTCGGCCAGCAGGAACATCAGCAGCATCAGCGACAGTGCAGTGCTCAGCGCGAGGACGACACCGTCGTAGCCGGCGAGGGCGATGATCCCCCCTGTGCTGAGCACGGTGGCGGCGGAGATGTAGTCGCCCGCGATGGCGAGGCCGTTGCGCATCGGGGACAGGGAGTTGTAGCCGGTGTAGAACTCGACGAGGTCGTCTCGGTCGGGTCCGGTCATCACGCACAGCAGGAGCGTGATCGTGGCGACCGTGGTGAACGCCACGAGTGACATGGCCTGTGCGGAGCTGCTGAACCCGGTGATGCCTCCCGGCAGGCTCGCCGTGGTCATCGTGCCGCCCCCCGCCCGGTGTCCAGTTCGGCCTGTCTGCGGATGCGGTCGGCGATCGGGTCGACGCCGTGGCGTGCCGTGTACTCGTACACGGCGATCGCGACGCAGGTGACGGGGAGTTGGAGCAGTCCGAGCAGCAGCCCCATGGTGAGGCCGCCGGAGACCGTGGCCGTCATGAAGGAGGGCGCGAACGCGGACAGCAGGAGGAACAGCACGAAGTAGCCGAGGGCGGTCAGGGTGGCGACGCGCCGCTGCCATCGGTAGGCGGTGCGCAGGAGGCGCAGGTCGCTGTGGTGCCCGAGCGGCGGATGGGACGGCATCCGTGGCCGGGCCGGTGGGGCGGGCGGTTGCTGCCAGGGGTACGTCGGATAGGTCGGGTACGACGGTGGCGAGTGGTGCGGTGCTGAGTACTCGGGGGACGAGTGCCGCGGTATGAACGCGTCGGACATCCCGGTTCTCCTTGCGTGGCTCGGATCCGGTGCGGCGGACCGCAGGGAGCGGGGGGTGAGCGACGCACGCTACCCGTGGGTTCCGGGCGATGGGGGCTTTTCGGCAAACTGGCCGGTCGGTATGCGCTTACTACACCGACCTGTGACGTTACCCGCGGTAATCCAAGGGGAGGCCGCCGCGGCCGGCGGGTGGGGTGGATAGGCTGGCGGGCGTGTTCGTACTGGAACTGACCTACACCGCCCCGCTCGAAGCGGTCGACGCCGTCATTCCGGCGCATGTGGCCTGGCTGGACGAGCAGTACGCCTCTGGTGTCTTCCTCGCCTCCGGCCGCAAGGTCCCGCGTGACGGCGGGGTCATCCTCGCCGCAGGCGAGGACCGCGAGGAGATCGAGCGGCTCACGGCGACCGACCCGTTCGTGGCGGCGGGCGTGTGCGCGTACCGGATCACCGAGTTCCTGGCGACGAAGACGGCGCCCGCGCTGGCCGGGTACCGGCAGCAGCCGCCGTCCTGAGGCTGCGAGGCACGGCGCCCTACAGGAGTGCGCTACACTTGATCATGTGCTGGTCGCCCGGAACTCCCGGTGCCCGGTCGTGCGTTGGTGGTCCAAGGAAAGACGCCCCGCTTCCTGCGGGGAGATGCAGGTGCAAGGCCTGCCCGGCGCTCTGATGCGAACCCCCACTCCGCGGTCTGCGGGGTGGGGGTTCGTCTTTGCCCTTCCTGTGCGTGTGCGCGTTACGTCAGGGTCCACTTCTGGTTGTCGCCGCCGTTGCAGGACCACAGGACGAGGTTCGTGCCGTTGGACGTGGCCGCGCCCGACGCGTCCAGGCACAGGCCCGCGTTGACGTTCGTGATCGTGCCGTCGGAGTTGACGTTCCACTTCTGGTTGGCCTGGCCGTTGCAGTCCCAGATGACGACCTTGGTGCCGTTGGTGGTGCCGAGGTTGTAGGCGTCAAGGCACTTGTTGCCGTACACCACCAGCTCCTTGCGCGGGGTGTAGGTCCAGGACTGGTTCTGGCCGCCGTTGCAGTCCCAGAGCTCCGCCTGGGTGCCGTTGGTGATCGTGTTGTTGTAGATGTCGGCGCAGCGGCCGGACTGCCTGCCGGTGATCAGGGAGCCGTTCGTGCCCGGTATCGGGTGGACGGTGATCGCGCCCAGGCCCGGCAGCGAGGTTCCGGTCAGGGTGAGCGAGTTGGCGGATCCCTTGGAGAGGCCGGCCTCGACGGAGACGGTGCCCTGGGCGGAGCCGGTCGGCGGGAACGAGACGGTCGTCGGCGTCTGCCCGTCGACCTGGAGGGTCGCCGTGCGCGCGGTGGAGGAGGTGTTGGTGTAGGCGATGTCGACGACGTTCACACCGGTGCTCGTCGCGCCCACGCCGGTGTAGCGCCCGGTGGAGGTGGCGCTGTAGGTGCTGCTCGCCGCCTCGGTGCCGCCGCTGACCTTCAGCATCACCGTGCCGCCCGCCGGGACGTTCGCCGTGTAGCTCGTGCCGTACGTGCCCAGGTCCTTGCGGGCCCACAGGTCGCGGACGGTGGCCGAGGCGTTCGTCAGGCCCAGGTCGGACCAGCGGACGGTGATGTTCTGCGTGGCGGAGGTGCGGTTGAGCAGCACGACCGCGCGGTTGCCGGTGCCGGACAGCACCTTGCCGTACACCTGGAGGCCGGTGGTGTCCTCGGCGACCTTGACGCCCTGGAGGCCTCGTGGGTCCTGGTCGACCGCGACGACCTCGGGGTCGGTGAGGATGGAGGCGGTCTCGGACGTCATCGTCGTCAGGTCGTTGCCGGCGAGCAGCGGGGCTCCGGAGATCGCCCACAGGGCCATGTGGGTGCGGTTCTGGGCGGCGGTGAAGCCGTCCATGCCGACCATCAGCATGTCCGGGTCGTTGTAGGAGCCGGTGTGCTGGGCCGAGGGGTGCAGGGTCTGGTCGAAGTTGGACAGCAGGTTCGTCATCGACGGCTTGTTGCCGTAGTAGATGATGTCGGTGCTGGTCCGCCACATCGGGGCGAGGCCCGGCGCCCAGTTCCACGGGTTCTGCTTGCCCCAGTTGCAGACCGAGAGGGTCAGCGGGCGGCCGGTGGTCGCGGACGCCTTGGCGACGGCGTCGCTGATCGCCTTGTACGTGGTGGCGGCGTCAAGCCCTTCCGCGTCACCGCCGCACCAGTCGACCTTCACGAAGTCGAAGCCCCACTTGGAGAACTGCAGCATGTCCTGGTCGTAGTGGCCCTCGCTGCCGGAGCCGGGCGCGGCGGGGCGGCCGGTCGGGTAGTAGTAGCCGCAGCCGTCCTTGCCGGCGTCGGTGTAGATGCCGGCCTTCAGTCCTTTGCTGTGGATGTAGTCGGCGATGGCGCTCATGCCGCCGGGCCACTCGCCGGTGTCCACGGTGATGTTGCCGGCGCTGTCGCGGGTGCCCTGCCACCAGCCCTCGTCGATGTTGACGTACCTGTAGCCGGCCGCCGGCAGACCCGCCGCGACGAACGCGTCGACCTGACTCTTGATGACGTTGTAGTCGATCTTCGCGGCGAAGCTGTTCCAGGAGGCCCAGCCCATGGGAGCGGTGGGCACGGGGATCTGAGGGGGTGTGGTGGCCGCCTTGGCGGGCGGGGGCTGGACGAACAGGAGGGCGGCCGTCGCGGTGAGTGCGAGGGCGAGGAGGCGTACGGCGAGGGTTCTGGAGCGGTGGAGGAGGTGCCGTGGTGGGGGAAACATGCGGCTCCTAGCGTGAACGATACGTCGAAATTTCGAACAAGGATCGGCTAACCGAACGTGATGGCGCGCCGAACGTAGAGCCGGGGGAGGGGGAAGTCAACGGGTGTGACAGGAGCGGGATTTGTCGGAGCGCGCGGTTTACTTCGTGCCGGTGCCGCCGGTGCCGCCGGTGCAGTGAGGAGCAGTGAGCGGGCGCCGGTAGCGGATGCCGGGGCGGCCGACGAGCGTGATGTCCTCGACGGGGGCGAAACCGTTGCGTTCGAGGACGGTTCGGGACGCCGTGTTGTCGTAGTGGGTGACCGCGGTGAGGGCGTTGAGTCCGTACGCCGCGGCGGCCAGTCGGCACACCTCCGCGACCGCGGCCGTGGCCACGCCCCGGCCGGCGGCGCGTTCGCCGATGCGGTAGCCGAGTTCGGCGCATCCGTCCTCGACGTCGACGAGGTTGACCCGGCCGATCAGGGACCCCTGCTCGTCCGTAACGACGTGGAAGTGGCACACACCGGCGTCCTGCTCGGCGAGGAGCGCCCGATGGCGGGCGGCGAACTCGGCGAAGTAGGCGTCCCCGCGGTCCGACACGGTACGGGTGAAGTACGCGCGGTTCTCCCGCTCGAAGGCCAGCAGGGCCTCGGCATGGTCGGCCCGCAGTCGCTCCAGCTTCACCATGGTCACAGGCTAGGGCCCGCTCAGTCCTTGAGCACGGGAAATTTCCGCGGGGCCACGAACAGCAGCACCAGGAACGCCAACGCGGCCGCGCACGACGCGCCCAGATACACGGCGTGCACCGCGTCCGCGATCGCCCGGCGGGTCGCCTCCGGCGTGGTGCCCGCGTCCAGGCCGCGCGTCACCGCGTCCAGGCCGCCCGAGCCGCCCAGCCGGGACGCCAGGACCCCGTTGGCGACCGCACCGAACACCGACGCCCCGATCGTCTGGCCGGTCTGACGGCAGAACAGGACGGACGCCGTCGTCGTGCCGCGCTCCGCCCAGCCGACCGTCGACTGCACACCCACGATCAGCGGCAGCTGGAACAGGCCCAGCGCGCCGCCCAGCAGGAGCATCACGAGGGCCGGCTGCCAGGGCGAGCCGGGGTACGGCAGGAACGGGAACGCCAGCAGGAGCAGCGCGGCCAGGCCGATGCCCAGGATCGCCGTGTCACGGAAGCCGATGCGCCGGTACACGTGCTGGCTGAGCGCCGCCGACACCGGCCAGCTGAGCGTCCACACGGACAGGACGAACCCGGCCGCCACCGGGGCGAGACCGAGGACGGCCTGGGCGTAGGTCGGCAGGAAGACCGCCGGGGCCACCATCAGCAGCCCCAGCGCGCCGAGCGCCAGATTGACCGCGGCGATCGTACGGCGCCGCCACACCCACCCCGGGATGATCGGCTCAGCCGCCCGGCGCTCCACCGCCACCACCACCGCGACCAGCGCGAGCCCCGTCCCGAACAGTGCCAGGGACGGCGCCGACAGCCACGGCCAGGCCACCCCGCCCTGCACCAGAGCCGTCAGCAGCACGCCCCCGCAAGTGAACACCGCGAGTGCGCCCGCCCAGTCGACGCGGGGGCGCGGGCCCGACTCCCGGTCCGGCTCGTGCAGATGGCGGACGACCAGCCACAGCGCGACCGCCCCGATCGGCAGGTTGACCAGGAAGATCCACCGCCAGTCCGCGTACGCGGCGAGCACCCCGCCGAGCCCCGGGCCCGCCACCGCGGACACCGCCCACACCGTGGACAGCTTCGCCTGGATCTTCGGACGCTCCTTCAGCGGGTACAGGTCGGCTGCGAGTGTCTGCACCGTGCCCTGAAGGGCGCCGCCGCCCAGGCCCTGCACGATGCGGAACGCGATCAGCGCGCCCATGTTCCAGGCGAGCGCGCACAACAGCGAGCCCAGCAGGAAGACGGACGCGCCCGCGATCAGCACCGGCTTGCGGCCGAAGGTGTCGGACAGCTTGCCGTAGACGGGCAGCGTCACCGTCACGGCCAGCAGATAGCCGGAGAACAGCCACGAGAAGACGGAGAATCCGCCGAGATCGCCGACGATCTGCGGTACGGCCGTCGAGACGATCGTCGAGTCCAGCGCCGCCAGCGCCATCGCCATCATCAGCGCGGCGACGACGGCCCCGCGGCGTCGTGTCGCGTCCTGGGTGCGGCCGGCCGCGGCGGTCCGTATGTCCGTGTCCCCCTGGTCCACAGGAATCCTCTCCCGGTCGTTTCCCTGTGCACGTATCTGCCGTACGACACCCTCTCACTCGCGGCCCCTGCCTGGGGAGAGTTGACCCTCACGCGACGTCAGGGTGGAGAGTGGGTGGGCCGACGGGTGGAGGCGGGCCCCGAGACCGGTCCACCTCGAGGTGGAGGGCCCCTAGGGGTTCCTCCGTATCAGGGCTCGGGGAGGGCTCGTCCCACCGGAGGACGAGAGGGACCGGTCCCGTTCCTTAGCCTGGCTTTACGCCGCTGGGGAGCGGTCGGGGCGCACGGGGGTCGCGCCGGCCGCACCAGAGGGGGGTGG
This sequence comes from Streptomyces cynarae, assembly GCF_025642135.1. Taxonomy (NCBI): domain Bacteria; kingdom Bacillati; phylum Actinomycetota; class Actinomycetes; order Kitasatosporales; family Streptomycetaceae; genus Streptomyces; species Streptomyces cynarae. Next base: position 3,742,257 of record NZ_CP106793.1, on the reverse strand, counting down.
GGTTTTCCCCAGCGGAAGACGGGGTTGGGCACCAGCGCGCCGGGCCGTGCGCCGGCACCAGACTGACCGGCGTACTCATCACACCGATCGACCACCGATCGACCACTGATCGGCACCGATCGACCACCGATCAGCGCATTCACGCGCATGGCATTCATTGATGGACAAAAGGGGATCAACCATGACATCGGCCGTGACCATTCCCAGGCACGGGGGCACTGGAGGGCGTACGGCCGTTGCCGCGCGGGCTCGGCAGGTCGTGAAGGCGTACGGGGCGGGGGAGACGCGGGTCGTCGCCCTCGACCACGTCGACGTGGACATCGCCCGCGGCCAGTTCACCGCCATCATGGGCCCCTCGGGGTCCGGCAAGTCCACGCTGATGCACTGCCTGGCCGGGCTCGACACCGTGACGAGCGGCCAGATCCACCTCGACGAGACCGAGATCACCGGCCTGAAGGACAAGAAGCTCACCCAGCTGCGCCGGGACCGCATCGGGTTCATCTTCCAGGCGTTCAACCTGCTGCCCACCCTGAACGCGATCGAGAACATCACGCTGCCCATGGACATCGCCGGCCGTAAGCCGGACAGGGCGTGGCTGGACCGGGTCGTGGAGACCGTCGGGCTCGCCGGGCGCCTCAAGCACCGGCCCAGCCAGCTCTCCGGCGGACAGCAGCAGCGCGTGGCCGTGGCCCGCGCCCTGGCCGCCCGTCCCGAGATCATCTTCGGTGACGAGCCGACCGGAAACCTCGACTCCCGCGCGGGCGCCGAGGTGCTGGGCTTCCTGCGCCGGTCCGTGGACGAGCTCGGCCAGACCATCGTCATGGTCACGCACGACCCGGTCGCCGCCTCCTACGCCGACCGCGTGCTGTACCTGGCCGACGGCCGGATCGTCGACGAGATGTTCAAGCCGACCGCGGACACCGTCCTGGACCGCATGAAGGACTTCGACGCCCGGGGGCGCACGTCATGACCGTCCTGAAGACCTCGCTGCGCAACTTCTTCGCGCACAAGGGGCGCATGGCGCTGTCGGCAGTCGCGGTCCTGCTGTCGGTGGCGTTCGTGTGCGGCACGCTCGTGTTCACGGACACGATGAACACGACGTTCGACAAGCTGTTCGCGGTGACAGCGTCCGACGTGACCGTCTCGCCGAAGGTCGCCAAGAGCGACGAGACCCCGCAGAACGGCGTGCCCGAATCGCTGCCGGCCTCGGTGCTGGACAAGGCCCGGCACGCCGAGGGCGTCAAGTCGGCGGAGGGCGGCGTCAGTTCGATGAACGTGACCGTCGTCGACAGCGACAACGAGAACATGGGCTCCTCCACCGGCGCTCCGACGATCGCCGGCAACTGGACGAGCAACGACCTGCGGTCGATGGAGATCACGTCCGGTCACGCCCCGCGCGGGCCGACCGAGATGATGGTCGACGCCGACACCGCCGACAAGCACCACCTCGAACTGGGCGACGAGCTGCGCACCATCGCGCAGACCGGTGACTTCCGGGCGCGGATCGTCGGCATCGCCACCTTCAAGGTGACCAACCCCGGTGCCGCGGTCGTCTACTTCGACACCGCCACCGCACAGCGCGAACTGCTCGGGGCCACCGGCCGGTTCACGAACATCAACGTCACCGCGGCGTCCGGTGTGTCGGACGAGCAGCTGAAGCAGAACGTCACACGGACACTCACCGGGGCGGGGTCCTTCAAGGTCCAGACCGCCAAGGAGAACGCCGACGAGAACCGCAAGGACGTCGGTCAGTTCATGAACGTCATCAAGTACGCCATGCTCGGCTTCGCCGGGATCGCGTTCCTGGTCGGCATCTTCCTGATCATCAACACCTTCTCGATGCTGGTCGCCCAGCGGACGCGGGAGATCGGCCTGATGCGGGCGATCGGCTCCTCCCGCCGCCAGGTCAACCGATCCGTGCTGGTCGAGGCGCTGCTGCTGGGTGTCCTGGGGTCGGTCCTCGGGGTGGGCGCGGGTGTCGGTATCGCGATCGGCCTGATGAAGGTCATGGGCTCGATGGGCATGGACCTGTCGACGCGGGACCTGACGATCAAGGCGACCACACCGGTGGCCGGCCTGGTCCTGGGCGTCGTCGTCACCGTCCTGGCCGCTTACCTGCCGGCCCGCCGCGCCGGCAAGGTCTCCCCGATGGCCGCCCTGCGGGACGCCGGCACGCCGCCGACGGCAGGGCGGGCCGGGTCCGCGCCCTGATCGGCCTCGTCCTCACCGGCGCCGGTGCCGCCGCCCTGTACGCGGCGGCGAGTGCCAAGAAGGCGAGCGACGGCTCGCTCGTCCTGGGCGTCGGCGTGGTCCTGACCCTGATCGGCTTCGTGGTCATCGGCCCGCTGCTGGCGGGCGGGGTGGTCCGGGTGATCAGCGCGGTGCTGCTGCGGACCTTCGGCCCGGTGGGCCGCATGGCCGAGCGCAACGCCCTGCGCAACCCGCGCCGCACCGGCGCCACCGGCGCGGCCCTGATGATCGGCGTCGCACTGGTCGCCTGCCTGTCGGTGGTCGGCTCCTCGATGGTGGCCTCGGCGACCAGCGAGCTGGACAAGTCGGTCGGCGCGGACTTCATCGTCCAGGGCAACCAGCGGATCGTGCCGCAGGCCGAGAAGGCCATGCAGCAGAGCCCGCACCTGGCGCACGTCACCCGCTACAAGATGCTCGACGCCACCCTGACCTCGCCGGACGGCAAGGCCGACGACACCGGGATCACGGCCGCGGACCCGTCGTACGCCGACGACCTGCGCCGTACGACCACGCAGGGCTCCCTGTCCGCCGCCTACGGCGACGACGCCATGTCGGTCGGCTCCGACTACGCCAAGAAGCACGGCGTGCACGTCGGCGACACCATCATCGTCGCCTTCAAGGGCGGCCGGACGGCGAAGCTCAAGGTCGCGGCGATCACCAGCGACGACACCGCCCTCGACCAGGGCGCGCGCTACATGAGCATCGCGACCATGGAGAAGTACGTCCCGAAGGACAGGATCCCGCCGAACCAGATCATGTTCGCCAAGGCGAAGGACGGCCAGGAGAAGCAGGCGTACGCGGCGCTGAAGCAGTCGATGAAGCCGTACCCGCAGTACCAGGTGCGCGACCAGACCGACTACAAGAAGGAGCTGAAGGACCAGGTCGGTCAGCTGCTCAACATGGTCTACGGCCTGCTCGCCCTCGCGATCATCGTCGCGGTCCTGGGCGTGGTGAACACGCTGGCCCTGTCGGTGGTGGAGCGGACGAGGGAGATCGGCCTGCTCAGGGCGATCGGCCTCTCCCGCCGCCAGCTGCGCCGCATGATCCGCCTGGAGTCGGTGGTGATCGCCCTCTTCGGCGCCCTGCTGGGACTCGGCCTGGGCATGGGCTGGGGCGCCACGGCCCAGAAGCTCCTCGCCCTGGAGGGCCTGAACGTCCTCCAGATCCCGTGGGGCACGATCACGAGCGTCTTCGTCGCCTCGGCCTTCGTGGGGCTGTTCGCGGCCCTGATCCCGGCGTTCCGGGCGGGCCGGATGAACGTGCTGAACGCGATCGCGACGGAGTAGCCCCCCGGGGCGGGGAGCACGGGGGAATCGGGCGGAGCCCGGCGCCGGGGAGCACAGGCTCTCCGACGCCGGGCTTTCCTGCGCCGCCCGGTCCGGCCTGAGAGTTTTTCGCCCCCGCCGCCCCTACCCTTCCCGTCCCCAGGGGCTCCGCCCCTTCGACCCCGCCAGGGGCTCCGCCCCTTCGACCCCACCAGGGGCTGTGCCCCTGGACCCGGCTGGGGCTCTGCCCCAGACCCCGTTCGGGGGCCAGCCCCCGGACCCCCGCTCGGACCCCCGCTCCTCAAACGCCGGAGGGGCTGAATTTTCAGCCCGTCTGGGGGTCCCTCCTGCTCGAAGAGCTTGGGGCAGTTTGAGGACGAGGCCGTCAAGGCCGAAGCGGGGTCTGGGGGCGCAGCCCCCAGGGACGGGAAGGGTAGGGGCGGCGGGGGCGAACACCATCCGGTACCCGCACCCCGCGACCGGTGGGACGTTGTCCACAGCCCCGACGGTCACGCGCCCGGCGTCGTAGGCTGGAGAACCCCGGCCCCAGAAAATCTCGCGGCCGGGTGTTCGTGTTGCCCACCCCGGGACGGATGCCCCTCCATGAGCCTGCACGGTCTGCTCGACGCCGTAGTCAAGGACGCCGCACTCGCGGAAGCGGTCAAGGCCGCGACCGACGGCAACCGTATGCACGTCGACCTCGTCGGCCCCCCGGCGGCACGCCCCTTCACCGTGGCCGCACTCGCCCGCGACGCGGGCAGGCCCGTCCTCGCCGTGACCGCGACCGGCCGCGAGGCCGAGGACCTCGCCGCCGCGCTGCGCTCCCTGCTGCCGCCCGACGGCGTCGTGGAGTACCCGTCCTGGGAGACCCTCCCGCACGAGCGCCTCAGCCCCCGCAGCGACACCGTCGGCCGCCGCCTCGCCGTCCTGAGACGGCTCGCCCACCCGAGCTCCGACGATCCCGAGACCGGCCCGGTCTCCGTCGTCGTCGCCCCCGTGCGTTCCGTGCTCCAGCCCCAGGTCAAGGGCCTCGGCGACCTGGAACCGGTGTCCCTGAGAACCGGCCAGAGCGCCGACCTGAACGACGTCGTGGAGGCCCTCGCCGCCGCCGCGTACTCCCGCGTGGAGCTGGTGGAGAAGCGCGGCGAGTTCGCCGTGCGCGGCGGCATCCTGGACGTCTTCCCGCCCACCGAGGAACACCCCCTGCGCATCGAGTTCTGGGGCGACGACGTCGAGGAGATCCGCTACTTCAAGGTCGCCGACCAGCGCTCCCTGGAGGTCGCCGAGCACGGCCTGTGGGCACCGCCCTGCCGCGAGCTGCTGCTCACCGACGACGTGCGGCAGCGCGCCGCCGCCCTCGCGGAGGACCACCCGGAGCTGGGCGAACTGCTCGGCAAGATCGCCGAGGGGATCGCCGTGGAGGGCATGGAGTCCCTCGCACCCGTCCTCGTCGACGACATGGAGCTGTTGCTCGACGTCATGCCCGCGGGCGCCATGGCCGTCGTGTGCGACCCGGAGCGGGTCCGCACGCGCGCCGCGGACCTGGTGGCCACGTCACAGGAGTTCCTCCAGGCGTCCTGGGCGGCCACCGCCGGCGGCGGAGAGGCACCCATCGACGTCGGCGCCGCCTCCCTGTGGTCCCTCGCTGACGTCCGGGACCGGGCCGGCGAGCTGGGCATGATGTGGTGGTCGGTGTCCCCGTTCGCCGCGGACGCCGACCTGACGGTGACATATGCCGCTGACGCGGCGGGGGACACGCTCACGCTCGGCATGCACGCGCCCGAGACCTACCGCGGCGACACCGCCAAGGCGCTCGCCGACACCAAGGGCTGGCTCGCCGACGGCTGGCGCACCGTGTTCGTCACCGAGGCCCACGGCCCGGCGTCCCGCACCGTCGAGGTGCTGGGCAACGAAGGCATCGCGGCCCGCCTCGACGCCGACCTCGGGGCGCTGTCCCCGTCGGTCGTGCACGTGGCGTGCGGCTCGATCGAGTACGGCTTCGTCGACCCGGCCCTCAAACTGGCCGTGCTCACGGAGACCGACCTGTCCGGCCAGCGGGCGGCCGGCCGCGACGGCACCCGGATGCCGGCCCGCCGCCGCAAGACGATCGACCCGCTGACCCTGGAGTCCGGCGACTACATCGTCCACGAGCAGCACGGCGTGGGCCGCTACATCGAGATGGTGCAGCGCACCGTCCAGGGCGCCACCCGCGAGTACCTGGTGGTGGAGTACGCCCCTGCCAAGCGCGGCCAGCCCGGCGACCGCCTCTACATCCCGACCGACCAGCTGGAGCAGATCACCAAGTACGTCGGAGGCGAGGCCCCGACCCTGCACCGCCTGGGCGGCGCCGACTGGACCAAGACGAAGGCGCGCGCGAAGAAGGCCGTCAAGGAGATCGCCGCCGATCTCATCAAGCTGTACTCCGCGCGCATGGCGGCCCCCGGCCACGCCTTCGGCACGGACACCCCCTGGCAGCGGGAGCTGGAGGACGCGTTCCCGTACGCGGAGACCCCGGACCAGCTGACCACGATCGCCGAGGTCAAGGAGGACATGGAGAAGTCGGTCCCGATGGACCGCCTGATCTGCGGCGACGTGGGCTACGGCAAGACGGAGATCGCGGTGCGGGCCGCGTTCAAGGCGGTCCAGGACGGCAAGCAGGTCGCCGTCCTCGTACCGACCACGCTGCTGGTGCAGCAGCACTTCGGGACGTTCTCCGACCGTTACTCCCAGTTCCCGGTGAACGTGAGGGCGCTGTCGCGTTTCCAGACGGACACGGAGGCCAAGGCGGTCCTGGAGGGACTGCGCGAGGGCGCGGTGGACGTCGTCATCGGCACGCACCGCCTGTTCTCGTCGGAGACCAAGTTCAAGGACCTCGGTCTGGTCATCGTCGACGAGGAGCAGCGTTTCGGCGTCGAGCACAAGGAGCAGCTGAAGAAGCTGCGCGCGAACGTCGACGTGCTGACGATGTCCGCGACCCCGATCCCGAGGACGCTCGAGATGGCGGTGACGGGCATCCGCGAGATGTCCACGATCACCACCCCGCCGGAGGAGCGGCACCCGGTGCTGACCTTCGTGGGGCCGTACGAGGAGAAGCAGATCGGCGCCGCGATCCGCCGTGAGCTGCTGCGCGAGGGCCAGGTCTTCTACATCCACAACCGGGTGGAGTCGATCGACCGGGCGGCGGCGCGGCTGCGGGAGATCGTCCCCGAGGCGCGGATCGCCACGGCCCACGGCCAGATGTCCGAGCAGGCGCTGGAGCAGGTCGTCGTCGACTTCTGGGAGAAGAAGTTCGACGTGCTGGTCTCCACGACGATCGTCGAGTCGGGCATCGACATCTCCAACGCCAACACACTGATCGTGGAGCGCGGCGACACCTTCGGCCTGTCCCAGCTGCACCAGTTGCGCGGACGTGTCGGCCGTGGCCGGGAGCGCGGCTACGCGTACTTCCTCTACCCGCCGGAGAAGCCGCTGACGGAGACCGCCCACGAGCGGCTGGCGACCATCGCCCAGCACACGGAGATGGGCGCGGGCATGTACGTGGCGATGAAGGACCTGGAGATCCGCGGCGCGGGCAACCTGCTCGGCGGCGAGCAGTCCGGTCACATCGCGGGCGTCGGCTTCGACCTGTACGTGCGGATGGTCGGCGAGGCGGTCGCGGACTACCGGCGCCAGCTGGAGACCGGCGAGATCGAGGAAGAGGCGCCGCTCGAGGTCAAGATCGAGCTGCCCGTCGACGCCCACGTCCCGCACGACTACGCGCCCGGCGAGCGGCTGCGCCTCCAGGCCTACCGCGCGATCGCCTCCGTGAACTCGGAGGAGGACATCAAGGCCGTCCGCGAGGAGCTGGTCGACCGCTATGGCAAGCTGCCCGAGCCGGTCGAGAACCTCCTCCTGGTGGCGGCCCTGCGCATGCTCGCCCGCGCCTGCGGTGTCGGCGAGATCGTCCTTCAGGGCACCAACATCCGCTTCGCCCCGGTGGAGCTGAGGGAGTCCCAGGAGCTGCGGCTCAAGCGCCTGTACCCCGGCACCATCGTCAAGCCGACCGTCCACCAGGTCCTGGTCCCCCGCCCCAAGACGGCGAAGGTCGGCGGAAAGCCGCTGGTCGGACGGGAGTTGCTGGGCTGGGTCGGGGAGTTCCTGACGTCGATCCTGGGATCGTAGCCGGTCTGGCGGGTCCTATCGGCCCCATCCCGCCTGAGCGGCCCGGATGGGGGCGGAGGGGCCCTAGTGAGTCCTAGCGGGTCTTGGTGGGCCCTAGCGGGTCGGTGGTGGGTCGGAGCGGTCGTATCGGGGTCGCGGCGCGTGAGTGGGGCGGTTCTCGTACGCATGACGAAGGCGATGTGAGGGACATAACCCCTTGACGGCTACCGTGAGACCGGGAGAACGGCCCGGCGCGGGCGGTACAGGCAAGGGGAGGGCGTCGCGTAATGCGTACTGAGCGACACGTCGGGCACGGTGGCGGAAGGCGGCGCGTCCTGCTGACATCCGCCGCGCTGCTGGCCACCGGGTTGATGGTGACCGGGTGCAAGGGCCTCGCCCCGCCCGTGGACGGCGGACCCTCCGGTGCCGCCGTCCCGACGGCCGCCGACGGCCGGGCGGTGAACCCGCTGGACAACCCCGACGGGACGAAGCCGGGCCTGGCAGCCGTCACTTCGAGCGCGGACAAGGCCAAGGCCCGGTCGCTGATCGAGAAAGTGGCGACGAAGGGCCGCGGACCCAAGACGGGGTACGAGCGGGACAAGTTCGGCTACGCCTGGACCGACGCGGCCCCGGGCGGCATCCCCTTTTCCCACAACGGGTGCGACTCGCGCAACGATCTGCTGAAGCGCGATGCCGAGAAGGTCCGCTTCCGCGCGGGCTCGGACTGCGTCGTCACGTCCATGACGCTGCATGACCCGTACACGGGGAAGACGATCGAGTGGACCAAGTCCCATGCGGCGGCAGTGCAGATAGACCACGTCATGCCGCTGTCGTACGACTGGCAGATGGGTGCCTCGCGCTGGTCGAAGGACAAGCGGGAGGACATCGCCAACGACCCGCTGAACCTGATCCCGGTGGACGGCCCGACCAATGGCGCGAAGGGCGACTCCGGGCCGGCGACCTGGCTGCCTCCGAACACGCAGATCCGCTGCGCCTACTCGGTCCGCTTCGCCCAGGTGTCGCTCAAGTACGACCTTCCCGTGACGGCGGCCGACAAGCAGATGATGCTGCGGCAGTGCGGCGGCTGAAGCGGCGGCCTCGCGGACGACTTCCCCTGTCGGCATCGTCCGGCCGGGGAGGAACCCTACGGCGTCCCATCCGTATTCGTGTATATGTACGGATCTCTATGTAGGCGTTTCTGAGAGGCGAAGGTGAACGGCCGTGAAGCATGACATGGTCGCCGCGCGCGCGACTCAAGCGGTGACAGGCACCGTGCCCGGGCTGCTGCCCCGGGCGGCACTGGCGGCCGTACCCCTGTTGAGTCTGGGAATGCTGGGTGCTGTGCCCTCGCTCGTGCTGGCCTTCCGGCGGGGCACGCGAGCGGACTGGCTGGCGGCGGTGCTCTTCAGCGCGGTGAACGTGGCATGGCTGTTCGAGGCCGTGCTCACACCGGTGGACACCCACGGCCCGCAGTACGCCGCCGACGTCCTGCTGCTGTTCGCCTCCACGCTCGGAGCGGCGCTGCACTGCCTGTTCGTCAGGCCGTCGGTGGAAGGCGCCCGATGAAGACCCGGCGTGGCTGGCGTGTCGGCAAGAAGAAGACCCGATCCACGCGCGGGGCGCCGGTGGTCCGCGCGTTGGCGGCGGCGGCCGGCGCGTTGCGGGGCCGTGCGGCCTGGGTGGCCGGCGGTGCGGCCGTCGTCGTGCTCGGGCTGGTGGGCGCCTGGCTGTTCGCCGGGGAGGAGCAGGCCGCGCCCCCTGATCCGCGGGCGCGCCAGTACCGGGACTTCGACGCGTGCATGCTGACGGGGGACAAGGGCATCACCCGGGGAACGCTCGCCGCTTCGGCGTGGGAGGGCATGCAGCAGGCGTCCCGGGACACGCTGGCCCGGGTCGTCTATGTGCCGGTCACGGGGCCGCAGTCGGTGGGCAACGTGCAGCCGTTCTTCAACAGCCTGATCCAGCGTCAGTGCGATGTCGTGGTGGCGGTCGGCGCACCGCAGGTTCAGGTCACGCGGGCTGCCGCCGCGAAGAACGCCGCGGTGCGCTTCGTCCTGGTCGACGACGACGCATCGGCGGCGAAAGCGGAGACGGCCGGGAACGTGACCGTCGCGAAGCCGGACGAAAGCCTCAAGGAGACGGTGGCGCAGGCGATCAGACAGGCCGTGAGGGCGTCTAACGCGTGAACTGCGCCCAGAGTTCCAGCCCCTTGGTAAAGATCGGCTAACGTTGCCGATCTCGTGTGGAGCCTTTGCATGCTCTTGGGGCAAACTTGCGAAGCTTTTGTCGGCTCGTGAGTAAAGGCTTGCCATGCGTGTTCGCTGGGTGCGTAGCCCTCGCTTGTACCCTCCGGGTGGTTCCGGACGGCGTAGAGCGAGGGCTACCGCACTTTCTGTCCTTGTGTCCCTGTCGTTCATGCTCACCACAGAGACGGCAGAGGCCACCGGCGCCACCCTTTCGGCACCGAAAATGCCCGAGATGTCCCTCTCGGGTCTCTGGAAGTGGGTAAGCGAACCGGACGATCCGGACACCCCGGACCAGGAGGGCGGCACCGCCCGCGGCAAGAGCCACCACGCCTCCGCCGACGCCACCGACGCCGACCGCGGCGTCGGCCGCGCGCCCGGCAAGGGCAAGGGCGAGCTCGACGCCTACCAGCGCCCCGTGGACAAGCCGGAGCAGGCCACGACCGGCCCCGCCCGGGGCACCGGCAAGAGCTTCGACCCGGCCACCAGCAAGCGCGACGCGAAGAAGTCGACGGAGACCTCGGACTACTACGTCAACGAGGACGGCTCCACGACGATCCGTCACTACAGCGGCCGCACCAACTTCAAGGCGGCCGACGGCACCTGGCAGCCGATCGACACCCGCCTGGTCAAGGACGAGGAGGGCCGCTTCGAGCAGAAGGCCAACTCCCTCGACGTCGACTTCGCCCCGAACGCGGCCGACGACGAGCTGGCCTCCGTCGGCCTCGGCTCCGGCCGTGCCCTCGCCTACGAGCTGAACGGCGCGGCCAAGGTGGCCGCGACCAAGGGCACCGACGGCACGGTCGTCTACAACGGCGTGCTGCCCGACACGGACGTCCAGCTCGTCCCGATCGCCGACGGCTTCAAGGAGAACGTCGTCCTGCGCTCGCCGGACGCCGCCAACTCCTGGGTCTTCAAGCTGGACGCCCAGGGCCTGACCCCGCGCCTGGCCGAGAACGGCGACGTGGATTTCGTGGGCGCCGACGGCAAGGTCGCCGCCACCGTCCCGCACGCCTACATGGAGGACGCCAACATAGACCGGCGCTCCGGTGAGGGCGCGCGCTCCGCGAAGGTCTCGTACGAGCTGACCACGGTGGACGGCGAGCCGGCGCTGCGGATGACCGCGGACCGGTCCTGGCTGGACGACCCCGAGCGGGTCTACCCGGTCACTGTCGACCCGACCACGGTCCTCGCGAGCGAGGCGACGTACGTCCAGACCGACTACGCCGCCAACCGCTCCGCCGAGACGCAGATCAAGGTCGGTTCGTACGACAGCGGCACCACCAAGGCCAACTCGTTCCTGCAGTTCTCCAACCTGGGGACGACGCTGGCCGGCCAGAAGGTGTCCGCCGCCACGCTGAACGTCTGGGCGCTGTGGTCCTCGACCTGCACGCCGGAGGCGTTCTCGGTCTACCCGGTGACCCAGTCGTGGTCGCCGTCGACGACCACCACCTACCCCGGCCCGTCCTACGGCTCCGCCATCGGCACCACCACCCCCGACCCGGGCGCCTCCTGCACCAACAGCTCCGGCAGCGCCAGTGTCGGTGTGAAGATGCCGGTGACGCTGTCGACCTCGTGGTTCACGCAGGTCGCCACCGGCGGTGCCAACTACGGCCTGGCCATGGCCGCGCCGACCGGCGACGGCCTGCACTGGAAGAAGTTCCACTCCGAGGACTCGGCCACCGCCGCCTGGCGGCCCTCGCTGGACCTGACCTACGCGCCGAACACCGCGCCGCAGGTCAACGCCCAGTACCCGCCGGAGAACTTCCAGGCCAACACCCTCCAGCCGGAGCTGCTGGTCTACGCGAGCGACGCCGACAAGTGGCCGAACGCGAGCCTGACCTACAGCTTCGAGGTGTACGACGCCGACTCCGGCAGCACCACCCCGGTGGTCACCTCCGGCAACCTCACCAAGAGCAGCTGGAAGATCCCCGCGGGCAAGCTGACCTGGTCGAAGAACTACGCCTGGTACGTGGGTGTGACCGACGGCTACGAGGAGGTGACCTACTCCAGCCGCTTCACCACCGCGGTGCCGCAGCCGCCGGTGACCTCGGGCCTGGCCCAGAACAACGACGGCCACGAGTTCGACCCGTCGGAGGCGAACTACACCACCGACGACAGTGACGCGGACGTCGAGGTGGTCGGCCCCTCGCTGGAGATCGAGCGGTCGTACAACAGCATCGACCCGCGTATCGACAGCGCCTTCGGCGCCGGCTGGTCGACGGTCGTCGACATGAAGGCCGCCGAGGTCAAGGACCCGGCGGGCACGGTCACCAGCGTCATCGTCACCTACCCGGGCGGTGAGCAGGTCGCCTTCGGCCGCAACAGCGACGGAACGTTCCAGCCCCCGCTGGGCCGCTACGCGCGTCTGCAGTCGGTGACCGGCGGCTACACGCTGACGGACAAGGACTTCACGGAGTACGCCTTCAAGCAGGCGACCGCGAAGGCCGGCACCTATGCCATCTCCAGCATCAAGGACTACGCGGGACGCACCGAGACGTTCACGTACAACACGTCCAAGCAGCTCACGAAGATCACCAACGACACGTCCAAGCGCTCCCTGACGCTGGCGTGGCAGACCCCGGCCGGTGCCACCACCGCGCACGTCGCGACCGTGGCCACCGACCCGTCCACCGCGGGTGACTCCAGCACCGCGCAGACGTGGCAGTACAGCTACAGCGGCGACCAGCTGACCAAGGTCTGCCCGCCCGCCGACTGGACGCACTGCACGTCGTACTCGTACGTCACCGGCAACCACTACCGCACCACGGTCCTGGACGCCGACCCGTACGCGTACTGGCGGCTCGGCGAGGCGGCCGGGGCGACCGTCGCCAAGGACACGGTCGACCTGAACCAGGGCCGCTACGACGGCCTGTACCACAACGTGACCCTGGGCAGCTCGTCGGTCCTCGCGGGCTCGACGCAGACCACGGCCACGTTCAACGGCACCACCTCCTACGTGGAGATGCCGTCCGCGCCGGGTGCGACGCCGTCGTACACGTCGGTCTCGCTGTGGTTCAAGACGACCACGGCCGGCGGCGTGCTCTTCTACTACGGCGACAAGCCGCTGAGCGACGCCAACCCGGTGGCCAACACGACGAAGAACACCCCCGCGGTGTACGTCGGCACCGACGGCAAGCTGCGCGGCTGCCTGGCCATGTCGCCCAGCTGCAGCCCCAACATCGTGTCCACCGCCACCGTCACCGACGGCCAGTGGCACAACGCGGTCCTCACCGGTCAGGCCACCAGCCAGACGCTCTACCTGGACGGTGTCGCGCAGGGCTCCCTGTCGGGCACGATCAACGACTGGAACCAGCCGTACATCTCGCTCGGCGCGGGTGTGAACACCCAGGGCTGGCCGGCGATGAACCCGAACGACCAGCTCGGGCACTACACCGGTCAGATGGCCGAGGTCGCCATCTACTCCGAGCCGCTCGACCCGTCGGTGATCACCGCGCAATACCAGGCCGCCAAGCGGTCCGCGGGTCTGCTCAGCAAGATCACCACGCCGGGCGGCAAGACGCAGGCGGCCATCACCTACGGCCCCACCGACGACCTGGTCACGCAGGCCACGGACGGCGACGGCGGCACCTGGAAGCTGAATCCGCCGACCGTCACCGGTTCCTCGCAGGTCTACCGCTCCGCCGTGATGGGCTCCGCCCCCTCCGGCTACTGGAGGCTGTCCGACACGGGCGGCGCCGCGCAGGCGGCCAACGAGATCCACACCGGTTTCGGCACGTACAACACCGTCACGCAGGGTGTGGCGGGTCCGTTCGGCACGGGTGACGTGACGGCGGTGTCCTTCAACGGCACCTCCTCCTACGCGGAGATCCCCTTCACCCCGTGGCACTCCTCCGCGAACCGCGCGGTCGAACTGTGGTTCAAGACGGCGAAGCCCGGCGTGATCCTCTCGGACCAGTCGACGGCACCGACCGGCACCACGCCGAGCGGCACCTGGAACCCGCTGCTGTACGTGGGCGCCGACAACAAGCTGCACGGCCACTGGTGGACCACCGCCGGCACCGGCGGCACGGCCTTCGGCACCACCGGCACGGTCACCGACAACCAGTGGCACCACGCGGTCCTGTCGTCCTCGGGCACGACCCAGACGATGTACCTCGACGGCGCCAAGGTGGCCGACTTCACCGGCGCACCGGCCGACCAGTCGAACACCCGCACCTTCATCGGCGCGGGCTACGGCAAGAACTGGTACCAGTCGCCCGGTGACGTCAGCTACTTCACCGGTTCCGTCGCCGAGGTCGCGGCCTATGACCACGCGCTCGGCGAGGACGAGGTCGACCGGCACTGGTCGGCGTACAAGGCGTCCTCTGGCATCGCGCCGGTCAAGACGGTCAAGCTGACCGACCCGACGAACAAGACGCTGACGTACGTGTACGACGCGGAGATGGGCGACCGCCTGCTCGCCGCGATCGACACCGAGGGCAAGCGGACGACGTACGGCTACGACACGGGCGGCTTCCTGCACACCGTGACGGACGCCAACGGCAACCGCAGCATCACCGGTCACGACGTGCGCGGCAACACGGTCTCGCAGACCGACTGCCAGGACACGGCGACGAACAAGTGCGCGACGGAGTACTACACGTACTACCCCGACGCGACCACCGCGTTCCCGCCGATGGACCCGCGCAACGACCTGCTCCTCACCGAGCGGGACGCGCGTTCGGCGTCCGCGACGGACAACACGTACCTGACCAGCTACGCCTACGACACCGGCGGCAACCTGCTGTCGGTGACCACCCCGCCGGTGCCCGGCCACCCCAACGGCCGCACCGCCACCACCACGTACACCACGTCCACGACCCCCGCGGCCGAGGGCGGTACGGCGGTGGCCCCCGCGGGTCTGGTCGACACGGTCACCACGCCGGGCGGCAAGACGACGAAGCACGTCTACTACGCCAACGGCGACCTGGCCTCGGTCACGGACGCCAACGGCGCCAAGGTGACGTACACGTACGACAACCTGGGCCGTAAGGTCTCCCAGAAGGAGATATCCGACTCCCAGCCGAGCGGCCTGACCACCACCTGGACGTACGACAAGAACGACCAGGTGACCACTGAGACCGCCCCGGCAGTCACCAACCGCGTCACCGGCGCGGTGCACCAGGCGAAGACGACGACCGTCTACGACTACGACGGAGACGTCACCTCGCAGACCGTCGCCGACCTCACCGGCGGCGACGCCTCGCGGACGACGTCGATGACGTACGACGCCTACAACCGTCTCGCCACGCGCACGGACCCGGGCGGCGACACCACGTCGTTCGAGTACGACGTCTACGGCAACAAGGTGAAGGAGACCGACCCCGCGGGGAACGTCAACACCTACACCTTCGACGGCGAAGGCCGCCCGCTCACGACGAACCTGCTCAACTACACCGGCGACCCGAACAACCCCTCGGCTCCGACCACTTTGGTCCAGGAGTCGCGGGCGTACGACCCGGCGGGCCGGCTCGCGTCGATCACCGACGCCATGGGCTGGGTGACCGAGTACACCTACACCGACGACGGCCTGGCGGCCACGGTCACCCGCAAGGACCCGGCGAACGGCAAGCAGTTCGTCGAGGAGTCCAACACCTACGACATGGCCGGGAACCTGATCAAGCAGGTGACCAACGACGGCCGCACCACGACCGCGTTCACCGTGGACGCGGACGACCGGGTCACGTCGTCGGTGCTCGACCCGACCGGTGCCAACCGCTCCACGAAGGTCTCCTACGACCCGGACGACAATGTCGTCAGCGAGACGGAGACCGATCCGGCGACCGGTGACGTCAGCGCCACGGACACGCAGTACGACAACCTGGGCAATGTCACCGCGACCACCGTGCACGACGGGACGACTGCTCCGGTGGCGCGCTGGAAGCTGTCGGAGACCAGCGGCCTGACGGCCAACGACTCCTCCGGCGGCAACCGCAAGGTGACGCTGGGCAGCGCCGTCACCCGCTCCACCGAGAAGGGCGGCTCGGCCGTCTTCAACGGCACCGCCAACGCCTACGGCCAGGCGGACGGCCCGGCGGTCAACACCAGCGGCAGCTTCACCGTCTCGGCGTGGGTCAAGCTCGCCTCCACGAGCGCGAACAGCACCTTCCTCGGCCAGGACGGCAAGGTGGCCAGCGGCTTCCAGCTGTACTACTCGACGGCGTACGGCTGGACGTTCAACCGGCACGCGACCGACACCACGGGTGCCGCGACCATCCGGACCTACTCCGGCACGTCGGCGGTGACGACCGGCACCTGGACCCACCTCACCGGTGTCTACGACCAGGCCACCGCGTCGCTGAAGCTGTACGTCAACGGCTCCCAGTCCGGGACCACGACCGCCTTCACCTCCCCGTGGGAGGCCACCGGCCCGCTGCAGATCGGACGACGGCTCTACAACGGGACCTACGCCGAGAACGCCAACGGCTCGATCGCCGACGTCCAGGTCTACGGTGAGGCACTGACAGCCTCGCAGGTGTCGTCGATGTACAACGGCACCCTGCCCGCGGCCGACAGCTCGATCCGGTCCACCACCTGGAAGCTGGACCAGCGCGGTCTGCCCACGTCGATGACCGACCCCAACGGCAACACGACCGACTACGGGTACGACGAGGCCGCACAGCAGGTCACCGTTACAGAGCCTGTGGTCAATGCCGAGACGAACGGCGGTAGTGCCACTGCTGTCCGTCCGGTGACGATGACGGGGTACAACACGTTCGGTGAGCCTGCCGAGACCTCCGACCCGCTCGGCAATGTCACGGTCACCGCCTACGACGCCGAGGGCCAGGAGACCTCGACGAAGCTGCCGAACTACACCCCGCCGGGGTCCACGACGCCGGTGACGGCCATGTCCTGGAACGAGTACAACGACCTGGGACAGGTCTCGGCCGAGGTCGACCCGTTGGGCAACCGGACGACGTACTCGTACACGCAGCTCGGCGACGTGGCCTCGGTCACGGAACCGGGTGGCGACAAGACGACGTACGTCTACGACACCAACGGCGACCTGCTGTCGACGACCCGCCCGAACGGCGCCCGTGAGGAGTCCACCTGGGACTACCTCGGCAACGAGCTGACCAGCACGGAAATCGTGCGCCAGCCGACGCAGCGGGCCTACACGGCGATCAACGAGTACAACGCGCCCGGCGGTGACCTGTCGCGGACGGTGTCTCCGACGGGTGTGACGGAGTCGTACAAGTACAACGCCCTGGGTGAGGTCACCGACGTGACCGACGCAGCAGGCAACGTGTCGACGTTCACCTACGACATGGACGGCCAGCTCCTTGTCGCGAAGGACCCGGACGGAACGAGCACCAGGAACACCTACGACGGGTTCGGTCAGCTGATCGCCACGCAGGACCTGGACGCGATGGGTGGGGTGCTCCGCACCAGCAGCTCCACGTACGACCGGGTCGGCAACCCGTTGTCTGTGACCGACTACCGGGGACACACGACCACGTTCACTGTGGACCCCACGGGTCTGGTCACCAAGGCGGTGGAACCGGTCTCCGCGACCGAGTCCATCACCACGACCTACGGCTATGACGTGGCCGGAAACCAGACGCGGTTCACCGATGGTCGTGGCAACGCGTTCATCACGACGTACAACAGGTGGGGCCTGCCGGAGTCGGTCATCGAACCGTCCACTCCTGCACATCCGGATCTGGCGGACCGCACCTTCACGACGGTGTATGACGCCAACGGCCGGGTGACGGAGACGCGTTCTCCGGGCGGTGTGGTCGTCACCAACGAGTACGACGCCAAGAACCGGCTGACCAAGCAGACCGGTACTGGCGCTGAGGCCGACACGGTCGACCACACGTTTGCGTACGACTCCGACGACCGCGTCACGGCCGTCGCGGGTGCGGGTACGGATCAAAACACCTTCACCTATGACGACCGTGGTCTGCTGCTGTCGGCGTCCGGCCCGTCGGGTAGCTCGTCCTTCGCCTACAACGGCGATGGGGCCATGACCTCCCGCACGGACGCCTCCGGCACGACGACCTACGGGTACGACACGGCCGGCCGGCTGAAGACGGTCAACGACGGTGCCACCGGTTCCGCGCTGACCTACACCTACGACGTCAACAACAACGTCAAGCAGATCGACTACGGCACCGGCAAGTCGAAGCGTGAGTTCTCCTACGACTCCCTGGAGCGCATCACCAACGACAAGCTGACCTCGCCCACCGGCAACGTCCTCGCCTCCATCGCCTATGGCTGGGACGAGAACGACAACCTGACGTCGAAGACGACGACAGGGGTCAGCGGCGCCTCGTCGAACACGTACACCTACGACTGGGCAGACCGCCTCTCGTCATGGAACAACGGCACCACCACGGAGGTCTACGGCTACGACGCCTCGGGTAACCGCACCCGCATCGGCGGCGACACGTACACGTACGACGCCCGCAACCGGCTCACGTCGGACGGGCACAGCTCGTATACGTACACCGCCCGCGGCACGCTGAAGACGATCACGGACGAGAGCGGGACGCAGACCCTGCTCAAGGCCGACGCCTTCAACCGGGTGATCAACGAGGGCGACCGGACGTACACGTACGACGGTCTGGACCGCGTCCTGAGTGCCAAGGACGGTACGGGCACCGACGTCTTCTCCTTCAAGTACAGCGGCGTCGGCAACGACGTGGCCTCGGACGGCATCGCCTCCTACAGCCGCGATGCGGACGGGTCGCTGCTGGGCGTGAAGACTGGCGTGGCCTCGCGACTGGCTCTGACGGACGTTCACGACGACGTGGTGGCCCAGTTCACCGACTCGTCGGAGGCGCTGACCGGTTCCACGACGTACACGCCGTTCGGAAAGACGTCCTCGACCAGCGGCATGTTGGGCAACCTGGGCTACCAGTCCGGTTGGACCGACCCGCAGACGGCCAAGGTCAACATGGCCGCGCGCTGGTACTCGCCGCAGACCGGCCAGTTCAACAGCCGTGACACGGTGAGCAACGAGCCGCTGCCGGACTCGGTGAACGCGAACCAGTACGCGTACGCCAACGACAACCCGATGACGGGCACCGACCCGACGGGTCACTGGTTCGGCTTCATCAAGAAGGCCGTCAAGAAGGTCACCAAAAAGGTCAAGAAGGCCGCCAAGTCGGCCTGGAAGAAGACCAAGCACGCCGTCAAGAAGGCCGCGAAGGTCGTCCGCAAGGCTGCCAAGAAAATCAAGAAGGCGGCCAAGAGGGTGGTCCACAAGGCCCGCCGGGCGGTCCGGAAGGCCGTGCACTATGTGCACGACAGCGTCAAAAAGATCAAGAGATACGTCAAACGGACCTACAAACGGGTAAAGAAGTACGTCCATAAGGTCGTCCATCACATCAAGAAGACCGTCCGCAAGGTTGCCAAGGCGGTCAAACATGCAGCCAGCAAGGCTGTCAAGGCGGCCAAGAAGGCCGTCAAGAAGATCGGCAGAGGCATCAAGAAGGCGGCCAAGGCCACAGCCCACTTCGTGAAGCAGCACGCCGCGACCATCGCCTCGGTGGCGGTCGGTGTCGTGGTCTTCGCGGGCTGCACAGCGGCCACGGCCGGTGCCGGTGCGATCGGCTGCGCGGCCCTCGCGGGCGCCGCGGCCAACGGCGTCGGCTACATGATGAGCGACGGACCCAAGTCCGTCGGCGGCTTCCTCGGCGCGGTCGCGATCGGCGGTGTCACCGGTGCTCTCGGTGGCGCGGCCGGCGGTGCGGCCTCCGGCGCGGTGGGCCGCCTGCTCGCCGGTGTCGGCGGCAAGGTCGTGCAGGGCGCGGCCATGGGTGCCGCAGGCGGTGCCGCGGAGGGCGCGGTCAGCTACGGCGTCACGTGTGCGACGACCGAAGAGGGCTGCAGCGCGAGCGGGGCGGCCAAGGCCACAGCGGTCGGGGCTGTGACGGGCGGCGTCTTCGGAGCAGCGGTCAGCAAGTACGGACCCAAGTCGAAGTCGGCGTCCTCGGACGATGCCGCGCCTCAGTCGCGTCCGGGCAGCTGCCCCATCACGCCGCACAGCTTCACCGGTCTGACCGGGGTGCTGATGGCCAACGGGTTGGTCAAGCCGATCTCCCAGGTCAAGGCCGGGGACTGGGTCCTGACGGCCGAGCCCGGGAAGGACAAGAAGGAGAAGCACCGGGTCAAGGAGGTGATCGTCACCAAGACCGACCGTGAGTACGTGGATGTCGTCGTCGCCACGAAGTCGGGTCCCAAGACGATCCAGACCACCAAGCACCACCAGTTCTATGAGGTCAGCCGCGACACCTGGACCCAGGCCGGTGACCTCAAGGCCGGACAGAAGCTGCAGAACGGAGACGGTGCTCCCACCGAGATCCTTGCGGTCAAGTCGTACACGGCCCAGCGGGTCACCTATGACCTGAGCGTCGAGGATCTGCACACGTACCATGTGATGGCGGGGCCGACGCCGGTCCTCGTGCACAACAACAATCCCCGCTGCCCGAATGCGGCACCGAGGACGTTCGCCGTCGATTCCCGCGGTGTCGTGGAGGATCTGGGCGCCGATATGCAGCGCGCAGGAAAGCCGTTCACCAGGGCAGGAAAGAGGAAGGTGGTCGAAAAGAGCCGCCAGAACAACGGTGGTCGCACTGTGTGTGACGACTGCCAGGTCGAAACAATCCCGGCCAAGCGGTCCCAGAAGGGTGTCGCCCCCGATCCACGAGAAACGCGAGTCGACCATATATGGCCGGAGTCGCTGGGTGGTCCAGGTGCTCCATGGAACGGGCGTGTGACATGCGTGGTCTGCAACGGGAACTGGAGTAACAACCCGAAGGGGAAGATCTGATGACTGGCGGGCAACATTCCACCGATGAGGGCGACCTCATTCAAGTGGCATTTCCGCTGGAGCAGGACGAGGACGGATACCCTCCGGTCAACGAGGAGCGCCTGCCGGTCCGCAAGCTCACCGATACGGTGGGGCAGATCGTCCGTGCTCCGTTCTTCATCACGGGTGTCAGCAACGGAGACATGATCGCTTTCTCCGATCCCTCAGAAGGGGTGGCTCGATTCGGCGAGCTGCTCTCGGTGCGGGGACACTCGACGCTCCGGGTGATCTTCTTCGACGAGTCGCAGGAACGGCGCCTCGTGGACGAACTCCAACAGCTCGGCTGCATTGTCGAGACTGGCGGAATTCCCGACCTCATCGCGGTCGATGTCCCACCAGCTGTGGACTACCGGAGGGTGCGTGCGGTGCTGTCCGCCGGGGAATCCGCAGAGCTGTGGGAATACGAGGAAGGCTGCCTTTCGGCGGAGCACAGGGCTCAGTCGTAGCGTGAGCCCGCACATCGCGTCCGGCTGCTAGGCAGGAGCAGGACTTGGGCCCCTCCGGGATTTCCTGGAGGGGCCCAAGTGTTATAAGCGGGCCCCTCACTCGTAATCAATCCGGTGGCGGTGCGGCACCGTTGTCCCAAAGGTGACCCGTCCGTGCGTCATCTGTGATCGGTCACCCGGGATGATCAGATACTCACCCGTTCGAGCACGCTCAGGACGTACGCACCACCATGCCTCCCCTGCTCCAGTACCTCGCCGTGGCCATCGGTCTCCCCGTCATGGCCCGGGCCCTGTGGAACAGCGCCCGCCTGGCCCGGGCCAACCGCAACGGCACGGCGGGCATGGACGTCACCGAACTCCCAACGCCAGGCCCCCGGACCCCCGGGTCAAGAACTTCCCCCACCCGTAAAGCAGTTCTCAAAACGCAAACGGGCGAGCAAGGCCGACCCGGACAGGTTCATCGAGGACCGGTCAAGACCAGGGCAAGATCACTTCCATGACCTGTTCACGGCAAGTTCACAACGGGCAAGATCGGCGCGCTTCTTGTGTCCTTCCTGACTGTTGGAGTCGTTGCTGTGCGCGTTCGGTCGTTCCGCCGGGTTCGCCCCGCTCGTCGTGCCCACAGAGTGCGCCGTCGCGTCGCCGTGCTGCTTCTCGCCGCCTTGGCCCTGTCGTTGACGACGAATCAGGCCATGGCCGAGGGCATGGAGCTGGGCTCGGTCCAGATGCCGGAGCTCAGCCTCAGCTCCATGGCGCGCTGGTTCACCGACCCGCACTGGGGCGACCTGCCCCACCAGCAGTCCGGCACGGCCGCGGGGCGTGCCCATCACGTGTCGGCGAAGGCCACCGAGGCCGGCCGGGGCGCGGGCCACGCACCCGGCAAGGGGCGCGGTGAACTGGCCGCCTACCACCCGCACCAGCCCGCCATCAAGCAGGGCCGCAGCCGCGGCGGCAGCTTCAACCCCCGGACCAGCAAGCGCGACGCCGTCAAGTCCTCGCGCACCGCGACGGTCTACGACAACGCCGACGGCTCGATCACCCGTCAGATGCACCTGTCACCGGTCAACTACCAGGTGGGCAAGGGCAGATGGGCGCCGATCGACGTGGACGTGCGGGCCGGCCCGGACGGCCGCTGGCACGAGAAGGCCAACTCCCTCGCCGTCGACTTCGGCGCCAGGGCCACCGACCCCGCCCTCGCCTCCCTCGCGACCGACTCCGGCCACCGCGTCGCCTACGCCCTCAAGGGCGCCGCTCCCGTCGAGGGCACCGCACACGGCTCCACCGTCACCTTCGCGGGTGTCCTCGACGCCACCGACCTGAAGGTCGCGCCCACCGCCACCGGCGTGAAGGAGTCGGTCGTCCTGCACTCCGCGGACGCCGGCAACACCTGGACCTTCCCGCTCACCCTGAAGGGCCTCACCCCCGTCCAGCACGACAACGGCTGGATCGACCTCAAGGACTCCGCCGGCAAGACCGTCGAGCGCATCCCTCCGGCGTACGCGTACGACTCGAAGGTGAACCGCCGCTCCGGCGACCCGGCCACCACCCACGACGTGACCACCGAACTGGTCCACGACAAGGACGGCTACGCGCTGCGGGTGACCCTGGACAGCCGCTGGCTGCACGACACGCACCGCGTCTTCCCCGTCACCGTCGACCCGACCGTCACCGACGGCTGGACCACCACCTACGCCGAGTCCGGCGCCCCCGGCGACCACTCCTACGAGCAGACCATCAAGGCCGGCTCCTACGACTCCGGCACCCACTCGGCGATCGGGTTCGTCAACCACTGGGACACGGCCTGGGACAACAGCAAGAACACCGTCACCGCCGCCAGCCTGAAGCTGTTCGACACCTGGGCCTCCACCTGCACGGCGGAACGTTTCGACGTCGCGCTCGTCACCAGTTCCTGGACGCCCGAGTCGGTCACCGCTTATCCCGGCCCGTCCAAGGGCTCCTCCATCGGCAACGCCACCCCGAGCGTGCCCGACGCCTGCGCCAACACCGCCGCGGACCGCACGGTCGGCGACTTCGTGACCGTCTCGCTGTCCACCTCCGCCATCCAGGGCTGGTTCAGCGGCACCACCGCCGACTACGGCCTGGCGGTGTACGCGTCGACCACCGACAACCTGCACTGGAAGCAGTTCGGCTCGTTCAACGACCCCGGCTACGGCCCGGTCCTGTCGGTCACCTACACCGGCAACACCGCGCCCCAGCTGTACGAGCAGTTCCCGAACGACAACGCGGTCGAGTACACCACCACCCCGGAGCTGACCGCGTGGGCGGGCGGCGCCAACTCCAGCAGCGGCAGCAGTAACCAGTACCTCTTCCAGGTCTTCGACTCCACCGGCGCCAAGGTCGCCGACTCCGGCCTGCTCGCCACCGGTGACTGGACCGTCCCCGCCGGGAAGCTGGCCTGGGGCAAGAGCTACACCTGGGCCGTCCAGGCGTACGACTCCGCCACCAACCTCTACTCCACGGCCACCCCGTACGCGATGGCCATCGAGGTGCCGCAGCGGGTGATCACCTCGGGCCTGTCGCAGAACAGCAGCGACCACGGTTTCGACGCGTCCATCGGCAACTACACGACGTCCGACACCGACGCCTCGATCTCCACCGTCGGCCCGTCCCTGGACGTGGAGCGCGACTACAACTCCCGCGACCCGCGCTGGGCGGGCGCGTTCGGCGCCGGCTGGTCGAGCATCTTCGACGCCCAAGCCACCGAGCAGTACACCGCCTCCGGCGCGGTCTCGAGTGTCTACGTCACCTACCCCGACGGCTCCGAGGTCGGCTACGGCAAGAACAGCGACGGCACCTTCACGCCCGGCAACGGCCGTTTCGCCACCTTCACGTCGGTCACCGGCGGTTACACGCTCACCGACAAGGACGACACCGTCTACACCTTCACCCAGTCCCTGGGCTCCGGCGCCTACGGCCTGACCTCGGTGACGGACGCCAACGGGCGGTCGGTGAACTTCACCTGGGCCAGCGGCCACATCACCAAGATGACGTCCGCGGTCTCGGGCCGCTCGCTCAACCTGACCTGGTCCACGCCCACGGGCGCCCAGGCCGCCCACGTGGCGACCGTGGTCACCGACCCGGTCACCTCCGGCGACTCCTCCACCGTCCAGACCTGGACCTACGGCTACAGCGGCGACCAGCTGACGAAGGTCTGCTCGCCGGTGTCCTCCACCAAGTGCACGACGTACGGCTACACCAGCGGCTCCGGCTACCGCAACGCCGCCCTCGACCTGGACCCGCACACCTTCTGGCCGCTGTCGGAGTCCTCCGGCACCGCGGCCAAGGACAGCGTCCTGGCCAACGAGGGCACCACGGACGCCACCTACGAGAACGTGACGCTGGGGCAGCCCGGTCCGCTGACCGGTTCCTCGGCGACGGCGGCCGGCTTCAACGGCACGTCCTCCGACATCTCCCTGCCGAAGAACCTCGGCAACGACACCGACTCCGGTGCGCTCTCCCTGTGGTTCAAGACCTCCCAGGGCCCCGGCGTCATCTACTCCTACGCCTCCCAGCCCATCAGCTCCGGCCAGGCCGCCGGCTTCTACACGCCGTCCATCTACGTCGGCACCGACGGCAAGCTGAACGCCGAGTTCTGGTACAGCGGCGGCGTCAACCCGATCGTGTCCACCGCCTCCGTCGCCGACGGCAAGTGGCACCACGTGGTGCTGTCCGCGGCGGGCAACTCCCAGAGCCTGTACCTGGACAACACCAAGGTCGGCTCGCGTACCGGTTCCGTCTCCATCAAGAGCGCGACCGCCTTCGGCAAGAACCAGTCGTTCAACTACCTGGGCACCGGGTTCCTCGGCGGCAGCTGGCCCGACGAGCCGAACTACTCCACCTCCTCCGGCTACGGCTACCCCACCTACTTCAACGGCTCCATCGCGGACGCCGCCTGGTACAGCCGCCCGCTCCAGGCCGCCGACGTCAGTGAGCTCTACAAGTACGGCACGCACAGCACCAGCCTGCTGACCTCGATCACGCGCCCGTCGGGCAAGACGTTCGCGGCGATGACGTACGACCCGGCCACCACCACCCTCACCCAGCTCACCGACGAGAACGGCGGCGTGTGGAAGCCGGGAGCACCGACGGTCGCCGGCTCCAGCAACACCTACCGCGGCGCGGTGCTGGGCGCCGCCCCGAACCAGTACTTCCGCTTCGGTGAGGCGGCCGGCGCGTCCCAGGCGCTGAACGAGGTGCGCGGCGGCACCGGCACCTACAACGCGGTCACGCTCGGCGCCTCGGGACCGTTCAGCGACCACACCACGGCGTCCTTCAACGGCAGCACCTCGTACGTGAGCCTGCCGAGCGGCGCCGTACCCGGGTCCGGTGCCGAGTCGGTCGGCCTGTGGTTCAAGACCTCGACCGCGGGCGGCGTGCTGCTCGGCACCTCGCGGGATCCGCTGAGCTCGGGGACGACGCCCGGCAACTACACGCCCGTGCTGTACGTCGGCAGCAGCGGCAAGCTCTACGGCGAGTTCTGGTTCTCCGGGGGCGCCGGAAAACCGCTCGCCTCCTCCGCCGCCGTCACCGACGGCAAGTGGCACCACGTGGTGCTGTCGTCGTCGGCCACCAGCCAGTCGCTCTACCTCGACGACACGCTGGTCGGCACCCAGACCGGTACCGCCGCCATGAGCAACCAGCCGTACCTCTCCGTCGGCGCGGGCTACATCGGCGGCTCCTGGCCCGACGAGGCCCACGCCAGCACCACGTCCAACACCGGTTACGTCACCTACTTCAACGGCTCGGTCGCCGAGGTCGCCACCTACCGGTCCGAGCTGTCCGCGGGCGATGTGAACGAGCAGTTCCAGGCGGCGAAGAACTCCACCGGCCTGCTGCCCGTCGAGACGGTCAAGGTGACCACGCCGACCAACGCGACGCTCACCTACACCTACGACGTCACCCACGGCAACCGCGCCCTGACCGAGACCGACGCCCTCGGCAACAGGACCAGCTTCGGCTACGACACCGCCGGCTTCGAGCACACGGTCGTCGACCCCAACGGCGCCATGACCGTCACGGGCCATGACGTGCGCGGCAACATCGTCTCCTCGACGACCTGCCAGGACCAGGCCGCGAACAAGTGCAACACCGAGTACTACACGTACTACCCGGACGACACCACGGCCCAGCTGACCACCGCCGACCCGCGCAACGACCAGGTGCTGACCGCACGGGACGGCCGCTCCTCGTCCGCCACCGACAACACCTACCTGACGTCGTACACCTACGACTCGGCGGGCAACCAGACCGCCATCACCGGCCCCGCCGTCCCCGGCTTCCCCAGCGGCCGCACCACCACGACCGTCTACAGCGACGGCACCAGCACCTACCCGTCCGCCGACGGCGGCGTGGTGCCCAAGGGCCTGCCGGTGAAGACCGTCAGCCCCGGCGGCGCGGTCAACCAGGTCTCCTATTTCTCCAACGGCGACGTGGCCTCCACCACCGACGCCATCGGCCTGGTCACCCAGTACACCTACGACGGCCTCGGACAGGTCACCAGCCAGAAGGTGGTCTCCGACACCTACCCCAGCGGCCTGACCACCACCTACAAGTACGACGCGGCCGGCCAGGTGACCGAGGAGCACGACCCACAGCTCACCGACCGCGTCACCGGCGCCACCCACTCCGCCGTCACCACCACCGTCTTCGACGACGACGGCAACGTCACCTCGCAGACGGTCTCCGACGGCAGCGGCGGCGACCAGGCCCGCACCAAGACCTGGACGTACGACGACTACGACCACGTGGCGACCGAGTCGGACGCCAACGTCGCGGCGGGCGCCTCCTACGGCAACACCACGACGTACTCGTACGACACCTCCGGCAACAAGACGAAGGAGGTCTCGAGCGCGGGCAACGAGATCGACTACACGTACGACGCCGAGGGCAACCTGCTCACCCAGGGCCTGATGTACAAGGGCGACCCGGTCAATCCGGGGACCCCGAGCCTGCTCATCGAGTCCTCCCGCGCCTACGACCCGTCCGGACGCCTCGCCTCGGTGACCGACGCGATGGGCAGCACCACGTCGTACACCTACACCGACGACGGCCTGCTCGCGACGGCGACCAAGAAGAGCGCCGACGGCTCCAGCAGCTACGTACTGGAGTCGAATTCCTACGACGCCGCCGGCAACCTCGTCTCCAAGACGACGGACAACGGCGAGAACGTCACCGACTACACGGTCGACCCGGCCTCCCGCACCACCTCCACCACCATCGACCCCACCGGCGTCGACCGTGTCACGACGGTCTCGTACACGCCGGACGACCAGGTCGCCAGCCAGAACGACCACGACTCCTCGGGCTACGACCGCACCGTCACCAGCACCTACGACGACATGGGCAACCTGCTCAGCGAGACGCTGTACGGGGACGCCTCCGGTCACCCCGCGGGCTGGTGGAAGCTGAACCAGACCTCCGGCACCAACGTCACCGACGCCTCCGGCAGCGGCAACACCGCGCAGGCCACCGGCGTCACCTGGAGCGACGACGCCGCGAACTTCGCAGGGAGCACCGGTCAGCAGATCGCCACCAACGGGCCCGTGCTCGACACCACCACGTCGTACACCGTCTCGGCGTGGGTGAAGATGAGCTCGCTGCCGACCCACAACGCCACGGTCGTGGCGCAGACCGGCACCACCAACAGCGCGTTCATGCTCCAGTACAACTACGCGCACACCAGCGCCCCGCTGTGGAGCATGGAGCAGACCAGCAAGGACGCCTCAAGCCCCTCCTTCCCGGCGGCGTACTCCACCTCCGCGCCGACCAGCGGGGCCTGGACGCACCTGGTGGGCGTCTACGACTCCACCACCGGCGCCGTGAAGCTGTACGTCAACGGCGCCCTCGCCGGCAGCGGCAGCAACACCACCCCGTGGAGCGCCACCGGCCCGCTGACCATCGGTCAGGACAAGTACGCGGGCAGCGCCACCGACCTGCTGCCCGGCGCCGTGTCCGACGTGCAGACCTATCCGCGCGCCCTGTCCGCCTCCGAGGTCTCCTCGCTGTACGGCAAGGGCCGCACCGGCGGCACGGTCGGCTCGTCCGACGAGCAGACCACGAAGTGGGCGTACGACAAGCGCGGCCTGCCGACGTCCATGACGGACGCCGAGCAGAACACCACCACCTACCAGTACGACGAGGCCGGCAACCTGGCGGTGACGACCGCGCCGGCCGTGCAGGCGGAGGCGGACGGCACCAACCCGGTCACCGTCCACCCGGTCACCACCTCCGGCTTCAACACCTTCGGTGAGGCCGTCGAGGAGCAGGACCCGAACGGCCTGACCACGACGACGGCGTACGACGCGGTCGGCAACAAGGTCTCCGAGACCCTGCCGCCGTACACCCCCGCCGGTGCCTCGACGCCGAACGCGGGCACCACGGTGTGGACGTACGACAGTGAGGGCAACCAGACGTCGGTGACGACGCCGGGCGGCAGGACCACGTCGTACCTGTACGACCAGATGGGCAACGTCGCCCAGATCACCGAGCCGGACGGCACGAAGACCCACGCCACCTACGACACCAACGGCGACGAGCTGTCCGCGACGGACGGCACGGGCGCGCAGACCCAGGCGACGTACGACTTCCTGGGCCGGCAGCTGACGCAGTCGACGCTGGAGCGCTACCCGTCGACGAAGACGCTGACGACCACGAACTCGTACGCGGTCACGTCCGGCAACCCCTACGGCGCGCACCTGGCCTCGACCACCACACCCGGCGGTGTGCAGACCTCGTACGGCTACAACCGAGCCGGTGACATCACCTCGGTGACGGACGGGGCGGGCAACACCACCCAGTACACGTACGACTTCGAGGGCAACCGGCAGAAGACCGTCCTGCCGGACGGCACCTCGTCGGAGACGGACTACGACGCCTCCGGCGACCCGGTGCAGAGCACCCAGTACGACGCCGGCAGCAACGTGGTGGCGCAGACGTCGCAGAGCTACGACGGGAACGGCAACGTCATCTCGGCGACGGACGCCAACGGCCACACCAGCCACTTCACGTACGACGCGGCGGGCACGCTCACGCAGGAGATCCAGCCGGTCGACGCGTCCACGTCGATCACCACGACGTTCGGCTACGACGCCGCCGGCAACCGCACGCGCTTCACGGACGGCCGCGGCAACTCCTGGCGCTACACGTACACACCGTGGGGCCAGCAGGAGAAGGTGATCGAGCCGACGACGGCCAAGTACACGGCGGCGGCGGACTCGACCACGACGTACGCGTACGACGCGGACGGGCAGCTGACCGACGTGACGCAGCCGGGCGGCGTGACGACGTCGATGACGTACGACTCGCTGGGCCAGCTGAAGCAGATGTCGGGCACCGGCGCGGACGCGGCGACGGCCACCCGCAGCTTCACGTACGACGCGGACGGCCGGGTGCTGAGCGCGGACACCACCGAAGCCGGCAACACGGGGGCGGTGGACCACCAGGCGGCCACGCACGACGCGTTCACCTACGACGACCGCGGTGACCTGCTCACGGCGTCGGGTTCGGCGGGCTCGTCCAGCTTCTCGTACAACGACGACGGACAGGTGCTCTCCCGCACCGACGCGGCGGGCACGACGAACTACGGCTACGACTCGGCCGGCCGTCTGGCCTCCCTGGACGACGCCGCCACGGGCACGCACCTGACGTACGCCTACGGCAAACTGAACGAGCTGACGTCGATCAAGTATGGCTCGACGGGCCAGACGCGGACGTTCACCTACAACAGCGCGCACGAGCTGACGGGCGACACCCTGGTCCAGGGCGCGTCGACCCTGGCGAGCTTCGGCTACGGCTACGACAAGAACGGCAACCTGACGTCGAAGACGACGACGGGTGTCTCGGGTGCGTCGTCGAACACCTACACCTACGACTGGGCGGACCGCCTGACGTCGTGGAACAACGGCACGACGACCACGCAGTACGCGTACGACGCGTCGGGCAACCGCATCCGCAACGGCTCGAACGTCTACACGTACGACGAGCGTGACGAGCTGACGTCGGACGGAGTGAACTCCTACGACTACTCGGCGCGCGGCACGATGACGCAGCAGTCGTCGGCGAGCGGCACGATGGCGTTCAGGACGGACGCGTTCGGCGACCAGATCGTCGCGGGCACGCAGTCGTACACGCTCGACGCGACCGGCCGGAACATCACCGACACGGACACGACGATCGGGTCGTCGCGCACCTTCCAGTACTCGGGCGCGGACAACACGATCGCCTCGGACGGCGACGACACCTACACGTACGACCCGACGGGCGGCCTGATCGGCATCAAGGCGGCCGGCGGCACGGGTGTCCTGGCCCTGACGGACCAGCACAACGACGTGGTGGGCACGTTCACCTCTGGTGCGACGGGGCTGGCGGGTTCGGTGTCGTACGACCCGCTGGGCAAGGTGGTCTCGCCGACGAACACGATCACGGGCCATCTGGGCTTCCAGTCCGGTTGGACGGAGCCCGGCTCGGGTGATGTCGGCACGGCGTCGCGCTGGTACAACCCGGGCACCGGCCAGTTCCTGAACAAGGACAGCTTCTCGCCGAACCCGGCGCCGAACTCGGCGGCCGCGAACCCGTTCGCGTACGTCGCCGACAACCCGATGGAGGGCACGGACCCGTCCGGTCACTGCTCCTGGTGGACCGGGTCGTGCGAGGTGCAGGCGGCCAAGCACGCAGTGAGCAAGGCCAAGAGCGCCTGGCACGCGGTGAAGAAGGCGGCGACCCACCTGTACCACCGGGCGCGGCAGGTGGTGCACCACGCGGTGAGCGCGGTCAGGCACGCGGCGCACCGGTTCGTGAGCCACGTGCGGGACGTGTACCGGGCGACGGTGCGCTACACGCGGCGGGTCTACTACTACGCCGCACGGCATGTCAGACGCTGGTATGGCCATGTGGTGCATGCGTTGCACTCGGCCTATCACCGGGTCTCGAGTGTGGTGCACCGGGCGGTGAATGCGGCCAGGCACTACGTGCGCGCAGCGGTGAGCGTGGTGAAGAAGGCGGCGCACAAGGTCGCCTCGGTGGCCAGGACGGCGTACCACGCGACGGTCTCGGCCGTGAAGACGGCGGCGACGTACGTGAAACACCACGCGGCCGCGATCACGTCCTTCGTGGTCTCCACAGCGGTGTTCGCCGGCTGCGAGGCAGCCACATGGGGCGTCGGCACGATCGGCTGCGCGGCGATGGCGGGCGCGGCCGGCTCCCTGGTGGAGCAGGGCTTCAAGTGCGCGCAGAACGGCGGCGGCGACTGCAGCGTGGGCGCGTTCGCAGGCTCGGCCCTGGAGGGCGCGGCGTTCGGCGCGGCCGGCGGCGCGCTGGGCGAACTGGGCGGCAAGCTGCTGGCCAAGGTGGCACCGAAGGCGATGTCGGTCGTGGGCGGCCTGTTCGGCAAGGGGGCTACGGAGGCGGCTGATTCAGCGGCGGCCGATGCCACGGACCAGGCGGCTTCGGCGGCGGAGTCGGAGGGGGCCGGGACTCAGGCTCAGTCGCATTCGGATGAGCCGGCGGAGGAGTCGGGCGGAGCCTGCCCGATCAAGAGGGGCGAGCCAGGCGAACCACACAGCTTCACCGGTTCCACCCGGGTCCTCATGGCGGACGGGACGACCAAGGCCATCGACCAGGTGAAGGTCGGTGACACGATCGCCAACTCGGTGCCGGGCGTGACGGGTTCGGAGGCTCACAAGGTCACCGCGGTCATCGTCACCTACACCGACCACGACTTCGTCGACCTGACGATCAAGGCAACGGCCGAGTCCGGCGCCAAGCAAGCGATGAAGGACGGGGCGAAGGCCGGCCTGAAGGCCGGGGCCAAGTCCCTGGCCAAGAAGGCGGCCCGCAAGGCGGCCTTCGGTCTGGCGGCCTCCGCTGCGGTACTGGGAGCCCTGGCGGCGGGCCACGGTCACGCCGACCGGTCGGCAACGGCACCGGTGGCAGCGGTCAGCCAGGTGCCGACCGCACAGCACGCCAACGCCGACAGGGGTGACAAGGCCGCGCAGGGCGCGCACCTGACGACGACCTTCCACCACCCGTTCTACGACGAGACCCAGTCGGCGTTCGTCGAAGCCAAGGACCTGAAGGCCGGTGACGTCCTCCAGACCCCGACCGGCACGGCCCAGGTCACCGGTGTCCGCCTCTACCACGCGCACACCACGACCTACGACCTCACCATCGGCACCCTCCATACGTACTACGTGGAGGCCGGGGACACGCCAGTCCTCGTCCACAATTGTGGCGAGGGCGGGCCGCGATTCGAGGTCGACTCGAACGGAGAAGCAACCGACCTCAGGCCTGAAGCCGGCACACGCGGGAAGGTCGGCAAGGATCGTACGAGCCCGCCGTTGATCCGAAGTGGCGTCCCGAGTGGGCCGTGGACGCTCGGCGAGCGCGTTTCGGAAGCCCAGGGGATGCTCTCGGACGCTGTTGATGCCGCCACTGGAAAGCTGAAGGAGAAGACATGGGTCGGCGCCGTCAACACTGAAACAGGTGAAGCTGCCGTCACATGCTCCGGGCTGGGTAACTGCGCTGAGCCGAATATATTGGTGAGCACCGGTTGGCGGTCCGAAGTCACGATCTTCACCAGAGCTCTGGCGAGAGATGACTTCAAGGACGGGCTGGGCAAGATATGGCGCGACAAGGAGGTGTGCGAGACGTGTCAAGGGATGTTCCCGGAGCAGAACTTTGTCGAGGGCGTCATACGCTAGACCGGAGAAAGGGAGGCAGCGGATGCCCGTAAGCAGGCTCGTGCGGGCCGAACTGGGTCGGTTTGACTGGGGGAAGCTTCGGTGCGGTTGCGGCGGGACCGCTGAACACATTCCAGAGATATTTGAGCGTCTGGTCGAGGCGGAGAGTGCGGAAGAGACGTTCGGAGCCGAGCTGGAAGGACACCTTGAAGTCCAGGGAGAACTCTTCGAGGTAGCGGTTCCGGCAGTGAGCGTCATCCTTGCCGCCTTGGCTGATACCTTGTGTGACACGTCGCGCAACTACCTCTTGGCCATGTTGGGCAGTGTCGTATTGGGCGAAGCACACCCCTCGGAAGCAGCGCGAGGGCGAACGCACCTGGACAGGGAATGTCAGCTGCGCGCCAGGGAAGGTCTTCCGCTGATCTTCCGGGAGGCGCTTACCGGGGACAGTGAAATCGCGGTCGAGATTCTTGAGGTCGTCGACATCGACGACGAGCGCGTGGATTATTATCGGCGCCTGGCTCAGAACAGGAAGAGGAAGGGGAGGTGATCTACCAGCGCCACCTGCTCAACCGCTTCCTCGGCCAGCTCCACCACTGCCTCCGGACACGGCAGCCGTTCGACGAAGAATGCGCCTTCGCACCACCACCGGTGCCGTCGCTGGCGGCGATGGGTTATCGGTGAGTTGTATGGCGGGCCAATCCGACTGGCGTGACGACGAAACGCTGTCAGCGCGAATTCGTGCCATGCGGCGAGGGCAGCGTCATCAGGCGGCGTATCTGGCTCTGCGTCGACTGCAAGCACCGCTGATCCTCCTCGAGATGCCGCAAGGCTGGGGGGTTGATCCTGCGGCGGTCGATGCTCTGCTCCGCAGCGGTGAGACACACCTGGACGGAGACGTCAATGAGGATCTGCAGCAGGCCATCGCCGAGCTCTCCGCTGCTCCATTGTTCGAATCCGAGATCGAACCTGAGTTCGCTGAGAGCTTCCAGTTGGAAGCCATCAGCGGCTGGCTGATGCTTGCGGAAGCGCTGGGAGAGATGACCGAGGTCCAAACCGAGACAGTCATCTATCTCGCCCGGGAACTGGCTGACTATCTCGACAGATACATGGAGAGCTCGCTCACTGTGGTCGAGGGAGAGGCGATCCATGAGCGTTACCTTGCCGGCATCGACGATCGCCTCCGATCCTACGGCCTCGATTATTTCGGCAGTAGAAACCTTGAAGTCGAGGGTGTCTGCCACAAGGCCATCCTGGCTGCGCCGGAGGGTGAGGATGTGCTCTCCTCTGCTGAGGGACATGAGCTGCTGAACGCTTGTGACGAATACAGCAGGCAGATTTTGTCGGCGCTGCAGGCGTTTCCAGTGGATTGATCGGGAAAACGCAGAGCGTCCACCAGGCCTTGTCTCGTCGGATGCGCTTGTGTGTCGCACTTGTGGAGTCACTCGGTGGTGCATGGGTGAGCAGGGCCGACGACAGCGCCGCGCGGATCACGTCAGGTGATCAAGACGCGCGGAGGCTATGGAGGCCCGGTTAACGGAAGATGGCCGGATGGTTGGGCAGCGGTCAAGACGCGGTCGAGTCTCTGCCCGCTGCGGGCCGGGCATCCCCGGCGAATCCCGTTGTCACAGGCCTCGCTTAGTATCCGGCCATGTCACACCCCTCCGCCCCCTCCCTGCCGCCCCCCGACTTCGAGGTCGCCTCCGCCTTCCCCGAGGCCGCCTGGTTGCGGCAGGCCGCCGCCGCGTGGGACTGGGCGGCCATACGGCAGTACGTATACGGGCTCCCGCAGGGCACGGACCGCAGCTTCGCCGTCGGGGTGCTGGCCGACGTGAAGGGCGTCGAGGACTGGATGCGTGATCTCCTCGCCGCCGCGCCCGACGACGTGCTCGCGCTCACCGTCCTCGGCAGCCGCGAGGTGAAGATCGGCTGGGAGATCCGTACCGCCGCGCCCGCCAAGCAGGTCAGCCGCGAGCAGTTCGCCGGGCTGCACGCGCACCTGCGGCAGGCCGAGCAGCATCTGATCCGGGCCACCGCGCTCGACCCGTCGTTCGACGCGGCCTGGGCCTCACGCCTCACCACGGCCATGGGGCTGCAACTCGG
Organism: Streptomyces cynarae; assembly: GCF_025642135.1. NCBI lineage: Bacteria > Bacillati > Actinomycetota > Actinomycetes > Kitasatosporales > Streptomycetaceae > Streptomyces > Streptomyces cynarae. The sequence continues at coordinate 3,707,292 of NZ_CP106793.1, read as the reverse complement.
ACAGAACGAGGCGCGGCGCCGGTACGACCGGCTGGCCGCACACCACCCGAACCACCTCACCGCGCAGGGCCGGCTGCTGCAGCAGCTGTGCCCCAAGTGGAGCGGGAGCTGGGAGGCGGTTCACGGCTTCGCGCGGGAATGCCTGGTCAAGGCGCCCGAAGGGGCCATGAACGGCGGGATGGTCGCCGAGGCGCACATGGAGCACTGGCTCGTCCTGAAGGGCAAGGAGCGCGAGGACTACCTGCGCCAGGACGCCGTGCGCACCGAACTCGTCGAAGCCGCCGAGCGGTCCGTGCTCCACCCTCACTTCCACCGCGGCTACGGCTGGATCACCGTCGCGGGCTACTTCGCGGCGCTGTTCTCCCTGATGGGGGATCTGCCCCGGGCCGCCGCCTGCTTCCGCGTGCTCGGCAACCTCGCGTCCGAGTACCCCTGGGCGGACCTGGGCCGAGACGCCACCGCGGTCTACGTCAAGCACCGCGACGCCGCGCTCGCCAGAGGATGACCCGGATGACCCCGACGAACACGCCGAACAGAGGCACCAGATGAACCCCCAGGCCGCCATCCACCCCACCGAGGTCGACGGCATACCCACCCTCTTCGCGCACGCCACCGGGCCCGTGCGCGCCGGACTCGTCTTCCGTGTCGGTGTCGCCGACGAGACGCTCGCCCGGACCGGCGTCACGCACCTGGTCGAGCACCTGGCCCTGCACCGCCAGGGCCTGGCCGACTACCACTTCAACGGCGCCACCAAGGCCGCCTTCACCCACTTCCACGTGGAGGGCGCCGAACACGAGGTCGTCGCCTACCTCCAGGGCGTGTGCGCGTCCCTCACCGATCTGCCGATGGAGCGCCTGGAGACCGAGAAGGAGATCCTGCGCACCGAGGAGTCCCGGCGCGATGTCGGGCAGCTCCCGCTGTGGCGCTACGGCGCCCAGGGGTACGGCCTGGTCAGCTACCCGGAGTGGGGCGTGCGGAGCCTGCGCCCGGACGACGTACGGGAGTGGGTGCACACCTGGTTCACCCAGGGCAACGCCGCGCTGTGGATCGCCGGTGAGCGGCTGCCGGCCGGGCTCAGCCTCAAGCTGCCCGCCGGTCGGCGCCGCCCCCTGCCCGCCGTCACCTCCGCGCTGCCCACCGCTCCCGCCTACTTCTCCGACGGCAAGGGCGGCGTCCTGCTGGACGCCGTCGTCACCGACACCACCGCGGCCCGGATGTACGCGGGCGTCCTCGAGCGCGAGCTGTCCCGCGCCCTGCGGCAGGAGGGCGGCTACTCCTACACGGCGGCCACCGACTACGCCTCGCGCCGCGACGGCTTCGCCCTCGTGACCGCCTTCGCGGACGCCCTGCCCGCCAAGCAGGACGCGGTCCTCGGCGGCTTCGTCGACGTCCTCGCCGGGCTCCAGGTGGGCCGGATCGGGCAGGGCGACCTGGAAGCCGTGCGCACCCGGGCCGACGGGGCGCTGACCGTGCCCGAGGCGGCCGCACGGAGGCTGCCGGGGGCGGCGGAGGACCTGCTCGTCGGGCGGCCGGTGCGCGGCCTCGACGAACTGCGCTCCGAACTGTGGGCGGTGACGCCGGAGCATCTGCACGCGGTCGCCCTGGAGGCGGCCGGGACCGCCCTGATGCAGGTGCCCGCCGGGCACAGCGCGGACTGGGCCGGGTACACGGCGGCACCCACGCGTTCGACGTACGCGGTGACCGGACGGCGGTTCGCCTCGGTGGGCGGTGACGAGTCGGCGCTGGTGGTCGGGGACGAGGGCGTCAGCATGACCGTGCGCGCCAAGGACGGTACGGAGAAGGCGGTCACCGTGGCCTACCGCGCCTGCGCGGCGGTGCTGAGCTGGCCCGACGGCGGCCGTCAGCTCATCGGGACCGACGGGCTGATCGTGGAGGTGGAGCCGGGCCTGTACGGCGTCGACGCGCACACCATGGCGGCCGTCGACGCCGCCGTGCCGCAGTCCGCGGTGGTGTGGCTGCCGCCCCGGCAACAGCAGCCGAAGCCGCGACCGGCCGCGGCAGCCCAAGGGAACGGGGCGACCTCGGCGAACGGCGAGCAGCGGCCCGCACCCGCCCGGCGCACCGGACGGCAGACGGCGGCGGTGGTCGTGTTCGGCGTCCTCGCCGGCCTCTTCGCCTTCCTGGCCCTCGCGGTCACGGTCTTCGGCCACGACACGCAGACCGGCACCGGAGAGTGGCTCGGCATCGCGGGCTTCATGTGGGGCGTCACCGCCCTGCTGGCCTGGCCCGCCGTACGGATCCTGCGGCGGACGCGGAGGGCATGAGGGGCACTGCGGGGGGCGCCGGGACGGTACTCGTACGGGCGTACGGCACCGGCCTACCGCATGTACGGGTTCCGTTGCGGCGGCGGAGGCGCGGGCATCGCCCCGTGCACCGTCGCCCGCTGCGGCGTCCGCCTGTCGAACAGGGCGAACAGCAGCAGGCCCGTCGCCGTCAGCAGGCTCAACATCACGACCGCGCCGAGGACGGGGTCGCCCGCCCCCTCTCCCCGGGCCGCCCCCCATGGCAGGGTCACGCACTCGTACAGCACGAACGACCCGAAGGCGCCCCAGTCGGACGGCCGCCTGCGGCGGATCGCCGCGTACAGGAACGGCACCCACACCAGCAGGCCCAGCGATCCCCACACCAGGACCGCCCAGGCGATCCGTTGGAGCCAGCCGGCTTCCACCCGTCTTTCCATCCGAACCCCCCAGTCCCCGGACCTCGACCCACAACCCCGGCTCTCCCGCGCAGACAGGCCGGGAGAGCGCAGGGGGCAAGGCTAGAGCGTCTGCGGGGCACCGCGTCGACCGGACCGCATGCGGCCAGGTCATGCGCAGGTCACGCACAGCCCCGGGCTGCCCGAGTGATCATCGAATCAGGCAGGAGCGACGCGGTGGGCCGGGTCGCCGTTCCCCGTGACCGGTGGTTTTGCTGTTTCCTGGGATAATCTTGTGGCGATCGAGGGGGTCCGTTTTCCAAGCGGAAGGGCGCCGTCGGTTACGGTGCGATCCGCTTCGGACGCTCAAGTTCCGTGTGCCTTCGGACGTTTCCCTGCAAATCCGTACAGACGTCGCCGTGCCGGACCCGCGTCGCTTCAGGGGCTCAGAAGACTTTCCGGTGGACGCCGCACGCGTCCGCCTGTCGTGAAATTGGGGTGGGGATGGCCGGCCATCGGCAGTCGAAGAAGTTCAGGTACATCACCTGGTCGGTGGCGGGTGCCGCCGTCGTGGCGGGTGCCGGGATAGCGGCGCAGACGTCGATGGCGGCCACGACCTGGCCCGCCCAGAAGACGTACACCGGACACGCCTTCGACACCTGCACCGCGCCCTCGACGGCCGCGATGAAGGCCTGGAACACCGGTTTCTACGGGGCGGCCGCCGTCTACGTCGGTGGTAAGAACCGCGGCTGCAGCCAGCCCAACCTCACCGCGTCCTGGGTGAAGTCCGTCAGCTCGATGGGCTGGAAGCTCATCCCGATCTACGTCGGCGCCCAGCCGCCCTGCCAGAGCGGCTCCAACCCGGAGAAGCTCACCGCCACCACCGCCGCCACCCTGGGGACGAGCGACGCGAACGACGCGGTGGCCAAGGCGTCCGCGCTGGGCATGAAGGCCGGCAGCCCCATCTACCTCGACATGGAGCCGTACGACATCACGAACACGTCGTGCAACAACGCCGTGCTGACGTACGTCCGCGCCTTCGACAAGCAGTTGCGCGCCAAGGTCTACCGCGCCGGCTACTACGGCTTCAGCAGCTCCAGCGCGAAGGCCGTCGCCACCGCGACCAACAAGACCGACCTGCCGGGCAACCTCTGGTACGCACTGTGGGACAAGCAGTACACGACGACCACGGACTGGCCGTGGGGCTCCACCCAGTACACCAACCACAGCCGCGCCCACCAGTACATGGTGAACAGCAAGGAGACGCGCAACGGCTACACGATCACCGTGGACCGTGACGCCTGGGACGCTCCCGTCGCCATCACCGGCTGAACCGGCCGCCGAGCCACGACATGAGGGGTGGTACATGAAGGTCGTCGCCATACCGGCAGTCCGGCTGTTCGCCGTGCGGGCGGGCATCGCCGCACTGCCCGTCGTCAGCCTGGGGCTGCTGTGCCCCGTGCCGTCCCTCGTGCTCGCCCTGCGTCGGCGCAGGGCGACGGACTGGTGGGCCTTCGCGGCGTTCAGCGCGGTCCTCGCGGCCTGGGTCGGCGAGCTGGAGTTGACGCCGGACACGACGCACGGGCCGCTGTTCGCGCTCGACGTCCTGCTGATCCTGCTGTCGATGGCCGGCGCCTCGATCCACGCCTGGAAGGTCTGGCCGCGGCGGCCGCTGACGCAGACGTACGGCGGCAGGACAGCTGATACAGACGTACGACGGCAGGACAGCTGACACAGACGTACGGCGGGACAGCGGATACTCGTACGACGGGGACCAGACATCGACGTACGGCAGGAGAGCGGAGAACCGGTGGCCAAGAAGGTCAGGCAGGTGGCGCAGGCGCGCCCGGGGCAGGCGGGGCAGGCGGGACCCGGAGGGCGGCCCGCCGCGGTGGGGCGCGCCGTCGTCGCCTGGCTGCGCTCGCTCCGCGGACGCACCATCGCGCTGACGGCGGGCTCGCTGGCCGTGGTCGCCGCGGTGGTCGTCGCCGGCACGCTGTTCCTCCGGCACGACGACCGGCCGCCGATCCCGGACACCCGGGCGAGGCACTACAACGACGTCGACGCCTGCCTCCTCACCGACGCCAAGGGCATCACGGCGGGGACCACCGCCGCCGAGGTCTGGCAGGGCATGCAGGACGCCTCCCTCAAGACGCACGCGCGCGTGAGCTACGCGCCCGTGACCGGGGAGCAGAGCGCCGCCAACGCGCGCCCGTACCTCAACGGTCTGCTGCAGCGCTCCTGCGACGTGGTGCTCGCCGTCGGCCGGGCCGAGACCTCGGCCGCCGCGCAGACGGCACCGGGGTACCGGAAGGTCGGCTTCGTGCTCGTCGGCACCGGGGGCGGCGAGGCCGCCGGTACCAATGTGACCAGGCTCGACACCGGCGACAAGCTGCGCGCCGACGTGGCCGGGGCGGTCGAGCGAGCGGTGGACGGACGGGCCTGAGCGGCCGGACGGGCGCTCACCAGGGGCGGGCGGTGCCCGAAGCGCCGGTGAATCGTTGGTCGAATGGGTTGGCCGGAGCCGGTCCGCTCCTTACCATCGATCACCGCAAGACCTTGTGCACCGTCGCACAATCCCCCACCCTGGGAGGTCATTTTGCACCGCCGTCGCCCCGCGATCGCCCTCAGCGCCGCCTTGGTCGCGGCCCCTCTCCTCACCGCGTGCGGCGGCACCGCGCACCCGGGTGCCGCGGCCGTCGTCGGAGGTGAGCGGATCACGGTCGCGCAGCTGGAGAGCCGGGTGGACGAGGTGCGCGCGGCCCAGCGCGCCGCCGCCACGGACGGCGCCCAATACCAGCAGGCGGTCGCCCAGACCAGCAGCCTCACCCGCGACACGCTGCACAGCCTGGTGCTGGACAGGGTCCTGGACCGCGCCGCGAAGAACGCGGGCGTGAGCGTCACCGCCAGGGACGTCGAACAGATGCGGGCGGGCCTCCAGGCGCAGGCGGGAGGCGCGAAGGAGCTGCAGACCGTGTGGTTGCAGCAGTACGGGGTGGCCCCCCAGCGCCTCGACGACAGCCTCCGTACGGAGGTCGAGGCGCAGAAGCTGGCCGCCGCGCTCGGCGCCGACATGAGCACGACCGAGGGCAAGGCCGCCTTCTGGAAGGCCATGTCGCAGGCGTCCCGGGAACTGCACGTCGACCTCAACCCCCGCTACGGCACCTGGGACGTGCAGAAGAGCAGCCTGGCGGACGCGAAGACCCCGTGGGTCAAGGAGGTCACGGCGGCGGCTGCGCAGCAGACGGCGTAGACGGGCGGTTCGGGAGCGGGGCCGGTAGGCGGGCGTCCGGGAGCGGTGTTCGGGCCTGTGGACGACTCCGGCGGCGATGGGCCCATGCCTGTGGACGACTCCGGGGGCCGTCCGTGGCGTGCGTTACGTTCGGAGGGTGAACGCAACCAGCTTCGAAGCGGCCCCGGGACCGGAGGCGACCGCCGAGCCCGGCCGGATCGTCCTGCTCACCACCAGCCACCGGGTCGCGCCCGGCCTCCTGTCCTGGCCCGCCTGGCAGGCACTGCACGCCGCCGACCGGGTCCTGTGCGCGGACGGCGCGCACCCGCAGCTGCCCTATCTGCGCGAGGCGGGCATAGCGGTCGAGGAGGCCGCCCCGAGCGCGCAGGAGCTGGTCGACGCCTGCGCCGGCGGCCGCACGGTGGTCGTCGTCGCCACGGGTGAGGGCGAGCCCGCGCTGACGGACGGCCTGGCGCGCCTCGCAGGATCGGGCCGCGTCCAGATGCCGGAGCTGGAGCTGCTGCCCGCGTCGTACGACCTCCCGGGCGCCCGTCTCCTGGACCTGGTGCAGGTCATGGACCGCATCCGCGCCGAGTGCCCCTGGTCGTCCCGGCAGACCCACCTGGGCCTGGCCAAGTACGGCATCGAGGAGGCGTACGAACTGGTCGAGGCGATCGAGGCGGGCGACCGCGAGGAGCTGCGGGAGGAGCTGGGCGACGTCCTGCTCCAGGTCGTCTTCCACGCCCGGATAGCCGAGGAGCACCCTGAGGCGCCCTTCTCCATCGACGACGTGGCGGGCGGCATCGTCGCCAAGCTGATCCACCGCCACCCGCACGTGTTCGGGGACGAGACCGCGACGACGCCGGAGGAGGTCAAGGAGCACTGGCTGCGGACCAAGGCGGTCGAGAAGCGGCGCACGTCGGTGACGGAGGGCATCCCGCTCGGCCAGCCGGGCCTCGCCCTCGCCGCGAAGCTGCACTCCCGCGTCCGCACGGCGGGTCTACAGGTCCCGCTCCCGCAGGGCGACGGCATCGGCTACGAGTTGCTGGCGCTGGCCGCGCGCGCGGAGGCGGAGGGCGTGGACCCGGAGGCGGCCCTGCGCGCGGCGGCACGCGCGTACCGGGACGCGATCCGGGAGGTGGAGAGCGGGGGCTCGAAGCAGTGAACGGCCAGACCGCCTCCCCGGCCCCCGAACTGTTCACCTGGGAGTTCGCCGCCGACCCCTACCCCGCCTACGCCTGGCTGCGTGAGCACGCCCCCGTGCACCGGACGAGGCTGCCGAGCGGTGTGGAGGCCTGGCTGGTCACCCGGTACGCGGATGCCAAACAGGCCCTGGCCGACCCGCGGCTGAGCAAGAACCCGGCGCATCACGACGAGCCCGCGCACGCCAAGGGCAAGACCGGCATCCCCGGCGAGCGCAAGGCGGAGCTGATGACCCATCTGCTCAACATCGACCCCCCGGACCACACCCGGCTGCGCCGGCTGGTCTCCAAGGCCTTCACGCCCCGGCGTGTCGCGGAGTTCGCGCCGCGGGTCCAGGAACTCACCGACCAGCTCATCGACCGGTTCGCGGGCAGGGGAGAGGCCGACCTCATCCACGAGTTCGCCTTCCCCCTCCCCATCTACGCCATCTGCGACATGCTCGGCGTCCCGCGCGAGGACCAGGACGACTTCCGGGACTGGGCCGGGATGATGATCCGCCACGGTGGAGGACCGCGAGGCGGCGTCGCGCGGTCCGTGAAGAAGATGCGCGGCTACCTCGCCGACCTCATCCACCGCAAGCGCCAGGCGCTGCCCGCCGAGCCCGGCCCCGGCGAGGACCTCATATCCGGGCTCATCCGCGCCTCCGACCACGGCGAGCACCTCACCGAGAACGAGGCCGCCGCGATGGCCTTCATCCTGCTCTTCGCCGGGTTCGAGACCACTGTCAACCTCATCGGGAACGGCACGTTCGCGCTTCTCGGGCACCCCGGGCAGCGGGCCCGTCTGCAGCGGTCGCTCGCCGCCGGGGAACGCGACCTGCTCGAGACGGGCGTCGAGGAGCTGCTGCGCTACGACGGCCCGGTGGAACTGGCCACCTGGCGGTTCGCCACCCGGCCGCTCACCGTCGGCGGGCAGGACATCGCCCCCGGCGACCCCGTCCTGGTGGTCCTGGCCGCCGCGGACCGGGACCCGGCGCGGTTCGCCGACCCGGACGTCCTCGACCTCTCCCGCCGCGACAACCAGCACCTCGGGTACGGGCACGGCATCCACTACTGCCTGGGCGCGCCCCTGGCCCGCCTGGAGGGACAGACGGCGCTCGCCACGCTCCTGACCCGCCTGCCGGACCTGCGGCTCGCGGTCGACCAGTCCGCGTTGCGCTGGCGCGGCGGACTCATCATGCGGGGCCTGCGCACGCTGCCCGTGGCGTTCACCCCGGTACCGGAGAAAGGTCACGAACGTCCCGCCGACAGCCGGACATGACACGGCGAACACGCCGATGGTCACAAGAAGGTGACAGGATCTCACCTCTGTGATCTTCACGTGATCTACGCTGCATTAACTTGTGACAAGCGATCTAGTGCCGATACGTTCACGCAGCAACGCGGCGGTTCGCACGCCACGGCCGTCGCGTCGGTCGATGCTGTCGTGTGAAAGGCAACCGCATGCTCTCCGGGAACGGTCGTCACCGTCGCCCCCGTCAGGCTCCGGCTCTCCTCGTCGCGGCAGGGGTGACCGGATCAGCGATCGCGATCCCGCTGCTCGGCGCCACCGGCGCGAGCGCGGCCACCGGCACCACCTGGGACCAGGTCGCGGAGTGCGTCAGCGGCGGCTCATGGAGCGCGGACACCGGCAACGGCCGCTACGGCGGGTTGCAGTTGACGCAGGACGACTGGGACAAGCACGGCGGTCTCGACTACGCGCCGAGCCCCGACCAGGCGAGCCGTTCGCAGCAGATCGCCGTCGCCGAGAAGGTCCTGGCGGCCCGGGGCGTCGGGGCCTGGGGCACCTGCGGCCTGCTGAACGGCCTGAGCAAGGACTCCGGCTCCGCCGACGTCGACACGGGTCTCGCCGGGGACTCGTCGTCCGGCGGCGGATCGTCCTCCGATTCCGGCCTCGACTCCGGCCTTGATTCCGGTCTCGACTCCGGCCTGTCCGACTCGTCTGGATCATCCGCGTCGGCCACTCCGTCGCCTTCTTCGTCCGCTTCAGTCTCCTCGTCCTCGCCCTCGTCCGGGGCGTCGACCGCCGACACCACCAAGAGCGCACAGCGGTCCGGGGGTGCGCCGACGGCGGCGACGAAGAGCGACGAGTCGGACGAGTCGGCACAGAAGAATGGCTTGCCGGGGGTGAGTTCGACCGAGACCTCGGGTGCCGGTCGCCATCGCGGCGACAACGCCGAAGAGGGTGCCGCGGACGGCCGTGCGTCGGACGGGTCCGGCCGGCACGCCTCACGCGGCACCGCGGACGCGCGCGACGCCGTCGACGGCTCGTACACCGTTCGCCCCGGGGACAATCTGTCGTCCATCGCCGACTCCCTTGACCTCAGCGGCGGATGGGCGGCGCTGTACGAGGTGAACAAGCAGACGGTCGGTGCCGACCCGAACCTCATCCTCCCCGGTCAGAGCCTTGCGCTCGACGCCGGTCCGGTCGGCGGGTCGTCCTGAACTGCCCCTTGTGTGGCGGAAGTTCGCGACCCACTTCGCGGTGAATGTCCTGTTTGGTGAAAGTGAGATATGAGTCTCATAAGCCCTGATCGTCTTTGAAATTCCGGCGATCGACTGCTTACGGTCGTGATCGCTCGCCACAGCGAGCCCCCGCGGTCGCAACGCCGAATCCTGCCAGCGGCCGTACGGGAACAGTCGTCGCGTCAAGCGCCGTAGGCAGGAGCGGGGGACCCAAGGTAGGCGCCGCGTCCGGGAGTTGACCGGAAGCGGCTCGGGGTGAAGCCGTGTCTCGCAAGGGGCACGGCCGGGCAACTCAACCGGCCCGAACCCGACAGCTCACCTCGCAGGCGTCGGTGAGGGGAACGAACCATGCTGTGTTCCGGCAACGGCAAGCACCGCCGCTCGTCCAAGGCCACCCGTGCCATCGCGCTCGCCGGTGTCGCCGGCGCTGCCATCGCCGGCCCGCTCCTCGCGGCCGGGAACGCCTCCGCGGCCACCGCCGCCCAGTGGGACGCCGTCGCCCAGTGCGAGTCCGGCGGCAACTGGCACATCAACACCGGCAACGGCTTCTACGGCGGTCTGCAGTTCACCAACTCCACCTGGGCCGCGTACGGCGGCACCGCCTACGCCTCCCGCGCCGACCTGGCCACCGAGGGCCAGCAGATAGCCGTCGCCGAGAAGGTCCTCGCGGGCCAGGGCAAGGGCGCCTGGCCGGTGTGCGGCAAGGGCCTGACCAGCGCCACGTACAACGGTTCCGCGGCCGGCGGCTCCTCGAGCAGCGCGAAGAGCGCCACCCCGAAGAGCACCACCACCCGCTCGACCGAGCAGCAGGCCGCCAACCGCTCCGCGCAGCGCCCGGCCCCGAAGAAGACCGTCACCACCCCGACCGGCCAGAAGGTCAAGAAGGGTGACGGCGAGTACAAGGTGGTCAAGGGCGACACCCTCAGCTCGATCGCCGCGAGCCACCACGTCCAGGGCGGCTGGAAGAAGCTCTTCGACCTGAACAAGGACATCATTCAGGACGCCGACCTGATCTACCCGGGCCAGCAGCTGCACCTGAAGTGACAGCCACCCGGTAGCCGGGCCACAGGCCCCTCCCGGGCGTGACCCCACCGTGGGGTCACGTGAGGCTCCACCCCCGTCCCCACGGGCTCCCCGCTCCGGTGCGTGTTCCCCCGTACGCGCCGGAGCGGGGCTTTCTGCTGTCCGGCCCCTTTGTCGTCCGGCCGCTTCGCCGCCCGGCCGCGCGGATTTCACCTCACTTTCCCCCCGACCCTTTGTTCCGGACAGGAACAATGTGTACCGTCACCCTGTCCACGGGACGGTCGGTAGGCCGGCCGACAGCCCGGGGCGGTTAGGCTCTAGTCGCAAGGCACAGCCGCAAGGCACACAGCCCCGCACTTCCAGCGTCACATCCAAGAAGGAGATGCTCGTGCCGTCCATCGACGTCGTCGTAGCCCGGGAAATCCTGGACTCCCGAGGCAACCCCACGGTCGAGGTCGAGGTCGGCCTCGACGACGGCAGCACGGGTCGTGCCGCCGTCCCGTCCGGCGCCTCCACCGGCGCCTTCGAGGCCATCGAGCTGCGCGACGGTGACCCGAACCGCTACCAGGGCAAGGGTGTCGAGAAGGCCGTCCTCGCCGTCATCGAGCAGATCGGCCCGGAGCTGGTCGGCTACGACGCCACCGAGCAGCGCCTGATCGACCAGGCGATGATGGACCTGGACGCCACCGACAACAAGGGCTCCCTCGGCGCCAACGCGATCCTCGGCGTCTCCCTCGCCGTCGCCCACGCCGCCTCCGAGGCCAGCGACCTGCCCCTGTTCCGCTACCTGGGCGGCCCGAACGCGCACCTGCTGCCGGTGCCGATGATGAACATCCTGAACGGCGGCTCGCACGCCGACTCCAACGTGGACATCCAGGAGTTCATGATCGCCCCGATCGGCGCGGAGTCCTTCTCCGAGGCGCTGCGCTGGGGCACCGAGGTCTACCACACGCTGAAGAAGGTCCTGAAGAGCAAGGGCCTCGCCACCGGCCTCGGCGACGAGGGCGGCTTCGCCCCGAACCTCGGCTCCAACCGTGAGGCCCTCGACCTGATCCTCGAGGCCATCAAGGAGGCCGGCTACGCCCCCGGCCAGCAGATCGCCCTCGCCCTCGACGTCGCCGCCTCCGAGTTCTACAAGGACGGCAAGTACCTCTTCGAGGGCAAGGAGCGCTCCGCCGCCGAGATGACGGAGTACTACGAGGAGCTCGTCGCGGCCTACCCGCTCGTCTCCATCGAGGACCCGCTGTTCGAGGACGACTGGGCCGGCTGGAAGGTCATCACCGACAAGCTCGGCGACAAGGTCCAGCTGGTCGGCGACGACCTGTTCGTCACCAACCCCGAGCGTCTCGCCCGCGGCATCGAGGAGGGCGCGGCCAACGCCCTGCTGGTCAAGGTCAACCAGATCGGTTCGCTGACCGAGACCCTGGACGCCGTCGAGCTGGCCCAGCGCAACGGCTTCAAGTGCATGATGTCCCACCGCTCCGGCGAGACCGAGGACGTCACCATCGCCGACCTGGCCGTCGCCACCAACTGCGGCCAGATCAAGACCGGTGCCCCGGCCCGCTCCGAGCGCGTCGCCAAGTACAACCAGCTGCTGCGCATCGAGGAGATCCTCGACGACGCCGCGGTGTACGCCGGCCGCTCGGCCTTCCCGCGCTTCAAGGGCTGAGACGAGGCCGGAGCAAGCCGCTGGGACAAGCCCGAGCAAGGCTTGGCCGGTCGTACGTACGTCCCCGTACTCGGTCCCGTACCGTGTGCGGGGACGTACGCGCGTGTGAAGGGGAGGCGGGAGACATGGCCGGGAAGGACCGCGACCGGTTCTCCACCGCGACCAGGCTCAGGCTGCTCGGCGAGCAGACGGCCGCCCGGGTCTACCGCTCCCAGACCCGGCGCCAGGCCCGCCGCTCCCGGCTCACCGGCCGCGCCGCGCTCCTCGCCCTCGTCCTGTGCTCGCTGATCGTGGCGCTGGCCTACCCGATGCGGCAGTACGTCTCCCAGCGCGGCGAGATCGCCGACCTGGAGCGGCAGCAGGAGCAGGCCCGCAAGCGCGTCGAACAGCTGCGTGACCTGAAGGCGCGCTGGCAGGACGACGCCTACGCGAAGCAGCAGATCCGGCAGCGGCTGCACTATGTGATGCCGGGGGAGACCGGCTACATCATGATCGACCCGGACGCGGTCAAGCCGTCGCGCGCGGACCGGACGACGGCCGTACGCCCCTGGTACGCCGGTCTCTGGGACGCGGTGGACAGGGCCGACAAGGCGGACAGGGCCGACGGTCCGACCGGTGAGCGCACCGCGCCCTGACGCGCCCGTCACGCGCCCGGACGCATCCCCCCGCACCCCTACGCACCCATGAGAAAGACAGCCCGAAAGAGAGCCATGGAAACCCCTCCGCCGCCCACCCCGCGCACCGAGCCGACGGACGCGGACGTCGAGGCCGTCAAGCAGCAGCTCGGGCGCCCCCCGCGGGGGCTGCGCGCGATCGCGCACCGGTGCCCCTGCGGGCAGCCGGACGTCGTGGAGACGGCGCCGCGGCTCCCCGACGGCACCCCGTTCCCGACGACGTACTACCTGACGTGCCCGAAGGCCGCCTCCGCGATCGGCACGCTGGAGGCCGACGGCGTCATGAAGGAGATGACCGAGCGCCTGGCCACGGACCCGGAACTGGCCGCCGCCTACCGCGCCGCGCACGAGGACTACATCGCCCGCCGCGACGCCATCGAGGTCCTGGAGGGCTTCCCCAGCGCGGGCGGCATGCCGGACCGGGTGAAGTGCCTGCACGTCCTCGTGGCGCACTCCCTGGCGGCCGGACCGGGCGTCAACCCGCTCGGCGACGAGGCCGTCGCGATGCTGCCGGAGTGGTGGCGCAAGGGGTCGTGCGTGGGGGCCGAGGTTTCCGAGGAGGACACCAAGTGACGCGGGTCGCCGCCATCGACTGCGGTACGAACTCCATCCGGCTCCTGGTCGCGGACGCGACCGTGTCCGACAGCGCCTCTGGCGCGGGCAGGACCGATGAGCTGGTCGACCTGGAGCGGCGGATGACCATCGTCCGGCTGGGGCAGGGCGTGGACCGCACCGGACGCCTGGCGCCCGAGGCGCTGGAGCGCACGTTCGCCGCCTGCCGGGAGTACGCCGAGGTCATCAGGAAGCACGGCGCCGAGCGGATCCGCTTCGTCGCCACGTCCGCCTCCCGGGACGCGGAGAACCGGGACGAGTTCGTCCGCGGCGTGGTGGACATCCTCGGCGTCGAGCCGGAGGTCATCTCGGGCGACCAGGAGGCGGAGTTCTCCTTCACGGGCGCGACCCGGGAGCTGATGGGCCGCACGGATCTGGCCACACCGTTCCTGGTGGTGGACATCGGCGGCGGCTCCACGGAGTTCGTCGTCGGCGACGGCCACGTGCGCGCCGCGCGGTCCGTGGACATCGGCTGTGTCCGTATGACCGAACGCCACCTCGTGCGGGACGGGGCGGTCACCGACCCGCCGACCGAGGAGCAGATCGCGGCCATACGGTCCGACATCGAGGCCGCGCTGGACCTGGCGGAGCAGACGGTGCCGCTGCGGGAGGCGCACACGCTGGTGGGTCTCGCGGGGTCGGTCACCACGGTCTCGGCGATCGCCCAGGACCTCCCGGAGTACGACTCCACGCGGATCCACCACTCCCGGATCTCCCGCGACCGGGTCCGTGAGATCACGAGTGCGCTGCTCCACTCCACCCACGCCGAGCGTGCGGCGATCCCGTCGATGCACCCGGGCCGGGTGGACGTCATCGGCGCGGGCGCGCTCGTACTGCTGGCGATCATGGAACGGATCGACGCGACGGAGGTCGTGGTCAGCGAGCACGACATCCTCGACGGCATCGCCTGGTCGATCGCGTAACCAACGCCGCCCCCCGGCGGTGGGGTGGTCGTTCGACCGGCGCGGTGGCCGATGCCGGAGCCGTGCTTCCGCACCCGGATCTTCCGTACGGTCGTACGGCGCCGGCTCGCCGCCGCGGGGCCCTGTGCCCGCGGGTCGGCCTGGCCGGTGCGGCGCGTCCATGCCTCGCTTCAGCGAGCCGTCCTCAACGAGCCCTCCTCAGCGAGCCGTCCTCAACGAGCCCTCCTCAGCGAGCCGTCCTCAACGAGCCCTCCTCAGCGAGCCGTCCTCAACGAGCCCTCCTCAGCGAGCCGTCCTCAACGAGCCGTCCTCAACGAGCCGCCCCGATTGAGCCGTCCCCAGCGAGTGGCCTCAGCGGCGGCCAGGGGACGACAGCCCCCGGGGACGGGACGGGCGGGGACGAGTAATCCCGGCCTCCAGCCCCCGAGCGGCCCGCACCCACTCCGCGCGCTGCGGCCCCGAGCCCGACTCCTCCTTCTCGCCACCCCCCTGACGGCCCCTCACGTGTCCTCATACCGAGATTTTTCTACTCGCCGGTAGCCTCCCCTGAGCAGGTTGGGTAACGTATGAGCACGGTTCCCGGGGCTTTTCCGGCCCCCGGCCGACAGGCCGCCGGAAAACTTCGTGAAGTTCTTCACAAGAGAAACGCCCCTGCTGGGCGACGATTCGCGGCCGTTGGGCCGTCCGTGTGGCTCATGGGGCCTCCGAGGCTCCTCGCGCCAGCGTGTCGGAGGGTGTCCCGAGGGGGTCGGAGAGGCCCTGTGCGGAGCCCCGGCGGGGCGCTTCGGAATCCGGAAGGGCAGCTCACGCGGCCTTGACAACGGACAGTTCCTCCCGGGGCCCGCTGCCCGGCACCATGACCTCGGTCACGTGGGCGGCGGAGTGTAGCAGATACCCCACCCGAGCTTGTGAAGGGGCGCACGAGCCACCCCCCTGAGGCGGGTGGATACTCGATGGCATGAGCACCACGGAGCGTCCCAGGATCCTCGTAGTAGGCGGTGGGTACGTAGGCCTGTACGCAGCTCGTCGCATTCTGAAGAAGATGCGCTACGGCGAGGCGACCGTCACGGTCGTCGACCCGCGCTCGTACATGACCTACCAGCCCTTCCTCCCCGAAGCCGCCGCCGGCAGCATCTCCCCCCGGCACGTCGTCGTCCCGCTGCGACGCGTGCTGCCGAAGGCGGAGGTCCTCACCGGCCGGGTCACCACCATCGACCAGGACCGCAAGGTCGCCACGATCGCCCCGCTGGTCGGCGAGGCGTACGAGCTGCCCTTCGACTACCTGGTCATCGCGCTCGGCGCGGTCTCCCGCACCTTCCCGATCCCCGGCCTCGCCGAACAGGGCATCGGCATGAAGGGCATCGAGGAGTCCATCGGTCTGCGCAACCACGTTCTCGAGCAGCTCGACAAGGCCGACTCCACGACCGACGAGGAGATCCGCCGCAAGGCGCTCACCTTCGTCTTCATCGGCGGTGGCTTCGCCGGTGCCGAGACCATCGGCGAGGTCGAGGACATGGCCCGGGACGCGGCCAAGTACTACAAGAACGTGTCCCGCGAGGACATGCGCTTCATCCTCGTCGACGCCGCCGACAAGATCCTCCCCGAGGTCGGCCCCAAGCTCGGCAAGTACGGCAAGGAGCACCTCGAGGGCCGCGGCGTCGAGGTCTACCTGTCCACCTCCATGGAGTCCTGCGTCGACGGCCATGTGGTGCTGAAGAACGGCCTCGAGGTCGACTCCAACACCATCGTGTGGACCGCGGGCGTCAAGCCCAACCCGGCGCTGGCCCGCTTCGGGCTGCCGCTCGGCCCGCGCGGTCACGTCGACTGCGAGCCCACGCTCCAGGTCAAGGGCACGGACTACATCTGGGCCGCCGGTGACAACGCCCAGGTGCCCGACCTCGCCGCCCGCAAGGCCGGTGTGGAGAACGCCTGGTGCCCGCCCAACGCCCAGCACGCGCTGCGCCAGGCCAGGGTGCTCGGCGACAACGTGGTCTCCGGTATGCGGGGCTTCCCGCAGAAGGACTACAGCCACGCCAACAAGGGCGCGGTCGCGGGCCTCGGCCTGCACAAGGGCGTCGCGATGATCGTCATGGGCAAGATGAAGATCAAGCTCAAGGGCCGCCTCGCCTGGTACATGCACCGCGGCTACCACGGTCTGGCCATGCCGACCTGGAACCGGAAGATCCGCGTCTTCGCGGACTGGACGCTCGCCATGTTCCTCAAGCGTGAGGTCGTCTCGCTCGGCGCGATCGAGTCCCCGCGCGAGGAGTTCTACGAGGCCGCCAAGCCGGCCCCGGTCGCCGCCGCGCCCAAGTCGGAGGAGAAGGCCAAGGCCTCCTGACCTCAGGTCACCGACGACGCCCGAAGGGGCCGCCCGCCATCCGTGGTGCGGGCGGCCCCTTCGCGTGGTCGGGCCCGCCCGTGCCGCGGTGTGCGCAGGCATTTTGCACAGCCGTAACGCCAACGGGGGACTGCGTCAGAGCCCCGCAGGTGTTTACGTGGTGTCGGACATTCCGGGATCCCCCGTCACGGAGGTGTGCACCATGGCAGACGCCGCGCCGCGGCTGAAGAGCCTCGTCGAACAGATCGTGGGAGCCCCGCTCCCCGTGCGCGTCCGCGCCTGGGACGGCTCCGAGGCAGGGCCTCCGGGCGCTCCCGTCCTCGTCGTGCGCAACCGCCGCGCCCTGCGCCGCCTGCTGTGGAAGCCGGGCGAACTGGGCCTCGCCCGCGCCTGGGTCGCCGGGGACCTGGGCATCGACGGCGACCTGTACACCGCCCTCGACCTGATGGCCGGCCTGATCTGGGAACGCGGCGAGGACGCCCGCACCCTCACCCAGGCGCTCCGCGACCCCGAGGTCCGCGCCGCCGTCCGCGGACTCGTGAAGCTGGCCGGGCCCTTCCCGCCGCCCGCACCGCCCCGTGAGGAGGCGCGCAGGGTCCGCGGCCACCTGCACACCCGGCGCACCGACAAACGCGCCATCAGCCACCACTACGACGTCGGCAACGACTTCTACGAGATCGTCCTCGGCCCGTCCATGGTGTACTCCTGCGCCTACTGGGAATCGCCGGACGACACCCTCGAGAACGCCCAGCGCGACAAGCTGGAACTCGTCTGCCGCAAGCTCGACCTGAAGCCCGGTCAGCGCCTCCTCGACGTCGGCTGCGGCTGGGGGTCCATGGCCATCCACGCCGCCCGCGAGCACGGCGTGAGCGTCGTCGGCGTCACCCTCTCCCAGGAGCAGGCCGCCTACGCCCGCAAGCGGGTCGCCGACGAGGGACTCACCGACCGCGTCGAGATCCGGGTGCAGGACTACCGCGACGTCGCCGACGGCCCCTACGACGCCATCTCCTCCATCGGCATGGCGGAACACGTCGGCGCGGAGAGATACCTGGAGTACGCCCGCGCTCTGCACGCCCTGCTCAAGCCCGGCGGGCGGCTGCTCAACCACCAGATCGCCCGTCGTCCCGAGCAGGACGAGTCCGCGTACTCCGTCGACGCGTTCATCGACGCCTACGTCTTCCCCGACGGCGAACTGGCCCCCATCGGCACCACGGTGACCCAGCTGGAGCGCGCCGGGTTCGAGGTCCGCGACGTGGAGTCGCTGCGCGAGCACTACGGCCTCACCCTGCGCCGCTGGGTCGCCAACCTGGAGGCCGAGTGGGTGCGGGCGCAAGCGCTCACCAGCCCCGGCCGGGCCCGCGTCTGGCGCCTGTACATGGCGGCCTCCGCCCTCGCCTTCGAACGCAACCGCATCGGCGTCAACCAGGTCCTCGCGGTGCGGACACCGGAGTCGGGCGCGTCCGGGATGCCGCTGCGGGCGCGCACCTGGGGCGCGTGAGTCTCGCCCGTACGACGAAGGGGCCCCGTTCCGGCGTGGAACGGGCCCCTTCGTCGTACGGGCCGCTACTCGGACTTGATCGCCGTCAGCATGTTCAGGCGCGCCGCGCGCCGGGCCGGCCACAGCGCGGCCAGGACGCCGACCACCGCCGCCAGCAGGAGGAACACGGCCATCCGGGCCCAGGGCAGGACCAGTTCGTACGTCGCCATCTTCGTGCCGAGCAGTTCACCGGCCGCCCAGCCGAAGAACACACCGAGCCCGATGCCGAGCACCCCGCCGAACAGCGAGATGACGAGGGACTCCAGACGGACCATCCGCTTGATGCCCTTGCGGTCCAGGCCGATCGCGCGCAGCATCCCGATCTCCTGTGCACGCTCGAAGACGGACATGGCGAGGGTGTTGATGACACCGAGGACGGCGACGATCACCGCCATGGCGAGCAGGCCGTAGAGGATGTTCAGCATCAGCGTGAAGACCTGCGCGACGCTGTTGGAGATGTCCTTCTTGTCCTGCACCTCGATGGCCGGGTTGTCGCCGAGGGCCTTCACCAGCCGGTCCTTGGCCGAGGACGAGGCGCCGCCGGACGTCTTCACCATCACCTGCATGTCGGACGGGTCGCTCTGGTGCGGGGAGAGCGTCGCGTTGTCCAGCATGATGCCGCGCATCATCTCAGTGCCCTGGTAGACACCGGTGATGGTCAGCTGCTGCCTCCCGCCGTCCTCGTACGACACCGTGAACCGCGATCCGGCCGTCCAGTGGTGGGACCTGGCGGTGTCGTCGTCGACGACGACCTGGGTGCCGCCGACCTTGAAGGTGCCGTCGTCGAGCTTCAGGTCCGTCAGCTCGCCGATGGTGGCGCCGTTCACACCGGTCAGGTACTCGGTCTGTCCGTCGATGCGGGAGGGCGCGTTGCGCAGCGGGCTGGTCGCGGTGACGCCGTCGGTCGACTTCAGGGTCTTCTCGACGCCGGGAGAGAGCGGGTAGCGGTTCGCCATGGACACCACGTAGTCCGCCTTGATCGCGGAGGACGCCATCTTGTCGATCGCGGTCTGAAGACTGCCCGCCATCACGGTCAGACCGGTGATCAGGGTCAGGCCGACCATCAGGGCGGAGGCGGTGGCCGCGGTACGGCGCGGGTTGCGCACCGAGTTCTGCCGGGCCAGCTTGCCCGCGACACCGAAGACGCGCAGGACGGGCGCGGCGGCCGCGATCAGCGGGCGGGACAGCAGCGGTGTGAGGACGAAGACGCCGACGACCAGGAGGGCCGCGCCGAGTCCCATCGGGGCCTGGGCGTCGGAGGTGTCGTCCAGCGTGGTGGCGTACAGGACGGTGACGACCCCGGCGGCGGCCAGCAGGGCGCCCAGTGTGTTCCGCAGGACGAGGGACTTGGTGGTGGCCTTCGCGTGGACGCTGCTCATCGCGGCGACCGGCGGGATCTTCGCGGCGCGGCGGCCGGGCAGCCAGGCGGCCAGCATCGTGATCAGGATGCCGACGGCGAGGGCGGTGGCGACCGTGCCGGGGGAGATGACGAGCGGCCCGTCCGGAACGCTGCCGCCGAGCCTGCCCATCAGGGATCGCAGGCCCGCGCCGATACCGATGCCGGCGACGAGCCCGGTGACGGCCGCGACCGCGCCGACCACGAACGCCTCGATGAGCACGGACCGGGTGACCTGACGGCGGGAGGCGCCGACCGCCCGCAGCAGTGCCAGCTCCTTGGTGCGCTGGGCGACCAGCATCGTGAAGGTGTTGGCGATGATGAACGTGCCGACGAACAGCGCGATCCCCGCGAAGACCAGCAGCGAGCTGCGCAGGCTGCTCGTCTGCTCGGCGATTCGCGTGGCCTGGTCGTCGGCGAGCTGCTTGCCAGTGGTGGTGGAGGCGACGTCCTTGGGCAGGACGGCGTCGACCGCGTCCTGCAGCGCGGTCTGGCTGGTGCCAGGGGCGGCCTTCACATCGATCTCGTCGTACGCGCCGGCCTTGTGGAACAGCCGCTGGGCGGTGGCCGTGTCGAAGAGGACGAGGCTGCCTCCGGCGGCGACGTTGCCGTCGTCGGTGGCGAAGATGCCGGCGATCCTCGGCGTCAGCACGGGACCGTCGATGGAGAGCCGCGCGGTGTCCCCGACCTCGAAGCCGGCGCGCTGCGCGGTGTGGGAGTCGACGAGGACCTCGTCCTGCCCCTTGGGCGCGTGCCCGCCGACGAGCGGGTACCGCGGGTCCTTGTCGCCCCAGTAGTTCCCGCCCTGGGACTGGAAGCCGTTGCCGATGAGCTTGCCGTCCTTGCCGGCGACGGCGGTGAAGCCGCTGACGACCCCGACGGCGCTGTCGGCGCCGTGCACCTCGGCCGCCTTGTGGAGCAGCGCCTGTGTCAGCTTCGGCTCCTTGCCGATGGTGTCGCGGGTGTCGTTGCGGCTCTCGGGCTGGATGGCCACGTCCACGTGGTCGAAGCCCTTGGCGGAGCTCTTCTGGTAGGCGTTCGAGATGGTGTTGGTGAAGACCAGGGTGCCCGACACGAACGCCACGCCGAGCATCACGGCGAGCACGGTCATGAGCAGCCTGGCCTTGTGCGCGAGCACGTTGCGCAGGGCGGTACGGAACATGTGTCTGTCCAGGGCTTGGTGGTTGCGGTGAGTGGTGTTCGTCCCCAGGGCTCCGCCCCTTCGACGCGCCAGGGGGTGCCGCCCCTGGACCTCGCTCCTCAGACGGCGAAGGGGCTGAGTGTGCAGCCGAGCCGGGGGGCCTTTCAGCCGAGTGCAGGCAGAACCGGCCCGTCCGGCGATTGAGGACGAGGCCGCAGGACGATCGGGCATCCGGGGGGCGGAGCCCCTGGGAGCGCT
Source organism: Streptomyces cynarae (assembly GCF_025642135.1). Classification (NCBI taxonomy): domain Bacteria; kingdom Bacillati; phylum Actinomycetota; class Actinomycetes; order Kitasatosporales; family Streptomycetaceae; genus Streptomyces; species Streptomyces cynarae. The sequence goes on along the minus strand of NZ_CP106793.1, from coordinate 3,686,159 downwards.
GGGGACGTGGTCCCCGCCGGGCGGCGGTTCAGGGCGCAGCCCCGGCGGGGGCCGAGGGCGGAGCTCTGGGGGGTGGTGGGGGCAGCTCGCGTCAGGACGTGCGGCCCTTCGCGTCGAACCGCTTCATGCGGTCCAGCACCCCCTCCGCACTCGGCCCGTGCAGCTCGTCCACGATCCGCCCGTCCGCCAGGAAGATCACCCGGTCCGCGTACGCCGCGGCCACCGGGTCATGGGTGACCATCACCACCGTCTGCCCCAACTCCCGTACGGAGTTCCGTAGAAAGCCCAGCACCTCCGCGCCCGACCGGGAGTCCAGGTTCCCGGTGGGCTCGTCGCCGAAGATGATGTCCGGCTTGGACGCGAGCGCCCGCGCGACCGCCACGCGCTGCTGCTGACCACCGGACAGCTGTGCGGGCCGGTGGCTCAGCCGGCCCGACAGGCCGACCATCTGGATCACGGTGTCCAGCCACTGCTTGTCCGGCTTGCGGCCCGCGATGTCCATCGGAAGGGTGATGTTCTCCAGCGCGGTCAGCGTCGGCAGCAGGTTGAACGCCTGGAAGATGAACCCGATCTTGTCCCGGCGCAACTTGGTGAGCTGCTTGTCCTTCAGCGCGCCCAACTCGACGTCACCGACGCGCACCGAACCGGAGGAGAAGGAGTCGAGCCCGGCGACGCAGTGCATCAGCGTGGACTTGCCGGAGCCCGAGGGTCCCATGATCGCTGTGAACCGGGCCTGCTGGAAGTCGACGGTGACCCGGTCCAGGGCCACCACCTGGGTCTCGCCCTGACCGTAGACCTTCGACAGGTCCGTGGCGCGGGCGGCCACCGCGGTGGTCCGGTCGGCGAGGGAGGTGCTGGTCACGGGAGCTGCTCCTGTAGGGAAGGCGACGGTGAAGAGGACGTGTCCATCGTCGCGTCGCGTCGCCGCCGTGGAGTCAGTCGCTGCTCCGGTTCCCGGGACAGCCTTCGGTCGGACCGCCACGGCCCGCGTCATACCTGGGGATGACACGGTCCCCTGAGCCACCGGCCGTGGAAAGCGGTTGATCACCCGAAGCGGAATCGCTTCCGCACTCCTCGTTCAGGGCGGTGAAATTCCGTCATTTCGCATACAAGGGCCGCGCTTCCCCGAAAGGCTATTGGCAAGTGCGGATGGCCCGTACCCGGTGCTGATGCACCCTCAGACATCAATAAAATAAGACAACATCGCGTCCAGGGTCCGCTGTTCGAGGGATGCGTCCCGATAGGCTCGGAGCGCTCGATGCGGTGCCCAGGCCTGCCCGGATGGTGGAATGCAGACACGGCGAGCTTAAACCTCGCTGCCCCTTCGCGGGCGTGCCGGTTCGAGTCCGGCTCCGGGCACTTCCCTCATTGGCAACCCGTTGGTCACTCTTCCAGTCCCTGCCGGAGCCGGGGGACAGGGTGCCGTCGGCTGTGCGGGCAGGCGGCACTCATGTGCGTGGCGTCAGAGGTACGTTTCGTCGAGGTGGGTCGCGGGCTTCGTGGTCTCGGCTCCCTGCAACCGCAGCGAGAACCAGCCGACCTTGTGGCCGAACAGCCAGACGAGGCCCAGGTACAGGTTCGGGGCCACCTGGCGCACCTCGTCCCGTAGTCCCATGGCCAGCAGGGACGTCCGCGAGTAGTCGATGACGATGCAGTCCTTGCCGTCCAGCCGGCTCGGCCCCACCGAGACCTTCGCGATGAAGGCGAGCACGTCAAGGGGCGTGAACCGGTTGCTCAGATGGCCGTCCGGATTGAAGACCTTGCCCCGCCACACGCCGAGGCTCACGAACACGGCGACGAACCGGGCTCCCGCCGATCCGGCCCAGGGCAGAATCGCGGTGCCCTCCAGCGGACCCCTCGGGATCTCGCCGGGCGGACTCGTACGGAAGATGTCCTCGAGCCGCTGCTCGCCAGCCTTGAGCAGCTGGACCTCATCGAGTACCACGCGTGTCCTCCGGCCGTCGCTCCCTGCCCACGCCCCCGCCAGCTCCACCTTGGGTGCGGCCGGTGCGGCCCACCACCGCTGCTGAGCCGAACGGCTTCAGCCGGGGCGCGGCACGTCGCCGCGGTTCCGCGGACGAGGGAAGCAGGGCAAGGAGGGCACGGAGCAGTCGTTGACAGGAGGGCCGTGCGGCCGGAGACTGCTCCCCGGCAGCTGGTGAAGTAATTTTCACTCTACGAACGGCACGAAGGGGCGTCGGGATGCGTACCACCGTCGGCATCATCGGAGCGGGGCCCGCCGGGCTACTGCTCGCGCGGCTGCTGCACAACGCCGGCATCGACTCCGTCGTGCTGGAGGCCCGCGACCGGGCCTATGTCGAGCGGCGCCAGCGGGCCGGGATCCTGGAGCAGGGGTCCGTCGACGTGCTGCGGGCCGCCGGGGCGGGCGAGCGCATGGACCGTGAGGGGCTGCGGCACGACGGGATCGAGCTGCGTTTCGCGCGCCGCCGCCACCGTGTCGACTTCCCCACGCTCACCGGCGGCCGCTCCGTGATGGTGTACGCCCAGACCGAGGTCTGCAAGGACCTCATCGCGCTCCAGCTCAAGGAGGGCGGCCCGCTGCTGTTCGAGGCCGAGGCGCTCGCCGTCGAGGGCGTCGACGGCCACAGCCCGCGGGTGCGCTTCAGGCACGAGGGGAGCGAGGACGTCCTGGAGTGCGAGTACGTCGTCGGGTGCGACGGCTTCTGGGGCGTGTCCCGCAAGGCGGTTCCCGCCGGACTGTCCCGCGTCTTCGAATATACGTACCCATTCGGCTGGCTCGGCGTCCTCGCCGATGTCGCACCCTCGCACGACGAACTCGTCTACGCCCGCCACGACCGCGGCTTCGCCCTGCTGAGCATGCGCCCGCCCGCCACCCGCCACCACCCTTCCAAGGAAGTCGCCTCGCTCCCCATCGAATCCTTCGTCTCCAGGCTCTACCTCCAGGTGCCGGCGGGCACGGACGCCGAGGAGTGGGCCGACGAGGAGATCTGGGACGAGCTGGAGCGCCGCCTCGAGACCGCCGACGGCTGGACACTCGCCCGGGGCCCCATCACCTCCAAGTCGGTCACTCCGATGCGCAGTTACGTCCACGAGCCGATGCGTCACGGCCGGCTCTTCCTCGCCGGCGACGCCGCCCACATCGTGCCGCCCACCGGCGCCAAGGGGCTCAATCTCGCCGTCGGCGACGTCGTCACCTTCGCGCGGGCGCTGACGCACCAGCAGGAGACGGGCTCCGACGACCTTCTCGACGCCTACTCCGAGACCTGTCTGCGCCGCGTCTGGCAGGCCGAGCGGTTCTCGTACGAGATGACCACGCTGCTGCACCGCGCCCCGGACGCCACGCCGTTCGACGACCGCATGCAACTGGCCCGGCTCGAACGGCTCACCACCTCGCGCGCAGCCGAGACCGACCTCGCGGACGGGTACACGGGCTTCCCGCTGGAGTGACGACTGCCGATCGACGTCACGGGTGACGCACGGCGGCGTCACCCGTCCGGGCGAAGAAGGCGCTGGTCGCCCGCCCGGATGATCAGTGGCCGGTCTCGACTCTGTACCGGCTTCGTCATGGGTGAGACGGATCCTCGCCGGGAATCACACCAGCGCGTAGCGTGTTGCCTGCGATGAGGAGGGGAAGATCCTCCTCAAGCAGTACGGCCAATTCTTTGCCTGTCTATTACTCTTGAGCCAAGGCCACGCAGGGTGGTCATGGAGGAGTGAAATGAGGAGCAGCAACCCGGTCTTCTCGCGACGGGGGTTCAGCCGCGACAACGGCTACGCGGGCTTCAACACCGCGCCGCAGGCCGGGGGAGCCGCCGTCGGCACGCAGGGCAACCCGTACGCGCAGGATCCCTACGCGGGCGGCAACCCCTATGCGCAGAACCCCTACGCGCAGAACCCGTACGGACAGCAGACGCAGTACGGCGCCCCGCCGCAGGCCCCGGCCGCCCCCGGCCGGATGACGATGGACGACGTCGTCATGCGCTCGGCGATGACGCTCGGCACGGTCGCCGTCGGCGCGATTCTCGCCTGGGCGCTGCTGCCGGTCTCGTCCACCAGCTTCGGCCTCGCGTTCGGTTCCGCGCTGGTCGCGTTCGTCCTGGCGATGGTGCAGTCCTTCAAGCGCACGCCGTCGCCCGCGCTGATCCTGGGATATGCCGCCTTCGAGGGCGTCTTCCTCGGTGTCATCAGCGAGATGTACAACGCGCAGTGGCACGGCGCACCGTTCCAGGCCGTGCTCGGCACGATGGCGGTCTCGGGCGCGACCCTGCTCGTCTACAGGGCGGGCTGGATCCGCGTCACCGCCCGGTACGCCCGGATCGGCATGGCCATCGCCATCGCCTTCGTCCTGACCATGGCGGTCAACCTGCTGCTGGTCGCGTTCGGCGTCGCGCCGGACGGCGGGCTGCGCAGCATGGGCCCGCTGGGCGCTCTGGTCGGTGTCATCGCGATCCTGCTCGGCGCGTTCTTCCTGACGCTCGACTTCAAGCAGATCGAGGACGGGATCGCGTACGGGGCACCGCGCGAGGAGGCCTGGCTGGCGGCGTTCGGCCTGACCATGACCCTCGTGTGGATCTACGTGGAGATGCTGCGGCTCGTCGCGATCTTCAGTAGCAACGACTAGTCGCCGCCGGCGCTCCCGGCGCTCCCGGCGCTTTGAAGGGCCCGTGAACCGTGGTTCACGGGCCCTTTCACTGTGCGCGGCTCACATGAGTTTGCGCGCGGCCCTCCTCAGGTCGTACTCGTGGATGATCGCCTTGGCGTGGCCGTACGCGAGATTGTGCTCGTGCCGGAGCCAGCTGACCTTCTCCTCGAAGCAGAGAGCGGGGCCTTCGTCGACGGTTCGCAGCCAGTCGGACACTTCACGACCGGTGCAGTGGGGGATACGGGCGAGCAGGTTGCGATGGGTCTCCTCGGAGAAGACTTGGGACATCGGCGCCTCCGGACGCACTCGATGAAGCCGGTCCTTCAGGTCACCGTGCCTGAGCGTTCGCCCGTTGGCAACAGTGCTGCCGCGACGCGTACGCTCGCCGCGTGCTTGATACGACGCCTTTGACCCGGGCCGTGGATCACTTCGCCGACCGGTTGCGGGCCGCTCCGCAGAGCCGGCTGCAACGGGGCGCGGCGGCCGAAGCGCTCGCGCTCGCCAGGGAGTTGGCGCGTCGCGCCCAGCTTCTGGAGGACCCTTCGGCCGAGCCGCGGGAGATGCCGGACGCGGGCATGTTCGCGGCCGCCGACCAGATCACGGTCGCCGGGCACGATCTGGCCGTCGTCCTGCGGGACGACAGGGAACTCGCCGAGGCCGTGGCGCTGGTGGAGGAGGCGCAGAAACGCGCCGGGGTGTGAGGGGCACACAACGCGCCGGCGCCGAGGAGGCACCGGAATGCGCCGGACCGCGCCGGAGTGGAACGGCCGATTCCCGCTCCTCGGCGCGGCCCCGTGCTGTTGCGGCGTGACGGCGTGACGGCGTGATGGCCCGACTACCGTGATGGCGTGGCGGCGGACTACAGGGACGCGATGACGCGGTCCGCTAGGACGTAGACGGTCTCCTCGCCGCACGCGAACGTGAGGGCGTAGGCGCCCGAGACGCCCGAGCCGCCGAGCAGGACCGGGGTGTGGCCGGCGGTCAGGGCCGCGGCCAGGCGCTCCGCGGTCTCGCGGTGGCCCGGGGTCATGCACAGCGTCGTACCGTCCGCGAAGACGTACACGTCCAGGGTGCCCAGCGGGCCCGGGCGGACGTCGGCGAGTTCGGTGCCGGCGTCGGCCAGCCTCTCCAGGCACGCGACCGTGCGCTCGTGGTCGCCCGTGACGGGGGACGGGGACGGGACGAAGTCGGGGTGCGAGGGGTGACGGCGGCGGGCGGCGGCCAGTTCGGGGGAGTCCCCGGGGAACTCGGTCTCGTCGGCGCCGGCCTCGGTCACCGGTTCAAGGCTGTCGTGCTCCAGGCCCGCGAAGTCCGCGGGACGGGGCAGGAACAGCTCGCTGTCGGGCAGACCGAACAGGGTGGGGGCGTCGGCGATGTCCCGGGCCTCCTGGGCGGCCCAGAAGGCGCGCGCCTCGGCCAGCTCGCGCTCCCGCTCCTCCGCGAGCGCCTCGGCCACGGCGGCGCGTATCTCCTCCGTGTCGGCGGCCGTGCGGGCGGCGGGCACCAGCCCGCGTGCCTGCACGGCACGGTTCTCGGCGAGTTCGGCGTGCAGGGCCGCGACCTGCCGGCGCAGCGCCCGCACGCTGCACAGGACGGCGACGCCCACGCCCGCGGTCGCGGCGGTGGTGAGCAGCAGAGCTATCGGCATGGCGCTCACTGACGTACTCCTGGTTCAAGGTCGGCCCCCGACTTCCTACATCAGCTTGAAGGGTGGACTAACCAGCTGTCAGTGCGTAACGTCACGAAACGGACATGAGGTTGCCCTCAATGTTTACCAAAGGAACTGCTGTGACCTGCGGAAATCCCTTTCGGAGGGAGATAGGTCACATCCTGGGGGAGATTGGGTTACAAATCGGCCCGGAGCTCTGCCGGATCCTGGGGCGGCGGAGCTCCGGGCCGTCGCGCGGGTGGGCGCGGGCGTAGGTCAGCTGAGGCGCTCGATGACCATGGCCATGCCCTGGCCGCCGCCGACGCACATCGTCTCCAGGCCGAACTGCTTGTCGTGCCACTGGAGAGAGTTGATCAGGGTGGTGGTGATGCGGGCGCCGGTCATGCCGAAGGGGTGGCCGACGGCGATGGCACCGCCGTTGACGTTCAGCTTCTCCAGCGGGATGTTCAGGTCGCGGTAGGACGGGATCACCTGGGCGGCGAAGGCCTCGTTGATCTCGACGAGGTCGATGTCGTCGATGGTGAGACCGGCGCGCCGCAGGGCCTGCTTGCTGGCCTCGACGGGGCCGTAGCCCATGATCTCCGGGGACAGGCCGGACACACCCGTCGAGACGATCCGCGCGAGCGGCGTCAGCCCCAGCTCCCGGGCCTTGGTGTCGCTCATGATGACCAGGGCGGCGGCGCCGTCGTTGAGGGGGCAGCAGTTGCCGGCGGTGACACGGCCGTCGGGCCGGAAGACGGGCTTGAGGCCGGAGACGGCCTCCAGGGTCACCCCGGGGCGCGGCCCGTCGTCCTTGCTGACGACCGTGCCGTCGGGGAGGGTCACCGGGGTGATCTCGCGCTCCCAGAAGCCCTTGGCGATGGCCTGCTCGGCGAGGTTCTGCGAGCGGACGCCGAACTCGTCCATCTCCTCGCGGGTGACGCCCTTCAGCCGGGCGAGGTTCTCGGCGGTCTGGCCCATCGCGATGTACGGGTCGGGGAGCAGGCCGTCCTCACGCGGGTCGTGCCAGTCGGCGCCCTCGGACTCGGCGACGGCGGCGGTACGGGCCTCGGCGTCGGCGAAGAGCGGGTTGTGGGTGTCGGGGAGGCCGTCGGAGGTGCCCTTGACGCTGCGGCTGACCATCTCGACGCCCGCGGAGATGAACACGTCGCCCTCGCCGGCCTTGATGGCGTGCAGGGCCATGCGGGAGGTCTGGAGGGAGGAGGAACAGTACCGGGTGATGGTGCAGCCGGGGAGGTGGTCCATCCCCATCTGTACGGCGACGACACGGCCGAGGTTGTGGCCCTGCTCGCCGCCGGGGAGGCCGCAGCCGAGCATCAGGTCGTCGATGTCCTTCGGGTCCAGGGCGGGGACCTTGTCGAGGGCGGCCTGGATGATCGTGGCGGTGAGGTCGTCCGGGCGGAGATCCTTCAGGGAGCCCTTGAAGGCACGGCCGATCGGGGAACGGGCGGTCGAAACGATGACGGCTTCGGGCATCACGGCTCCATTGCGCGAGGGTGAGCAGGGCTGTGGGGGAAGTTACCCGTACGTACGGTGGAGGTCACGGGCATGGGCGTGTGACTCGGGCCGCAATTTTCTAAGCGCTTGCTTGGGCCTCGGGCGGTCGGGCCGGAAACGGTGCCGGTGGGGTGGGGCGTGCTGTTCGCTGGGGCTGTGCCCCCAGGGGCCCGCTTTCGGCCTGCGGCCTGCGGCTGCGGCCAAGTCCAACGAACGCCGGACGGGCTGAACGCTGCGGGGACGGCGCTGAACGCTGAGGGGCGGCGCGGCGCTGCTCGCGCACCGCGAGGGGCGGCGTGGGTGGTGGGGCGGCTGCGGGCCGTGTGCGGCTGGTCGCGCAGTTCCCCGCGCCCCTTTCGGGGCGCAGTCCCGCTTGGGGATCCCCACCTGGGCCGCGGCGGGGGCGAGGAACGCCCCCGGCGTCATACGGATGGTTCCGGGGCCGTGGTCGGGGCCGCCTCCGGTGTCGGCAGGCGGCGGCGACGGCGGCGCTTGAGCAGGGCCCACGGCCCCCGCGGCCCCGTCGGCATCGCGGCCGCGACCTCCGTGCCCGCCTCGTCCGCGGCCTCCGCCGCGGCCCGGGCCACCGGCAGGAAGCCCTCGCGGCGGGACGCGTCCGGGCGCTCCTCCTCCGCCGGCCACAGGCCGAGCGCGGCACACACCGTCGGAAGGACCGCCATCGCGGCCGTGGCGTACCCCTCCGCCGAGGGGTGGTAGTTGTCGGGGCCGAACAGCTCCCGGGGGTTCGCCTCGAACTCCGGTCCCAGCAGATCGCCCAGCGACACGGTCCGGCCCCCCTGCTCCACGACCCCGATCGTCTGGGCCGCGGCCAGCTGCCGGGAGGCCCGGCGGGCCAGCCACCGCAGCGGCTGCTGGACCGGCTCGATCGTGCCGAGGTCGGGACACGTGCCGACGACGACCTCCGCGCCCGCCGTACGCAGGCGCCGTACCGCCGCCGACAGATACCGCACCGACCGCGTCGGCGGCATCCGGTGCGTCACGTCGTTCGCGCCGATCATGATGACGCAGATGTCTGGAATCCGGTCCTGCACCGCGAGCGTCAGCGCCACCTGACGGTCCAGGTCGTCCGACTGCGCCCCGGGGAGGGCGACGACGCGCAGCTCCACCGGCCGTTCAGCCACCGCCGCCAGCCCCGACGCCAGCAGCGCCCCGGGCGTCTGGCGGGAGCGGTGCACGCCCTGCCCCGCGGCGGTGGAGTCGCCGAGCATCACGAGCCTCAGCGGTGGTTCGCCGAGGGCGCTGTGGCCTCCCCCACTCTCGGCTGCGCTCGAGCGGGGGGACCCCCACCCGTACAGGCCGTCCGCGCTCGGCGGATGGGGGCTGTGTCCGTTGCCCACATGGCGCTTGGCCAGCTGCACCTCGGCGACCAGCAGCCCGACGGCGGCCGCCCCGACCAGGCCGATACCGCCGCCGCCGTACGCCGCGCCCGCCGCGATGCGCCGGGCCGCTCTCGCCCTCGACATGCTCGACATGCGTCGCCGCCACCTCCTCGTAGCCGTACACCCACTGCTTGCCCCGTACGCCCCGTCGCCCAATCTCAACGACGCGTGAACGCCCCGGGACGGCCCCTGCCCGAGGGCTCGTTCGCTCAGCGCACCCGCCCGGGTGGTACGAGCGCTTACGCTGGCGGAACCATCACGACCACTTCCTGTGCAGCAACCGGAGACAACGGTGCAATTCCACGACTCGATGATCAGCCTGGTCGGCAACACCCCGCTGGTCAGGCTCAACCGCGTGACCGCCGGCATCAAGGCGACCGTTCTCGCGAAGGTCGAGTACTTCAACCCCGGCGGTTCCGTCAAGGATCGCATCGCCCTGCGCATGATCGAGGCGGCCGAGCAGAGCGGCGAGCTGAAGCCGGGCGGCACGATCGTGGAGCCGACCAGCGGCAACACGGGCGTCGGCCTTGCGATCGTGGCCCAGCAGAAGGGCTACAAGTGCATCTTCGTCTGCCCGGACAAGGTCTCCACCGACAAGATCAACGTGCTGCGTGCGTACGGCGCCGAGGTGGTCGTGTGCCCGACGGCGGTGGCCCCGGAGCACCCGGACTCCTACTACAACGTCTCCGACCGGCTCGTCCGTGAGACCCCCGGGGCCTGGAAGCCCGACCAGTACTCCAACCCCAACAACCCCCTGTCGCACTACCACTCCACCGGCCCCGAGCTGTGGGAGCAGACGGAGGGGAAGATCACCCACTTCGTCGCCGGCGTCGGCACCGGCGGCACCATCTCCGGCACCGGCCGCTACCTGAAGGACGTCAGCGACGGCCGGGTCAAGGTCGTCGGCGCCGACCCCGAGGGCTCGGTGTACTCCGGCGGCTCCGGGCGCCCGTACCTGGTCGAGGGCGTCGGCGAGGACTTCTGGCCGACCGCGTACGACCCCACCGTCGCCGACGAGATCATCGCCGTCTCCGACAAGGACTCCTTCCAGATGACCCGGCGGCTGGCCCGGGAGGAGGGCCTGCTGGTGGGCGGCTCCTGCGGCATGGCCGTCGTCGCCGCCCTGCGGGTCGCCGAGCGGCTCGGTCCGGACGACGTCGTGGTGGTGCTCCTGCCCGACAGCGGACGCGGCTACCTCAGCAAGATCTTCAACGACGAGTGGATGGCCGACTACGGCTTCCTCGAGGACACGGGCCCGAGCGCGCGCGTCGGCGACGTGCTCAAGGACAAGGAGGGCGCCATCCCCTCCCTCGTCCACATGCACCCCGACGAAACCGTGGGCCAGGCCATCGAGGTGCTGCGCGAGTACGGCGTCTCGCAGATGCCGATCGTCAAGCCGGGCGCGGGCCACCCGGACGTGATGGCCGCCGAGGTCGTGGGGTCCGTCGTCGAACGCGAGCTGCTGGCCGCCCTGTTCACCAAGCACGCGTCCCTCGACGACCCACTGGAGAAGCACATGTCCCCGCCGCTGCCGCAGGTCGGCTCCGGTGAGCCGGTGGCGGACCTGATGTCGGTGCTCGGTGCGGCCGACGCGGCGATCGTCCTGGTCGAGGGCAAGCCGACCGGGGTGGTCAGCCGGCAGGACCTGCTGGCGTTCCTGGCCAAGGGGGGAAAGCAGTAGCGAACGTCCGGTGAACCGGGCGTGTCGCCGGGGAACTTCCGGTGACGGGCGGGAAGAGCCGCTTCTCGGAAGTGGTACGAGCACGTCACGTCCGCGCAGCACCCGCTTAACACGGTTCCGGCACATTAGTGGGTGTCGGCAGGCGGCGGGAGCGGCTCCCCGCCCCGGCCGGCAGCGAACGGCGCCAAGGACCTCCGGAGCGGCTCCCGGACCTCCATGGACGCCACGGACGCGCAAGCCCGGCCCTGACCCGGCCCGCGTCCCCCGCGGGGACCGCCGTCGTCCCGCCCCCCGACAACGGGGGTGCGGCGGTCCCCGCGCACAGTCTTTTGCGCCTACGCCGGCGCCGCTCTCGCGGACGTGGTGCTCGCGGTCGTGGTCCCTCAATTGATGGTTGCGGTGGTCGTCGTCTTTCGTTCGACCGGGGATCGTCAGGAGCCGATCAGTCTTCCCACTCGGCGTCCTGTGGGGACTTGCGGTGGCGGGTGAACAGGCCCGGGTTGGTGCGGGCGGCCTGGACCGCGTTGACGCCGACGATGCCGAACCAGGCGACCACGAGGCCGGACATGCCCCCGAACGAGCCGCCGATGGCCGAGAGCGGGATCGCCACCACCAGCGACACGATGCCGAAGCCGAAGCGCTCGCCCCAGGAGTCCGTCGCCCGAGGCGACCGTGCGCCGCGCGCCACGACCATGCGCTGCTCGGCCAGCTGCCGCCGGACCCGGCGGTCGATCGCGCCGTCGATGCGCTGGTCGACCTTCTCCAGGAAGGATTCGACCAGTGCCGACTCGTACTCCTCGCCCAGTTCCCTGCGCGTCTGCAGGGTGGCGTCGAGTTCCTTCTTCAGGTCGGCGTCGCGCGCGTCCATTCCGGTCATGCGCACAACGGTAGGGAAGCAGAAGTCTCCCCGCACTGGGGACAACCCCCCGTTCCGGCGGGGGTCTACCGGCAGGGGGGCAGTTCCTGCGGTCGGGGAGCTGCGGCACCGGGTCGGACACCGCCGGCCCGGCGGAGGGCCGAGGACGCCGACGGGGCGACGTACGGCCGACGCGGTGTCGGTGTACGCCGCCCTCGGGCGGGATCGGGCAGTGGAGGCGGCCCGCGTGCTCGTGTCGGCTACTTCGGGTCGCGGTTGAACACCGACTTCGACCACAGGTAGCCGAGGACGGTCAGCGCCAGGCACCAGGCGATCGCAAGCCATCCGTTGTGGCCGATCTCGCTGCCGAGCAGCAGGCCGCGCAGGGTCTCGATGGCCGGCGTGAACGGCTGGTACTCGGCGATCGGCTGGAACCAGCCCGGCATCGCGTCGACCGGGACGAAGGTGCTGGAGATGAGCGGTAGGAAGATCAGCGGCATCGCGTTGTTGCTGGCGGCCTCGGCGTTCGGGCTGACCATGCCCATCCCGACCGCGATCCAGGTGAGCGCCAGAGCGAACAGAGTGAGCAGCCCGAACGCCGCGATCCACTCCAGGGCCGTGGCGTTCGTGGACCGGAAGCCTATGGCCACGGCCACGGCCCCCACGAGGACCACACTGATGATCGACTGCAGCACGCTGCCGACGACGTGCCCGACGAGCACGGACCCGCGGTGGATCGCCATCGTGCGGAAGCGGGCGATGATGCCCTCGGTCATGTCGTTGGACACGGACACCGCGGTACCGATCGTGGTGCTGCCGATGGTCATCAGCAACAGGCCCGGCACGAGGTAGGCGATGTATGCGGAGCGGTCGGCGCCGCCGCCGCCGATGCCCGCGCTCATGGTGTCGCCGAAGATGTAGACGAACAACAGCAGCAGCATGACCGGGGTGAGCAGCAGGTTCAGCGTGAGGGACGGGTAGCGCCGGGCGTGCAGCAGGTTGCGGCGCAGCATCGTGGACGAGTCGCGCACGGCGAGGGAGAAAGAGCTCATCGGACGGTCTCCTTGGACTGGTCGGGGACGTCGCCGCCGCCCGTCAGGGCGAAGAACACGTCGTCGAGGTCGGGGGTGTGCACGGTCAGCTCGTCCGCCTCGATGCCGGCCGAGTCCAGCCAGTCGAGGATGGAGCGCAGCTCCCGCTGGCTGCCGTCACTGGGGAGCTGCAACGCCAGTGCCTCGTCGTCCCGGGTGACCTCGCGCAGGGCGAGGACGGCGCTCTGGTACGCGGCCGGGTCGGCGAAGCGCAGTCGCACGTGCCCGCCGGGGATGAGCCGCTTCAGCTCCTCGGCGGTGCCCTCGGCGGCGATCTTCCCGTCGTCGAGCACGGCGATACGGTCGGCGAGCTCGTCCGCCTCCTCCAGGTACTGCGTGGTGAGAAAGACGGTGACGCCGTCGGAGACGAGCTCGCGGATGATCTGCCACATGTTGTGGCGGGAGCGTGGGTCGAGGCCGGTGGTCGGCTCGTCGAGGAAGATGATCCGCGGGCTTCCGACCAGGGTCATGGCGATGTCGAGGCGCCGCTTCATGCCGCCCGAGTAGGTGGATGCCGGCTTCTTCGCGGCCTCGGTGAGGTCGAAGCGCTCCAGCAGCTCGGCGGCGGTGCGCCGGCCCTCGCGGCGGGAGAGGTGGTGCAGGTCCGCCATGAGGAGCATGTTCTCCTCACCGGTGATCAGGCCGTCGACGGCGGAGAACTGCCCGGTGACCCCGATCGCGGCGCGGACCGCCTGGGGGTCGGTGGCCAGGTCATGGCCACCGACGTGGATCACGCCGGCATCAGCGCTGATCAGGGTCGAGAAGATCTTTACGGCGGTGGTCTTGCCGGCGCCGTTCGGGCCGAGCAGGGAGAAGATCGTTCCTTCGGGAACGGCCAGGTCGACGCCGTCGAGCACGACCTTGTCGCCGTAGGACTTGCGCAGTCCGTTCGCCGCGATGGCCAGGTTGGTCATGAGAGGTGCCCCCTATTACTGACTGCGGATCTACAGGCTGCGGGCGGTGATGTCGCCGTGGGAGGTGGTGGCGCGGATGTCGAGTTCGGTGGTGCCGTCGTTCTTGAGCGCGTTGCTGATGCGGCCGTGGCCGGTGCCGGCGTCCAGGGCGGCCGAGACGCCGGCGGCGGCGACGACCGAGATGCCGCCGGACTCGGTGCGCAGCACGACCGTGCCGCGCCCGGCCTCGGCGATCCGGATGTCGCCCCGTGCGGTGCTGATCTGAGCGGAGCCGCCCAGCCGGCCGACCTCGACATCGCCGTCGAGCGCGGTGAGGCGGACGCTCGCGGCCTCGTCGATCTTGATCTGGCGGTACGCGCCTTCGAGGGCGACGTCGCCGAGGCGGCCGACGACCCGGAGTTCAACGCCTGCCGCCTTCGCCTCGACGTGGGAGCCCGGCGGGCAGCTGGACGGTCACCTCGACCGACCCGGAAGGGCCGAAGAGCTGGTTCTTCGCCTCCGGGGCCGCGATCCGCAGGACGCCGTCGCCGTAGGCGACCTCGATCTGCTCCGCCGCCTTCACGTCGCGGCTCTTGGCGGCATTGGCGGGCAGGACCTCGACCGTGGTGTCGGCCCGGTCGGCGGCGATGAACTGGATGCGTCCCGCGGGGATGTCGAGGACGGCGGAGACCGGGGCGGGGGTGTCGAACTTCTGCATGACGCTCTCCTGTGGGCTCGTTGTTTCTGACATTGGAAACGCTACGTTGCGTTCGAGGACTTGGCAACAAACTCGTTGCGAATGAACGGCATCAATGCAGGCAGGAAGAGTAATATTGTTGCAATGGGTATGCTGGCTAACGCAACAACCTCATGCGGTTCGTTGCAATGGGGTGAGGGTGAACGCTATAGTGGACCCACCGAGCACCACGAAGGAGGCCGCGATGCCGGGCGGCAGGCTCACTCAGCAGGAACGCCAGCAGATCGCGCTGGGGCTGGCCGACGGGCTCGCCTACGCGGAGATCGCCAGACGTCTCGACCGTCCGACCTCGACCGTCACCCGCGAGGTCATGCGCAACGGCGGCCCCAACGCCTACCGCGCCGACCTCGCCCATCGCGCCACGGAACGCCGCGCCCACCGCCGCAGGCAGGCCGCGCCCCGCGGTGCGGAGGCGCCACCGCAGGCTTACGGACGCGATCCCGAGGCCGTGCGCGCGTACGAGGAGACGCTCACCACCGTCTTCATGCAGTCCGGCACGCCCCAGATGATGGCGCGGGTGATGGCCTGCCTCACCATCAGCGACGCGGGCAGCCTCACCGCGTCCGAACTCGTCCAGCGCCTCCAGGTCAGCCCGGCGTCCGTCTCCAAGGCCATCGCGTTCCTCGAAAGCCAGGAACTCGTGCGCCGGGAACGCGACGAACGCCGCCGTGAGCGCTATGTCGTCGACGACGAGGTCATGTACCAGGCGATGATGTCCAGCGCCCGGGCCACCGCCCAGGTCGCCGAGACCGCACGGCAGGGCGTCGGCATCCTCGGCCCCGGCACCCCGGCCGGCGCCCGCCTCGAGAACACCGCCCGCTTCCTCGACTACGTCTCCGAGAGCCTCGTCCGCGCAGCGGACCAGGCCCGCGAGATCCTCCACACGAAAGCCGAAACGACCTCAGGTGACACTGCCGAGCCGAGTTCGGATCGCGGATAGACAGCCGTCCTGACGGCCGCGGCCGGTGGTGCCCCGCGCCGGATCCGTCGGCCCGAGCCGACACCGTCAGGGGGTCGCCGGTTCGTGGCGGGGGCCAGTTCCGGCCGTACCAGTGCGGAGGCGGACGGCCGGCTTGCATATCGCCATGCAGGGTTCTCGGTGCTTGAATAGTCGGGCGGTGATCACGGACCCTGGGAGGGGGAGCACGTCATGAGCGTGGCCGACAGCCCTGCCACACGGCTGCAGGCGCTCTTCGAGGGGCACCGGCTCACGCCGACCCAGCGGCGCATCGCGCACAGCATGGTGCGACGGGCCGCCGACGTGCCGTTCCTGTCGAGCGTGGAGCTGGCCGAACTCGCCGGGGTCAGCCAGCCGTCCGTGACCCGCTTCGCGGTCGCTCTCGGCTTCGACGGCTACCCGGCGCTGCGCCGGCACCTGCGCGAGGTCGCGCCCCCGGAACAGACGGCGGGCGCCGGGGCGTACAACGAGTACCAGCAGGCCGTCGAGGCCGAGATGGAGAACCTGAGGCATCTGGCGGAGGCGCTGGCCGACCCGCAGCCGGTGCACAAGGCCGGCCGGATCCTCGCCGCCTCGCGCCCCCTTCCGGTGCTCGGCCTGCGCGCCGCGGCCTCTCAGGCGTACGGCTTCGCGTACTTCGCGGCCAAGGTCCACCCGGACGTCCGGCTGCTCGACGAGGGCGGCACGATGCTCCAGGACCGTATCGACGCGGCCGTACGGGCGGGCGCGAGCGCGCTGCTCTGCTTCGCGCTGCCCCGGCATCCGCGCGAGGTCGTCGACACGCTGGCGTATGCCAGGGAGGCGGGCCTGACCGTGGTCACGGTCGCCGACTCGGCGTTCGCGCCCGTGGCCAAGGTGTCCGACCTGTTGCTGCCGGCCGCCGTCGGTACGGGGCTCGCCTTCGACACGGCCTGTGCGCCGATGCTCCTCGGGCGGGTCCTCCTCGAAGCGATGTGCGACGACCTGCCGGACGCCCAGGCGCGCCTGGAGGAGTTCGACACGCGGGCCGCGGCCCGGGGGCTGTTCGTCGAGTAGCCCGGTCCGCACGCCCTGGGCCCGCGGTTTTTCAGACTCGTCTCAGGTTCCCTCGCTAGCCTCCCTGCACTGAGGCGCTTCACAGGAGGAGACGGGAGGCCGGACGTGGTGCGCGGAGGACAGGGACTGGCTCGGGTGGCCGTCGTCGTGCGGGCGGGGGCAGCACCGCTGTGGTGGCTCGGGGTGTTCGCGGCCGGGATCGGGGTGCTCGTGCCGGGTGTGACAGGACGCCGGATCGGCGTCCTGGCCGGGGCGGCGCTGTTCATCGTCGCGACCGCCGTCGTCGCCCGGTCCCGCCGCAAGCGGTACGCCGCCCTCGCCGGCGCTGCCGCCCGCGCCGGGAAGTACGACGTCCTCCAGGACCGCGCGGTCACCGTCCGCACCTGGCGGCGCGGGCACCGCTGGTGGCTGCTCGCCGCCTTCGCCGCCGCGCTCGGCAGCTCCTTGGCGGTGCCCGCCGCCGGGGGCATGCTGCTCGCCGGAACCGGCGCCGGGCTGCGCTTGAAGGCCGCCTGGCTCGGGCGGCGGGAGAAGGCCGACGACGTGCTGCTGTGGGTGCGCGTCGACTGGCTGGGCCGCCGGGGCGGCGGCCCCGCGGGCAAGCAGGTCAAGGGCTACCGCAGCACCGGCATCGCGGCCGGCGACGCGGCCCCGGGCGGGGCGCGCCGCCGTACCGCTGAGCTGGTCTAGCGCCCCTGTCGGGGCACTGGTGCGGGAGCGGCCGGGCGGAGGGTCAGACCTCCAGTTCTTCCTCGATCTTCTTCAGCTGGTGGCGGGCCATCGCCAGGTTGGCCCGCTTGGCGTCCAGGACGAGGTAGAGGAACAGGCCGTTGCCGCCGCGGCCGGTGAGCAGCCGGATCAGGTGGTACTGGTCGGTCAGCGTGATCAGGATGTCCTCGATCTGGGCCTTGAGGCCGAGGTGTTCCATGGTGCGCAGCTTGGCCCGTACGACGTCGGTGTTGCCGGCGGCCGCGACGGTGAGGTCGAAGCTCTTGCTGCCGCCCATCGTGCCCAGGGCCATGCCGCTGGTGTAGTCGACGAGCGCGGCTCCGGTCGCACCCTCGATGGAGGCGAGCGCCTCTTTCAGCGCGGTTTCGGTGTTGGCCATTTCGGGATGAGTCCTTTCAACTTTCGGTGGTGGTTCGCGCGTTCGCGGCCGGACGTGGGCTCGCGGGGGTGCGCGCGGTGCGGGTCCGCGTGGGTGCGGGCCTGGTGGGTGGGGGCTGGGTGGGGGTCCATGGGGCGGGGGCTGTGGTGGCGGCTCGGCGCGGGCGGCGGCCTCGTCGACCAACTCGCCGATCCGGGCGCTCGCACGGCGGCCCTCCAGGTGCAGCCGGCCGACGTTGACGCGGTCCTGGGCGAGTACCGTCAGGACGGCGTTGCGGCCCGCGGCGTACGTGGCCACGTAGCCGTGGACGCCGCGGACGAGCACCTCGCGGAAGTCGCCCTGTCCCGTCGCCTGCGCCAGCCGTACGGCGACGCCCAGCGCGGCCGCGGTGAGCGCGGCGACGCCTTCCGGTTCGACGCCGGGCGCGTCCTGCGCGAGGACGAGTCCGTCGACGCTGGCGGCGAGGGAGCCGGTCAGCTGGGGGATGCGGGATCTCAGTCGGCGGAGTTCGTCCAGGACGTCCGCCTCGGCTGTCATCAGCTGTCTCCTCTCGGCGCGAGGTCGCTGCCGCGCGGGGCGGTCAAAGGGCCTCCAGCGCATCTCTCAGCCTTTTCAGCAAGGTGATGTGGGGGTCTTGGTAGGGCAGCAACTCTTCGGCGGGCGCTGGTGGTACGCCGCCCGGTGCCGGTGCCGGTGCCGGAACCGGTGCAGGGGCTGGTGTCGGCGCGGCGATGCGAGGCGATACGAACCCCGCCGCTGCCAGGCGCCTTATGTCCACGAGCGTGTGGAACGCCGGGCGGGCCAGTGCTCGTGAGATGTCAGCCGCCGTACGTGTTCCGTCGACGCGACCCAGTACGGCTTCCTGGCGGGGCGGGACCGTCGGGACCATCGGGCGGTCGGCGCGGACCAGGGGGGCCTCGTCGATCGCGGGGTCGGGCCAGATGGTGTGGAGCAGGTCCCGGCGGCGCAGCGTCTCCCGCTCCACCGCGGTCACCGGAACCGGGTGCACCGGTCCCAGCCAGTGGGCCTCGCCGTAGCGGAAGCGGGCGGGGGCGCTGCTCGGGCCGAGCACGAAGTACGCCGCGTCGAACAGCGCCCCGAGATGGCACAGCTCCAGCGCTCCCTGGACGATCCGGCCGGTGTCGACCAGGAACCGGCCCACCAGCCCCTGGGGCCCCGCCTGCGCGAGCGCCTCCCGCCAGCCCTCCTCGTCGAGCACGCCGTGCGCGATGAGCAGGCTGTCGAGGCCCGGGGTCGCGGGGCTCTCCGCGTACACCACCTGGCCCTCGGACAGGTGGAGCATGCCGCCCTCGCGCATCAGCACCCCGGTGGCCCGCTCGGCGGCGAGCCGGCTGAGCATGGGGGACAGGCCGCCGCCCGGGATCCGCGTCCCCTGCCGTACCGGCAGCGGGGGCGGTGAGGGGACTCTGACCATCGTCATTCCAGCACCAGCCGTCCCGCCATCTCGCCGAGCCGGATGCGGGCGAGGGCCAGGTTGCCGTCCTGGCGCGCCAGCCACAGGTGCAGGAAGACGCTGCTGTCGAAGGTCGTCGGGACGAAGCGGAGCAGGTGGTAGCTGTCCCGGTTGGCGATGATCAGGTCCTCGACCGGGCAGGCGTCCTCGGACCAGTCGGCATCCCCCTCCGGGGCGAACGCGCGGTGTTCGGCGGCCAGCCGGGCCAGTTCCGCCGCCTCCGCCGCCGTCGTCTCGTGGTCACCGCCGGGTGCGTCGCCGACCGTGCCCAGCGCGAGTCCGCTCGTCCAGTCGACCACCGCGGCACCCCGGGCCCCGGGCAGGCGCATGGCTTCCAGCAGACACTCGTCGATTCCGGGCACAGCGGTGCTCCCCTCCCGCCTCGGGTACGGCTGAGTGACACAGACGCTACGCAACGTGTGCGCGAGGGGTGAGGGATCTGGCATTTTCCAGTGGAACATGCGCGGGACCACTAAGGTGGGTCAACTGACCTCGTTTGCCGAGGTGTTGGGTGCGACTGAGGCTGCTCCTCGCTGACGTGCGGGTATGCGGGCCGCGTGCATACCGGAGGGGCGCCGGGGAGGGTGCGCGATTTCCTCAGAGTTCCGACAGCGCTCCCGCGCGCCCCCCGCCCGACTCCGCCACGATCTCCTCGACCGACTGCGGCTCCCGTACGACGGCGAACCGGATCCCGCCGTCCCCGTCCGGCGCGTAGCCGTACACCCCCGGCCGGGCAAGGGAGTTGTAGGCGTAGTGGTGCGCGAAGTAGTACGCGCCGGTGTCCAGTACCGCCACGTGGTCGCCCTGCTCCAGGAGCGGCAGCGCCCGCGCCTCGGCCAGCAGGTCGCCCGCGAAGCAGGCCGGTCCCGCCACGTCCTGCACCACCGCGGTTCCCTCCTTGGGGCGCCCTTTCGCGTCGTAGGCGGCGATCCGCAGCGGCCAGGACGCAGGCGCGTACACCGTCCGCACCGCGACCTGCACCCCCGCGTGCGTGACCGCGACGGCCCGGCCGCCCGCGCTCTTGGTGTACTCCACGCGCGCCACCAGCGTCCCGTGCTTGGCCAGCAGCGACCGCCCGAACTCCGTGACCAGTCCGTACCGCCCGTCGAACAGCCCAGGCACCGCCTCCGCCAGCAGCCGCGCGTACTGCGCGTACGTCGGCGTCGTGACATCGGAGCCGAAGTTGACGTGCAGCCCGCCGCCGATGTCGATCGTGTCGATCTGCCGGCGCCCGACGTGCCGGTTGATCTCCTCGGCGAGCGCGTACGTCTCCGCGATGCCCCGCGCCATCAGAGACAGCGGCACCCCCTGAGAGCCGGAGTGTGCGTGCAGCCGCGTCAGCCAGGGCCGCTCCGCATAGGCGCGCACCACCCACTCGCGCGCCCCCTCGTCCCGCAACGCCACCCCGAACTTCGAGGTGGCCGTCGCCGTCGACAGCGCCTGGATCGAACCGGCCCCGGTCTGCGGATTCACCCGGATCCCCAGCGGGGAGTCCGTCCTCACCGTGCGGACCAGCTCGTCGAGCCGCGACAGCTCCTGCGGGCTGTCCGCGTTCACGGCGACGCCCAGCTCCAGCGCACGGCGCAGCTCGGCCGCCGTCTTGGCGGGCGAGTCCAGCACGATGCACTCCGGGGTCACCCCGGCCGCCCGGGCCAGCGCCAGCTCGCCCGGACTCGCCACCTCGGCGCCGATGCCCGCCTCCCGCAGCAGCCGCAGCACCGGCACCAGCGGGGTCGCCTTGACCGCGAACGCGTGCAGCACCGGCGTCCCCGGCGGTACCACCGCGTCGAAGGCCGCCCGCAGCGCCGCCGCCGAGTCCCGGATGCCCGTGACGTCCAGCAGGCCGGCGAGCGGGGCGTCCGGCCCCAGCAGCCCCTGTTCGACGGCGGTCCGTACGGCGTCGTCCCGCCGCGCCATCCGCTCGGCAGTGCGGTCGTCGCCGTGCTCCCCTGTCCCGATGTTCACCACGTCCACCGCGTCCCCCGTCCCCGTGTCACCGTCTGCGGTCATGCATCCAGCCAAACATCCCGGCCCGCGCCCTGCTGGCGCAAGGACGTATTGACTAGTTCTATTCAGAAGGTCAGGATGTGAATAACCACTGCAACAGTCCCGCGCGCCCCCGCCGCGTGACGCCGTCCACCAGGAGGCAGACCATGTCAGGACCCCGCCCCGTCCGAGCGCCCCGCGGCACCGAACTGAGCGCCCTGGGATGGCAGCAGGAGGCCGCCCTGCGGATGCTGCAGAACAACCTCGACCCCGAGGTCGCCGAGCACCCCGACAAGCTCGTCGTCTACGGCGGCACCGGCAAGGCGGCGCGCGACTGGCGCTCCTTCGACGCGATGGTCCGCACGCTGAAGACGCTCAAGCAGGACGAGACCATGCTCGTCCAGTCCGGCCGCCCCGTCGGCGTCATGCAGACCCACGAGTGGGCGCCGCGCGTCCTCATCGCCAACTCCAACCTCGTCGGCGACTGGGCCAACTGGGAGGAGTTCCGCCGCCTGGAGGCCCTCGGCCTGACGATGTACGGGCAGATGACCGCCGGCTCCTGGATCTACATCGGCACCCAGGGCATCCTGCAGGGCACCTACGAGACGTTCTCCGCCGTCGCCGCCAAGAAGTTCGGCGGGTCGCTGGCCGGGACCATCACCCTGACCGCCGGGCTCGGCGGCATGGGCGGCGCCCAGCCGCTCGCCGTCACCATGAACGACGGCGTCGCGATCTGCATCGACTGCGACCCGCGTGCCATCGAGCGCCGCATCGAGCACCGGTACCTGGACGTGAAGGCCGACTCCCTGGAGCACGCACTCCAGCTGGCCGTCGAGGCGCGCGACGCCCGCCGTCCGCTGTCCATCGGCGTCCTCGGCAACGCCGCCGAGCTGGTCCCGCAGCTCCTCGCCATGGGCGCCCCCATCGACGTCGTCACCGACCAGACCTCGGCCCACGACCCGCTGTCGTACCTGCCGGTCGGCGTCGCCTTCGAGGACATGGCCGCCTACGCCGCCAAGGACCCGGCCGGCTTCACCACCCGCGCGCGCGAGTCGATGGCCCGGCACGTCGAGGCCATGGTCGGCTTCATGGACGCCGGTGCGGAGGTCTTCGACTACGGCAACTCGATCCGCGGCGAGGCGCAGCTCGCGGGCTACGAGCGGGCGTTCGCCTTCCCCGGGTTCGTCCCCGCCTACATCCGGCCGCTGTTCTGTGAGGGCAAGGGCCCCTTCCGCTGGGCGGCGCTGTCGGGCGACCCGGCGGACATCGCGAAGACCGACAAGGCGATCCTCGAGCTCTTCCCCGAGAACGAGTCCCTCGCGCGCTGGATCAAGATGGCCGGTGAGCGGGTCCACTTCCAGGGGCTTCCGGCACGTATCTGCTGGCTCGGGTACGGGGAGCGGGACAAGGCCGGAGAGCGGTTCAACGACATGGTGGCTAGTGGGGAGCTGAGCGCGCCGATCGTCATCGGCCGCGACCACCTCGACTGCGGGTCCGTCGCCTCGCCGTACCGCGAGACGGAGGCGATGCTCGACGGGTCGGACGCGATCGCGGACTGGCCGCTGCTGAACGCCATGGTCAACGTGGCGTCCGGCGCGTCGTGGGTGTCCATCCACCACGGTGGTGGCGTGGGGATGGGCCGGTCCATCCACGCCGGACAGGTGACGGTGGCCGACGGCACCAGGCTCGGCGGCGAGAAGATCCGCCGGGTGCTCACCAACGACCCCGGGATGGGTGTCATCCGGCATGTCGACGCCGGGTACGACATCGCGGAGTCCGTCGCCGAGGATCGGGGCGTTCGGGTTCCGATGCGCGAGGGTGACGACGCGTGACCTTCCACAGCATGTGGGCGGAGTTGCTGCCGGTCGGCCGCGACTCCGCCTCCGGTGGCTACCGCCGCTTCGCCTGGACCGGTGCCGACGCGGAGTGCCGGGCCTGGTTCGAGGAGCAGGCCGAAGCGCGGGGGCTGGTCCACGAAGTCGACCGGAACGGGAACCAGTGGGCGTGGCTCGGCGACCCCGCCGAGGGGGATGCCGTGGTCACCGGGTCCCACCTCGACTCCGTGCCCGACGGCGGGGCCTTCGACGGGCCTCTCGGGGTCGTGTCCGCCTTCGCCGCGCTCGACGAGCTTCGGCGCAGGAACGTCCGGTTCGCCAAGCCCCTCGGCATCGTCAACTTCGGCGACGAGGAAGGCGCCCGGTTCGGGCTGGCCTGCGTCGGGTCGCGGCTCGCCGCCGGGCAGCTCACCCGCGAGCAGGCCCACCGGCTGACCGACGGAGACGGGGTCACCTTGCCGCGGGCCATGGAGGCCGCCGGGTACGACCCCGACGCCATCGGGCCCGATCCCGAGCGGCTCGGCCGTATCGGCGCGTTCGTCGAGCTGCACGTCGAGCAGGGGCGGGCGCTCGACATCGGCGGGGACGCCGTCGGGGTCGCCAGTGCCATCTGGCCGCACGGCCGGTGGCGGTTCGACTTCCGGGGCGAGGCCAACCACGCGGGGACCACGCGGCTCGCCGACCGGCGCGACCCCATGCTGCCGTACGCCGAGACCGTGCTCGCCGCCCGTCGCGAGGCCGAACTCGCCGGTGCCGTCGCCACCTTCGGGAAGATCGCCGTCGAGCCCAACGGGGTCAACGCGATCCCGTCCCTCGTCCGTGGCTGGCTCGACTCCCGTGCCGCCGACCAGGCGAGCCTCGACACCGTGCTCGGCGGCATCCAGAAGGCGGCCCGGGAGTGCGCCGAGGCACACGGTGTCGATCTGGAGGTGGTGCGCGAGTCGTTCACGCCGGTCGTCGAGTTCGACCACGCCCTGCGGGACGAACTGGCCCGCATCCTCGGCCGGGACACCGACCTGACCGTGCCCGTCCTCGGGACCGGGGCGGGACACGATGCCGGGATCCTCTCCGGGAGCATCCCCACCGCCATGCTGTTCGTGCGCAACCCCACGGGCGTGTCGCACTCCCCGGCCGAGTACGCCGCCGAGGACGACTGCCTGGCCGGGGTGGCCGCACTCGCCGACGTACTGGAAGGGCTGGTGTGCAGGTGACACGGACGTACTGGCTGGAGCACGCCTGGCTCGACCCGGCCGTCGAGCCGGGGGTCGCCCTGGAGATGGCCGACGGGCGCATCACCGCGGTCCGCACCGGCGTCGACGCCCCACCGCCCGGCGCCGAGGTCCTGCGCGGGCTGACCCTCCCCGGGCTCGCCAACGCCCACAGCCACGCCTTCCACCGCGCCCTGCGCGGCACCGTCCAGATCGGCTCGGGGACCTTCTGGACCTGGCGGGAGGTCATGTACTCGTTCGCGGACAGACTGACCCCCGACACGTACCACGCGCTCGCCCGCGCCGTGTACGCGGAGATGGCGCTGGCCGGGGTCACCGCCGTCGGCGAGTTCCACTACGTGCACCACGCCCCCGGCGGCACCCCCTACACCGACCCCAATGCCATGGGGGAGGCGCTGATCGCGGCCGCCGCCGAGGCCGGCATCCGTATCACCCTCCTCGACACCGCCTACCTGTCCGCCGGCTTCGGACAGCCGCCCAACACCCACCAGCTCCGCTTCTCCGACGGCACGGCCGAGGCCTGGGCCGAACGCTGTTCAGTTCTCAAGGAACGCGATCACGCACGGATCGGTGCGGCGATCCACTCCGTACGGGCGGTGCCCGCCGAACAGTTGGCGACGGTGGCGCGCTGGGCGCAGGAGCGGCGGGCCCCGCTGCATGTGCACCTGTCCGAGCAGACGGCCGAGAACGACGCCTGCCAGAAGGCACACGGCCGCACCCCGACCCGGCTCCTCGCCGACCACGGCGTCCTCGGGCCGCGCACCACCGGGGTGCACAACACGCACCTCACGGACGAGGACATCCAGCTGATCGGCTCCACCGGCACCGGCACCTGCATGTGCCCCACCACCGAGCGGGACCTCGCCGACGGCATCGGTCCGGCCCCGGCCCTGCAGGCGGCCGGCTCGCCGCTGTCACTCGGCTCCGACAGCCACGCCGTCATCGACCTGTTCGAGGAGGCGCGTGCGATGGAGCTGAACGAGCGGCTGCGCACCCGCACCCGCGGCCACTGGACGGCGGCAGCCCTGCTGCGGGCCGCCTCCGCCGACGGGCACGCCGCGCTCGGCTGGGACGGCGCGGGCGCCCTGGAGCCGGGCGCGCTCGCCGACTTCACGACGATCGCGCTCGACTCGGTCAGGACCGCGGGGCCCCTGCCACGGCTGGGCGCCGAGACGGCCGTATTCGCCGCGACGGCAGCGGATGTGCGCCATACGGTCGTGGGCGGCCGGCACGTCGTCCGCGACGGAGCCCACCTGCTCGTACCGGACGTGCCACGCGCGCTGGCGGACGCCGTCGAAGCCCTGCGCGCCTGACGACCCGAAGCCACACGTCCGCGACGCCGCCCGCCGACGGCCCGGCCACCCACGAGGAACTCATGAGCAGCACCGTCATCAGCAACATCGCCAGCCTGGTCACCAACGACCCCTCCCTCGGTGACAGGTCCCCCCTTGGACTGATCCGGGACGCGGCCCTCGTCATCGACGGCGACCGCGTCTCGTGGACCGGTGAGTCGAGCAAAGCACCCGCCACTGACAATCGGGTCGACGCCGACGGCCGCGCGGTGATCCCGGGCTTCGTGGACTCCCACTCGCACCTGGTCTTCGCGGGCGACCGCACCGAGGAGTTCAACGCCCGCATGTCGGGCCGCGGTTACTCGGCGGGCGGCATCCGCACCACGGTGGCGGCGACCCGGACCGCGACGGACGCGGAACTGGAGACCAACCTCGTCCGCCACCTCACCGAGGCCCTCCGCCAGGGCACCACCACCCTGGAGACCAAGTCCGGTTACGGCCTCACGGTCCACGATGAGGAACGCGCCCTGCGGATCGCCTCCGCGCACACCGACGAGGTCACCTACCTCGGCGCCCACATCGTCTCCCCCGACTACGCCGACGACCCGGCCGCCTACGTGGCCCTGGTCACCGGCGAGATGCTCGACGCCTGCGCGCCGCACGCCCGCTGGATCGACGTCTTCTGCGAGAAGGGCGCCTTCGACGGCGACCAGGCCCGCGCGATCCTCACCGCGGGCCGGGAGAAGGGCCTGCACCCGCGGGTCCACGCCAACCAGCTGTCGTACGGCCCGGGCGTGCAGCTCGCCGTCGAACTCGGCGCGGCCAGCGCCGACCACTGCACGCACCTGACGGACGCCGACGTGGACGCCCTCGCGAACAGCGACACGGTCGCCACCCTGCTGCCGGGCGCCGAGTTCTCCACCCGCGCCGAGTGGCCCGACGCCCGCCGCCTCCTCGACGCGGGCGTCACGGTCGCCCTGTCCACCGACTGCAACCCCGGCTCGTCCTACACGTCCTCCGTGCCGTTCTGCATCGCGCTCGCCGTGCGGGACATGCGGATGACCCCGGACGAGGCGCTCTGGTCGGCCACGGCGGGCGGGGCCCGCGCCCTGCGCCGCACGGACGTCGGCCGCCTCTCCCCGGGCGCCTACGCGGACCTGGCGTTCCTCGACGCCCCGAGCCACGTCCACCTGGCCTACCGCCCGGGCGTGCCCCTGGTCGACGAGGTGTGGCGGCGGGGCCGTAGGGTCGCCTAGGGCCTCTCGTTTGGATCATGCCGGGCTCGCGGGGCCTGGCACCGCGCCTCGACGCGTTGTCGTCGGTTGCCATGGCTCCGCCATGGCGCCCTCCTCCGCCTTGCGATGCACGGCACCAGGCCCCGCTCCCTGATCCGGCCTGATCCAAACGAAGGACCCCAGCGGTCAGGTAGCCGCCATCAGCCGTCAGGCGGCGCCCGCCTTCCAGCGCTGTTCGTCGCCGCCCTGGTCCCACATCAGGAACACCGTGTCGCCGCCGTACGGCGTCACCGCGTGGTCCGGAGCGATCGCCGGGCGGATCACTCCGCGGGAGTCGACCGTGAAGCGCAGGTTCTGCCCGTTGCGGCCGTCGACCGAGGAGCACTCCCAGATGCCGACGCCCCGGTAGGTGGAGCCGCGGCTGTCCAGGCAGAAGGCGGGGTCGGCCTCCGACTGCAGGACATCGCGCGAGGTGTCGACGCGCCAGCGCTGCGTCGGGGACGAGGTGCACGGGGCGGTGATGACGTCCGTGCCGAGGTCCATCACCCCGTCGCGGATGTCCAGGCACAGACCCGAGGCGACGTTCACGACTTGGGCGTACGTGCCGTTCGGCGGGTGCGGAGCGGGGGGCTTCGGCTTCGGGGACGCCGGGTGCGTGGTCGCCGTGCGCGAGGGCCTCGGCGTCGGTCTCGGTGACGTCGTCGCCGGAGTGGGGGAGGGGGACGGGGAGGACGAGGCCGACGGCGTCACCGAGACCGTCGTCGTCACCGTCACGGCGGGCAGCGGCGTCGGCCTGCGGATCTCGCTCGCGGCCCGCGCCGGCTGCGAACCGCCCGAGGCCATCAGGTAGACCAGCAGCGGAGCCAGCGCCACGCCCACGGCCGTCGCCGCCAGCGCGAACCGCCGCGACGGCCACCAGTCGGCGAGCCCGGCCCCGGCGGCCGCGCTCTGCTCCTCCCCGTCGCCCCTCACGTACGCGGCGCCGCCCCACGGCAGCAGCCCCTCCGCCAGTGCCGTACGCGGGGCGTCGCGCAGGTGCGACAGCTCCTCGTACGCGGTGGCGCAGTGCACGCAGTACGCCATGTGGGCGTGCAGATCGGCGCTGTAGCGCGGCTTGTCCGGACGCACGGACTCCTCGATGAGCCGCCGGAAGTCCTGGCAGCGGGGGTTGCCCGAGCCGGCGAGCCGGGTCTTCAGGACCGACTCGCGCAGCGCCTTGAACGCCGGTTCGATGTCGTACGCCACGTCCTGCGGGGACATGCCCAGCAGGACCGCCGTGCGTTCCGGCGGCTCCTGGTCGACGACTCCGTACCAGACCAGCCCCTGCACCCGGACCGGCAGCGCCTGGAACGCCGCCAGCATCGCCGGAGCCACGCCCTCGGGTCCGACCGCGCGCAGATGCGCCGGCAGCCCAGGATCGAGCCGGGCGGCGCGCTCGTCCGTCGCCCAGGACTGTGTCACCCGGCCCGCGAGCAGCAGGAGTTGGTGACGCCAGGGGCCGCGCGGGTCGGCGCCGCGGGCGGTGTCGCGGGCCGCGAGCGCGAACGCCTGCGCGGTCAGCTGCCGGGCCGCCGTCTCGTCGACCGTGCACAGCCGTGCGTAGCCGAGGACGGCGGTGCGATGGCGCATGCGTAGTTCGCGCAGAGCTGGATACGCGGTCGGGGTGTCCGTTCTCAGCAGTTCGGTGAGGCGGGCGTCGGGCACCGTACCGTGCATACCGCCGCCGGCCTCGACGTCGTCCTCGTCGTCCCGCTCCGCCCGGGTCATCCCGCTGCCTCCTCGCAGCCCGCGTGTGCCGGCCGGCACGCCTGGGACCCAGACGTACCGGCCGGTATGGGGTGACCATAGTGAGGGAAGTCACCCTGCGGGAAAAGGGGTTCCCGCGGGTAACCGGGCAACCCGTTGTGAGCAGGTGATGAACGGCCGGGGAACGACCTGTGAGAGGACTGTCGAACGCAAGTCGCCCGGTGCCCGGTCGAGTTCTGGGATTCGGCCGGACACCGGGCGGCTGGTACCACTCGGCAGGTGCCACGTGGCGCGCGTCACTCACCGCGCATCGCGGCAGGCTTCACTCGCTGCCCACCGCAGCGGGGCTCACTCCTCGACGGTGAGGCCCTTCCGCAGGCGTCCCAGGGTGCGGGACAGCAGTCGTGACACGTGCATCTGCGAGATGCCCAGCTCCTCGCCTATCTCCGACTGCGTCATGTTGGCCACGAAGCGCAGCGAGAGGATCTTCCGGTCACGCTGCGGAAGTTCGGCGATCAGCGGCTTCAGGGACTCGACGTACTCGATGCCCTCGAGTCCGTGGTCCTCGTAGCCGATGCGGTCCGCGAGCGCGCCCTCGGAGTCGTCCTCCTCGGGCTGGGCGTCGAGGGAGCTGGCCGTATACGCGTTCGACGCGGCCATGCCCTCGACGACCTCCTCGTTGGAGATGCCGAGGCGCTCGGCCAACTCGGCCACCGTGGGTGCGCGGTCGAGCTTCTGGGCCAGTTCGTCGCCGGCCTTGGCCAGGTCGAGGCGGAGTTCCTGGAGCCGGCGCGGGACACGGACCGACCAGGAGGTGTCGCGGAAGAAGCGCTTGATCTCACCGACGATCGTCGGCATCGCGAAGGTGGGGAACTCGACGCCTCTGCTGAGTTCGAACCGGTCGATGGCCTTGATCAGGCCGATCGTGCCCACCTGGATGATGTCCTCCATCGGCTCGCTGCGCGAGCGGAAGCGGGAGGCGGCGAACTTCACCAGGGCCAGGTTCAGTTCGACGAGCGTGTTGCGCACGTACGAATATTCGTGTGTGCCTTCTTCGAGTGACTCGAGCCTCTCGAAGAGAGTCTTGGAAAGGGCCCGGGCGTCAACCGGTCCCACTTCGTCGTACGGGGGAATCTCCGGTAGGTCGGCGAGGCCGTCGGGCCCGGTCGGGCCTTCGTGGTCGGCCAGGCCGTAGCCGTGGTCCGGTCGTTCCAGGGGGGTTGTCGACGTCGCCCTCTGGGTCTGCGATGCGTCGAGCCGGGGTGACATGATGTCCTCCATCGTTGTCGGCATATGGCCGCCGATGCCCATATGTGCACTGCGGTGTGCGGCGCCCTCCAAAGCCGGCCGTGTTGAATAAGTGTCTCTACTAGGCCTACCCGCTTTCGTTGACCGTTCGCAAGTGCGTACTGTGGCGAAATGTCCGAATTGGTAGGGTTGTTCGGGTGCCGAGAGGCGCACAGAGGGCGTAATGTTCGAGGGCGTCCAGCATCAACCACGACGGTCGGGAGAGAGACGGCATGGACCGCGGGACGGTCGGCAGCGCACAGTCGGGCCGGCTTCTGGTCGAGGTGCGACAAGAAGGCACGAGTGCCGTCGTGACCCCGGCGGGTGAGTTGGATCACCACACCGCCGATCTGCTGCGCGAACCTCTCGAGGACTGCCTCGAGAAGGGGTTCTCGCGCCTGGTCGTCGACTGCTCGAGGCTGGAGTTCTGCGACTCCACCGGGCTCAACGTCCTGCTCTCCGCCCGGCTGAAGGCCGAGTCCGGGGGTGGTGGGGTCCATCTCGTGGGGATGCAGCCGGTGGTGGCCCGGGTCTTCGAGATCACCGGGGCGGACGCCGTCTTCACCGTCCACGACACGCTGGACGCGGCACTGGCCGAGTGACGCCGCCGATGCTTCGCGCCCCGGGTCCCTCCGCGTTATCGGCACGTTACGCGCGTCACAGGTCCCCGGCCGAATCCATGGGTGTTCCAGCGGTCCGGTCGGGCAGGAGACATGCTGACCATGTCGGCGGTGAGGGCGGAAGCCGCAAGAAAAGGGCCTCGAACGCACGGCACGAGCAACAATCGACGGATACCGCGTCGACCCCGTACTGAGTCTTGAATCGTGAACTGGTGAATCGGTGAGGTGAAGCGCTGATGAGCACCACCCGGCCCTACCCGCCGGGCGACCGCGGCCCCGAGCCCAGCGGCGCTTCCGGAACGTCCGCGCAGGGCCCGTCGGGCGAGGGCGCCTCGTCCGGTGCGCCCGGGACGGCGACGTCCTCCTCCGCCCGGCAGGTCCGCAGGATGAGCTTCGCGGGCGAGAGCGGTGTCGTTCCGCTCGCCCGCGACTTCACCCGCCAGGCGCTGTACGCGTGGGGCTGGCTGCCCGCCGCCACCGCCGACCAGCGGGCCGCGGCCGAGGACGTGCTGCTCGTCGTCTCCGAACTGGTCACCAACGCGTGCCTGCACGCCGAGGGTCCCGAAGAGCTGTGGATCGCGTGCGACAACAAGGTGCTGCGCATCGAGGTCTCCGACCGGGGCACCGGACAGCCCGCCCCGCGTACCCCGCACCGCGCCGGACGACCCGGAGGCCACGGGATGTTCATCGTGCAGCGGCTCTGCCTGGACTGGGGCGTCGTCAGGACCCCCGGCGTCGCCGGCAAGACGGTGTGGGCGGAGCTCGGCGCACCCGCGTGACGCGGCTCGGTCGCCTCGTGGGTGGCTGACCTCCGGTTACCCACGGTTCGAACCCTTCTTCGTAGGACACGCCTCGCGCGCCCGATTGCCACGGATCCCGCGCGCACTGTGTCTTCCCTCCCCAAGGCCCCGGGCGTACCTTGACGGCCCGATCTGATGTGCCGTCAGGAATGAGGGGACCGTGTCGTACCACAAACGAAGCGCGGCGCTCGCGTCCGCCGCCGTCCTGGCCGGCTCGGCGGTCCTGACGGCCGCTCACGTGGCCAGGGCCGACGTCGTCGACATCGACTACCAGTGCAGGACGCCGATCGGCGACAAGAGCGCCGTCTCGCCCATCGACATCAAGGGCGTCCGGAGCGGCAGCGTCTACAGGATCACCATGTCCTGGCAGAAGGGCGTCTCCTCCAGCCCGGTCGAACTGGGCAAGGGCGCGATGAACCCGAGCGCCACCATCGTGCTGGGCGGCGCCGACAGCGGCACCCTGACGGTCACGGGCCCGGCCAACCAGGCGGCGATCCCCGCCGACACCCCCATCAAGATCAGCGACCTGAGCGGCACGTACACGCCCGGGAAGACCGGCAAGGTCACCTTCACCGCGGGTGTGCTCACCATCAAGGCGCTCGGTACGACGACCACGTGCACGCCCGCCGGCCACCCGGGCCCGTCCCTGACCCTCGACGTCACCGCGGCCGGCGGCGGCACCTCCGGCTCGGCCCCGAGCGGCTCCGGCGCAAGCGGCTCCGCCTCCGGCGGGCAGCTGCCGCAGACCGGACCCGAGGACTCCGTGGTCGCCCTCGGCACCCTCGGCAGCACCGTCCTGCTCGCCGGCTCGGCCGGGGTGCTGTGGCTGACCCGCCGCAACCAGGCGGTACGCCGCTGAGCCGACCTCCGTACCAGCAGGAGTCCCCATGCCGTACGTCCGCCCCGCCTCCACCCTCGCTCTCGCCGTCGCCTGTGCGAGCCCGCTGGCCGCCGCGCCCGCCGTCGCCGACGCCGGCTGGTCCCTGGGCGGTGCGGGCGGGCGGCCGTACGTGTACGCGGAGGGCGAGCCCGGGACGGTCCTCGAGGACGCCGTTTCGGTGCGCAACCCGGGCGGGCGGCCGCTGACCGTCCGGCTGAGCGGCGCCCACGAGGCTCGGGGGGCACCGGGCGACTCCGGCCCCTGGATCGCCTTCGCCGGCACGACGGGAGGGCACCGGCTCCCGGTGCGCACCGTCTCGGTGACCGTGCCCGCCCGTTCCCGCGCCGACGTGCCGTTCACCGTGGCGGTGCCCGCGGGAGCGGCGCCCGGTGACCACGCGGGCTCGGTCGTGGCGAGCGCGGGCGGCCGCTCCACCGCCGTACGCCTCCGACTCCGCGTCGTCGGACCGACGTTGTCCGCGCTGACCGTGGAGCACATGGCGGTGCACGGCGGACGGATCACCTACGAGCTGGTCAACCGCGGTACGACCGTGCTGACCCCGAGGCTCGCCGTGCGCGCCGACGGTGTCCTCGGCCGGGTCCTGGACCGCCCCGAGCGCACCCTGTCCCTCGACCTGCCGCCCGGCCGCCGGGTCCGGCTCACCGAGCCGTGGCCGCACCACCCGGTGCTCGATGCGGTGCACGTCCAGGTCACGGTCACGGCGGCGGGCGGGGCGCACGCTTCCGGGTCGGCGTCGGCGCGGTTCGTGCCGTGGGGCGCGGTGGCGGGCAGCGGGGCGGGGCTGCTCGCGGCCGCGGTCACCGGTGTCGCCGTACGGCGTCGCAGGCACCGGCCGCCGGACGGACAGACCGGTGAACGGCCGCGTCCGGACCCCGAGTCGACGGGAGCGCTGAGGTGAAGGGGCGTATCTCCGCACTGGTGGCGGTGCTGGCGCCCGTGGCGGTGCTCGCGCTCGTCCTGGCGCCCCTGGCGGCGCCCGCCTGGGGCGCCGGCAAACCGGCCGTCGAGTTGTCCGCGACCCAGGCGGGTACCGGCGGCTCGCTCACCGTGTCCGGCAGCGGCTGGCGGGCGAAGACGCTGCTGATGATCCTCATCTGCGGGCAGGCCACGCCGTCCCGGGGGGTGATCGGCGGCACCAACTCCTGCGCCAACGCGGACGGACGGGCCGTCACGACCGACGCGCGGGGCCATTTCAGCAGGAAGCTGCCGGTGGCCGAGCCGCCCGCGCCGTGCCCCTGCGTGGTGCACGTCGCCACCGTCACCGGGGCCGGGGCCACCGCCGACGCGGCCTTCCAGGTCGCCGGGCATGCCGTCAGGCCGCTGCCCGCCGAGTCCGCCGCCGGGCGGCTTTCGGTGCTGACGGACACCCGTCTCGACGGCTCCAGTGGGCTGCTGACCTGGTTCGGGGCGCCGCCGCAGCGCACACTCGTGTTCACGGTCGGCAACGTCGGCTCGTCGCCGGTGAGGGATCCCGTCTTCCGGGTCGGCACCTCGCACGGCGTGTTCGCGCCGCAGTGGGACGAGCGGCAGTGGCACGGCACGGTCGCGCCCGGCAGGAAGGCGGAGGTCAGGCTGCCGGTGGAGCTCACGGCGGGCGCCCACGGTGACTACACGGTCTCCCTCGAGTACGGCGGCAAGGTCCTCGCCGAGCAGCCGTGGGGTGTCGGCCGGCCCTGGGGCGTGACCGTCTTCTGGGTCCTGGCCTGCCTGGTCGTGCCGACGGCTGTGTTCCGCGTCGGCATGACGGTCGTGGACCGGGTGCGGCCGCGCGGCGCGGCGGTACGCCACCGGGGGCTTCGGCTGCCAGGCGTCGCCCTGCGCCCGCCGAAGCCGCCCGCTCCCGCGAGGACCGGCACCACTTCGGCCCTGCCGTGGTTCACCCCGGACACGGATCCGGGGACCGCGGCGAGCGGCCGGCTCTCCGCACCGCACGAGGACAGTCCGGCGACCCCGACGAAGGGAAACACGTGAGAACGCAACGGAGAGTGTCCAAGGCGGCGGGCGGAAACAGCGCGGCCGGTGACAGTGGGAGAAGGGCGTCCGCGGCAGGTGCGGCCCTGATGCTGTGCGGTGCGGGGCTTCTGCTCGGCGTCGCCGCGGCACCGGCCCAGGCGGCCGAGGTGTCGTACGCCACCGAATGCATCCCGCCCCCGATCTCCGGGCTGCCTCCGGTCGAGGGCACCACGAAGGTGGAGATCACGGCACCGGCCGAGGCCAAGGTCGGCGACGAGGTCACGGTCACCTGGAAGTTCGTGCAGGCCGCTTCCAAGAACCCCGACGTGCTCGACCTGGACAAGGACACCGTCAAGCCGACCGGCACGCTGAAGGCGAGCGGCGCGCAGACCGCCGGCATCGCCATGGCGGGGCCGCGGTCGAACCCGCCGATCCCCAAGAACAGCGACATGAAGCTGTCCGACATGACGGGCACCCTGAAGCTGACGTCGGCGGGCGAGGTGACGCTGACCCCGGACGCCTACACCATCAACGTCAACAAGCCGATCTCCACGGACACCAAGTGCACCCCGAAGGAGAGGGTTGGACCGGCGGCGGCCATCAAGGTGACCGGCGGGAGCGGGGGAGTGGGCGGTACGACGGGCGGGCTGCCGACGGTGGTGCCGACGACACTCCTCCCGACCAACCCGCCGACGGGCCTGCCGACCGCGTCCTCCACCGCGACGTCCCCGACGGCCACCTCCTCCGCGTCGACGTCCCCGACCGCGAGCGCGAGTGCGACCGGCGGCGACGGCGGCGGGCAGACGGACTTCACGGGCAAGGAGGTCCAGGTCCCGTACGCCTGCAAAACGCCCATCGGCGACAAGAGCGCCACGTCGCCGGTGCAGATCAACGCCAAGAAGGACGGCGGGAACTTCGATCTCACCGTGCGGTTCAAGAAGTCGGTGATGAACAGCCCGGTGGACATCCCGAAGGGCTCGGTGAAACCGTCGATGGAGGTCGTGGTGGGCGGCGCGGACAAGGGCACGGTCCATGTCGAGGGCCCGGCGAACACGCAGGACGTCAAGTCGGGTGATCCGATCGAGATCCCGGACCTGACGGGAACGTACAAACCGGGCGCGAGCGGGGAGTCGACGCTGTCGCCGGGCGTGCTGACCATCAAGGCCCTCGGCACGACCACGACGTGCACACCGACGAAGACGGAGGTGTCGCTGACGCTCGGCACCGCCCAGCAGCCGGGCGGGACGTCCGGAGGCACGTCGTCGGGCGGTACGACGGGCGGCGGTACGACGGCCGGGGGTACGACAGGCGGCGGCCTGGCCCAGACGGGCACGGACGACCACGGAACCCTCAAGGCCCTCGGCCTGGTGGCGGGCACGGCGATCCTGCTGGGCGGCGCGGTCTTCGCGTTCCTGCCCCGCCGCGTCCGCTGACCCCGGAGAACGGCGGAGGGCCGCCGCATCCACGTGGGTGCGGCGGCCCTCCGAGAGCCCGGGAGCGACGTCAGTGCACGTCGCCCATGAGCTCCTTGACCTTGCTGCGGTACATCCACACCGCCAGACCGGCGAGCACGGCGAGCGCGGCCTGCAGGGCCACGATGCCCGTCTTGTTCAGGTCGACGCCCGCGATGGACAGCAGACCGGTCGTGGCGTCACCGGCGGTGACGGCCAGGAACCAGACACCCATCATCTGGGAGGCGTACTTCGCCGGCGCCATCTTCGTGGTGACCGACAGACCCACCGGCGACAGCGTCAGCTCACCGATCGTCTGCACGAAGTAGATCGCCACCAGCCACATCGCGGCCGCCTTGTGACCGCCGTCGGCGATCCCCAGCGGGGCGAGGAAGAGGAAGAAGGACGCGCCGATCAGGACCAGGCCCATCGCGAACTTCACCGCGGTGCTCGGCTCCTTGCCGCGCCGGGCCAGCGCCAGCCACGCCCAGGCGAAGACCGGGGCCAGCGCCATGATCATGACCGGGTTGACCGACTGGTACCAGGAGACCGGGAAGTTCCAGCCGAAGATCGTGTTCTTCGCCGAGGAGTCGGCGAACAGCGACACCGTCGAGCCGCCCTGGTCGTAGATCATCCAGAATACGGCCGCGGCGACGAAGAACCAGATGTACGCCGTCATCTTCGACTGCTCGGTGCGGTCCAGCTCCTTGTCCCGCTTGATGCGGGCGATGACCAGGACCGGGATGATCAGGCCGGCGAGGGTGATCGGGACCAGCAGCCAGTTCAGCGTGTAGACGCCGGAGAAACCGACGATCGCGTAGAAGACGACCGCGACGCCCGCCCACAGGGCGGCCTTGGTCAGGGTGGCCTTCTTCTGCTCGGCCGTCAGCGGGGTCGGGACGACCTGCGAGTGGGAGCTGAGGTGACGGCCCCCGAGCAGGAACTGGCCGAGGCCGAGCGCCATGCCGAGCGCGGCGAGCGCGAAGCCCAGGTGCCAGTTGACGTTCTGGCCGACGGTGCCGATGACCAGCGGCGCGGCGAAGGCGCCGAGGTTGATGCCGATGTAGAAGAGGGTGAAGCCACCGTCGCGGCGCGGGTCGTCCGGGCCCTCGTAGAGGTGGCCGACCATCGTGGAGATGTTCGCCTTCAGCAGGCCCGAGCCGATCGCGACGAGGCCGAGACCGGCGAAGAAGGTACCGGCGGTGGGCAGGGCCAGCGTGAGGTGGCCCAGCATGATGACGAAGCCCGCCACGGCGACCGTCTTGCGCGGACCGAGGACCCGGTCGGCGAACCAGCCGCCCGGCAGGGCGAGCAGGTATACGAGCGACAGGTACACCGAGTAGATCGCGGTAGCGGTGGCCGCGCTCATGTGCAGGCCGCCCGGTGCCACCAGGTACAGCGGGAGGAGGGCCTTCATGCCGTAGTAGGAGAACCTCTCCCACATCTCGGTCATGAAGAGGGTGGCCAGTCCGCGGGGGTGGCCGAAGAAGGTCTTCTCGGACCCGGGGGTGCCCGGGCGGACCGAGTCCTTCGTCAGGCTGGACGCCATGGTCGTTCCTTGCTGGTCGGGACGCGCTGGCAC
Organism: Streptomyces cynarae; assembly: GCF_025642135.1. Lineage (NCBI taxonomy): Bacteria > Bacillati > Actinomycetota > Actinomycetes > Kitasatosporales > Streptomycetaceae > Streptomyces > Streptomyces cynarae. Next base: position 3,649,199 of record NZ_CP106793.1, on the reverse strand, counting down.
GAGCGTCACGCGCCCGTGGGGGGACGGCCGGCACCGGCGGGATCGGACGTCCGCCCCACGCCCACGGGGTGTCCGCCCCGGATCACGGAGCGGTGGACGACGACCACCGGGATCCACGCCTCTACGCGCGTTGAGCGCTCAAGGCCCGGCCACAGGTCATTCCTTCAAGGCTGGGAGGAGGCCAGCCCGCACACAAAAGAGACCTTCAGCGTCGAGCTACCGCCAAAGGTCCCTGCTGGTGCTACAGGCGTTCTCCTCACCATACGGCACGGCACAGCCGGATATGGAAGGACTTGAGACACGGATCACAGGTAGTTACGGAACTATGGTCACCCATTCGAAGGTCTACGCCCAAATGGCCCCCAAGAGGTGCAGGCGTGACCACGCAGCGTCACGGACGGCGGCGCCACCGCATCGTCCCAGGTCCAGGTAAGAATTCGCATCCCCATCACACCCGCGCTCACACCTTTGCTCTCGCCCTGGGCGGACTACCATCACCCCATGACCCGTGTACTGCTCGCCGAGGACGACGCGTCCATCTCGGAGCCGCTGGCCCGTGCCCTGCGCCGGGAGGGTTACGAGGTCGAGGTGCGCGAGGACGGACCCACCGCGCTCGACGCCGGAATGCAGGGCGGCGTCGACCTGGTCGTGCTGGACCTCGGGCTGCCCGGCATGGACGGTCTGGAGGTGGCCCGCCGGCTGCGCGCCGACGGCCACACCGTTCCGATCCTGATCCTGACCGCACGGGCCGACGAGGTGGACACCGTCGTCGGCCTCGACGCGGGCGCCGACGACTACGTCACCAAGCCGTTCCGGCTGGCGGAACTGCTCGCCCGGGTCCGTGCCCTGCTGCGGCGCGGCGCCACCGAGCCCGCGCAGCCGCCCGCCACGCACGGCGTGCGCATCGACGTGGAGTCGCACCGGGCGTGGATGGGCGACGAGGAGCTGCAGCTCACCGCGAAGGAGTTCGACCTGCTCCGGGTCCTGGTACGGGACGCGGGCCGGGTCGTCACCCGCGACCAGCTGATGCGCGAGGTCTGGGACACGACGTGGTGGTCGTCCACGAAGACCCTGGACATGCACATCTCCTGGCTCCGCAAGAAGCTGGGCGACGACGCGGCGAACCCGCGGTACATCGCGACGGTACGGGGTGTGGGCTTCCGGTTCGAGAAGAACTGACCGCGTCGGTCGGCTGACGTCGCTGTAGCTGCGGGCGGTCGTGCCGCAGGGCGGCACGGGTGGGCGCTGGGGGCACCCCCTGCTCGCAGAGCTTGGGGGAGGCACCGGCGAGCGCCCGGAGCGCAACCCACCCCCGCCCAGCCCCGGCACCGGGTGCCACACCAACCAGGGGCACACTGGTCGTCGTACCTGTTCCCCGCCGGAGGCCTCCGTGCGTCGTCGTCTCATCCAGTCCACCCTCGCCGTCGTCCTCGTGGTGATCGCGGTCTTCGGCGTCTCCCTCGTGATCGTCGAGACCCGGACGATCAGCAACAGCGCCCAGGAGCGCGTCGACTCCGAGGCGCTGCGGCTGGCCAGCATCGTGGACAGCCGGATCCTCGGCGACGAGAAGGTCAGTGCCGCGGTCTTCAAGGACCAGGTCACCGGCGACAGGTACGCGGTGATCGACATCCCCGGCCAGCCCACCATCCGGGTCGGCAACCAGCCCGCCGGTGACGTCATCCACTCCACGACCAAGGGCGAGGAGGGGGAGACGGTCCGCGTCGAGGAGCCCCGCTCCGCCGTCACGCGTGAAGTCGGCCGTACGCTGCTGATCATCGCCCTGGTGGCGCTGCTCGCGATCATCGCGGCGGTGTTGCTCGCGGTGCGCCAGGCCAACCGTCTGGCCTCCCCGCTCACCGACCTCGCCGAGACCGCCGAGCGCCTCGGCTCCGGCGACCCGCGCCCGCGCCACAAGCGGTACGGCGTCCCTGAGCTGGACCGGGTCGCCGATGTGCTCGACGCCTCCGCCGAGCGGATCGGCCGCATGCTGACCGCCGAGCGGCGCCTGGCGGCCGACGCCTCGCACCAGCTGCGCACGCCCCTGACGGCGTTGTCCATGCGTCTGGAGGAGATCACGCTCACGGACGACCCGGACACGGTGAAGGAGGAGGCGACGATCGCGCTGACGCAGGTGGAGCGGCTCACGGACGTCGTGGAGCGGCTGCTGACGAACGCCCGCGACCCGCGCACCGGCTCCGCCGTCTCCTTCGACCTGGACGAGGTCATCCAGCAGCAGCTCGCCGAGTGGCGGCCCGCCTACCGCAGCGCGGGACGTGCGATCGTCAGCTCCGGCAAACGGCACCTGCGGGCCGTGGGGACGCCCGGGGCGGTCGCCCAGGTGCTGGCGGCACTGATCGAGAACTCGCTCATGCACGGGGGCGGCACGGTCGCCCTGCGCACCCGGGTCACCGGCAACCAGGCGGTCGTGGAGGTCACGGACGAGGGACCGGGGGTGCCGCCGGAACTGGGCTCCCGCATCTTCGAGCGCACCATCAGCGGCCGTAACTCCACGGGCATCGGTCTCGCGGTGGCGCGTGACCTGGCGGAGGCCGACGGCGGCCGTCTGGAGATGCTCCAGGCCAAGCCCCCGGTCTTCGGCCTGTTCCTGTCCCGCACCCCGCTGAAGGTGCCCGCCGAACCGGAGGAACCGGAACGCACGGTGAGGTGAACCGGGGAGCGGGGGCCCGGTGCAGCGGTCGGTCGGGACTTCTTCGCCGCCCCAGGCTGGGCGACGTTCTCCGCCGCACGACGCGGGGACGTTCACTGCACGGCGCCGGGGATGTACCGCACGGCGCCGGGCGATGCTCTTCGCCGCACTGCGCCAGGGCGATGTTCTGCTCACGCGCCTGTCAGGGCGCGACGACGGTCAGCGGTTCACGTGCTCGTCGTGGCGGCGCTGATTCTCTGCCTCGTGGAGGATCGACTCGGCGCCCGCCACCGCCGACGCCGCCGGCATGGCCTTGAACACCCAGCTGCGGTAGGACCAGAAACGGAACAGCGTCCCGAGGCCGATGCCGAGGAACTTGAACACGTTGCTCTGCAGCGGGCTGTCCCAGCCGAACCCGTACGTGGCCAGGAACAGCACGCCGTTCTCGATCACCAGCCCGGCCGCGCTGAACACCAGGAACAGGGTCATCTCGCGGGTGCGCCCGCTCTTGTCCCGGTCCCGGTAGGTGAAGTAGCGGAAGCCGATGTAGTTGAAGGCGATCGCGACGACCGTGGCGATGATGCTCGCCCGGACCACCTGGAGCCCCGTGACATTCCGCACGAGGTTGAACACCAGGAGGTTGACCAGCAGTCCCGCCCCGCCGACCGCGCCGAACTTGGCGATCTCGCGCAGCAGCCGGTCGAACTTCCGGCGCACTGCGGCCTGGGGCCTGTCCTGCAGACTTGTGGAACCACTGCCCATCGTGTCGCCAGCCCCCGTCGGGTCGGTCGTACTCGGTTGCATCCGTCGTCTCATTCGTGTCGATCGGTTGTACCGGACCCTCGGCCGAAAGCGCCTAACGGCTCCGTCAACCCGGCCATGCTAACGAGCGCCGGTGAACGATGTCCGGGGACCATACATGAGGACGGAAAGAAAGCCACCTGGACCCCCTGCCGGAAACCCTTCATGGATTTCCATCGGGTACCCCTTCGAAAGCCCCTCGGAAACGGCCCTCCAAACGCCCCGGGCGGGGACGGAAACCGGCCTCCCCGGCCGGGCCGATACCCTGGGTGCGTGACGTTCCCGGTAGTAGGCATGGTCGGCGGTGGCCAGCTCGCCCGTATGACCCACGAGGCAGGCATCCCGCTGGGCATCAGGTTCAAGCTCCTCAGTGACACCCCTCAGGACTCCGCGGCACAGGTCGTCGGCGACGTCGTCGTCGGCGACTACCGCGATCTGGAGACGCTGCGTGCCTTCGCGCGGGGCTGTGACGTGATCACCTTCGATCACGAGCACGTGCCCACCGAGCACCTGCGGGCACTGGAGGCGGACGGCATCGCCGTGCGTCCCGGTCCGGACGCGCTCGTGCACGCCCAGGACAAGGGCGTGATGCGCGCCAAACTCGACGCGATCGGTGTGCCGTGCCCGCGGCACCGGATCGTCAGCGACCCGGAGGACGTCGCCGCGTTCGCCGCCGAGGGCGACGGCTTCCCCGTCGTCCTCAAGACCGTCCGCGGCGGCTACGACGGCAAGGGCGTGTGGGTGGTGGACTCCGTCGAGGAGGCCGCCGACCCCTTCCGCGCCGGCGTCCCCGTCCTCGCCGAGGAGAAGGTCGACTTCGTCCGGGAGCTGGCCGCCAACGTCGTACGGTCGCCGCACGGGCAGGCCGTCGCCTACCCGGTCGTGGAGTCCAGGCAGGTGGACGGCGTCTGCGACACCGTGATCGCCCCGGCCCCCGACCTGGACGACGAGCTGGCCCTCGAGGCCGAGCAGCTCGCGCTCACCATCGCCAAGGAACTCGGCGTCGTCGGTCACCTCGCCGTGGAGCTGTTCCAGACCCGCGACGGCCGCATCCTGGTCAACGAGCTGGCGATGCGCCCGCACAACTCGGGCCACTGGTCGATGGACGGCGCGATCACCTCGCAGTTCGCCAACCACGTGCGGGCCGTCCTCGACCTCCCGCTCGGCGACCCGCGCCCGCGCGCCAAGTGGACGGTCATGGTCAACGTCCTCGGCGGCGACTACCCCGACATGTACTCGGCGTACCTGCACTGCATGGCGCGGGACCCGAAGCTCAAGATCCACATGTATGGCAAGGACGTGAAGCCCGGCCGCAAGGTGGGCCACGTCAACACCTACGGCGACGACCTCGACGACGTGCTGGAGCGCGCCCGTCACGCAGCCGGCTACCTGAGAGGCACGATCACCGAATGAGCCCCGTTGTTGGCATCGTCATGGGGTCGGACTCCGACTGGCCCGTCATGGAGGCCGCGGCCAAGGCCCTCGACGAGTTCGAGATCGCGTACGAGGTCGACGTCGTCTCCGCGCACCGTATGCCGCGCGAGATGATCGCATACGGCGAGCAGGCGGCGGACCGCGGTCTGAAGGTGATCATCGCGGGCGCCGGCGGCGCCGCCCACCTGCCCGGCATGCTCGCCTCCGTCACCCCGCTCCCCGTCATCGGCGTCCCGGTCCCGCTGAAGCACCTCGACGGCATGGACTCGCTGCTGTCGATCGTGCAGATGCCGGCCGGTGTCCCCGTGGCCACCGTGTCCGTCGCAGGCGCCCGCAACGCCGGATTGCTCGCGGCGCGCATCCTCGCCGCGCACGACGAGGAACTCCTGCAGCGGATGCGGGAGTTCCAGCAGGACCTCAACGACCAGGCCACCGAGAAGGGCAAGCGCCTGCGCTCCAAGGTCGAGGGAGCGGCGGCGGGCTTCGGCTTCAACTCGGGGAAGTGACGCGATGACCTCGCCGTCCTTGCAGGCCGCCCGGGAACTGCTGCGGGAGTTCCCGGTCGTCGACGGGCACAACGACCTGCCCTGGGCGATGCGCAAGCAGGCCCGCTACGACCTCGACGCCCTGGACATCGCCCGGCACCAGAACGCCCGCCTGCACACCGACCTGCCCCGTCTGCGCGAGGGCGGGGTCGGCGCCCAGTACTGGTCGGTGTACGTGCCGTGCGACCTGCCCGACCCGGTGCCCGCGACGCTGGAACAGATCGACTGCGTACGGCAGCTGCTCGCCCGCTACCCGGCGGACCTGGCCCCGGCCCTGACCGCCGCCGACATGGAGACGGCGCGCAAGGACGGCCGGATCGCCTCCCTCATGGGCGCCGAGGGCGGCCACTCCATCGCGAACTCGCTCGGCACGCTGCGCGGCCTGTACGGGCTCGGCGTGCGCTACATGACCCTCACCCACAACGACAACGTGGCGTGGGCGGACTCCGCGACGGACGAACCGGGCGTCGGCGGCCTCTCGGACTTCGGCCGTGAGGTGGTCCGGGAGATGAACCGCCTCGGCATGCTCGTCGACCTCTCGCATGTGGCGGCGACCACGATGCGCGACGCGCTGGACACCACCGAAGCGCCGGTGATCTTCTCCCACTCCTCCGCCCGCGCGGTGTGCGACCACCCGCGCAACGTCCCCGACGACGTCCTCGAACGCCTGCCCGCCAACGGCGGTGTGGCGATGGTGACCTTCGTGCCGAAGTTCGTCCTCCAGGCGGCCGTCGACTGGACGGCCGCGGCGGACGACAACATGCGCGCGCACGGCCTGCACCCCCTCGACACCACCCCCGAGGCGATGAAGGTCCACCGCGCCTTCGAGGAGCGCACTCCGCGCCCGGTCGCCACGGTCGCGACGGTCGCCGACCACCTCGACCACATGCGCGAGGTGGCGGGCATCGACCACGTCGGCATCGGCGGCGACTACGACGGCACGGCCTTCACCCCGGACGGCCTGGGCGACGTCTCCGGCTACCCGAACCTGATCGCGGAGCTGCTGGACCGCGGCTGGTCGAGGGCCGACCTGGCGAAGCTGACCTGGCAGAACGCGGTACGGGTGCTGGGCGCGGCCGAGGACGTGGCGCGCGACGTGCAGACCAGGCGCGCGCCGTCCCACGCGACCATCGAGGACCTCGACGGCTGACGGTCCGGAGCGGGACGGTCCTGTACGTCCCACCGGGCCCGAACCGCCGTCTGCCCGGCCCGGCTGTCGACAGCCGGGCCGGGCAGGGCGACGGCCGGTTCAGGCGTGCTCGATCCGGCACAGGCAGAAGGGGTGTCCCGCCGGGTCGGCGTACACCATGAAGTCCTTCTTCTCCCGGTCCTCCACGTCCAGCGGCCGCGCGCCCAGCGCCAGCACCTTCTCGTGCGCCGCGTCCACCTCCTCCCAGGTGGAACCGGCGTCGAAGTCGAGGTGGAACTGCTGCGGGTTGCGGTCCGCGCGCGGCCATTCGGGCGGGGTGTATCCCTCCACCCGCTGGAACCCGATCCGCGGCCCGTCGGGGATCCGCAGGACGACCCACTCCTCGTCCTCGGCCTTGGGTGTGCCGCCGCCCACGCGGGCGTAGAACTCGGCGAGCGCGCGCGGGTCCGGGCAGTCGATCACCACGTTGCGGAAACGCGCCACAGCGGGCATGAGGGGCCTCCTTCGGCGTCAGCCGGCGCAGAGACAGAACGGGTGCCCGGCCGGGTCCGCGTAAACGCGGAAGCTGCGCGAGCGGTCCTCCGCGTCGAGCGGCTTCGCGCCCAGCTCCAGCACCCCCTTCTCGGCCGCGTCCAGGTCCTCCACCACCAGGTCCAGGTGGAACTGCTGCGAGTGGTCGGGCGCGGGCCACTTCGGCGGTACGAATCCGGGCGCCGCCTGGAAGGCGAGCGCCTGTCCGCCGGGCACCCGCAGGTCCACCCAGTCCCCCTCGCCCTCGACGCTGCCGCCGAGCACCTCGGCGTAGAAGGCGGCGAGCGCGCCCGGGTCGGGGCAGTCCAGGACGACGGGGCCGAGCTTGGCGAGAGCCATGACTTCCTCCTCCAGATCGCAGTTACCGATAGGGCGCCGTCACCGACGAGCGCTGTTACCGATAGCAGCGAGTAACCGGTAACGGTCACCGCATGCTCATGCTCCCGGTCATGAGGTGGCAGCGCAAGAGGTACACGCCGACCGGCCTCGGTTACGCCTCGGTTACCGCATCGGTGCGTGCCGGAGGTAACGTCGCGGGCATGAGTGAGAGATCGCCCGCTCCCGGAGGCCTGGAACTCGTCCAGGCCCTGGTGAACACGCTGGACATCGAGTCGGGCACCGACTCGCTGGACACCGTGGAGGGTCGGGCCCGTTTCGCTCTCACCGAGGACGAGCTGCCGCGCGCCCGCGAACTGCGCGAGTCGCTGCGTGCCGCGCTGCTCGCCCACGCGGGCCACCCGCCGCACCGCGAGGTGACCCCGCTGACCCGGCTGCTGGCGCGGGCCCCGCTGTATGTGGCCGTCGACCAGCGCGACGGCTCGGCCTGCCTGACGCCCACCGACGACTCCCTGCACGCGCGCGTGGCGGTCGCCGTGGCAGAGGCGCTGACCGCGGGCACCTGGGGCCGTCTGAAGGCCTGTGAGGCCGTGACCTGCCACTGGGCGTACTACGACCGCAGTCCGGCCGGACGCGGCCGCTGGTGCTCGATGTCGGTCTGCGGGGCGCGCGCGAAGATGCGGCGGTACCGGGCGAAGGAGGCGTGATCCACAGAGAGTTCACCGGTCGGCCGGTGACCCGGTGGTGCAGAATGCAACAGGACGCCGGTCCGGCCGACTGAGCCTCGGCCGGACCGGCGTCTCCCTTACGTCTATGCGGTACGTCTATGCGGTGGGGCGGCCCATCGCCCGGTACGTCCACCCGGCCCGGCGCCATACCTCCGGGTCGAGCGCGTTGCGGCCGTCGAGGAGGACCCGGGAGGCCGCCGCCTCGCCCAGCTCCGCCGGGTCGAGCTCGCGGAACTCGCGCCACTCGGTCAGGTGCAGGACGACATCGGCGCCCCGCACCGCCTCCAGCGCCGAGTCGGCGTAGCCGAGCGTCGGGAAGAGCCGTCGGGCGTTGTCCATGCCCTTGGGGTCGTAGACCGTGACCTGGCCGCCCTGGAGGTGGATCTGCCCGGCCACGTTCAGCGCGGGCGAGTCACGGACGTCGTCGGAGTCCGGCTTGAAGGTGGCACCGAGCACCGCGACCCGCTTGCCGAGGAACGGACCGCCGCCCAGCGCCTCACGCGCCATCTCCACCATCTGGCCACGTCGGCGCATGTTGATGGAGTCGATCTCGCGCAGGAACGTCAGCGCCTGGTCGGCGCCCAGCTCACCGGCGCGCGCCATGAAGGCCCGGATGTCCTTCGGCAGACAGCCGCCGCCGAAGCCGATCCCGGCGCGCAGGAACTTCTTGCCGATCCGGTCGTCGTACCCGATGGCTTCCGCCAGCTTGGCCACGTCAGCGCCCGCTGCCTCGCACACCTCCGCCATCGCGTTGATGAACGAGATCTTGGTGGCGAGGAAGGAGTTCGCGGCGGTCTTCACCAGCTCGGCGGTCGGGAAGTCGGTCACCACGAACGGCGTGCCCTCGGCGAGCGGCGTCGCGTACACCTCGCGCAGCAGCTTCTCGGCGCGCTCGCTGCGTACGCCGACCACGATCCGGTCCGGGTGCAGCGTGTCCTCGACGGCGAAGCCCTCGCGCAGGAACTCCGGGTTCCAGGCCAGTTCGGCGTCCCCGCCGGCGGGCGCGTGCTCCGCGAGGTACGCGGCGAGGCGGTCCGCGGAGCCGACGGGCACGGTCGACTTGCCGACGACGAGCGCGGGGCCCTTCAGGTGCGGCGCGAGGGAGGAGATCGCGGCGTCGACGTACGACATGTCGCAGGCGTACTCGCCGTGCTTCTGCGGGGTGTTCACACAGACGAAGTGGACATCGCCGAACTCGCCCAGCTCCGCCCAGTCCATCGTGAAGCGCAGCCGCCCGCTGGAGCCCTCGATCCCCGCGACGTGCTTGCGCAGCAACTCCTCCAGACCGGGCTCGTACATCGGGGCCTCACCCCGCCTGAGCCTCTCGATCTTCTCCGGCGCGACGTCCAGCCCCAGCACCTCGAACCCCAGCTCGGCCATGGCCGCGGCGTGCGTCGCGCCGAGATAGCCGGTGCCGATCACGGTGATCTTGAGGCTCATGGGTGCTCCAGAACGGGTAGGGCGGTGAATCGGTGCCCGAGCATAGCCGGGCCCTCCGCGGGGCAATTTCCCAGCTGTCGCCAAGCTCACGTACCCGTCCCGTGGGCGGCCCCCTAAAATTCCAGTTACTTAACGGTAATTAGCGTCACCGACACTGCGTCTTCTGGAGCGTGAGACACCTTGGCCGGATCGGCTGACTTCGACCTGTACCGCCCGTCCGAAGAGCACGACATGCTCCGTGACGCCATCCGCTCGCTGGCCGAGGCGAAGATCGCGCCGCACGCCGCGGCGGTGGACGAGGAGGCCCGCTTCCCGCAGGAGGCGCTCGAGGCCCTGGTCGCGAACGACCTGCACGCGGTCCACGTACCGGAGGAGTACGGCGGCGCCGGCGCGGACGCGCTCGCCACCGTCATCGTGATCGAGGAGGTGGCCCGCGTCTGCGTGTCCTCCTCCCTCATCCCGGCCGTGAACAAGCTCGGCTCGCTGCCTGTGATCCTGTCCGGCTCCGAGGAGCTGAAGAAGAAGTACCTCGCGCCGCTGGCCAAGGGCGACGCGATGTTCTCGTACTGCCTCTCCGAGCCGGAGGCGGGCTCGGACGCGGCCGGCATGAAGACGCGGGCCGTGCGCGACGGCGACCACTGGGTGCTCAACGGCGTCAAGCGCTGGATCACCAACGCGGGCGTCTCCGAGTACTACACGGTCATGGCGGTGACCGACCCGGAGAAGCGGTCCAAGGGCATATCCGCCTTCGTCGTCGAGAAGTCGGACCCGGGCGTGTCCTTCGGCGCCCCGGAGAAGAAGCTCGGCATCAAGGGGTCGCCCACCCGCGAGGTCTACTTCGACAACGTCCGCATCCCCGCCGACCGCATGATCGGCGAGGAGGGCACCGGCTTCGCCACGGCGATGAAGACCCTCGACCACACCCGCATCACCATCGCCGCCCAGGCCCTCGGTGTCGCGCAGGGCGCCTTCGACTACGCCAAGAACTACGTCAAGGAGCGCAAGCAGTTCGGCAAGCCGATCGCCGACTTCCAGGGCATCCAGTTCATGCTCGCCGACATGGCGATGAAGATCGAGGCCGCCCGCCAGCTGACCTACGCGGCCGCCGCCAAGTCCGAGCGCGGCGACTCGGACCTCACCTTCCAGGGCGCCGCCGCCAAGTGCTTCGCCTCGGACGTGGCCATGGAGGTCACCACGGACGCCGTCCAGCTGCTCGGCGGCTACGGCTACACCCGCGACTACCCGGTCGAGCGCATGATGCGCGACGCGAAGATCACCCAGATCTACGAAGGCACGAACCAGGTCCAGCGGATCGTGATGGCCAGGAACCTTCCCTAGCGACAACCGCCTTCGTCTGCGGAAACACCTCGGCCCCCGGCATCGCCCGGGGGCCGTTCGCATGGGTGACCAGGCCGAGAGGCGTCCAGGCGGCCGGTTGGAACGTGGCCGGTGGGGACCGGACGGAGCCGACGTGGAATGAAGCCGACGTGGAATGAAGCCGACGGGGAATGAAGGAGATGTCAGGGAAGGGGGCGACGCATCTCGGATGCGGCCGCCCCAGGGCGCGCCGGGCACCGGCCGGCTGAAGGGCGTTCCTCATGCCTGAGCTGCCAGACGTCGAGGGATTCCGGAAGGTGCTCGAGTCCTGTGCGAAGGGCAGAGTCGTCCAACGCGTCGACGTGCGCGACGCAGGCGTCCTGCACGGGGTGGGCGTGCGGCGGCTGCGCGCCGCGCTGGAAGGCCGGCGGTTCACCGAGCCGCAGCGGCACGGGAAGTGGCTGCTCGCCCGCACCGGCGACGGTCCCACGCTCCTGCTGCACTTCGGAATGACGGGTCGGCTGGTCTGCGCTCGCCCCGACGACGCGGTCGGGGCCCACGACCGCGTCCTGTTCAGCGTGGACGGCGACCGCCAGCTCCGCTACCGCGACCAGCGCAAGCTTCAGGGACTCTGGCTGGCCGACGACTGCGACGTCGCCCGGCTGCTGGGCCGCCAAGGCCCCGATGCCATGGCGGTGGACGGCGAGGAGTTCGAGGCCGCGCTCTCTTCCCGCCGCGGGTGCGTCAAAGGCGTCCTCATGGACCAGTCCGTCCTGGCCGGACTGGGCAATCTGCTCGCCGACGAGATCCTGTGGCGCGCCGGGCTTCACCCCACCCGCCGGGCAAGCGATCTCACCCAGGCCGAACTCCGGCGCCTGTACACACACATGCGCCGCACCCTGCGGTCCGCGGTCGCCGCCGGTTGCGTGCCCCCACGCGACTCCTGGCTCACCGGCCACCGCGACGACCCGTACCCGGCCTGCCCGCGCTGCGGCGACACCTTGCGTCGTTCGCGGGTCGCGGGGCGCGGGACGGTGTGGTGCCCGCGGTGCCAGCCGGACGGGTCCTGACCTGCGTCGGTGTTGCGCCGCTCCAGACGAGAGGCCCTAGTTGCCGGAGACCGTCACCGTCTGGTCGTTCTTCAGCTCGTCCACCAGCGTCTTGACCTTGGCCTTGTCCCACAGCAGGTTGCCGCCGGTCGAACCGGAGATCGGCATGTTCATGGACTTGCCGTCGCCGCCGTTGACGCCCTTCATCGCCCAGAACATGGAGCCCAGGTCCCACAGGGACATGTCCTTGTCCACGGTCAGCGCGTCCAGGCCGGCGCCCATCGTCGGGTAGAGCTTGAACGGGTTGAGGACCGTCGACGGGGTCGCGACCTGGTGGGCGAGCGCCGCCAGGAACTTCTGCTGGTTCTTGGTGCGCTGCAGGTCGCTCTGCGCGAAGGCGTGCCGGGTGCGGACGAAGGCGAGGGCCTGCTCGCCGTTCAGTGTCTGCGTGCCCGCCTGGAAGTCGGCACCCGAGTACTTGTCCTTGAAGCCCTTGTCGATGGTGATCGTGACACCGCCGACCGCGTCCACGATGTTCGCGAAGCCGTCGAAGCCGATCTCCGCGTAGTGGTCGATGCGCAGCCCGGTGTTGTACTCGATCGTGCGGACCAGCAGCTCCGGGCCGTCCTCCGCGTAGGCCGCGTTCAGCTTCACATGGCGTCCGGTGCCCTGGTAGACCTTGCCGGACGTGGACCCCTTGTACGTGGGTATCTCCACGTCCGAGTCGCGCGGCAGCGAGATCAGCGTGTCGCCGTTGTCGCCGACGTGCAGGATCATCATCGTGTCCGTGCGCTTGCCCTCGGCGGACCCGGTGTGCAGCTTCTTCTTGTCCGCGTCCGACATGCCGGCGCGGCTGTCGGAGCCGACGATCAGGTAGTTGGTGCCCTTGCCCGCAGCGGGCCGGTCGATGACCTTGGAGAGGTCGACGTCGCGGTGGAGCTTGGAGTCGGCCCAGAAGTAGGTGGCGATCGAGGTCACCGCGAAGGCGGTGACCAGCGTGATCGCGGTCCACTTGATCCGGCGGCGCCAGTTGGGCGCGGGGCGCGCCCCGCCGGTTCCCCCGCCGCCCGGTCCGTGGGGTCTGCCGGCCGGGCTGCCGTAGACCTGGCCGGTGTTGTAACCGCTGTCATAGCCGTTGTCGTAGCCGCCGTACCCCTGGTCGTCGTACGTCGGCTGCTGCGGCACCCCGCCGTACGGCGGCGCGGCCTGGGGGCCGCCCGGTCCGCCGGGCGTGCGCCGGACCTGCCGCATCACGCGCGCGCCCTCGGGCTGAGCGCTGGTGCTGCCGCGTCCGTAGCGGTTGCCGCGGCTGTCGTCGGACCATCCCTCAGGCCAATCGTTCATGCGCCCCAGTGTGCAGGGTCGGGCTGTGGGCCGTACAAGAGCCGAGGAAAAACAGGGTCAGGGCTGTTGCGAAGCCGACACAAAGTCTCCGGATCGTGCCGCGGCATAAGGTGGAGGCCATGACAGACCAGGCCCCCGCCCCGGAATCAGAAATTCTGGGCGAAACAGAGGCTGCACTCCCCGGGAAGCCCACCTGCGCGTCCCGGACCACGCTCAGCCACATCATGACCCACAACGACACCAACCTGCTGGGCACGGTGCACGGCGGCGTGATCATGAAACTCGTCGACGACGCGGCGGGCGCGGTGGCCGGCCGGCACAGCGGCGGGCCCGCGGTGACGGCGTCCATGGACGAGATGGTGTTCCTGGAGCCCGTCCGGGTCGGCGACCTGGTCCATGTGAAAGCGCAGGTCAACTGGACGGGCCGGACGTCGATGGAGGTCGGCGTACGGGTCCTGGCCGAACGCTGGAACGAGTCGACCCCGCCCACCCAGGTCGGCTCTGCCTACCTGGTCTTCGCGGCGGTCGACGCGGACGGCAAGCCCCGACCGGTCCCGCCGGTGATCCCGGAGACGGACCGGGACAGGCGCCGCTACCAGGAGGCTCAGATCCGCCGCACCCACCGCCTGGCCCGCCGCCGAGCGATCAAGGAACTGAGGGAGAAGAGGGCGGCGGAGGGTTTCGAGGACTGACGCACGGTGGTTCCGTTTCGGTGGGCCCGGCGTCCCCTACGCCGGGCACACCACCTGGTCCCCGGTCACCACCGCCTGCTGCGGCGTCGGCGAAGCCTGCGGTTCCGGCGTCCGCACCCGCACGGGCCGCACCTCCTTGAAGTCCGCTCCCACGATCACCCGCAGGGTCGCCCCCTGCCCCGGCACCGCACGCAGCTCGCTCCCCGGCAACGCCGCCTCCAGGACCTTCGCCGAGCGGTCCCAGCGGGGGTCGTAGATCACGACCGTGCGCCGCACTCCGCGCTCCGCCGCGTTCGCCGGCTGCCGCGTCGTCCGGAACCCGGCGGCCGCAAGCCCGTCGTCCGCCCGCCTGCCGAGCCCCTCCGTCAGCGTGCCGTTCTCCACCCGCACCTGGATCTGCTGCGGAGGCACCTCCACCTCCGCCGTCGCGGGTCCCCGGGCAGAAGCCTCCGGTTTCGCCTGCCCCTTCGGCTGCGCCTCGCGAGGAGCGAGCGGCCGGTCCTCCCGCAGTGAGTCGAACAACGTCTTCGCCTTCGCGTCGTCCCACTTCACCGTCGACCCCAGCCCCTTGACCTCGTACTCCATCCGCCCGATCGGCACGGTCGTGAACTCCGACGACCGCGGCGAGAAGTTCCGCATCGCCCGCCCCAGGTCCAGCAACTGGTCCGTCCCGAACCCCTGATCCGCCCGCACCGCCCCGAGCGCCGCCTGGGCCACGTCCCGGAGCTTCACCGGGTTCAGCAGCACACCCGACGACGTCGCCCGGTCGATCAGCGCGGCCAGGAACCTCTGCTGCCGCTGCATCCGCCCCAGGTCGGACGCCCCGTCCACATGCCGGGACCGCACGTACTGCAGGGCCTGCCCGCCGCTCAGCACGTGGGTGCCCGCGGCGAGATCGAGCCCGGTGTACGTGTCCTTCAGCGGCTGTGCGGTGCACACCCGTACCCCGCCTAGGGCGTCCACGGTCTTCATGAAGCTGATGAAGTCGACCTCCAGGTAGTGGTCGATCTTCAGATGGGTCATGTCCTCGACCGTCCGCACGGTCAGGTTCGGCCCGCCCTCCGCGTACGCCGCGTTCAGCCGGACCGGATGGGTGGCGCGCCGTTGCCCCGTCGCCTCGTCGGTGTGCTCCGGCACCTCCGCGTAGGAGTCACGGGGCAGGCTGACCACGGTCGCCCGCTCCCGGTCCGCCGAGATGTGCACGATCATGATCGTGTCGGTGCAGTGGCAGGGCTCCCCGCCCAGGTGGAACGCCCGCCGCTCCTTCTCCGTGATCCTGTCGCGCCCGTCGGTGCCGACCAGGAGGACGTTCATGCCGTTCCCCGCCGCGGGACGGTCCTTCATGTCCCTGAAAGGGTCGATGCGGGAGATCCCGCCGTCGAGGCTGGTGATCACCGCGTGCCCGATGCCCGCCGCGACCAGGACCACGACCGAGAGGGTTGTGGTCATCCGCACGGGCCAGCCGCGCTTCCGCGGCCGGACGGGCGGCCGCCTGGCGGGGGAGCGGCGGACCGGCTCGCGGCGCGCGGGCGAGCGGGTGGGCGTGGGCACGGGGGAGACCTCCGCGGGGCTGGGCATGGGTCCGCGAGCACCGTAGGCCCCCGTGATCTTCGGCCCTCGGCGGCGCCCGGGCGGCGCGCACCGGTGTCCCCCGTTCGCGGTAACGTGAGGCTCCTATGAACGCCAAGCCCGACCTGCAGCTGCCTGCCGTGTCCGTGATCATGCCCGTGCTCAACGAGGAGCGGCATCTGCGCGGAGCCGTCCGAGCGATCCTCGCGCAGGAGTACGGCGGCGAGATGGAAGTCGTGATCGCGCTCGGCCCGTCCACGGACCGCACGGACGAGATCGCGGCCGAGCTGGTCCGGGAGGACCCTCGCGTGCACACGGTCCCGAACCCGACCGGCCGCACACCCGCCGCGCTCAACGCCGCGATCAAGGCTTCCCGGCACCCGATCGTGGTCCGCGTCGACGGCCACGGCATGCTCTCGCCGAACTACATCGCGACCGCCGTACGCCTCCTGGAGGAGACCGGCGCGCAGAACGTCGGCGGCATCATGCACGCCGAGGGCGAGAACGACTGGGAGCACGCGGTCGCCGCCGCCATGACCTCGAGGATCGGGGTCGGGAACGCCGCCTTCCACACCGGCGGCGAGGCCGGCCCCGCGGAGACGGTCTACCTCGGCGTCTTCCGCCGGGAGGCCCTCGAGCAGCAGGGCGGCTACAACGAGGAGTTCATCAGGGCCCAGGACTGGGAGCTGAACTTCCGCATCCGCGAGGCCGGCGGCCTGATCTGGTTCTCACCGGAGCTGAGGGTGTCGTACCGGCCTAGGCCCTCGGTACGCGCGCTCGCCAAGCAGTACAAGGACTACGGCCGCTGGCGCCATGTCGTCGCCCGCTACCACGAGGGCTCCATCAACCTGCGCTACCTCGCCCCGCCGGCCGCCGTGTGCGGGATCGCTGCGGGCATCGTGGCGGGCGCCGCGATCACCCCGTGGGGCTTCGTGATCCCCGGCGGCTATCTCGCGGCGATCGCCCTGGGCTCGATCCCGGCGGGCAGGGGCCTGCCGCTGAAGGCCCGTCTGCAGATCCCCGTCGCCCTCGCCACGATGCACATGTCGTGGGGCTGGGGCTTCCTGACGAGCCCCAGGTCCCTGGCGAGGAAGGTCATCGCGTCCCGGCGGCCGGCAGTGGTCGGCCAGGCCTGACCGGACCGACTGCCCGGAGCCGCCGGCAGACACACATCAGCCCCGGAAACCCAGCGTTCTCCGGGGCTGATGCACGGGATGGGGGTCAGCACACGGAGCTGGTCGATCCCCCGGTCGAGTTCAGGTAGCCGGTGGCGTGCGTGCAGTACGCGGCCGTGTTGGCCGCGGGACCCCACAGCTCGGAACGCGTGGTGTTGTTCAGGGTGGCCTGGCCGTAGTCGGTGCCGGAGTCCGCCTCGTTGACGATCTTCACATAGAGGTCCCAGGAAGAGTGCGTGTCGCGGTACTGCTGCCAGACGTAGATGTAGGCGTAGTTGTAGCCGCAGCCGTAGTACTGCTTGACGGACGCGGCCTGGATGCCGCCCACGGTGAGAACGCGCGTGGTCCCCACCTGGGAGACGCTCGAGCACGAGGACGGCGTGGAGGCGGAGGCGCTGGGGGCTACGACGACGCCGATGCCGATGAGCGCGGCGAGGGAGGTAAGAACTGTTCCGATCTTTTTAGTGATGTTCATGGGCTGGATGCTTGCATAAGAGATCAATAAGTGAAAGGTCTTACCGAGTAGGGAGCTTGACGCCGTCTGCCCTGTGAGGCGAGCGCCGTTCCTGCCTCTGGCTCGGCACCCGTACCCGCCAAGTCCGGTAAGAGAAAAGGCAGTTGACGGGGTGTCGTGCTCATGATCGGATTGACGCGCTTTCCACTCTCACATCGCCTGCGGCCACCAGCCCCAGGCTCAGCACGCATGCCCAGGAGGGGACCAAGTGCGTTCCAAGATGAGGAACTTCGCTCGTGCGGGTGTGGTGGCCGGGGGACTCGGCCTTGCGATGATCGCGGCCACGGGGGGCGCCCAGGCCTACACGTACGACGGCTCCGACCCGTCGTCCACCGGTTGCTCCTCCGGCGCCACCACGGTGGAGTCCGCGACCGTCAAGAACAGCAACGCCACGTTCGGCACGATCGAGCTCAGATACAGCCTGGCCTGCCACACCGCCTGGGCGAGACTGACCCTGAACTACACCCAGGGAGCGTGCGGCAACGCCTCCGCGGGCTACGACTGCGCCCACGCCTATGTCATCCGCAACAACGACGGCCGCACCTACAGCTGCACCATCTACCAGGGTCAGTCGCAGTGCTACACGCCGATGGTCTACGACAAGGGCATGACGTCGTTCGCCCAGGCGGCCATCGACTCCGCGGCGGGCAGCGCCAACACCCGGACCGCCGCCTACTGATCCGTCCCCGTCGCGAGGGCGGTTGAAGGGGCCTGCCGCCGAGGCGGCAGGCCCCTCTTGTCGTGCGTCACACGGCCCCGTCGGCCGCACCGCCCCTACGGGCCGTGGCCCTGCCGGCGACCGGGCCGGCCGACGCCCCGGTCGTCGAAGCACGGTGTGGACGGGGCGCCGATCCCGCGTGTACGGCTCAGCCGCATGCGACTCCGGTGTACACGGCGGTACCGCCGTGGGAGCCGGTGCCGCCGCTGGTGTACCTGAGATCGCCGTAGATGTCGATGCAACTGCCAGGTGCGTAGGCGTAGACCGGCCCGGCGTACGAGGTGTAGTTGGAATTCGTCCCGTCGAGGTTCCAGGTACTGGTACCGCTCTTGCGTATGCCGGCCACGATGTGGTTCGCGCCGCTCACTTCGCTGTCGTTCGCCCGGGTGATGACGCAGTTGTAGCCGTTCGAGCTGTTGTAATAGACATCGATGTAGCCGACGGTGGGCCAGGGGGACCAGCCATCGGTGATGGCCCATGATCTGACGTAACTGTAGGCGCTGCCACAGTAGTTCACCCGGGACATGGCGTCGGCCTGTCCGGCTGACAGGCCCACCAGACCGGCGGTGAGCAGGGCGACGGCTCCGGCAGCAGACGTGATGCGCGTACGCAGCGTGCCAAGCAAGGTTTCTCCCCTTGTTCTGTAGGTGTCACTCGGAGGGTGGTGTCGACTGCCCAGGGACCTTGATGACGATGCCGGTCGACCGAACGGGCTCCGCTCCTGGGCCGACTGGGGGTGAATGGCCGGGTGGATCACACCATCCATCCGCGGAGCACCGATCGGCCTGACGCGACCATGTCTGTAAATGATCGCAAGTTGACCGGAAATCCACACCTGTCACGGCGTCAAGTTGCCTTTGTACAAAGATGGTTGACCGGCATTTGCGGTGGTGATCGAATGTGCACGCTTTTGATCGTCTTCGTTTGGGCTGGCGGGCGACTTGCCTGTCGGCTTCTCAGGCATGCCCAAGAGGGGGAAGACATGCGCACGACAAAGAGGGCTCTTGCGCGGGCCGGTGTGGTGGCCGGGGGACTCGGCCTTGCGATGATCGCGGCCACGGGGGGCGCCCAGGCCTACACGTACGACGGCTCCGACCCGTCGTCCACCGGTTGCTCCTCCGGCGCCACCACGGTGGAGTCCGCGACCGTCAAGAACAGCAACGCCACGTTCGGCACGATCGAGCTCAGATACAGCCTGGCCTGCCACACCGCCTGGGCGAGACTGACCCTGAACTACACCCAGGGAGCGTGCGGCAACGCCTCCGCGGGCTATGCCTGCGCGAACGCGGAGGTCATCCGCAACAACGACGGCCGCACCTACAGCTGCACCATCTACCAGGGTCAGTCGCAGTGCTACACGCCGATGGTCTACGACAAGGGCATGACGTCGTTCGCCCAGGGGGCCGTCGACACGGCACTCGGGACGGTCATCACCCGTACCGCCGCCTACTGATCCGGCGGCGCGCCGCCGGAGGCGGCTGAGGGGCAACGGACGAGGGGCTCACCGTGAAGCACGGTGAGCCCCTCGACGCGTCACCGGAGCCGGCCCCTCGGACCGGCTCCGGACGTTCACCAACGGTAGGGCGCGTACACGTCCATGCACTGGCCGGTGTCCGAGCCGTTGATGGCGTCGGAGTTGCTGGGGATGTCCCCGGGCTTCGGTGTGGACTGCTTCGGGTAGCTGGAGCCGGTACGCCAGTCGGAGCCGACGGTTACGGTGACGCCCGACACGTCGGTCGACTTCTTCACGGCACTCATGGGAATGCCCAATGCCTTGGCGACGCTCCGGGCATCGCCCTCCAGGTCCGCGCTCGGGTAGCGCACCACCGTCTGGTCCTCGGACAGTCCCGCGGTGGAGTCGAACACCGCCCTGCTGAAGCCCTTCTCCACGAGCACCTGGCTGATGTCGCGCGCCCGGCGGGGCACCGGGGCCTGTGTGGACGTCCTGGTGGCGTTCTGCACCACCACGCCCAACCGGTCGGCCGCGACCGTGGCCGAGGGAGCCTTCGCCGCCTGGCTCGTGCTCGTCGTCTTCTTCGGCGCCGGCGTCGTGCCCTTGTCGTCGAACGGCACGTCGTCGCGGATCATCTCCCAGATCTTGTCCGCGTTGGCACCGTCGGGGACCACGTGGTCGTCGTTCTGCGGGTCGGTGACGTTGGGCATCGTCGTCATGGTGATGCGGTTCGTCGGGACCGTCTTGAGCTGCATGGCCAGGTCGTAGAGCTTCTTGACCGAGCCGATCTCCTCGGAGACCTGCAGGGACTTCGTGGCCGCCTCGGCCAGGTTCATCAGCCGACCGGTGTCGGTGAAGACGTTCTGGCTCTTCAGCGTGCGGATCATCGAGTTCAGGTACATGTGCTGAGCCCTGGCCCGCAGCAGGTCACTGCCCCAGGCGTGCCGGGTGCGCAGCCACTGCAGGGCCTGTACGCCCTTGATGTTGTGCGTGCCGGTCGTCATCTTCAGGCCGGAACCGCCGGGCGCCTTGGGCAGCGGGCGGTCCCAGACGTTCTGGTTCACGCAGACGTCGACGCCGCCGATGGCGTCCGCCATCCTCACCACGCCCGCGAAGTCGATCATCATCCAGTGGTCGATGTAGACCTTGGTCAGGTTCTGCCAGGTGGCCAGCGTGCAGCCGGGGCCGCCGCGGGCCAGCGACTCGTTGATGATGGCGTTGGTCGGCGGGTACTCGTGGCCGGTCGCGGGATCCTTGCACTTGGGGATCTCGACCCGGGTGTCGCGGGGGATGCTCACCACGGCCGCGCTCTTGCGGTCGGCGGACAGGTGGATCAGCATCTCGACGTCGGCCAGTGGCGGGTTGCCACGGTTGTCCCTGCTGCCGCCCAGCGCCACGTTCGCGTCGGAGTTACGGCTGTCGGAGCCGATCAGCAGGATGTTCATCGGCGTCTGGCCGGCGGCGTTCGGCTGGCTCTTCTGTGCCTTGGAGTCGCCACTGCTGCGCTCGCCCTTACGGATGTTGCCGTTCAGGTGCTGGTAGTAGAGGTATCCGGCGCCGGCCGTGCCGAGTATCACGACCGACAGAACCGTCGCCGACCACCGCAGCGCACGCCTTCTGCGGCGTCTGCTGCCGCCGCCGCGTCCGCCCTTGCCGGGCCGTGGCCCCCCGCCCGAGCCATGGTCGTCCGTCGTGTGTCGTCCCTGAGGTGAGAGGGACATGGCCTCTTCGACCGCAGATGCTTCCCCGCGCAGACCGTACTGCGTCAACTACCCATCCTCCCCACCCTTGCGGCACCTGACGGGCCTGTCAGGCGTCCTGTTAGACGCACGACCGGCCCATAAGGTGGCGCTGTGCGCTCAACTGGCGCACTGAACCTTGTCCGCTGTGGACTTGTTGGGGACGTCCGGTGCCTTGGTCGGAGCGGTGAGCGGCGTGCCCGGGCCCTGGAAGTCCTGTCCGAGGGTCAGCACGATCGCGGGCAGCCCTTGGTCGTTCTTCTCGCTCTTGCCCGGCTTCAACGCCGAAGCGGGCAATCCCATGATGTCCGCCAGCTTCCGCGCCTGGTCGGCCTGGTCGGGAGAGTATTCGAGCGTCGTCTTGCTGAGTGTCTTGCCCGCGTTGCCGAGCTGGCTGGACTTGGTCACGCCCTCGTTGTTCTGCAGCCAGCTCAGAGTCGCCTGTGCGCTGCCGGCGGGGGCACCGCCGTTGTAGATGTCGACGCGGATGTCGGCGGCGGCGGAGCGGGAGCCCTTGAGGGGGTCGTTCGCGGCGGTCTTCGCCGCCTTCTCCTTCTTCTTCACCGTGGTGAAGGACACGTCGTTCTTGATCGCGTCGAAGACCTCGGGAGCCGAGTTCGGGTCGACGATGACCGTCTTGTGCACCGGGCCGTCCGCCGGATTGTCGAGCACCGGCACGGTCAGGAAGGTGATGTTCTTCGTCGGCACCTTCTTGAGCTCCAGGGCCACGTCCTTGAGCGTGCTCACCTTGTGCAGGCCCGTGTCGACGGTCAGCGCCTTGGTGGCGGCCTCGGCGAGGTCGAGCAGCTTCGTCGGGTCGGTCAGCGTGTCGCTCGAGGCCATCTTGCGCATCAACGACCCCATGAACTGCTGCTGCACCTTGATCCGGTCCAGGTCGCCCTGGTTGCCCCAGGCGTGCCGCGTGCGCACGAACGCGAGGGCCTGCTCGCCCTCGATCTTGGACGGGCCGGCGGGCAGCTTGAGGTGCGACTTCGGGTCGTCGACCGCGTGCTTGAGACACACGTCGACGCCGCCCACCGCCGTCGTCAGCGTCTTCACCGCGTTGAAGTCGAGCATCATGAAGTGGTCGGGCTCTATGCCCCCGGTGATCTCCTTCACCGTGCGCATGGTGCAGCCCGGGTCGCGGCCGTCCTGCCCGAGGCTCGTGTTGAAGCGGACGTTCTGCGTGCCGGGGATGACCTTGGTGGTGCCGTCGGGCTGCTTGGTCGGGCAGTCCGGGACGTTGACGATCAGGTCGCGGGGGATGCTCAGCGCGGTCGCGTTCGTCCGGTCCTTGGAGACGTGCAGCAGGATGTTGGTGTCGGCATGGCCGACGCTGCCCGTGTCGCCGTAGCCCTCGTTGCCCTTGCCGGTGCGCTTGTCGGTACCGATGATCAGGATGTTGAAGGCCTCGTCCTTGCTGAAGCCGTTCTTCGCGGCGTCACCCACGTCCGTCGTCGAGACGTTGCCCTCGAGGTGCTGCAGGTAGAAGTAACCGGCCGCCGTGACCGCGACGAGCACGAACGCCATGCTGCCGCCGGTCCACAACAGTATCTTCTTCGCTTTGCCCTTCTTGGGCTTGGTACGGCCCCGGCGGCGCCCCGGCGGCTCCGGGGCGCGCCACGGCGGCGGCGCTGGCCGGGGAGGACGTCCGGGGCCGGTTCCCCGCGGCCGGGTGCCGTGCGGGTGCCCCCCTGCGCGCTGCCGGCGGGGGTTCCCCTGCGCGGTCTCGGCACGGACGACTGCGCTCCGGGAGCGGCCAGTCGCAGTTCGTATTCGCCGGTGTTCGGGTTGAGCACCCACTGGTCTGCGGGGTCGATGTTGTCCGCCCGCCCACGGCCTTGCGCGTCCACGGTTGTCCGAATCCTCCGTCGGGGCCACGCGGCGCCTTCCCCCTCGAGGCGCTCGGGTCTCTTCAGCCAGTGCGTGTGCCCGGGACGGACCTCGGGGCGTGGCACCGGATCGCTCACACTATCCGCCCAGTTCAGCCTCGAGCGACGGCGGTGACAAATTCCACTTCCCTACAACCGGGCAATCCGCCCTATTTCTCAGACACTTCTTAGCTCACGCGTTCCCCGCCATGGGGTGCGCTTTACCCGCAGGCGTCTTGGGCGGCGGTGTTGCCGGTGAAAGTGGGCGCCGGTCCAGGGGGTGTCTTCTTCTGGGAGCCGGGCCCGGAGCCGGGCGGTGTATTGCTCGTTTTTGCGACTGAATTACCCGGAACTTCCTTGCTGACCTCGACCGGCTGGTCCGCGCGCAGGCGCCCGAAGAGTCTGTCCGCCGCCGGCTGCACGAGTTGGTCACGATTGATGTCGCCCGGGTATGGGGTGCGCGGGGCCGTCAGGAACCGCACATGTTGGGCGGAGAGGTTCCCCAGCCCGTGCACGAGTGCGTAGAGTCCGCGCAGACTCGCCAGACCCGGGTCCGTGGTGAGGGCCTTGGTGGCCGCGTCCAGCACGGGATACAGCTTCACCGGGTTGAGCAGGACGCCGTTGCTGCGCACCTTGGTCACCAGCGCGCCGAGGAAACGCTGCTGGCGCTCCATCCGCTCGGTGTCGCTGCCGTCGCCGAGGCTCTTGCGGGCCCGCACGTAGCCGAGCGCCTGCTCGCCGTCGAGCGTCACCTTGCCCGCGGGCAGTCTGAGCCTGGCGGCCGTGTCGTCGATCGGCTGCCTCAGACACACCCGGACGCCGCCGAGCGCGTCGATCATCTTCTTGAAGCCGTTGAAGTCGACGACCAAGTGGTGGTCGATGCGGATGTTCGTCAGCTTCTCGACGGTACGGACCGTGCAGGCCGAACCCCCGGTCGCGAAGGCGTGGTTGAACATGGTGAACTGTGCCTCGCTGCGGCTGCCGTCCGGCCGGCCGCAGCTCGGCACGTTCACCATGAGGTCACGGGGCAGGGAGACGGCGGTGGCGCTGCGCCGGTCGGCCGCGAGGTGCAGCAGGATCGTGGTGTCGGACCGCTCCGTCCCGGAATCCCGCCCGTACCGGCCGTTGCCGGCGCCCGCACGCGAGTCGGACCCGATGAGCAGGATGTTCCGCGCGCCGCGCACGAGCGCAGCGGGCCGCTCCTTCTCGTACCGGGCGAGCTCGGCGGCGGCGGCCTCGTCCGCGGTGATGTTCGAGTCCAGCTTCTCGTACGCGACCCACCCGGCCCCGGCGGCACCCAGCAGGAGCGCGGCCAGCCCGACCGCACACCACCGCACCCAGCGCCACCGCCGATGACGTGCTCTCACTGCCGGGTCCACCGCCTTGCGTCGTATGAGCGTGAGCTGCTGTTACGACCATGGCCCGGGGCCGGGTTGCGGGGCGTCCGCTACTGGTCCGGATGGACGCCGACCGCGCCTCTATAGGGGCGCGGTGCCGGGACGATCGTGCGGCTCCGCGGCGTGGCGTGATCAGCCGCATAAGGACGAGCGGTCGGACAAGGGGCGGGAGCCGCGCGCCGCTGATCAGCTGACAGCCGTCGCCGTCACCTTTTCGCTCTCGATCCGCTTGGCCAGCCCTTCCTCTCCCAGCCGCTCGAGATGCCGGCACAGGACGACCGAGCCCCCCGCGGCCAAGGGCGCGTACAACCCGGCGCTCAGCCCCGCCCACGTGTCATACGGCAACCCCGACAGCAACCGCGCCCCCGGCCCCGTCAGCCCGAGGGGCAGCGCGTCCGCCCGGGCCCGCTCCACGACCTCCGCCGCCGTGCACTCGGCCCCGGCGACGATCAGCGCCGGCTCGTCCGGGTCGACGGGGGCGTACGGCTGGAAGCGGTCGCCCTGGCTCGGCACTTCGACGGCGTAGTCGAGGAAGCCGTCCGGGGTCTGCGGGAAGCGGCCGCCGAGGGGGCGCAGCGCGAGGGCCACGCGCTCTCCGGAACAGGCGAGCGCCGCGTCCAGCGTGTCGGGTCCGCTGACCACGAGGTCGGCGGCGGCCGGATCGCCGCCGACGTCCGCGAGGACGCCCACGGACGAGCAGGCGAGCAGCCACACCGCCGTCTGCCAGTGCGCGGGCAGCAGCAGCGCGACCCGGTCGCCGGGCTCGGCGGCGAGGTCGCCCTGAAGGAGATTGGCGGTCTTGGCCACCCAATTGGCGAAGGTGGCCACGGAGAGTTCGACGCGTTCGCCCGTGGCGTCGTCGTAGAAGGTCACCAGGGGGCGCGCGGGGTCCGCGGCGAGCGCGGATCGCAGCAGGTCGGCGGGGGTGCGATCGGTGGCGTTCACGGCGCAAGAGTACGCGGGGGCGGACGTGCGCGCGTCGGTGGCGGGGTGTGGGGCGCCACCGGTTCGGCCGAGTGTGGTCGACGGGTCGTCAGATTCCAAATGGACATATATGTCTGACTATGTTCAAGATCGTGTGCATGCGTGGATATCTTGCTTCTTCGATCGGCGCCACCTGCGCGGCGGTACTGACCCTTCCGCTCACGATCCCGGCCGCGGTGGCCGGAACGGGTGTGCGGGGTCCGTCGGCTTCGGCGGCCGTCCCCGGCAGTACCCAGTCCTTCCCCCTCGTGCCCTTCACCCGTGCCGCCGGGGCGGTGGTCGAAGCGGGCCTGACCCCGCAGGCGGTGCGCTCCTTCTCGCTCGTCGGCGTCGTCTGGGACGACCCGGGCACCGAAATCCACGGTCACGTCGAGGTCCGTACCCGCGCGAGCGGGACGCACCAGTGGTCCGAGTGGCAGGAACTCGAAACGCACCACCGCGGCCACGGCCCCGACCCCGGCACCGCGGAGGGCCGGTCCAGCAGGGCGCACGGGGCGACCGCGCCGCTGTGGGTCGGCGACTCGGACGGAGTGGCGGTACGGGTGAGCACCGAGGGGGACGACGCCGGAACGACACGATCACCGGCCCTCCCCAACGGACTCCGTGTCGAACTGGTCGACCCCGGCGTGGATGCGAAGGCGGGCGCCCCCGGCCCCACCGCCCACGCCGCCGTGCCGGAACCGTCGAACGGGGGCGCACCCGACACCGTGGCCGGCGCGGGCTCGAACGCGTTCGGCCGGGACGCCGGTCGCGCGTCCCTGAACGAGAGCACGGTCCCGTCGCCCTCGCGCGAGGGGAAGGAGCCGCAAGGGGTGAAGGAAACGCAGAGACCGCAGGGGACGGCGAAGGAACCCTCGGACGCGGCGGAGGAGACCGCCGACCCTGCGCAGGGGACGGCGAATCCCGCCAAGGAGGCCCCGAATCCCACCGAGGAGACCCCGAGCCCCGCCAAGGAGACCCCGAACTCGACGAACGGGACCGCGAATCCGGCACAGGAGACTACAAACCCGGCAAAGGAGACCGCGAACCCCGCGAACCCCGCGAACCCCGCGGACACCGCCGGCCCCGCGAAGGAGGCGACCCACACCGCCCCTCGCCCGAAAATCGTCACCCGCAGCGGCTGGGGCGCCGACGAGACCCTGCGCGAGGCGGGCTTCGTCTACACGGACAGCGTGAAGGTGGCGTTCGTGCACCACACGGCGTCGGGCAACAACTACACCTGCGCGCAGGCCCCTTCCGTCATCCGCAGTATCTATCGCTACCACGTGGTGAGTAACGGCTGGCGGGACATCGGCTACAACTTCCTGGTCGACAAGTGCGGAACCATCTACGAGGGCCGCGCCGGAGGCATCGACAAGCCCGTGCTGGGCGCCCACACCCTCGGGTTCAACAGCGACAGCATGGGCGTCGCCGTCATCGGCACCTACTCCGGCAACACCAAGCCGCCGACCCAGACGCTGGACGGCGTGGGCGCACTGGCCGCGTGGAAACTCGGTCTGTACGGCATGGATCCGCGCGGCACGACCTACCTGGTGTCCGGGGGTGGCAATCTGTACCCAAAGGGGCAGAAGGCGCGACTGAACGTGCTCTCCGGCCATCGCGACGGGTATGCCACGGACTGTCCTGGAGCGCAGCTCTACGGCAAACTCTCCACGATCCGCTCCACCGCGGCCCGCCTGCAGGGCCGCTGAGGACGGAGGCCGCCGCACGACGAAGGTGCCTGAGAGGGACGTCTCTCACGGTCCTCATAACGCCCCTTGCGGTCCTCGCAACACGGTCTGCATACACTGGTCGGCCGATTGACAGTTTGGCCGGTCCCGGCAGGAAGCAGAGACGACAGGTGACAGAAGCGATCCTCCTGGTCGGCGGTAGAGGCACCCGACTTCGCCCGCTCACGGTGAACACCCCCAAGCCGATGGTTCCGGCGGCCGGGGTCCCGTTCCTCACACACCAGCTGGCGCGGGCGAAGGCGGCGGGCGTGGAGCACATCGTGCTCGCCACCTCCTATCTGGCAGAGGTCTTCGAGCCGTACTTCGGTGACGGCTCGTCCCTCGGCCTCCGCCTCGAGTACGTCACGGAGGAGGAGCCCCTCGGCACGGGCGGCGCCATCCGCAACGTGGCAAGCCGCCTCCACTCCGGTCCCGAAGACCCGGTACTGGTCTTCAACGGGGACATCCTCACGGGCCTCGACATCAGCGCCCTGGTCCACACCCACCAGTCGACGGGCGCGGACGTGTCGCTGCACCTGACGAAGGTGACGGACCCGCGGGCGTTCGGCCTGGTCCCCACCGACGAGACGGGCCGGGTGACGGCGTTCCTCGAGAAGCCGCAGACACCCGAGGAGATCGTCACCGACCAGATCAACGCCGGCGCGTACGTCTTCCGCCGCTCGGTGATCGACACGATTCCCGTGGGCCGCCCGGTGTCGGTGGAACGCGAGACGTTCCCGGACCTGCTGGCGGCGGGAGCCCATCTGCAGGGCATGGTCGACTCCACCTACTGGCTGGACCTGGGCACCCCGGGGGCCTTCGTGCGCGGCTCGGCGGACCTGGTCCTCGGGCGGGCGCCGTCCCCGGCCGTGCCCGGCCGCTGCGGCGACCGCCTGATCCTGCCGACGGCCTCGGTCGCGTCGGACGCGAAGCTGACGGGCGGCACGGTCGTGGGCGAGGGCGCGTTCGTCGGAGAGGGCGCCCGGATCTCCGGCAGCACGGTGCTCTCCGGCGCCGTCGTGGAGCCCGGGGCGGTCATCACGGACTCCCTGATCGGCGCCGGCTCCCGCATCGGCGAGCGCTCGATCGTCACGGGCGCGGTCATCGGTGACGGCGCGGTGGTCGGCGCGGACAACGAACTCCGAGAAGGAGTACGGGTCTGGTGCGACGCGCGGATCCCGCCGGGCGCGGTGCGCTTCTCCTCGGACCAGCAGTAGCGCCTTTCGACGACGCCGGGTGCCCTGTGTCATGTGGGCACCCGGCGTCGTGCTACAACCGCCCGATGTCGCCCCGCCGCATCCGCGGGGCGCGCCGCGGCGGCGCACACCCGCTCAACAGGATCAGCCGTGCCGCCCGGTGCCGCTGGCCGGCGTACGGCTGAAGCAACGACAGCATCACGGAGTCGTCCGCGTCCCGGTCCCCGGCCAGCGCGTATCCGACGATCCCGGGCAGATGCAGGTCCCCGACGGTCACCGAGTCCGCCGCCCCGTGACTGCGCTGCACGGTCTCCGCCGAGGTCCACGGCCCGATGCCGGGCACCACCTCGAGCCGCGCCTGCGCCTCGGCCGGCTCCATCCCCACCGCCTGCTCCAGCCGGGCGGCGACCCGCACGGCCCGCAGGATCGTCGACGCCCGCTTGTTGTCGACCCCGGCCCTGTGCCAGTCCCAGGACGGAATGAGCGCCCACGTCCGCGGCGCCGGCATCACATGCATCCGCCCCGGCGCGGGTCCCGGCGCCGGTTCCCCGAACTTCCGTACGAGCAGCCGCCACGCCCGGTAGGCCTCGTCCGTCGTGACCTTCTGCTCCAGGATCGACGGAATCAGCGACTCCAGGACCAGGCCGGTCCGGGTGAGCCGCAGTCCCGGCCGGCGGTGCCGTGCCAGCGCGACCAGTCGGTGCCGTGGCTCGAAGGCGTCGGGATCGTCCAACGAGCCCAGCAGTTCCGGCAGTTGGTCCAGCAGCCACTCCGCACCGGGCCCCCAGGCCTCCGCCTCGGCGACCCCATCCCGGAGCGCGACCCGCAGCGTGCCCGGACCGAGAGGCGTACGGCTGGCCCGCCACACCGAGCCGTCGGGCGTCGCCCGGAAGGTGGGATCGGCGGGCCCTCGCCGCAGCGGCCCGAGCACCAGGCCCAGGTCCAGTGGTCCGGGCGGGGTCCAGGTCCGCTGCCGTCCGGGTGCCGCGGCCGGCCGCGGCACACCCGCGGGCACGACGACATGCCCACCGCGCGCGGTCGTGGGGGTGGGGCGGGGAGCGAATCGTCCGGCCACGGATGAGGTCCTGGTGGGTGTCGTGGTGTTCGGGTTGCGTCCTACGAGGGTTCTGGGCGTGGTCCCACGAGGGTTCCGGTTGTCGTCCTACGAGGGTAGGGGGCGCGTGCCCGGCTCCGGGCGCCTTGCGGCTGCGCCCCCGCTCACCGCACCTCGATGAACGCCCCCGCATCCCGCTGCGGCCGCGGCTTCGGTTCCTCAGCCGGATGCCCCACCGCCACGGCGCCCATCGGTTCCCAGTTCGCCGGCAGTTCCAGCACCTCGCGCACGACGTCCCGGCAGAACATCGTCGAGGACACCCACGCCGAGCCTAGCCGCTCCCCGGCGAGCGCGACGAGGAGGTTCTGCACGCCCGCGCCCGTAGCGACCACGAACATCTCCCGCTCGGCGGCGTCCCGCCGCACGTCGCCGTAGGTGTGGGAGCCGTCCATGACCATGCACGGCACGACGAGGTACGGCGCGTTGCGCAGCACGTCGCCGCGCCGGACGCGCTTGGCGATGGACTCCTCGGTCTTCCCGTCCCGGCGCAGGTCGGCGATCCACGCGTCCCGCATCGCGTCGAGCAGCCGCGTCCGCGACTCCTCGGACTCCAGCAGCACGAACCGCCACGGTGTGGTGTGGTGCGGCGCAGGAGCCGTCACGGCGGCGGCCACCGCACGGCGCACGGCACCGGGGTCGACGGGCTCGTCGGTGAACGCGCGCACCGTACGCCGCTGGACCACCGCCTCCCGTACCGCCTCGGACGTGCCCAGCCGGAACATGTCGTCGCGCGCACCGCGCACCATCGCCCGCGCGCCGTCGCCGTGGTCACCGGTCACCACGTGCGGCAGCCCGCGGACCACCGCGACGGGCAGCCCGGCTGCCTTGCCCTTGACCAGGTCGCCCGCGGCCGCCAGCTCGTCGGCGGTGGCGACGACGGTCGCGCTCAACGGTTGCCGTGCGCGTCCGTGCCGCCGCGCAGGTCGTCGAGGACCCGTACGCCCGCGGCCCCGATGGCGACGTCGGTGAGCCCGGTGCGCCAGGGCCGCCCGAAGGTGTCCGTGACGATCACGCCGACCTCCACGCCGAGCGTGTCCCGCAGGCCCTCGCGGATGGCGCGCGCGGACGCGTCGGGATCCTCGGGCAGCAACAGCACGGTGCCCGCCGGGGTGTTGGAGGCGTCGACACCGGCGGCGGCCATCACCAGGCCCTGCCGGTTCTCCACGATCCTGAGCGGACCGCGTCGGGCCACGACCCGCACGGTCTCCGCGTCGATGGCGGCCTCCCGGTCGTCCGCCCGGACGACGCGTCCCTCCGCCTTCGAGACGATCTTGGAGGTGACGAGCAGGACGTCGCCGTCGACGAGCCCCGGCTCGGCCGCGGCGATCACCTTGGCGAGGTCGTCGCCCTGACGGATCTCCGGCAGCCCCGCAAGCGCCCAGACCCGGTAGGCGGGCGCCGCGACGGGAGTCCCGCCACCGGCCCCGGCATCCATGGAAAGCCCGCCGCTCAAGCCCCCCGCACCTCCTCCGCCAGCGCGAGGGCCTCCCGGGCCATCCGCGCCGTCGCCTCCAGGTCCGTCATCATCAGCGGTACCGCGCGGCAGCGGATGCCCGCCGTCTCCACGCGCTCCACGGCGGCCGCGTCGACCGTGTCGACGAGCCAGCCGTCCAGCAGCCCCGAGCCGTAGTGCTCGGCCACCGCCGCGGCCGTGGACTCCACGCCGACCGCGGCGAGCACCTTGTCGGCCATCCCGCGCACCGGAGCGTCACCGATGATGGGGGACAGTCCCACCACCGGGACCCCGGCGTCCGCGATGGCCTCCCGGATGCCGGGGACCGCGAGGATCGTGCCGATGGAGACGACGGGGTTGGACGGCGGGAAGAGGATCACGTCCGCCTCGGCGATCGCCTCCAGGACACCCGGCGCGGGTTTCGCCTGCTCGGCGCCGACCGGCACGACCGCCTCGGCCGGGACGGAGGCGCGCAGCCGCACCCAGTACTCCTGGAAGTGGATCGCCTTGCGCTCGCCCGAGCCCGCGGCTGGGCCGCTGTCGGGCAGGGTGACGGCGACATGGGTCTCGACGCGGTCGTCCGACATGGGGATGAGCCGGACCCCCGGCTTCCAGCGGTCGCACAGCGCCTCCGTCACCGCGCTCAGCGGGTAGCCCGCGCCCAGCATCTGGGTCCGCACGATGTGCGTGGCGAAGTCGCGGTCACCGAGCCCGAACCACTCCGGCCCGACGCCGTACGCCGCGAGTTCCTCCTTGAGATGGAAGGTCTCGTCGGCCCGGCCCCAGCCCTGTTCCTCGTTGATGCCGCCGCCGAGCGTGTACATCACCGTGTCGAGGTCCGGGCAGACCTTCAGCCCGAAGAGGTGGATGTCGTCGCCGGTGTTGCCGATGACGGTGATCTCCGCGTCGGGCACGGCCCGCTTCAGACCCCGCAGAAACCGAGCACCGCCGATGCCGCCTGCCAGAACCACAATGCGCATGGATGCAGTCTTGCAGGCGCCTGCGACAACGCGTGACCCGGCGGTGACACCCGCGACGCCGCCCGGCACCGGGCGGGTCCCGGCCGCCGCCGGGCTCCCCTTCCGCCGGGGCTCCTCTTCTTCCTTCCGGGGGCTCTCAGGCCGTGACCGTGTCCACCGTGCCGCGCTCCGCCGTGCACGCCCTGGTGTGCATCGGCATCTCCGTCAGCCCGGGGAAGTAGACGTGCAGGCTGACCGCCGGTTCCAGCGCGTCGTTCACCACTTCGTGTACGTAGCCGGGCGCGAACACGCGCTGCGCCCCCGTGCGCAGTGCGCGCGTGCCGCGCTCCGTGCGCTCCGTGAGTGCGCCGTGCAGGACGGTCAGTACGCCCGAGGAGCGCCCGTGATCGTGCAGCCCGCTGCCCTGCCCGGGAACCCAGGACAGCAGCCACACCTCGTAGCCGGGTCCGGTCTGCAGCCGGTGGTACCAGCGGGAGGTCGCGTCGTACCGGACCAGGTCCTCCCACCGGGAGCGGTCGGCGGCGATGGAGCGGGCGAGCCCGGCGAACTCGGCCACGGTGACCGGGTGCTCGCGTGGCGGCTGAAGCAGGTGCGGTACTTCCAGGATGTCGCCGGCGATCTGGAGGTCGCTGTCGCTGTTCATGGATGCGGTGGTTCCTCGGCGGGAGAGTGCGGGGGGTGGGGTGTCGCGTGTCGTCCACCCGGGTCACGGGCATGACGCGAGCCCTGGTGCGGGCGGAGGGAACTGCAGCCGGGCCATGTGGACCCGGGAGCGGCCGGAGCGCGGGGGAAGGCTCAACAGCCGGAACAGCAACAGCTACAGCGAGCGCGGGCAGCACCGTGGGACCCGGCGGTGCGGGTCTGGGTGAGTGCCGAGTTCGCGAGCATGCCCACTAGCACATCGGTTCACACCTTCCCCTGTCAACTTGACGTCCGCCATGTGGGAGCTGTTTCACCTCATCCGGTTCATCCTGCAGAGGAAAGGTTTGTTCAGCGCGGTCGGGGGGACACATGGCGCACCGCCGGGCGCGTGGACGTCGTTGCGATCTCGTGATCCGAATGTGATCCGGTTCGCTTCGGCGTGCGTGTCGGAACGAGATCGAACTGCTGGGCGTCCTTCTCGGTGAGGGGTGACAGGGCCACCTGGGCCCCCACAGGCTGTCAGGGTTTATGCCGATTTGAACACTTTCCGCATAGCCTTGGTTCCGCAGAGTGAATAAGGGGCCCAATAGCAGATCTCGGCTTGACTGGCCCGGATCGGCACACTTGTAATTTCACTCGTGTCGTTCAGCCGGATTCGGTAACGGCTACATCACGGGGACGCGAAAGACAGACGAGGGGCGCACATGACCGAGCTGGTGCAGCAACTGCTGGTCGACGACGCGGACGAGGAACTCGGCTGGCAGGAGCGCGCGCTGTGCGCCCAGACCGACCCCGAGTCCTTCTTTCCCGAGAAGGGCGGCTCCACCCGCGAGGCCAAGAAGGTCTGCCTCGCCTGCGAGGTTCGCTCCGAGTGCCTCGAGTACGCGCTCGCCAACGACGAGCGGTTCGGCATCTGGGGCGGCCTGTCCGAGCGTGAGCGCCGCCGTCTGAAGAAGGCCGCCGTCTGACGTCGCCGTGGTCACCGTCGACACTGCCCGAAAAGAGTCGTTCAGGACGTCGTAAAGCAGTCGCACGCGGGTGTGGCGGCCGGCTCGCCCGGCGAGCGGCGAAAAGCCGCACATCCTTTCGTAACGAATGGCCCGTCGCAGGTGGGTTGTCCACAGGCGGCGGGCCGTGATCTTGTCCAGCCGTTAGTGTGGGCCTCCGTCCGAGACGTCCCGCTGCCCCCCGGGGCACAGGCGTCCACCGCAGTCCAACGAACCGGGGCCCGTACCTCGATGTCCGTGCACAGCCATACGGCGGTCCAACACGACCCGTCTCCACCAGAGTTCCCGCGTCACGTGGTCACCGCGGTGCTCGTCGCCCACGACGGCGCCCGCTGGCTGCCCGACGCGCTCGCAGGGCTGCTCGGCCAGGAGCGCCCCGTGCAGAACGCCGTGGCGGCCGACACCGGCAGCGCTGACGACTCCGCCCAGCTGCTCACCGACGCCCTCGGCCCCGACCGCGTCCTGCACCTGGCCCGGCGCACCGGTTTCGGCCAGGCCGTCGAGGAGGCGAACCGCTCCGCGCCCGTACCGACCCCGGACGACCTGCCGTACCTCAAGCGCCCCAGCGGCTGGGACCCCGTGACCCGCACCTGGCGGGACGAGGCCTACGACATGCCCGAGCTGCCGTACGGCGAGCCGGTGCAGTGGCTGTGGCTCCTGCACGACGACTGCGCCCCCGAACCGGGCGCACTGGCCGAGCTGTTGCGCGTCGTGGAGCACGAGGCCGAGCTGGGTCGCGAGGTCGCCGTCGTCGGCCCGAAGCTCCGCGGCTGGTACGACCGCCGGCAGCTGCTCGAGGTCGGCGTCACCATCGCCAACTCCGGCCGTCGCTGGACCGGCCTGGACCGCCGTGAACAGGACCAGGGCCAGCACGACCACATCCGCCCGGTACTGTCCGTGTCCACCGCCGGCATGCTGATCCGGCGTGATGTCTTCGATCAGCTCGGCGGATTCGACCGGAACCTGCCCCTGATGCGTGACGACGTCGACCTGTGCTGGCGCGCCCAGGCCGCCGGCCACCGCGTCCTCGTCGCCCCCGACGCGGTCGTACGACACGCCGAGGCGGCCTCCCGCGAGCGCCGCACCGTCGACTGCGTGGGCCGCACCGCGGCCTCCCCGCACAAGGTCGACAAGGCGGGCGCCGTCTATACCCTCCTCGTCAACGCCCGTTCCGCACAGCTGCCCTGGATCTTGCTCCGTCTGGTGCTCGGCACCCTGCTACGCACGGTGGCGTACCTCGTCGGCAAGGTGCCCGGGCAGGCCCTCGACGAGATCCGCGGCCTGCTGGGGACACTGCTGCGGCCCGAGCGGATCATCGCCGGGCGCCGCAGGCGCGGCCGCCCGCAGGTCGACAAGGGCGAGCTGCGCGCGTTGTTCCCGCCACCCGGAGCGACCGTCCGGGCCACCGTCGAACAGGTCGCGAGCAACCTGGTGGGCCGCTCCGACCCCGAGGTGTCCTCGGCCGGCCGGCACGGCGGCGGCCTGGAGTCCGGACCCGGAGGCGACGACGCCGACTTCCTGGAGGTCGAACAGTTCGCCCGACTCAAGCGCATCGCCCGCAAGCCCGGACCGGTGCTCTTCGGCGTCCTCCTGCTCGTCTCGCTCGTCGCCTGCCGCGCGCTGCTCGGCGGCGGCGCGCTCGCGGGCGGCGCGCTGCTGCCCGCGCCCGCCGACTCCTCCGAGCTGTGGTCGCGCTATCTCGACGCCTGGCATCCGGTGGGCGCCGGCGGTACGCATTCCGCGCCGCCCTATCTGGCACTCGTCGCCCTGCTCGCCTCGGTGCTGCTCGGCTCCACCGGTCTCGCGGTCACGGTGCTGCTCGTCTGCTCGGTGCCGCTCGCCGGGTTCACCGCGTACTTCGCCTCGCGTCCCCTCGTCGAGTCGCGGCTGCTGCGCGCGTGGGCGTCCGTCGCCTACGCCTTCCTGCCCGCCGCCACCGGCGCCCTCGCCGGCGGCCGCATCGGCACCGCGGCCCTCGCGGTCCTGCTGCCGCTCATCGCGCGCGCGGGCATCGCGGCCAGCGGTCTCGCCCACGCCTCCGGTGCGCGTGGCAGCTGGCGCGCCACCTGGGCCTACGCACTCCTGCTGACGATCACCACCGCGTTCACCCCGATCGTGTGGCCGATCGCCGTGGTCCTGGGCGTCGCGCTGCTCGTCGTGCGCCGCGACGACATCGTCGCCTACGGTCTGCGCTTCCTCGCCCAGGTCGGCACCCCGCTGCTGCTGCTCGCCCCCTGGTCGCTGTCGCTGCTGCCGTTCGGCTTCTTCAAGGAGGCCGGTCTGGCGTACGGCGCGAGTGCGGCCTCCGCCTCGGACCTGCTCGGCGCCAGCCCGGGCGGACCGGGGACGGTCAGCGGGCTCATGCTCATCGGCGTCGTCCTCGCCGCGCTGGCCGCCCTGATGCGCGGCGAGCGCCAGGCCGCCGTCTGGACGGCGTGGGCGGCCGCCCTGGTGGCGCTCGTCTTCGCGGTCCTGTCCAACCGCTCCGCCTGGGCCGGACCAGCGACCCTCGCCTACGGCCTCGCGCTGCTGGCCGCCGCGGCGGTCGGTGCGGACGGCGCACGTGCTCGCGTGGCCGAGCAGAGCTTCGGCTGGCGCCAGCCCGTCGCCGCGCTCATCGCGTTCGCGTCCGCGGCCGGGCCACTGCTCATCGCCGCCGGGTGGATGATCCGCGGCGCGGACGGGCCGCTGGAGCGGCGCGACCCCGTGCAGGTGCCCGCGTTCGTCGCCGAGGAGAGCGGCACCAGTGACCAGGCCCGCACTCTCGTCCTCGACGGCGAATCCACCGTGCGCGTGGGCTACACCCTGGTCCGCGGCTCCGGCGCCCGCCTGGGCGACGGCGAACTCGCCGCCGAGGACGGCGAGAACAAGCAGCTCGACAAGGTCGTCGCCAACCTCGTCGCGGGTTCCGGCGCCGACCAGGCCGACGAACTCGGCGGCTTCGCCGTGCGCTACGTCCTCGTCCGCAAGGGCGCGCCCCGCGACATCAGCCGCATCCTGGACGCCACACCCGGCCTGACCCGGCTCAGCCAGCAGGACGGCAGCGCCCTGTGGCGCGTCGACCACGAGGTCTCCCGCGCCGCGATCGTCGGCGGCACGGGCGCGCCGCAGCCCGTCGCGGCCGGGCCCGTGGAGATCCACGCCACGATCCCCTCGGGCGGCGAGGGCCGCATCCTGCGGATCGCCGACACCGCCGACCGGGACTGGACCGCCACCCTGGACGGCAAGCCGCTCACCGCCACCACCGTGGACGGCTGGGCCCAGGGCTTCAAACTGCCCGCATCGGGCGGCAGGCTGGACGTCACCTACGACACCCCGTTCGGCCACACCGCCTGGCTGTGGGCACAGGGCGCGCTCGCCGTCGTCCTGGTGGTGCTCGCCCTGCCCGGGCGCCGCCGTGACGTCGACGACGACCTCCCCGAGGAGCGGGTGGTGCCCGCCCAGGACACCACCGGCGAGGGCCGTCGCGCCCGCCGGCTGCGGGCGCAGGCCGAGGCGGAAGAGCCCGCCCAGGACGCCGACACCCCGCCCGCCCCTCCGCAGGAGCCCCCCGCCGCCGTCCCGCACCAGCCGGCGTACGGGGAGTGGGACACGACGGGCTACGCGGACACCGAGTACGGCTCCTACGGCGGCGAGCACTACCAGGGCGTCCCCCAGCAGTACGCGCCGGGCGCCTACGAGCAGCAGCAGTACCAGGCCGACCCTTATCAGGGCGCCCAGTACGACCCGTACGGGTACGGCAACACGGCGCCGTACGACCCGACGTACACCCAGGGCTACGCCGCGCCGTACGACCCGGCGCACGGCACCGACAGTGAGCGCCCCGACGGGAGCCAGCAGTGAACCGTACGACCCTGTCTTTGATCGTCGGCGCGACCGCGCTCGCCGCCGTCACCGGATTCGCGGCACTCGGCGCGCCGGCCGCCTCCGGCAGCGACACCCCGAAGGCGGCCGCACGGCTGCCGGTGGAGCAGACCCGGCTGCTGTGTCCCCAGCCGAGCAACTCGGACATCGCCGACACCTCGTACACGTCCTTCACGCCGGTCGCGCAGGGCACCGGCGGCAGCGGCAAGGCCCAACTGACCGCGGCCGCCGAGCAGTCGGCGGACAGCACGGACACCGGCAAGAGCGGCAAGGCGGGCAAGGGCAAGGGCAAGAAGCAGTCCGACGCGCCGACAGTGACCCCCAAGCAGCCCGGCACCCCGGCCACCGGGGACGGCTCGGGCGCCGACACGCCCGCGCTGATCGGCACCGCCACGGGCAGGTTCGCGCCCGGCTGGACGGTCCAGGAGACCACCGCGGTCGCCGCCGGCTCCGGGCGCGGCTTGCTCGGCGTCAACTGCACCGCACCCGACACCGAGTTCTGGTTCCCGGGCGCCAGCACCGCCGCCTCGCGCACCGACTACGTGCACCTGACCAACCCCGACGACTCCGCCGCGGTCGTCGACATCGAGCTGTACGGCAAGGACGGCAACCTGAAGTCGGCGGTCGGCGAGGGCATCACCGTCCAGCCGCACTCCAGCGAACCGGTTCTGCTGTCCACGCTCACCGCAGCGAAGGAGAGCGACCTCACGGTCCACGTCAGTGTCCGCAGCGGCCGGGTCGGCGCCGCCGTGCAGGCCCTGGACGACAAGCTGGGCGGCGACTGGCTGCCCGCCTCCACGGACCCGGCGGGGTCCCTGGTGCTGCCCGGCATCCCCAAGGACGCCACCGACGTGCGTCTGGTCGTCTTCACGCCCGGTGACTCCGACGCCGACCTCAAGGTGCGCCTCGCCTCGCCCTCCGGGGAGATCACCCCGGCCGGGAACGAGACGGTGCACGTGAAGGCCGGCATGACCACCGCGGTGGACCTCGGCGGCATCACGCGCGGCGAGGCCGGCTCCCTGGTGCTGACGCCCAGCGACACCCCGGTCCCGGTGGTCGCCGCGCTGCGCGTGGTGCGGGGCAAGGGCGGCGGGCAGGAGTCGGCGTTCATCCCGGCCACCGCGCCGGTCGGCTCGCGTGCGTCGGTCGCCGACAACAGCTCCAAGGGCACCACGCTCGCGCTGGCAGCACCGGGCGCCACAGCCACCGTCAAGGTCACCGCGTCCGCGGGCAGCGAGGGCGGCACGGCCGTGACGAAGCAGTACACGATCAAGGGTGGCACGACACAGGACGTGGAGGTGCCCGTGCCGAGCGGCCTGAAGGGCACCTACGCGCTCACCGTGGAGACGCTCTCCGGCGGCCCCGTCTACGCCTCCCGCACCCTCCAGACGACCATCGAGGGGCTGTCGGCGTTCACGGTGCAGACCCTGCCGGACGACCGGGGCACGGTGGCCGTGCCGGAGACACGACAGGACCTGTCGGTGCTGCTGGAGAAGTGACGGAAGGATCCGTGAGGGTGCGGAAGGATCCGTGAGGGTGCGGGGCTCAGTCCTCGCCGTAGCGCGGATCCACCGTCTCCGGTGTCAGACCCAACAGCTCCGCCACCTGCTCCACGACCACCTCGTGGACCAGGGCGGCACGCTCGTCGCGGCCCTTGGTCCGGATCTCGACCGGGCGCCGGTAGACCACCACGCGCGCGTGGCGGCCGTCGCGGGCCGGGACGGTGCCTCCCAGAGGTACGGCCTCGTCGCTCCAGCCCGCGCCGGGGCCGTCCAGGCGCGGCACCTCCAGAACCAGGAAGTCGATGTCGGCGAGTTGCGGCCAGCGCCGCTCCAGGCGCTCCACGGAGTCCTGCACCAGATCCGCGAACACCTCGGCGCGGCTCGCGGAGAGCGGCACCTGGGGCGGTGCGACGGGGCCGCGCATGCCTCGGCCGTGGCGGTCACGGCGGCGGGGCGCGGGTGCGGCGGCGCGGGGCGGTACGGGGGTGTCCATCACTGAAAGAAGCGTAGTCCCCGCCGGGACGCCACGCTCGGCCCCACGCGAACCCACGCCGCTTCGGCCGCGCCCGTCCGGCCGACTCGCCCCGGACGGTCCGGCCCCGGGCGAGCGGAGGCCACACGGCATGTCGCCGGATGACCATTCCAGCCAAGCTTGGGCTCGATTCCGTATCCCTCCGGGACCGTCGAGCTCATGAACTTTGACGAGGTTTGTACCAAGTGGTGACCGCTTTCAGAGCTGTCCGGTATCTCGTCATGGGCTGTCCGCGCAGGTCAGCCAAGCGGCCCCGAAAGGGGGTGTGGGGTGTTTCACAGCACGACACGGTGGAGTGACCTGGGGGAGAGTCGTCGCGGCCCGCTCAAGAGTGCGGTACCGTCCAACGTCGTGAGCCCTGTACGTCGCTGTTCGCGCACCGCTTGCGGCCGACCCGCCGTCGCGACGCTGACGTACGTCTACGCCGACTCGACCGCGGTCCTCGGCCCGCTCGCCACCTACGCCGAACCCCACTGCTACGACCTGTGCGCCGAGCACTCCGAGCGGCTGACCGCGCCGCGCGGCTGGGAGGTCGTCCGGCTGCTGGACGGATCGGCCCCCACGCGCCCGAGCGGCGACGACCTCGAGGCGCTGGCCAACGCGGTCCGCGAGGCGGCCCGCCCGCACCAGCGCACGGCCGAGGCGGGCGGCGGCGGCAGCGCCCGTACGGCCGACCCGATGGAGGTCGCACGCCGCGGCCATCTGCGCGTCCTGCGCTCACCCGACAACTGAGCGTCCACCCCTCCTCGTCACCCCTCCTTTGCACCCCCTGATCGCACTCCCTGCCCCTGTCAGGTGCGGTTCCGCGTACCTGCGTGCCGGTGATATCCGGTATGAACTCCGTTCGAACTGTTGGGCGGACCCCGGGGGCCCGCGGCTGGGCACCGGCTCCAGCAGGTAATTTGGGGGCATCGTTGAGAACTCAGGAGGGTTGGCCGTGGCTGCTGATCTGTCGCAGATCGTGAAGGCGTACGACGTACGCGGGGTGGTCCCGGACCAGTGGGACGAGACGCTGGCCGAGCTGTTCGGCGCGGCTTTCGCCCAGGTGACCGGTGCGGACGCGATCGTGATCGGCCACGACATGCGGCCCTCCTCCCCGGGCCTGGCGGACGCCTTCGCGCGTGGAGCCGCCGGACGCGGTGCGGACGTCACCGAGATCGGCCTGTGCTCGACGGACCAGCTGTACTACGCGTCGGGCGCGCTGAACCTGCCGGGCGCCATGTTCACCGCCTCGCACAACCCGGCGAAGTACAACGGCATCAAGATGTGCCGCGCGGGCGCCGCGCCCGTCGGCCAGGACACGGGCCTCGCCGAGATCCGCGCTCTGGTCGAGGAGTGGCTGGACGGGGAGGCGCCGCAGCCCGTGGAGACGCCGGGCACGATCACCCAGCGCGACACGCTGGACGACTACGCGGCGTACCTGCGCTCGCTCGCCGACCTGACCTCCATCCGCCGACTGAAGGTCGTCGTGGACGCCGGCAACGGCATGGGCGGCCACACCGTGCCGACCGTCCTCGCCGGGCTGCCCGTCGACCTGGTTCCCATGTACTTCGAGCTGGACGGCACCTTCCCGAACCACGAGGCCAACCCGCTCGACCCGAAGAACATCGTCGACCTGCAGAAGCGGGTGCGCGAAGAGGGCGCCGACATCGGCATCGCCTTCGACGGCGACGCGGACCGCTGCTTCGTCGTCGACGAGCACGGCGACCCGGTCACCCCGTCCGCGATCACCGCGCTGGTCGCAGCCCGGGAACTGGCCAAGCACGGCGGCAAGGGCGCGGTCATCCACAACCTGATCACCTCCTGGTCGGTGCCCGAGGTCGTCCGGGAGAACGGCGGCACGCCGGTCCGCACCCGCGTCGGCCACTCCTTCATCAAGGCCGAGATGGCCCGCACCGGCGCCATCTTCGGCGGCGAGCACTCCGCGCACTACTACTTCAAGGACTTCTGGAACGCCGACACGGGCATGCTCGCCGCGCTCCACGTCCTCGCGGCCCTCGGCGGCCAGGAGGGCCCGCTCTCCCAGCTCGTGGCCGAGTACGACCGCTATGCGGGCTCCGGCGAGATCAACTCCACGGTCGACGACCAGAAGGGCCGCCTCGCCGCCATCAAGGCCGCCTACGAGGGCCGCGAGGGCATCGAACTGGACGAGCTGGACGGCCTGACCGTCTCCTCCGCCGACTGGTGGTTCAACGTCCGCCCGTCCAACACCGAACCGCTCCTGCGCCTGAACGCCGAGGCGAGGGACGAGGCGACCATGGCGAAGATCCGGGACGAGGCACTGGAGATCATCCGCGCCTGACGCCCCACCACACGCCGCGCCGGGCGGGGCGGGCGCACGGCAGCGCCCGCCCCGGCCAACCCCCGCATGCCGCCGCCCGCAGCGGTAGTCTGACCAGGCCAAGCGCACCAGCCCGAAGGGACCCGTCATGCCGCTCGAAGCCGGACTCCTCGAGATCCTCGCCTGCCCGGCGTGCCACGCACCGCTCAAGGAGGAGGAGAGCGAGCTGGTCTGCACCGGCCAGGACTGCGGCCTCGCCTACCCCGTCCGGGACGGCATCCCGGTCCTGCTCGTCGACGAAGCCCGCCGCCCCGCCTGACGCACCCGGCGATCGGAGGCTGCCGCCCATGCTCGACGAATCGCTGCTCGACGACCCCGAGGCGCTGGCGCGCGCCGACCGACGCGGACTGCTCCGGGGCGCCGCCGAGGCAGGTGCCCGGGTCCGCACGGCCGTGCGGTTCGCCACCGAGGCGGGGGTCAACGACCTGAGGCCCGACGGCCGCCCCGAGCCGTGCTCATCGCGGGCCCCGGCACCGCCTCCGTGGGCGTCGCCGAACTGCTCGGCACCCTCGCCGGCGCCGCCTGCCCGGTCGTCCGCATCCACCCCACCGGCGTCGCCCCCGCCGCCGGCGCCCTGCGCTGGGAGCTGCCCGGCTGGGCCGGGCCCGTCGACCTGCTGCTCATCGCCACACCCGACGGCTCCGAACCCGGCCTCGGCATCCTGGTCGAGCAGGCCTACCGCCGCGGCTGCACCGTCGTCGCCGTGGCCCCCGCCCGCTCTCCGATCACGGAGGCGGTGACCGCCGCCCACGGCCTGTTCGTGCCCATGGCGACCGCCCCGTACGAGCAGGAGGAACCCCTCGCCGCCTCCGCGCCCGGCGTCCTGTGGGCCCTGCTCACCCCGCTGCTCGCCCTCCTGGACCGCACCGGCCTGCTCTCCGCGCCGCCCGACGCCCTGGAGAAGGTCGCCGACCGCCTCGACCAGGTCGCCGAACGCTGCGGCCCGGCCATCGCCACCTACAGCAACCCCGCCAAGAGCCTCGCCGCCGAACTCGCCGAAGCGCTCCCGGTGATCTGGACGGAAGGCGTCTCCGCCGCACCCGCCGGCCGCCGCTTCACCGCCGCGCTCGCCGAGCTGGCGGCCGTCCCGCGCTCACCGCGCAGCTGCCGGAAGCACTCGCCGCGCACGGCGTGCTGCTCTCCGGCCCACTCGCCGCGGGCGCCGACCCCGACGACTTCTTCCGCGACCGCGTCGAGGAGGCACAAGCCCTGCACGCGCGCGTGGTACTCCTGCGGGACCGTCCCATCGGCGGCCTGAGCGCCGCCCCCGCCGCCCGAGACCTGGCCCTCAGCCACGACACGGCGATCAGCGAACTCGAACCCGAGGACGGCGACGAGCTGGAGACCCTCGCGGAACTGATCGCCATCACGGATTTCGCCGCCGTTTACGTGGCGCTCGCCTTCGGGGCCTGACCTGGCGCTGTCACCGGAGAGGTCCACCGCAGACCTTTCGGCCACAGCACTAGGCTCACACCATCTGACCAGCGCGCACCGGTCGACCCGTCCAGAGCGGCGCCGACCGGGAGCGTACGTACGGAGACGAAGAAAACTCATGGATCGCCTCGACAACACCATCCGCCCCTACGCCTGGGGTTCGACCACCGCCATCCCCCGGCTCCTCGGCGTGGCGCCGACCGGTGAACCGCAGGCGGAGATGTGGATGGGCGCCCACCCGGGCGCGCCGTCGCGCACCCCGCGCGGCCCGCTCAACGAGGTGATCGACAAAGCACCCGAGAGCGAGCTGGGACAGCGGACTCTCGCCCGGTTCGGCCCCCGGCTGCCGTTCCTGCTGAAGATCCTCGCCGCCGGCGCCCCGCTCTCCCTCCAGGTCCACCCCGACCTGGAGCAGGCGAAGGCGGGCTACGCCGACGAGGAGCGCCGCGGCATCCCGGTGGATGCGGCCCACCGCAACTACAAGGACGCCAACCACAAGCCCGAACTGATCTGCGCCCTCACCGAGTTCGACGGCCTGTGCGGCTTCCGGGCCCCCGACGCCGCCGCCGACCTGCTCGCCGGACTCGACGTCGACTCCCTCAAGCCGTACGTCGACGTGCTGCACGCCCATCCCGAGGACGCCGCCCTGCGCGAGGTCCTCACCGCCGTGCTGAGCGCCGACCCCGAGGAGATGACCCACACGGTCACCGAGGCGGCGGCCGCCTGCGCCCGCCTCGGCGGCGCCTACGCCCCGTACGCCGACATCGCCCACCACTACCCCGGTGACCCGGGTGTGATCGCCGCGATGCTGCTCAACCACGTCCGACTGCAGCCGGGCGAGGCCCTCTACCTCGGCGCCGGCGTCCCGCACGCCTACCTGAGCGGCCTCGGGGTCGAGATCATGGCCAAC
Organism: Streptomyces cynarae; assembly: GCF_025642135.1. Taxonomy (NCBI): domain Bacteria; kingdom Bacillati; phylum Actinomycetota; class Actinomycetes; order Kitasatosporales; family Streptomycetaceae; genus Streptomyces; species Streptomyces cynarae. The sequence goes on along the minus strand of NZ_CP106793.1, from coordinate 3,605,081 downwards.
TCCGACAACGTCCTGCGCTGCGGCCTGACCCCCAAGCACGTCGACGTCCCCGAACTGCTGCGGATCGTCCGCTTCGAGGCGAGCGACCCCGGCGTTTTGCGCCCGGAGGCCTCCGCGGACGGCGAGGAGGTCTACGAGACCCCGATCGACGAGTTCCGCCTGTCCCGGTACGTGGTGACCGAGGGCGCCGCCCCGCACGACCTCACGCGCGCGACCCCGCAGATCCTGCTGTGCACGGCCGGTTCCGTCCGCGCGGGCGACCAGGTGCTAGCGCCCGGCGAGTCGGTGTTCGTACCTGCGGAGGACAAGGCCGAGGTGTCCGGGGCCGGCACGGTCTTCCGGGCCACGGTCGCCGCCTGACACCGGAGCCCGGCCCCGGGCCGGGCGCCGTCACGGTCCCGGCCCGGCGCACCGCTGTCGGAGCCTGCTGCAACAATGGCCCACCGGCAAAGGACGGGCAAAGCCCCGGACGGCGTACGGTACGTCGTCCCGGGCGCGACGGTTACGAAGGGACAACGCGAACACATGAGCGCGTCAGGCGGCACCAGGGCGATCGTGGCGGCACTCGGCGCCAACCTCGCGATCGCGGCATCGAAGTTCGTCGCGTTCGCCTTCAGCGGCTCGTCGTCGATGCTCGCGGAGGGCGTCCACTCGCTCGCCGACTCCGGCAACCAGTTCCTGCTGCTGATCGGCGGCAAGCGCGCCCGGCGCGAGGCGACCCCGCAGCACCCGTTCGGCTACGGCCGCGAGCGGTTCATCTACGCCTTCCTCGTCTCCATCGTCCTCTTCTCCATCGGCGGCATGTTCGCCATCTATGAGGGCTACGAGAAGATCCGGCACCCGCACGCCCTGGAGAACTGGTACTGGCCGGTGGGCGTCCTCATCTTCGCGATCATCGCGGAGGGCTTCTCCTTCCGCACGGCGATAAAGGAGTCCAACGAACTGCGCGGCAAGCTCTCCTGGGCGCAGTTCATCCGCCGGGCCAAGGCCCCGGAGCTGCCGGTCGTCCTCCTGGAGGACTTCGGCGCACTCATCGGTCTGGTCCTCGCCCTCGGCGGCGTCGGCCTCGCCCTGCTCACCGGCGACGGCATCTGGGACGGCATCGGCACCGTCTGCATCGGTGTCCTCCTCGTCCTGATCGCCCTGGTCCTCGCCGCCGAGACCAAGTCCCTGCTCCTCGGCGAGGCCGCGGGCGTCGACGTGGTCAAGCAGATCGAGGCGGCGATCGTCGACGGCGAGACGGTCACCGGCCTCATCCACATGCGCACACTCCACCTGGGCCCCGAGGAACTGCTCATCGCCGCCAAGATCGCCGTGCAGCACGACGACACGGCCGCCCAGGTCGCCTCCGCGATCAACGCCGCCGAGGCCCGCATCCGCGCCGCCGTCCCCATCGCCCGCGTCATCTACCTCGAGCCCGACATCTACAGCGAGGCCGAGGCCACCAAGGGCCCGGACCCCGAGGCGACGCCCGGCGGCCCGGGACCGAGCACCGGACACTGATCACACCGCCGAGCCGTGACGGACCGACCGGACCACGTGAGGGCCCCGATCACACGGCCCGCTCCCGTGATGCCGTCCGCAGGCAATCGGACGTCTTCCGAGGCGGACTGGGGACGGCTGGGTCCTCCGGTGTAGCTTGGAACGGAGCCAGACGTCGCTGCTGATGGCGGTCGGGCGGTCCAGGACGGGCCGGCCGAGGGAGAGAGGGCCTCCGACGGACTGCGCTGCGCGCACGTGGGCATGCCTGTGTCCTCGGGCACGCCTGTGCCCGCCGCCGCGCAGACCAGCCGTACCCACCTCGACCCAACCCCGAGGAGCAGCTCGCAATGACGACTGTCGAGAACCGACAGGACTTCAAGGTCGCCGACCTTTCTCTGGCCGAGTTCGGCCGCAAGGAGATCACCCTCGCCGAGCACGAGATGCCGGGCCTGATGGCGATCCGCAGGGAGTACGCCGGGGTGCAGCCCCTGGCCGGCGCCCGTATCACCGGCTCTCTGCACATGACCGTCCAGACCGCCGTCCTCATCGAGACCCTCGCCGCTCTCGGCGCGCAGGTCCGCTGGGCGTCCTGCAACATCTTCTCCACCCAGGACCACGCGGCCGCCGCCATCGCCGTCGGGCCGAACGGCACGCCCGACGACCCGCAGGGCATCCCGGTCTTCGCGTGGAAGGGGGAGACGCTCGAGGAGTACTGGTGGTGCACGGAGCAGGCGCTGACGTGGCCGGACAGCCCCACCGGTGGCCCGAACATGATCCTCGACGACGGCGGTGACGCCACCCTGCTGGTCCACAAGGGCGTCGAGTACGAGAAGGACGGAAAGGTCCCCTCGCCCGAGACGGCCGAGTCCGAAGAGCACCGCGTCATCCTCCAGCTGCTGACCCGCACCCTGGGTGAGGACCCGCAGAAGTGGACCCGGCTGGCGTCCGAGATCCGCGGGGTGACCGAGGAGACCACGACCGGTGTCCACCGCCTGTACGAGATGCAGCGCGAGGGCACCCTCCTGTTCCCGGCGATCAATGTCAACGACGCCGTCACCAAGTCGAAGTTCGACAACAAGTACGGCTGCCGCCACTCCCTGATCGACGGCATCAACCGCGCCACGGACACCCTCATCGGTGGCAAGACGGCGGTCGTCTGCGGTTACGGCGATGTGGGCAAGGGCTGCGCGGAGTCCCTGCGCGGTCAGGGCGCCCGCGTGATCGTCACCGAGATCGACCCGATCTGCGCGCTGCAGGCGGCGATGGACGGCTACCAGGTCACGACGCTGGACGAGGTCGTCGACAAGGCCGACATCTTCGTCACCACGACCGGCAACCGGGACATCATCATGGCCGGTGACATGGCCAGGATGAAGCACCAGGCGATCGTCGGAAACATCGGCCACTTCGACAACGAGATCGACATGGCCGGCCTGGCCAAGGTCCCCGGCATCGTCAAGGACGAGGTCAAGCCGCAGGTCCACACTTGGACCTTCCCCGACGGCAAGAAGATCATCGTCCTCTCCGAGGGCCGTCTGCTGAACCTGGGCAACGCCACCGGTCACCCCTCGTTCGTGATGTCCAACTCCTTCGCGGACCAGACGCTGGCCCAGATCGAGCTGTTCACCAAGCCCGACGCGTACCCGACCGGCGTGTATGTGCTGCCCAAGCACCTCGACGAGAAGGTCGCCCGTCTCCACCTGGACGCGCTCGGCGTGAAGCTGACCGAGCTCCGCCCCGAGCAGGCGGCGTACATCGGCGTCGAGGTCGAAGGCCCGTACAAGCCGGACCACTACCGCTACTGACCGAGCCCCGGTCCGAAGGCAGGCCCCCGCACCCCCGTGCCGGGGGCCTGCCCCCTTTCCACACACTGGGCCCTTCCGGACCACTGGGCGGACCGGCCCCGTCAAGCCCCAGGACCCTCATGCCCCGCGGCAGATATTCGCTCCACGATCCGCACGACCAGACCCTCCTCGCCGAAGAACACTTCCAGTGCGCGCCGGGCCCCACCGGCTGGCGCTATGTCTCCCAACTGACCACCCCCTCCGGCGATCACGCAGGCTCCGTCGACCTGGCCCTCGACGAGCTCGGCCGCCCCATCCGCCTCGAACTCCACGCCTCGAGCTGGCAGGTGCGGGGCGCCGCCCTCGACGGCGTCACCTGGGTCCGCACCGACCCCACCGGCACCCATGCCACCGAAGGCAATGTCCGCGCCCACGCCTTCACCGGCGCATCCCCCGCGTTCCTCGTCGCCACCGCCCGTCTTCTGCGCCTCACCCCCTCTTCCTCCGCGACGCGCGTACGCCTCGTCGCCTTCACCGATCCGGTCCTCGCCCCGCGCACCGTGGACCAGTCCTGGGCCCTGATCGGAAGAGAAGCACACACCACTGACAACGCCCCCCTCATCGTGGACGAATACCAGGTCACAGCCCTGGACACGGGCGAGCGGCACACTGTCCACATCGCAGGGGACGTGGTGCTGGCGGCACCGGGCATCGAGCTGGAGGACCTCCAGTCGCCGCCGTCGGTGTTTCCATGACAGCGACCCGGCGGTGACCGCGGTCACCCGGGCGGCGCGAAGCCGGTGGAGGGCCGAGCCGGCGGTTCGGGTGGAGTCGGCCGCATGGGCGGCGTCGGTGCCGGCTGCTGGTCCTGCGGGGTCACGGGGGCCACGGGCACCGGGGCCTGGGGCGCGGCGTAGGGCTGCTGAGCTGCGGCGCCGGCCTGCGGACCACCTTCGACGGCCTCGACAGCCCCCCAGCCGCCGGAGGCCCGCCGGGCCTCCCGTGCCTGCCGTTCCTGCACCACCGCAGCCAGATAAGCGGCCGGCGGCACCCCGGGCGGTGTCGGCACGCCCGTACGAGCCGCCAGGTCCGCGGCGAGACGTTCCGCCATCGTCCAGCCCACCTGCGGATCCAGCTGGTGCATCCGGGTCAGGTACTGCCGGATCGCCAACCACAGCCCGTCCGGAACGGCCGAGAGGTCGAGCGCGGAGAACCGCCCGGCCAGCCACGGCGGCGGCGGAGGCACGAAGGACGCACGGCCGGCGGGCACCCGCTCGCGCACCACGAGCGTGCCCGCGAACACGTCACCGAGCCGCCGCCCCCGTGCCGACACCAGCGAGGCGATGCACGCCACGACCCCGAAGGTCGTGAGGATCTCGACCACACCGACCGCGCCCCGTACCAACGCGTGCCGGAACCGGATCGGCCCCCCGTCGTCCCGCACCACCCGCAGCCCGCACGCCAGCTTGCCCAGCGAACGCCCATGGCTCAGCGTCTCCACCGCGATCGGCCCGCCCACCGGCACGAGGACGAAGGCGGCGATCGACACCGCGGTCTGCGCGGCCTCGTCAAGGCCGGACGTGGACGCCACCAGGGCGATCATCACAAGGACGTAGACGAGCACGGCCACCACCAGGTCGAGCAACACGGCCAGCGCCCGGCTCGGCAGCTTCGCGGGGCGCAGCTCCAGCGCCACCGCCTCACCCGTCACTAGCTCACTCACGCCGACCGTCCTTCCCCTGACCCTCCCCGGAGTACGACAGTCTGCCAAGCTGAGGGCACATCGCGCCGCAGTACGAGGAGCAGCCCGTCCAT